>DAOUKP010000013.1:0-31840 GCA_034421195.1 Dehalococcoidia bacterium
CACGCGGTGTCGCTGCGTCAGGCTTTCGCCCATTGCGCAAGATTCCCTGCTGCTGCCTCCCGTAGGAGTGGGGGCCGTGTCTCAGTCCCCCTCTGACCGATCATGCTCTCACATCGGTTACCCGTCTTCGGCTTGGTGGGCTATTACCCCGCCAACTACCTGATAGGCCGCAAGCTCCTCCCAGAGCGGTCGAAACCTTTCTTCATGTAGCCTTAACCACATGAACGTACGGGGTATTAGGCCGGATTTCTCCGGATTATCCCCCGCTCCGGGGCAGATCACTTACGTGTTACTCAGCCGTCTGCCACTAGCGCCGGGGCCGAAACCCCATTGCCCGTTCGACTTGCATGCATTAGGCGCACCGCCAGCGTTCGTCCTGAGCCAGGATCAAACTCTAAACGTTGTGTGTTCTCTTCCACTATCCAGTTGTTAAGGTGCATCCGCGATTGCGGTAACAGTTAGACTACACCACCAGATTGAGCCTGTCAACGATTTAAGAGGGTGTTTTTAGACTTTTATGAAACTTTTGCCTACTACGGCCTACTACGCCTCAAGCTCCGCGAGTATGCTCCGCACATAGTTGACGCTGCGCCTGTCCTTGTAGAGCTGGTCGCCGGTGTTCGCGCCCTCGATGGCAAGATAGCCGTCGTAGCCCGCCTCCACCATCGCGGATATGGCGAAGCGGTAGTCTATGTCGCCGTCGGGCAGCGGCACGCGGATGTAGTACGAGTGGTCAAGCTCCGGCACATGCACGCGATTGAGCGACTTGCAGTGCCAGTACTTGGAGCGCCCCGCGAGCGCGGATACGCACTGCTCCATCGTCTCTTCCGGCACGTCGTAGTTCCACAGCACATTGCCCAGGTCAGGGTTGGCATGCACGAAGGGGCTGTCGGCGAGTTCCAGCAGATGCAGCGTTGACCAGCTGTTGTCGGCTATGGAGTGCTGATGCACCTCCACCGTGATGTCGATGCCATTGTCGCCCGCCATCGCGCCCACCTCGCGGAGAGCCTGCGCCGTGCGAATGAAGTCTTCCTCGGACGCCATCTGGCTGGAGCCGTGCGACTCGGGCGCGCCCGACGGTCCCGTATCAAGCATGCGGTTCTGCGGCGGACCGCTGAGCGCGGTGTTCACGATTTCCGCGCCGAGAGTGGCAGCGACCTCGACCGACTTTTCGAGGCGTTTTCTGTTGTGTCCAGCCGTCTGCGGGTAACAGAGCGCGCCGCCCGCGCGAATGGCAACGCAAGGCGTGCCATTGTCGTCGAGCCGCTTCTTGACCTCATTGACTTTGCTCTCATCGACATCAAGCCCGCCGTTCGACAGGAAGTTGTCCAAGCCAAGTTCGATGCCGTCGAAGCCGATATCGCGCACCTTGCCGAGATAGTCGGGCAGAGCGCGCTCATCCGGCAGCGACCACGCCGCGCCCGCTTCGAACGGATAGTATGTGCTGCGTCGGAATGCATATGCGATTTTCATTATGGAAGCTATCTCCTGTTTTCTTCATCTTCCGGCTGGGACTCGTCAATGTCATCGCCATTGACTTCGGATTCCATTAGCTTGCGCTCGTAAGCACGGCCTTGCTCAAAGCCTTGTTTGATGAGCGCCTGCTCGCGATTTATCCTGCGCTCTTCAAGCTTTCTCTCCACCCAGTTGGATATTACCATCGTCAGCCTTCCTCCTTCCGCGAATATGTATGATGTCGAAGCGGATAGAACCGGGATAGGCCCCGCTCTCCAGAAGATGTTCATCAGTGTTTCAGCAGGAGTGTCTTGAGTTATCACGGAAGTCTCATACCAGACTATCAGCGACACGCCGACGATAAACTGGATTGTGAACAGCAGGAAGTATGCTGTAAGCCATCCCTCGGAGACACTCCATACGGACGCGCGTCTTGGGTTCTCAATTTCGTCTCTTCCGGTTGTTGCCAATTGCGCTACTCCTCCAACCCGAACGCCCCCACCGCCATATCCACGATGTAGCGGCTGATTGTCAGCGACGAGGTCGCGCCCGGCGAGGGCGCGCTGAGTACATGGATGGCATTCTCTGTCTCGGAGATGGCGAAGTCCTGAAGCAGGTTGCCGTTGTTGTCCACAGCCTGCGCGCGCACTCCCGCGCCCGGCTCACTCAGGTCGTCCATCTCGATTGACGGCACGAGCGTCTGCAACGACTTCAGGAACAGCGACTTTCGCAGCGAGCGGTGCTGCTCATCCAATCCGCTCTTCCAGTGGGACAGCGACATCTTCCAGAAGCCAGGATATGTGAATGTGCCGAGCGTGTCGCTGAGGCTGAAGCTCGTCTTGGTGTAGCCCTCTCGCGCGAAGGCGAGCACGGCGTTGGGTCCCGCCTCCACACCGCCGGTAATTCGCTTGGTGAAGTGGACGCCTAGGAAGGGCAGGCTGGGGTCAGGCACCGGGTATATCAGGCTGCGGACGAGGTACTGACGCTCGGGCTTAATCGAGAAGTACTCGCCGCGGAACGGGATGATTCGCAGCCCAGGGTCAGCGCCCATCATGCGCGCCACCTGATCGGCTTGCAGTCCGGCGCAGTTGATGATATGCCGTGCCGCAATCTCCCCACGCGATGTCTCTAGGTACATCTGGTTGTCGCGGCGCGCGATGCCGTGAACGGCGGTGTTCAGCAGCAGGTCGCCGCCGTTCTCGCCGAACTCTATGGCGTAAGCCTGCGACACCTTCTTGAAGTCGATGATGCCCGTGTTCGGCGAGAATATCGCCTGGACTCCGGCGGCGTAAGGCTCAAGCTCGGCGAGACGCTCAGGCCCGACCATCTCCAAGCCCTCTGCACCGTTGGCGGTGCCGCGCTCCAACAGGTCCTGCAGGCGCGGCACTTCCTCGTCGTTGATGGCGACAATGACCTTGCCGCACATCTCGTACTCGATGCCGCGCTCGTCGCAGAACTGTCGCAGCGCCCTGCCGCCGGTTGAGCAGAAATTCGCCTTCTGCGAGCCGGGGGCGTAGTAGATGCCGGCGTGGATGACGCCGCTGTTGTGCCCTGTTTGGTGCTGCGCGACCTCGCCATCCTTCTCCAGCACGATTATCTTGTAGCGAGGATACTCATGGGCCAGTCGCATGGCAGTCGCAAGCCCGATGATGCCCGCTCCGATTATCGCAATGTCATAATTCTGAAAGCTCATAATCTCTCCGTCGGCAGCGCCGATTTCTTTGTGTATGCTTTGGTTATGATACGGGATTGTATCACAGCGCAGGCTTTCTCTTAGTCGGCTGAATAACCAGAATCTGATGCCACTGATAGCGCACAGTACGCGTTTGCAAACTCAGTCTGCCATGTTAGGCTTTCAATAGCGAAATACGGGCTGTTACAGCAAGGGGGAAGATACATGGCAGGGCAATACTCAGCAATCGTCGTAGGCGGCGGACACAACGGACTCGTCGCCGCCAACTATCTCGCTCGGCAGGGCAACAGCGTGCTGGTTTTGGAGCGCCGCGACTTCGTGGGAGGCGCCTGCATCACGGAGGAGCTTTTCCCCGGATTCCGCGTTTCGAGTTGCTCGTATATCTGCCACATGCTGCATGAGAAGGTCATCAACGACTTGGAACTCCGTAAGCATGGGCTTGAGATTTACGAGATGGACCCGGTGAGCTTCAGCCCGTTGCCGGGCGGCAATCATGTGATGCGCTGGCACGACGACGAGCGCACCGCCGAGAGCATCGCGCGCATATCCCCAGCGGACGGCGCGCGCTATCACGACTGGGTAGCGTTTTGGGAGCGAGCAGGCGGCATCATACAGCGCTACTTCCTGACAGACCCGCCCACGCTTGCCGAAATCGCCGCCGATGTGCGCGGCACGCCCGACGAGCCAATTTTCGAGCGCATGCTCACCGGCAGCATGAAAGACCTTGTAGAGGAGCACTTCGAGTCGCCGCTGGTGCGCGCCTGCTTCATAGACGCGCAGGACGCGGGCGATGTTCGTGCGCCGGGCAGCATCATGGCTGTCGGCTACATCCGCAGCGACATCCTCACGCCCGACGAGAACTTCGGCATCCCCAAGGGCGGCATGGGCGCAATCACGCAGTCAATGGCGCGTTCCGCCGAGGCGCACGGCGTGGAGATTCGACTCAATGCCGAGGTGCAGCAGATACTCGCGACCAACGGCAGGGCAAACGGCGTGCTGCTCGCGGACGGCGAGCGCATATATGCGGACGCCGTGCTGTCCAACGCCGACCCCAAGCGCACATTCCTATCGCTGATGGACGCAGACGATGTGCCGTCCGCCCTGCTGGACGACATACGCCGCGCCAAGACGAACACATCGTTCCTCAAATTCCACGCAGCCCTCGATGAGCTGCCGGACTTCTCGGCGTACCTGGGGCAAGACTACGATCCGAAGGCTCTGGCATACACTCGTGTCTGCCCGTCTGTCGAGTATTTCGAGCGGAGCTGGGATGACGCCAAGGCGGGCAGGCCGTCGAGCAGCCCAATAATGTTCATTCAGATTCCGACCGTGTATGACGACACGCTGACGCCGCCGGGCAAGCATGTGATGTCCGTCTGGTCGATGTACGCGCCAGTGCAGCTGCGCGAAGGCACATGGCAGGGCGCGCGGCAGGCGGTCGGCGAGCACCTGATAGATACGATAGCGCAGTACGCGCCGAACTTCCGTGATGTGATGATCGACTGGGAGCTGTTCACGCCCGTCGAACTCGAAGAGCGCGTCGGGTTGACGGACGGCAACATACGCCACCTTGACATCACCTCGCAGCAGATGTTCGCGGGGCGCGGGAGCCGCAGTATCTCAGGCTATCGAACACCAATCGAGGGGCTGTACATGTGCGGCGCAGGCGCCCATCCCGGCGGCGAAGTCACCGGCGCGCCGGGGCATAACGCCGCCCACAGGCTGCTGCGCGACTGGGAGCAGGTAACATAACCCATACGTCGGCGTGATGTGCGCTAGAATGGGATTGGTGGCACGGTTGATTTACCTAACGAATATGAGCCAAGCAGGTGGACACGATGGGCAAGAAATTTGAAGTGAAAATGGACGCTTCGGGGCGCATCTGCATACCTAAAAAGATTCGCAAGCAACTGGGACTGAAGCCGGGCGTCAAAATCGCGGTCGAAGCGGATGTGAAAGGCGACACGGTGACCCTGCATCCGTCCCGCGAAAGGCCCAGGCTGGTGAACAAGGACGGCGTTCTGATACACCGCTGGGATGTGTTCGACGTCTGGCTGGGCGAAGAGTTCGACGACGCCGAGTTGATACGCGACGAAGACGGAGAAGTGAGGGCGCTGCGTGATGACGAAGGCGAAGTGATTGATCCATATAAGGACGCAATCCAATGGGGGCGCGAAGCGTACAGCGTACATGTATGGGGAGGTATGTACCGTTGAGGACATCGCTAGATACTTCTGTCGTAGTAGCGGCGGTAGTGCAGTCTCACACCTCTCACGATAGGGCGCTGCCTTGGCTCAATAGAGCAGAGACGGGCGAAATAGACGGTATTATAAGCTCCCATACTCTATCTGAGGTGTACAAGGTTCTAACAGGAATGAACCGCCATCCGCGATATACTTCGTCCCAGGTAATGGAGATAATCGCCAATAGAATGCTGCCATTCTTCGAGATTGTAACGCTTGACGCAGACGAACATATCGCCGCTTTGGAGCAACTCGTGCGCCTGAACATTCGTGGAGGAACGATATACGACGGGCTGATCGCATACGCCGCCGTCAAAGGCAACGCAGAGCAAATCGTAACATTCAACGAAAGGCACTTCGTCAGAGTAAGCGCATGACTGCCGCTACAAATCGTCGTTCTCTAAACCATGCGACATACCTACCATTACGGAGACCTGAACTATGCCCAACACCGACATCAACTTCATGACCGCCGTAGAGATGGCAAAGAGCATCCGCAGCAGAGACATCTCCTGCGTGGAAGTGATGCAGGCGCATCTGGCGCAGATTGACCGCGTGAACCCCAAGGTCAACGCCATCGTAACCTACCATCCGGAACAGGCGCTGGAGGGCGCGAAGGCTGCGGACGAGACACTGCAACGCGACGATGATGTCGGTGTGCTGCACGGCTTGCCGGTCGCCCACAAGGACCTCGTTGACACGGCAGGTGTCCGTACCACCTACGGCTCGCCAGTCTTCGCCGAGCATATACCGCAGCAGGACATGCTACTTGTTGAGCGGCTGAAGCAGGCTGGAGCAATCTCAGTTGGCAAGACAAACACACCGGAGTTCGGCGCAGGCTCTCAGACCTTCAACGAGGTTTTCGGCGCGACACTGAACCCCTACGATCTGACGAAGACTTGCGGCGGCAGCAGCGGCGGGGCGGCGGTGGCGCTTGCCTGCGGTATGGTGCCAATCGCGGACGGCAGCGACCTCGGCGGTTCCCTGCGAAACCCGTCCAACTTCTGCAACATCGTAGGGTTCCGCACTGCAATCGGGCGCGTTCCGGTCTGGCCCTCGCAGACGCCGTGGTCAGCCCTTGCGGTGCAGGGGCCGATGGCGCGCACCGTGCAGGACACCGCGTTGATGCTCAGCGCAATCGCCGGACCCGACGCGCGCTGCCCTGTCGCGCTAACGGACGCAGGTGAAGCCTTCAATCCGCTCACGCACTCGCTGGAGCGCGACTTCAACGGCGTCCGCATCGCGTGGAGCAGCGACATGGGAGGCTTGCCTGTTGACCCGCGTATCGTGTCGGTCATCGAAAGTCAGCGCGGCACTTTCGGGGAGCTGAGCTGCGACATAGACGAAGCATGCCCGGACTTCAACGACGCCAACGAAGTCTTTATGATGATGCGAGCCGCGGGCATGGCGGCAACGCGCGCGGAGCTGCTCAAGAACCACCGCGACCAACTCAAAGACACCGTGATATGGAACATCGAAGAGGGCATGAAGCTCAACGCCGCCGATGTCGGAATGGCGGAGGTCAAGCGCGCCGCGCTGTTCGAGCGCGTCCGCAAATTCATGGAGACCTACGAGTTCATGGTCTTCCCCGTCAGCCAACATCCGCCCTTCGATGTTACGCAGCCGTATCTGACTGAGGTCAACGGCGTGCAGATGGAGACATACATCGACTGGATGCGCTCCTGCTACTACATCACGGCGACCGGGCATCCCGCCATATCGGTGCCGTGCGGATTCACCGACGAAGGCTTGCCCGTCGGAGTGCAGATAGTTGGCCGCCACCAGAGCGAGTTCAGCGTACTGCAACTGGCTTATGCGTTCCAGCAGGCAACGGGCTTCTGGAAGCGGAAGCCGGAGGTTGCGGGGTAAACATAAAGGCAAACCGCTTTACGGGCATACGATCAACGAAATCACCATAAGAGAGGCAGACATGACCGAAATACTCTGCTACGACGACAGCTACCTGCGCGAGTTCGACGCGACCGTTATCGACACCATGCCTAAGGGTGTGGTGCTTGACCAAACCGCCTTCTATCCGGGAGGCGGCGGGCAGCCCGCGGACAGCGGCACATTCACCACAGGCGATGCATCCTACACGGTGAAGCGTCTGTCGCGGCAGAACGGCAAGCTCGTGCATGAGATTGACGGCGACCTGCCGTCTGTCGGCGCGAGCGTTCACGGCACGCTCGATTGGGATCGCCGCTACCTGCTGATGCGAACCCACACCGCGCTCCACATCCTCTGCGGCGTGGTATGGCGCGACTACGGCGCACAGGTTACCGGCGGCAACATGCAGCCCGGCAGCGCGCGCATGGACTTCGAGCTTGAGAACATGTCCGCAGACTTCGCGGAGCGCATGGAAACGCTCATCAACGAAGAGGTGCAGGCGGCGCGTCCCATCGAAATCGAGACGCTGCCCAGGGAGGAAGCCTTCGCCATCCCGGACCTGATTCGCACGAAAATCAACCTGTTGCCGCCCGCCATCACCGAGGTTCGCACGGTGAACATCACCGGCCTTGACTTGCAGGCGGACGGCGGCACGCATGTCGCCAACACAAGCGAGGTCGGCACAATCCGCGTGGTCGGACACGAGAGTAAGGGGCGCATCAACAAGCGACTCAGAATCCGCGTGGACGCCTAGCGTCAATCAAAAGCTTAGAGTTATGAAGTAAATGCTCAGATTATCTTACAGTTTATTCTATACAACGGCTGTTTCCTTGATACAATAGATGCATAGGCGCAGTCCAAGACATCGCCGCCATCACATCAGGGAGATTGCCATGACCGACCTTACTCGGTACTCAGAGCTCGTAATTCGGCAGCAAGTCGAGCATCTGGAGATATTCACTCCGTTCGAGACCGCGAATCGTTACAGTGTTCATTCGCCTGACGGCGCGCAACTCATGTACGCCTACGAAGAATCGGGGGACATATCGCGTCAATTCGCAGGATCGCATCGCGCATTGTCCGTTCATGTTGTGGACGGCAGCGGCGCTCCCGTTCTCAAGGCGAGCCGCGACTTCTTCTGGTTTCGCTCCCACCTGAGAGTCGATTCCGACGGCAGGCGCGTCGGCGCTCTGAACCGCGTATTCGGACTTGGGCGCAAGTTCGCGCTCGTCGATGGCAACGAGCGCGAGATTACGCGCATTACCAGCGGCATCTTCCGCCCGCACACATTCATTGCCAAAGGCGCAGGCGGCGGAGAGATTGCGCGCGTAACCAAGCAGTGGACCGGCTTCGGGATGGAGATGTTCACAGACGCCGACACCTTCGTCGTCCAGTTCACGGACGGCAGCACCGACAATGACTTCCGGCTACTGATGCTGGCTTCGGCATTCGCCATTGACCTCGACTTCTTCGAGAAGCAGAGCTAACGAGGCGTCTATCGAGCGCCCCTCAACCGCGGATCCAACGTATCCCGCAGGGCATCGCCCACGAAGTTGAACGCCAGTACCACAAGGAAAATGGTAATGCCCGGCGTGAAAGTGAGCCACGGCGCTTGGTCAACAACCTCGAATGCGTGACGCAGCATGCCGCCCCAAGTCGGAGTCGGCGGCTTCACGCCAACTCCGAGGAAGCTCAGCGATGCCTCAAGCAGTATCGCAGCGCCGAACGCGATTGACGCCTGAACTATCACCGGCGCAAGGCTGTTTGGTATCAGGTGCGAGGATATTATGCGAGCCGGACTTGCGCCCAGCGCTACGGCGGCTATCACGTAGTCCCGCTCTTTGACTGACAGAACCTGAGCGCGTATGAGACGCGCGACAGCCGGCGTGAACACCAGCCCTATCACGAGAATGATGTTACGCATCGCGCCCCCTGTAATCGCCACCAGCACAAGAGCAAACACGATGTTTGGAAATGCGGCGAGCGCGTCCATAATCCGCATCAGAATCTCGTCTGTCCACTTGCCGGCCCAACCGGAAATCGTGCCGATGGCGATGCCCGCCACGACCGCGATGCCCACGCCCGCGCCGCCAATGATGAGCGACACGCGCGCGCCGTAGATGAGCCGAGCAAGCTGGTCACGCCCGAGACGGTCCGCGCCCAGCCAGTATTCTGCGCTGGGGTCTTGCAGGCTGTCGCGGGGGTTGATTTTAATAGGGTCGTGCATGGACAGCAGCGGCGAGAACACAGCCGCGATGACGGCGATACCGAGCACGGTCAACCCAAACTTTGCGAGGCGAACGCTTAGGAGTTCCCTCAGCGTCTGGAGGAAGCGGCTTCTGCGAACCCAGTTGAGATCCTGGTCGGCAAGTTCGTTACCTGTTGATTCTGTAAGCTCGCGCTCTCTCATATCCTATCGTTCACCTGCTCTACCACGAGGTTGCTCTATCCGGGAAGCTCTTGGGCAAGCGGTTATTCATATCGAATACGCGGATCCAGGAATGCATACGAAATATCCGCGATGAGATTGGCGACCAGCACCCCCAGCGTCAGAATCATCAGCCCCATCTGCACCACGAGGAAGTCCTTCGCTATCACCGCATCCACTATGAACTTGCCAATGCCCGGCAGAAAGAACACCGTCTCCGTTACTACCGTTCCGCCAACCAGCGTTCCGAGCTGCAATGTGGAGAGTGTAATAACCGGCAGCAGCGAGTTCTTCATGGCGTGAAGCATCACCACGCGGCTTTCCATCAGGCCCTTGGCGCGCGCGGTGCGGATGTAGTCCTCCCGCATCACCTCCAGCAGGGCGGCGCGCATCTGCCGCATGGTAACAGCCGATAGCGCCGTACCCAGCGTAATCGTGGGCATAAGCATTTTGCGCGCCCATTCGATTGGGTTGTCTAAGTAACTTGTGTATCCGCCGGTGGGAAGCCAACCCAGCCATACACCGAAGAAGATAATCATGAGCATGCCCAGCCAGAAGTTGGGCAGGGCTATGCCCGACACCGCAAAGCTCGTCACGGCGATGTCTCCTACGGAGTTGCGTCGGAGCGCGGATATTGCCCCCATCGGTATGCCGATGAGCAGCGACAGCAGCCACGACAGCCCTGCGAGTTGCACCGTAAAGCTCAGGCGGCTGCGTATCTGCGGAAACACGTCCTGGCCGCTTATGAGAGACGCGCCCCAGTCGCCGCGCATCAGGCCCCAGACCCAGTCGAAATACTGCGTCGTGAGCGGCTTGTCCAACCCGTAGCGCTTCTCTACCGCGGCGAGGACATCGGGATCGACGAAGCCGGTCTCATCCACGGCCGCGAGCAGACGCGCCGGATCGCCCGGCAGCACCCTGACCGTGGCGAACACGATGATGCTGATGAGTACAAGCACCGGAACGAGGTTGATGACCCTTCGCAGCAGGTAACGCTGCATCTGCCGGCCTTTCTATGAAGAGCAGTCAGGCATCAGATACCGGAAGCCGGGCGTCGGTTATACGCTGGTTGTCTGAATCGTCAGACCCCTTGAAAGAAACCGGCGTGCCTGCTGACCGCTTAACCTGATACCTGACTGCTGAAACCTGACCGCTAGTTACTGCTTTAGCCAGAAGTCGCCGTTGCGCACGAAACCGTCGCCGCGCATCGGGTTCGTCTCGCAGCCGCCCGTGGTCGGCGTGTGGCAGCCTATGTAGTTCACGCGCAGCATCGCGGGGATGTAAGTGTACAGGTTTTCCAGCGCGATACGCTGTATCTGCTTATACTTGTCTATCTGCACCGCGCTGTCGAAGCTCTGGGACGCCTCGGCGAACAGCTCGTCGAGCTGGTCCTGCAGCGCTTGTCCGTCGGCATCAAGGGCGGAACCCTGGTCCTTGCATATCTTCGCAGGGTAGTTGCCGTTCGAGCTTGAATGCAGTGAGCCTTCCATGTACCACGGCAGCAGCATACCGGAGCCGGTCTGCGTTACATGTGTCTGGCACTGCTCCATCACATCCGACCGCTCTGATGCGTTCGATACAATCTGGAACTCGAAGTTCACGCCAATCTCTGCCCACGAACCTTGCAGAAACTCGCAGAACTGCTGGCGGTCCGGGCGGCGCTCGCAAACGCCGGTCATCTGCAGAGGAAGTTCCAGGCCCTTATCAGTCGCGACCGCTTCGACCAGAGCTTTTGCTTCGTCAAGGTTGAAGCGCAGGTGCTCGCCCTCCCAGAGGTCCTTGGCATCTATGCCAAACGGCGACTCCGGCGGGAAGGTGTGCGCCTGGCTGTCGCGCAGTGTGTCCAGGTAGATGGATTTGTTAAGCGCGACCCTGTCCACAGACTTTATGAGCGCGCGCCTGAGTCTCAGATCGTCCAGCGGTTCAAGTCCGTGATTCCAGACCCAGCCATCCCAGCCCACGCCGGTGAAGTCCCACACATCGATATTGTCGTCCTTCTGCGCGGCGGGAATTTGCTCTGCCTGAAGCCACGACACATTGACTTCGCCCGTCTGAAGGGCTGCAAGCCTTGTGCGCGTCTCAGAGATAATCTGGATGTTCACCTCGTCGGCGAACGGCTCATGCCGCCACCAGTCGGTGTGCTTTTCCCATTTCTGCGTTACGCCAACGTCCCAGAGCGTAAGCCTGTACGGACCTGTCGCAATGGGATTGCTCTTGTGGTCGTCGATGCCCTGCGTTTCCCAGTTCTCCTTGTTGTGAACGATACTGCCTCTGTCGAACATTTTCACAACGAGATTTGCGTCCGGCGGGTCCATAACCACATCGACCGTGTAGTCATCTACGGCGTTGACCTCGGTAACGGAACGGAAGGTGCTGGGGCAACCCCTGCACCCGGAGCCGTCGTCGAACCAGCGATTCAGGCTGAACGTGACATCCTCGGACGTCATCTCTCCGAAGCCGCCCTGGAACTGCACGCCCTCACGAAGGTTGAACCTCACGCGGCTGCCGCCGTCCTCGACCTCGAACGAGTACGCCAGAGATTCCGATGGGTCGTACACGCTGTCCTTGCCGATTGCGACCAGAACCTCGTTGCCGGTGAAGAAGTACATGCGGTCAAAAGTGCCGCCTGCCTGGTATCCGTCAGGGCTGGACGCCTTGCGGAAGTACGCGACATTCAGGACGCCGCCCGACTGTCCATTCGGGTCGGCCGGCCTGGGCGGCGTGATGTCTGCCATAGCTTCGGGCGCCGCGGTGGGCGCTGCCTGTGCGGGTGCGGCAGGTGGCGTGGTGGGAGCAGGCGCTGCCTGCTGAGGCGCAGCAGGCGCTTCAGGCGTCGGCTCTGCGCTCGAACAGGCCGCAGCCAGTACAATCGCAGGCAATAAGAGTAGCATCAGGAAAGTAGCACTTCGACGAATTGACAGGTTTAGCATACGCGTCCCCTCCATGTCTATGTCCATCTACTTATTCCGCCTATTCCACCAAACTCCTTGTATCGCTTAACAATTTCGAGATCGCAGGGTCGGGATGCCCCGCTTGGCGCAACTTTACATAAATTGACCTGTCATTGCAACCCCTTGACTGCAATGCGCTGCACGGATAACTGTATATGCCAAGCGACCCTCCTAGCCAAATAGACGCGAGGAGGGCCGCCAGGCAATCCTATACTTTGTAGTTCTGAAATAAGTGCCGATTCGGAAAATGGTCAGTCGGCAGCGTGCGCGGCATTCCCCTCTTCTAAGGCAGCGAGTATGTCTGTGACAAGCGCACGCGCCGATTCCGCCGTCAGTTCGACCGCGACACGCGCGTCAAGGCCCTGTCCCGGGTTCACGAAGTCGATGTTCAATGTATGGTCGGTCGTCATATGGAAGGGATGGTCGTAATAGACCCGCGCCTCGGTTATCGGAATCCAGCCCGGCGTGCCCTTGCCGCTGCCCCTGATGTCAGATTTCTGAATCACATAAGTACACATGCTGCCGTTCTCCTGTTCATGTAGTGCGAAATGGTCGTAGGTATGATAGCGCAGAGGTTACTATCAGAAGATTAGCGCGTCAACTCGCTGTCGTGCCACCAAGCCTAAGCATTCAGTCCCCTGATGCGACGCAGGCCGTCGATAGCATCATCCGCCTGCGGGTCGAGCGCGCCGATGCCCGCCGCCTCGGACGCCTCAAGCAGCTCGGCGTCGGCGGAGACCATGAATACTTGCGAGTCAGCGACGGCAGCGATGGACAATGCAGTAGCCAGGTGGATGGCGTCACCGGCACGGAGTCTGTGAAGCTCTGTGAGCGAACTCGCGCCGACAACTATGTCATCCCTAACAGTGATAAGTTCAAATATCTCCCGAAGGTCTCTATCATACGCTGCCAGAAGAGATATTCTATAATGAAAATCATCTATTCTGCGAGTAATGGCAGATTTCACTTCGACAACAGACAAAGCAGAAGTTACGAACGTGTCGTTTGATGAATTCGAATCGAGAAGTTGGACTACAAAATCAGCACCAATTTCATCCGGCAAGTATAATTTCGCAATGGCGGAGGCGTCCAGATAGAAAACAGGCATTTAGAATCGAGGCTCCCTATCCTGAATGATCTGATCGCTCAAGGTCAGCCCCGGATATTTCCTTGCAATCATCTGCCTGACTTCATCGCGTGTCATAGTTGGCTCGCCATGCCACCCTAAGAGCTTATCCGCAAGACGACGCCCTTCCTCAAGCATAAGTCCCAGACGCTCTCTCTTCTGCTCAGGCGCCATGTTTCTCAGAGTTTCTAAGCGCTCATCCCATTCGCTCTTCGACTTCAGCTCTTCCACTGCCATGGTATTGGCTCCTTCAATCGCCGGAATTGTCCCAAGGGCTAATCCTGCACATTCGCCTTGCCCTTTCGCCGCCTACACCACTATAACATCGTTCTCCAGCGTGCCGATGTCCTGTATCGTGATGCTCACGCTGTCGCCTTCCTGAAGGGTAAAGTCGGGCGGCGGCACAATGGGCGTGCCCGTCAGCACAGCGGTCATGTTCGGCACGTCGTTGTGTCTTTGCAGCCAGTCAGCAAGTTCCTGGCAGGTGCGCGCCATCTGCGAGGTGTTCGTGCTGCCGCTGAATACCTCTACGCCATTTCGCGTTATGACGCAGTTCACGTCCAGGCCGTGTGGGTCGTCTATTGATTCTGCTGATACGAAGCAGGGACCTATGGCGCAGCAACGATTGAACACCTTCGCTTGCGGCAGATATAGAGGATTTTCGCCTTCAATCTGGCGGCTGCTCATGTCGTTGCCGACGGTGTAGCCAATGATCTCGCCCCCGTACAGCACGAACGCAAGTTCCGGCTCCGGCACGTTCCAGTTGGAGTCCTCACGGATGCCCACAGCATCGCCGGGACCAACGCAGCGTTCGGGTGTAGCCTTGAAGAAGACCTCAGGTCTCTCTGCGCTGTACACCATGGAATAGACATCCGGAGTTTCGCTCTCTCTGCGGCGCTCCATCTCGCTCGTCTTGTATGTTACGCCTGCCGCCCAGACCTCCGGCGGCTCGAACGGCATATCAAGAACGGCGTCGCCCTCGCCGTTCAAAATCTCGGCGAGGCTATGTTCCTCAGTATCGCCACCTTCGACAATCTGCTGCGCCAACGTATCCATGCTTTGACCGGACACCGCAGCCGCCAGCGCCAGGTCTTCAAGCACTTCCAGTTCGTGATGCACTGAAGTAAGGTCGGAGAGAACGCCCTCGCGCGCCTCAACCGCCAGCCCGGCATTACCGTCCGCGCCAATAAGACTGTAGTATTTCATTCAGCCAATTCCTTATTCAACCTATCCTATCTATCCTGTCCATCAATGTTAGTTTCCATCAGTTCCCATTCTCCGCAATCGCCGCAACGACCTTCGCCGGCGACATCGGAAGCTCCGTCATCCTCACGCCGATCGCGTTGCTGATGGCGTTCGCAATCGCCGCCATTGGCGGCACGATGCACGCCTCACCCACGCCGCGCACTCCGTATGGATGCCCCGGATTGGCGACCTCGATAAGCACCGTGTCTATCATCGGCACATCGAGCGACACAGGCATGCGATAGTCGAGGAACGTCGAGTTCAGCATGCGCCCATCATCATCGAAGAAGTATTCTTCGTTCAGCGCCCAGCCGATGCCCTGCACCGCGCCGCCCTGCATCTGTCCTTCCACGTAGCTTGGGTGCATCGCCTTGCCCACATCCTGCAACGCCGTATAGCGCAGAATTTCCACCTTGCCAGTCTCCGGGTCAACCTCCACATCGACCATGTGCATAGCGAATGCGTTGCCCACGCCTCCGGGATTTACGGTGGCGCGCCCGACTACGGGCCCGCCTGTGCCGTTGAGCCGCTGCGCGAGCGCGGCGAATGTAATCGAAAGCTCGCTGTCCTGCTTGTGGCGCAGCGTGGCGCTGCTGTCGTCGTACTCCACATCGTCCGCGTCCACATCCCAGATACGCGCGGCGCGCTCGATCATCTGGCGCTTCACATCCTGCGCCGCCTCGTAGCACGCCCTTCCTGTCTTGAAGGTAACGCCGCTGCCGCCCGCGCCTGAGCAGTAGCCGATGGAGTCGGTATCCACGACGGCGGGCTTCACATCCTCGACATCGATGCCAAGCACCTCCGCGACATGGATTGCCATCACAGCGCGGCTGCCTCCGATGTCCGGCGAGCCTTCTATGAGGCCGACGGAGCCGTCGGGGTTGACGCTCGCTACTGCGCTCGCCGGCCCGCTGCCGTTGAACCACCCACCGCTGGCGACGCCTCTACCCCTGTATTTGCCGTCAATCGGCGTCTGATAGTGGGCGTGGTCGCGCGCCGCTTCCAGCATCTCCACATTGCCGATGCGCCGGAACACTGGACCAGCGGGCTGGCGCGTGCCTTCCTTGGATGCGTTCAGCAGGCGGAACTCGATGGGGTCGATGCCCAGCTTGTTCGCAAGCTCGTCCACGACCGATTCCGCGGCGAATGCTGCGGCCGGCGAGCCGGGGGCGCGGTATGCCGCAGACTTCTGCGTGTTCACCACCACATCCAGCCCTTCGATGTGTACGTTGGGTATGACATAGGGCGCAAGCATCGTGCGACAGCCCGAAGGCACAGGCGAACCGGGGAACGCGCCCGCTTCATAGGTGAGCGTCGCGTCCGCAGCCGTGAGCCTGCCCTCTTTGGTCGCGCCCATCTTCACCTTGATGTGAGTCGCGGATGTGGGGCCTGAACCCTCGAACACTTCCTTACGGCTCATTGCCAGCTTCACCGGCCTTGCCGCCTTGCGAGACAGCAGCGAGACCACAGGCTCCAGGTACAGACCGCCCATGCCCTTGCCTCCGAAGCCGCCGCCAATCTCCATCGGTATGACCTGCACATTCGCCAACGGGATGTTCAGCACGGCTGATATATGGTCGCGGAAGGCGAAGAGCTGCTGAGTGCTGCACCAGACCGTCAGCTTATCGTCGCGGTTCCAGAACGCGGTTGCCGAGTGCGGCTCTATGTAGCCCTGATGCACCGCCTTCGTATGGAACTCGCGCTCCACGATGACATCCGCCTCGGCGAAGCCCTGCTCAAGATCCCCATCGTCGAAAACGAAGTGGTTGGCGACATTCGTCTGCTCGTCGCCGTCCCCGTAGCCGCCGGAACGAAACGCCGGACTAGCCATCGTAAGCAGTCGCTCGTGCAGTATCGGCGCGCCGTCCGCCATCGCATCAGAAGCAGTGATGACGGGAGGCAGCACTTCGTAGTCAACATCAATGAGCGTGGCGGCTTCCTCCGCAAGATGCTGGCTCGCAGCAGCGACGGCGGCGACCGCATGCCCCATGTACAGCGCCTTCTCGCGTGCCATGATATTGCGGCTGAAGAAGCCGTAGTTGACGGCTGCGCCTTCTTCTTGGTCAACGAACTCTGCCGAAGCCTCCGGAAAGTCCGCAGCCGTAACGACCGCATGCACACCCGGCAGCGCGAGCGCTCGGCTCGCGTCAATGCCGAGAATTCGGGCGTGGGCATGCGGACTGCGCACGACCTTCGCGTACAGCAGGCCGGGCATCGCGGTATCGGCGGCATAGCGCGCGCGTCCGGTAACCTTGTCCACACCGTCATGGCGCACAGGGCGTGTACCCACCACCCTGAACTCTTCGTTGGACAGAACCATATTTGGCTTGTAATCGAGCATAAACAACATCCTCCCTTGTTAATGGGCATAATGTACCACAAAGTAAAAGTGCTAACACGGCGGAGGGGGTGAGGGGAGAGAACAGGGATCTGCGTGAGGGCAGTATAACGCGGCTGCCATCTATTTCTGTGCCAGACTCTCCAGGCGCTCCAGCCATTCGTGAAAGTGCGGGCATTCTTCACGAATGGCTTCAAGACCAATAGCTTGCGCGGCCTGTAATCCCATAGTCGGTTTCTGGTATTCGGGAGATAGTGCTTGTATGCGCTTCGACGGCGCAGTTGCCGGGGAATCGTCTATCTCTTCGGGACTACCGAACTCGTCCAGTATAGATTGAATGCTGCCAGTCAAGTCCGAGCGCCCAATAGCATTGCCAAGTGTCTCACAGTCGCTGAACAGCATCGCCTCGAATTCGTGCATCATCACATACGGAATGAAGCGGTTTGAGTTAAAGCTACTGTCCATTAGGCAGCGGACATCTTCCAGCAGCGCACCTTCTATCGTTTTCGCCCTACCTGAGACGAGAAGATCAGTAGATGCACCAGCTCGACCGGGCCAGTTATTCGGCATTCCATAGTAATCAACCATCGTGCTGACAATCAGTTCAAAGTCGCCTACCAGATTGTTAATAATCTCCCGTCGCGCACTTTCCCATGACCTCACTCCCCCGCGTTGCCTTCCTGAATTCGCACTACCCATCAAACGTGCGCTGACACTCATGTAGCCAAGATTATACAGATAAGGCGCAAGAACCTCATTCACGAAAAGAACCTCGGTGCGCCCTTCAACGTGTAAGAGCAGACGATTCATTAACCGGACACCCGACGCTCAGGCATGGGGTTCCCCTCAAAGTAGTTCTTTTCCCACAACTCCCCGATGCTGTAGTCCTCAAGCCATACCGCCAGTCTGTCTGAATCGAGTCGTCTGAACTCCGTAGCGCCGTCCACCCTGTCTGCCACCAGCACATCCTCCGGCTCAAAGTAGTCCAACAATATCGGAGATTGCGTTGCCAGTATGACCTGCGTGTCAACGGATGCGCTTTTGACCATAGATGCCAGCATCGAGATTGCGTAGGGATGCAGCCCAAGTTCCGGCTCATCCAGCAGAATGACAGACGGACGCAGCTCCTTCGGCTGCTGCAACAGTGCCGCCAGCGCGATGAAGCGCAGCGTCCCGTCCGAAAGCGAGGACACGTCGAAGTAGGCATCCGTTCCCTTATGCCTCCATTCGAGGCGGATTGTGTCCTCGTTCAGCGCCATCGGCTCAAGCACGAAGTCGTCGAAGAAAGGCGCGACAAGCCGCACTGTGTTCCGCAGGAATCTGTACGAACCCTCGTGCTTCTCCCGCAGAAGATACAGGAACGCCGCAAGGTTGGAGCCGTCCGCTCGCAGGTAGCGGTTGTCGTGCAGTTTCGCTGTTTTCTTTACGGGAGCGGTCTGACTAGTGTCATGGAAATGATAGACTCGCCAGAATCTGAATTGCCGACGCATGCGTCGGCCGACATTTCCTCGTCCACTGGGACTTATGATGGCCGTTTCGTCACCGTACCTCCAGAGGGCTTCTCTTCGATTCGATGCCTCTGTGTACTTCAGCTCATCTCCAGGATGTTCTGCTTCCAGGTACACATAGAGTCCGTCCGTGTCCGTTGAGACAAGCGTAATCTCGTACTCATTGCCAACACTCTGGAAGCGTAGGCGTATTTCTATCTCTCTTGTTAGCTTGGATCCAAAATGCAACAATCTGTCCGCGCCTCCAACGCGCTCCATATATCGTTGAAGATTTTCTTCCCGAATCGCCTGCAGGAACGAAAACACCTCAATGAAGTTCGACTTGCCGGAGCCGTTCGCGCCTATGAGCACATTGATGTCGCGCAGTTCAACATCGACTTCTCGTATGCTCTTGAAGCCTTTGATGCTTATGCTTTCGAGTGTAGGCATGGTGCGCCTTCCGTCTGTGCTCCTGTAAGACTAGCCAACCCCAGTATAGCGAATGGACGCAGTCAAAAGAAGAAGGGGGCGCTCAATAGAGCGCCCCCTCTGATTGCCGTACGTACTGTGCGCCTAAAGCGACGGTGCCGTGTCGTAGCCTTCCACGCGGATGCACGATACCCAATGGTCAGGCAGCACCTCGCGCAGCCGCGGCACTTCAAGCTGGCAGTCGCCTATCATGTCCGGGCAGCGTGTGTGGAATACGCAGCCTGTGGGCGGATTCATCGGGCTGGGCACGTCGCCCGTCAGGATGATGCGCTCGCGCTGCTGCTCCACTACCGGGTCGGGAATCGGCACCGCTGAGAGCAACGCTTTTGTGTAAGGATGCAGCGGGTTCTCGTAAAGCTCGTTGCGGTCGGCAATCTCCACGATGTGCCCAAGATACATCACCGCGATGCGGTCGCTGATGTGCCGCACCACCGACAGGTCGTGCGCGATGAACAGGTAGGTTAGGCCGAACTGGTCCTGCAGGTCTTCGAGCAGGTTGATTACCTGCGCCTGAATGGACACGTCCAGCGCGGACACAGGCTCGTCGCACACGATGAAGCTGGGGTTCACCGCCAGAGCGCGCGCGATTCCGATGCGCTGCCGCTGCCCGCCGCTGAACTCGTGCGGGTAGCGGTCCGCCATGTACGGGTTCAGACCCACCGTCTGCAAGAGTTCGGTAACTCGGTCCCGGTACTCCTGCTTGGAGGATGTGAGCTTATGCACGATGAGCGGCTCGCCTACGATGTCGCCGCATGTCATGCGCGGGTTGAGCGAACCGTAAGGGTCCTGGAAGATAACCTGCACCTTACGGCGCATCTCGCGCATCGCCCTGCCGTCCAGCTCGTTCAGGTCCTCGCCTTCGAAGATGATGTCGCCCTCAGTCGGCTTGTAGAGCTGCAATATGCAGCGTCCCGTGGTCGTCTTGCCGCAGCCGCTCTCGCCCACCAGACCCAGCGTCTCGCCCTTGCGGATGAAGAAGCTCACATCGTCAACGGCTTTGACGTCGGCAATCTTGCGCTGGAAGAAGATGCCCGACGTAACCGGGAAGTACATCTTCAGATTTTTCACTTCCAGCAGAATTTCGTTGTCGTTTACATTACCGTTCTGTGTCGTCATCGAACTCTTCTCCCCTGTCTAGGCGCGGGCAACCTGTTGAAGTTCCGCAGCTCGCCAGCATGCGGCGTCATGGCCATCGACAACATCTACAAGCACGGGCTCTTCCTGAAGACATTTCTCGACGGCGAATTGGCAGCGTGGCGCGAAGGAACATCCTCCGGGCATATTAACGAGGTTAGGCGGCAATCCTTCGATAGCCTCCAGCCTGGTACGCTCGGTCTCGTCGAGGCGAGGCACTGAAGCAAGCAAGCCCATTGTATATGGATGGCTGGGATTGTGGTAGATTTCCCGCGCGGCGCCTGTCTCGATTATCTTGCCCGCGTACATCACGATGACGCGATGGGCGTAGCGCGCGACCACGCCGAGGTTGTGGGTAATGATAATCATCGCGGTGCCGAACTGCGCGGCGAGGTCCTGCATTAGCTCCAGAATCTGCGCCTGAATAGTTACGTCTAGCGCGGTGGTAGGCTCGTCCGCGATGATGAGTCGCGGGTTGCAGCTTAGCGCCATAGCGATCATCACGCGCTGACGCATGCCTCCGCTGAACTGGTGCGGGTAGTCTCTGAGGCGGTTTACGGCGTCGGGGATACCCACGAGCTGGAGAAGCTCGGCGGCGCGATCACGCGACTGCTCTTTTGTCAGGCCCAGGTGAAGTTCAAGTGTCTCAGTCAGTTGGCGACCTATTGTCAGCACCGGGTTTAGGGAGGTCATCGGTTCCTGGAAGACCATCGCTATTTTGTTGCCCCGGATATTCCGCATCTCCGAATCATCCATCTCCAGCAGGTTTTCGCCCTCGAATATGACCTGCCCTCCGACAGTCCTGCCTGGCGGATTAGCCACGAGGCGCATGATAGAAAGCGCGCTGACGCTTTTGCCGCAGCCGCTTTCGCCCACGACCCCTAGCACTTCGCCCTCTGCAAGTTCGTAGCTTATGCCGTCCACTGCCTTTACTACGCCTTCCTGCGTGAAGAAGTAGGTAGCGAGGTCATTTATCTCCAGAAGTGCCATAGGCTTGCCTCCCAATTAAGCGCTGCGGTAGCAACGCCGTCTGTCGCCCTGTGTGCGCTATTCTAGCCAAAGGAATCCATTAGCGCAACCGCTCCGTGAATAGCGGCCACGCGCTGAATAAAACCTGCGCCGCTATTTCAACTGCCCGTCGCGCAGTGCATCGACCGCGTCCATTATCATCTTGAGCGCATAGTCTTGCGGCACCAAGCTGGTATTTATCACGAAGTGGAAGAATTCCGGCGCGTCCGGGTCTTCTATGTCGAAGAAGCGATTGAAGAAGTATCTCCGCGCCTCGTCTCGCGCCGCCACCGTACTCGCCGCTTCGTCGAGACTAAGCCGCTCGCGCTGCGCGATTGTTGCTACGCGGTCATCTACGTGCGCCTCGATGCCGATTCGCAGCACATTCGGCTCGTCCTTCAGTATGTAGTAGCAGCCGCGCCCCACCATCACGATATTCTCATCGGTCGCCATGTCGCTGATGGCGTGCTGCACGCCTTCGATATACTTTTCGTCCTCCAGCTCATGCCCCCGCGTAACCGTAGGCTCAGGCAGGTCCTCGTACTCCTCCGTCAGGAACGCCGCGACACCAGGCCCGAAGTACGGGTCGCCGCCCGCGCCGGTTACCGCGGAGCGCTCCAGCACACGCTGCAAGAAGCGCGTGAACCGCTCGCCTCTTGTTGGCGGGCGCTCTTCACGCTGGTGCAGCGCCTCAACGGTCGCGCCCACATGTCTTGCCACATTCGTAAGTATGAGCCGGTCAACGTAGTCGGCTCCCATTCGTTCCGCAAGTATAGGGCCCATCGTCCTGGCGCCTGCGCCCGTTAGTCCGCCTAACGCTACAACCGTCATGATGCACCTCCCCTGTTACCCTATTGTCCCTTCGTATCTCTTCGTGTCTTTCTTGAATACCCCATACTATCCATCCCGTAAGCGATATTAGTTTCCGTCCCTTCCTCGTCCCTACACCTCTGCGCCTCGCCAAACCGGGTTCAATCGTGTCGGATGCCCCGCTCTGTCCGAGAGCATAGCCAGAGTGTACCGATAGCGGTTCATGATTATGCCGCAACTCGCCCTGTAAATATGCATGCCGATTTCCGGCTCCAATTCGCAAAGCTCCATCAGTCTGACGCGCGGAATCACATAAGCATCCACCTCGGTCACAGCCTGAGTGGTCGTAACCAGAATCGGCGGCTCCATCAGCACCGCGATAGGGAACGTCTCGCGCGCCCGCACCGTTCTCACCACTACGCCCGTGTCCTGCGAGCCGATCGTTACAGTTATCTCGCCATCCCGTATGACATATAGTCGAACTCCGCGTTCGTCCTGCATGCCGAGATGTTCGCCCGGAGCGAAGGTGTGTTCCTCGCATAAGGACGCTATACGGTCCAGATTGCGCTCCGACAGCCCCCTGAACATATCCACCTCGCGCAGGAAGTGGGTTATGTAACTGACATTAGTGCGATAAACCATGTTACCTCCCTGCACAGTCCCCGCAGCAACCACAAAGGTAGCCGGGCATATCTGCTAAGACGCGAAATCAAAGAACGACTCGTAGGGCAGTTCGTGAGCCAAACCGTCCACATCCGCAAGCCCGTCCGGTGAACTGCGAGTCCCCTTGTACGGCATGATGACAAACTTGCGCGCCCTTTGTCAATTCGGTCATTCCATTTGAGACAATTTCACAAATCGCCGAATTCTGTCATTTCTCAATTTGCCCGAAATGACAAGGATAAATTGCTTTGTGAAATCGCCTGCCGTGTCTCGTCCGTTATTCCGGCGCAGGCAGGGTTCCGGAAATCGACCGACTTCAGGCAACCGGACATGCACTCGCCTTGCCATGCGTTCTTTTCACATGACCCGGCGCGCAGGTGGGTTACCGCAGAAGAAATATCGTCGATGTCAGGAACGCGCTCTCCGCGTTCCGGGAAGCGCTACGCAGAAGCGGCCGCTTCCGCCATCTCTTCGAGATGTTCGTTCCAGTGGCTGACGATGGTCTCAAGCCGCTGCACGCCGGTCGCCTCGCTGCCATCACCCCTGGCAACCACGACAGCGTTAGGGTCAGGCATCGCTCGCGCCGCCGCGACCAGCCGCTGCTGCAACTCTTCCATCTCTTCAACGAGCCACGCGACCGAAACGCCGGACTTACGTCCCACAGACCTTGAGTTCATATCGTCAGTGTCAGCGTATATTCGATGTGGGCCTTCACCGGCAGCAGCAGTCTCCATGCCTTCGGCAGTAGCGGCATGCCAGTATATCCAGTGGCACAGCACCTCGCGCGGCGTCCAGATGTCTATCTTCACCTCAGACTCCGCATTCGCCTGAACGTAGGCGATGCCTCTTGCTACAACCTCTTCCACGTCGGCTATCAGGGAATCGATGTTCACTTCCGTCGTCATTGGAGTTCTTCCTTTCTTTGCTGCTCGCCGCAATAGAGAACGGCAGCCAAATCAATCGCTAGGTCCCAGGTGGACAGCCCGATACGCGGGCGTTCACTCGTATGTTATCAGCGAAACGACCTCGTCGCCGCCCAGCCTATTCCTGCCGTTCAGTCCGGCAAGCTCTATGAGGAAGGCATGCCCCACAACATGCGCGCCGCACAGGCGAACCAGCGCCGCGGTCGCCGACATCGTGCCGCCCGTCGCCAGCAGGTCATCTACAATCAGCACGCGCTGGCCAGGGCGGATGGCGTCCTTATGAATCTCCAGCGTGTCTGAGCCATACTCCAGTTCGTAGTCTATACTGTGCGTCATGTGCGGCAGCTTGCCGTGCTTGCGAACGAGTATCAGCGGCTTGCCCATGCTATACGCCAGTGGCGCGGCGAACAGGAAGCCCCGCGACTCTACGCTCACTATTGCTTCGGGATCGAGAGGCTGGCACAATTCCTGCATGCGGTCAATGGAGAACTTCAGCGCATCCGCATTACTGAGCAGCGTCGTAATGTCCCGGAATGTGATGCCAGGCTCCGGAAAGTCCTCTATGTTCCGTATGTAAGACCTCAGGTTCATGCTCTAGTCGCTCGCGTCATACCGATTTGCTCCTGCCCGTATCCGGCAGCCAGCGCCGACTGCCAGCGCCAATTGCCAGTGAATAATAATTCGCCTTCATTGCGCGGTCAAGTTCTTGGCGAGTGGCTAACACAATGATTGGTATGGTGGTAGGATATGCGGTCAAGAAAGCTATGCCGCTTACAAAATCGTTTCCGACCGCGCTGCCATCGAAAGGAAGGATACAGATGAGGCTACCGTTCCTAGCAGGGTCCTCCAAGTCAAGGCTGCGCTCAGACATCAATGAACTGCTCCGAATATCTCTTGAGTTCGGCGCGAGCAGTCTGGACAGCAGGCTCGCCGCACTGTGGACGGGATGCTGCGAGGGCGCGGCTGACACCGTAGCTCAACTCTTCGTGCAGAACCCCGACAAGTCGCTGGACTGGGGGCTGAAGCGCCACCGCAAGCGCCTGAACGAACAGCGACTTGCCGCCATCTACTGGTGGATGCTGCTATACCAGCTTGTGCTGTTCCGCAACCGGGGCATTGACGGCTACGACAGAATCGAGGATTTTGGAGAATTGCGTGAGGCTGCCGACCGCCTCATAGATGAGTTCGTCAGGCTGCCGCACATCGGCGCGGCGAATCCGGGTCCCTGGCAGGAACACTGGCAGCGCCAGGTCGCGCTCGAAGCCGCGCTCGACGTGTACAACAGAGTCATGGAGACACTAGCGCTCCGCATCAACACCGAGGCGCGCGTCATGCAAGTCTCGCTGTTTACCTCTGCCACCGAGCGCAGGTTCAACACCGTTACAAGGACAGCGGTGACGGCGGCGAATGCCAAGAGGTAGGCGGGTTGTCATTACAGACATTCATCGTTAGTATTGCAGTACGGGAGATTGTACTAATGGTGGACGCGACTTTCATAGCGGTAATCGTCGGCTTTGCAGCACTGCTGTTCACTGTCCTATGGTCCGAAAGAAGGCAGGACAGGCGATTCGACAGGCAGGACACGAGATTCGACAGGCAGGACACGAGATTCGACAGGCAAGACGAACGCTTGTCAGCAATTGAACTTGGACTTGTCGAACTGAGAACAGAGTTGAAGTCTGTTGGCGAACGAATTGACAAGCACGATGAGCAGTTTGAACACTTGCAGGGGGAAATGAAATCGCTAGTTAGCAAGGTGGACAGGATGCAAGGCACTCTCGACGTGCTGGTGTTCGGCGAGCGCGGCGTACCGCCACCCGTAGCGAGGGAACGCGCCGAGGCAGAGGAACGAGTCGAGGAGACCGTCGGCGACTAAGCCAGGACTGAAAAACAAGGCCACGAGATAAGCCGCCGTCAGCGCGTAATTATGACGGCGGCTTATTTTGGCACGGACTGTGTTGAAACTGCTAATTTACCCCTTCTTGAACTCCGGTATCACGTACTTGCCGAAGAGTTCGATAGACTCCATCACCTTCTCGTGCGGCACGGTCTCGGTCTGCATCATAATCATCATCTGATCGATGCCGATAGCCTCGTGCTTCTTCAGCGCCTCGATGCAACTATCCGGATTGCCCGCGATGACCACGCCACGGTCGCACAGAGTGTCCGCGTCCAAGTCTTCCCAGATTCGGTGCGCGATGGCGCTGCCGCCTGAGTAGTCCAGGATGTCCTCCTTAATCTCTTCACCCTCTTCGACTTCGACATACCGGGAGAAGTTAGCCTTCAGATGATCCGGCACGCCGCCCCACTTGTCCAGAAGCTGGGCATAGACATCCTTCTGTCCCTGCACATAGGGCCTGTCCGGTCCGAAGAAGTTCTTCAGCGACTGCGCTCCCATCTCCTTCGCCTCACGGTCGTCCTCAAGGCAGACGCCGAGCGTGGAACTCGCCCACTGGTCATTGACGAACCCGCCGACAGGGTTCGCCTTCTTCACATTCTCGCGGTACGCCTTCACATAAGGTTCAAGCGAAGACGGCGCGCTTGAGCCGAACGACAGCACGCCGATGCCTTTGGACGCCGCAATCTCATAAGTCGAGGGCTGAAGCGCGGCAACCCATATCGGCGGGTGCGGGTCCTGGTAAGGCTTCGGCAGTATCTGTCGCTCAGGCACCTGCCAGTATTTGCCCTCGTGAGAGTACCAGTCAGTCTGCCAGATATCCGGTACCATCGAAAGGGACTCTTCCCACATTTCGCGGCTGTCGCGCGGGTCTATGCCCATGCCGGTCAGCTCGTAAGGCGCGGAGCGTCCCGTTCCGAAATCAACGCGGCCCTCCGAGAGATGGTCGAGCATAGCAACACGCTCCGCCACGCGGTTCGGGTGGTGATATGGCAGGATAACCACGCCAAGCCCCAGCCGAATCTGCTTCGTGCGCTGGCTGAGCGCGGCATACACCAGGTCCGGGCACGGCGACGCTGAGAACCCCGTCAGGAAATGATGCTCTACGAACCACAGGTAATCGAAGCCGACCTCGTCAGCCAGGATGCACTGCTCCATCGTCTCAGTCAGCACCAGATGGTCGTCCAGCGACGGTCTCTGCATCTCATATTGCAGCGCCAGTTTCATGTCTTGCTCCTTCGTCCCTTCCCCCTCAATGGAGGAAGGCTAGGATGGGGGTGAAATATCTTAACCGCCGTTAAAGCACCGCCTCTGCAACCCTATCCAACTCCTCGCCCATCTCGTCCTCGGACTCGCACAGTTCCAGGCGCACGATGACGCGGTTCGCGCCCGCCTCCAGGTACGACTCCACAAGGTCGCGCTCAGGCGGCTGCCCGTGGATGTTGATAGTGAGCGCGGAGGGATCGCGGTCATACTCCGCCGCAAGCGTGTCGAGTATTAGGCGGCTCTCACGCACCTGCTCCGGTGTTACGCGGTTCGGCAGCCAGCCGTCGCCCCAGCGCGCGATGCGACGCAGCACATTCTTCGCCATGCCGCCCAGCAGAATCGGCGGGTGCGGCTTCTGCGCCGGCTTCGGATAGCACTGCACCGGCGGGAAGTCATAGTATTTGCCGTGGAACTCCGCCTCATCCTCGGTCCACAGCGCTTTGAGCGCAAGCGCAGCCTCGCGCGCCTGCGTCCAGCGGTGGTCGAAGTCGCCGCCCATCAGCTCCGTCTCCTCGCGGTGCCAGCCCGTCCCTATCCCGAACAGGAAGCGCCCCCCACTGTAGAAGTCCAGCGCCGCGATGACCTTCGCCAGCACCAGCGGATTGCGCTCGGTAATGAGCGTAATGCCCGTGCCCAGCTTCAAGTCCGTTGTAACCGCCGATGCGCGCGCCAGCGCGATATACGGCTCGGTGAAGTGCGCGTATGTCCACGGAATTACGCCGTCCTCAGACCCCGGAAACGGGCTGTCGGATTCGACCGGCAGAATAGGATGCTCCGCGAACCAGATTGACTCGAAGCCGAGTTCTTCAGCGCGCCGCGCCACGAAAGCCGGATCGACCGTATATGCGGGCAGCGCCATCGCTAGACCAATTTGTGATGCCATAAGTGTGCCTCCTTTGGGCTGGTCGAAAGTTGTATCAGTTGAAGGATTACGGCAATTAGCCTTTTGCCACAGACAGGATACTATCATAGACCGCCGACATATTCTCTCGCCAGTCTCTTGACTTTGTAGCGCAAGCGCAGTATTCATTATGGATATTTCCCAATTGAGGATCGGCCAGCCCGACGATGTAGGGGTAACATAATTCGTCATATCCCCTTCCTAACCTTCCCCCAAAGGGGGCAGGGATAAGATGAGTGGCAATTATGCCAGCCCTAACAAAGGCTGCCATCTTTTCGATTTACTCAAGGAGCGACTATGAAATACGACTACATCATCATCGGCGCGGGGTCTGCGGGCGCGATTCTCGCCACTCGGCTGACGGAGGACCCCAATACCTCGGTCCTGCTGCTGGAGGCGGGGCCTGATTACGCAGAGTTGGAAGACTTGCCGGAAGAGGTGAAGTACGGCTACGCATCCGCCACCGACATTATGACGAGCGACCACAACTGGCAATTCACTGCGCGCGCCACCGAGCAGGCGCAGCCGATGCTGGTGCCTCGCGGCAAGGTTACGGGCGGATCGAGCGCAATCAACGGGCAGATTTTCCTGCGCGGCGTGCCGGACGACTACGACCGCTGGGCGTCATGGGGCAACGACGAATGGACTTTCGAGAACTCACTGCCGTACTTCCGCAAGCTGGAGACGGACACCACCTACAGCGACGACTTTCACGGCACAGACGGGCCCATCATCTGCCACCGCTTCCCCGAAGAGCAGTGGCGCGGCGCGTCCAAGGCATTCTACGAGTCCTGCCTCGATTACGGCTTCGCGGACTGCCCGGACCACAACGCGCCGGATACGACGGGCGTGGGGCCATTGCCGCTGAACAACCCCGAAGGCATACGCTGGAGCACGAATCTCGGCTACCTCGCGCTGTCACGGCATCGGCTGAACCTGACCATCCGCCCCAACTGCCTTGTGCATCGAATCGTGTTCGATGGGAACAGGGCGACCGGCGTAGATGTGGAGAGCGGCGGCGAGCGGTTCGTGGTAGAAGGCGATGAGATTATCCTGAGCGCGGGAGCAGTCGGCTCGCCACAGATTTTAATGCTGTCGGGCGTGGGTCCATCCGACCATCTCGCCGATATGGGCATCTCGGTCGTCAACGACCTGCCCGGTGTCGGACAGAACCTGCGCGACCATCCGCTTGTCTATGTTACCTGGAAGACGAAGCCGGAGTACGAGCTTGAGACATTCGGGCCGCGCATCCAGTTCGGCTTGCGCTATACGGCAAGCAACTCGGATCTCGAAAACGACATGATTGTGTACATGAACATCTTCGCCACCGGCCGCATTGACCGGGGCGGCGACCGCATGACGCCAATCGGCATCCGCATGATTATCGGCCTCGACCTTGCGGTGGGCGCGGGCGAGTTGAAGCTGCAATCGGCAGACCCCAGCGTGCAGCCGATGCTCGACTACAACTACTTTCAGGAAGAGTTCGACCGCTCACGCATGCGCGAGGCGGTGCGAATCTGCTCGAAATTGGGCGAGCATGAGGCATGGAAGGACATCATCGAGGAGCGCATCGAGCCACCGGACGAGGCTTTCGAGTCGGACGACGCCCTTGACGAATGGATGATGAGCGAGGTTACGACCGGGCATCACATATCCTGCACGAACAAGATGGGGCCCTCGGACGACCCGATGGCGGTGGTTGACCAGTACGGAAAAGTGCATGGTTTGGAAGGGCTACGCGTGGTGGACGCATCCATCATGCCCGACTGCGTGCGCGCGAACATCAATGTAACCACGATGATGATAGGCGAGCGCATCGCCGATTTCGTGAAGGCGGGGAGTTAATGCGGGCTGACAGGATATACATGATGAAAAGGATAAGATAATAGGATGAGGTTAGAGTCCTGATAATCCTGTCCAACGATGTCCGTTCAGACAAGGAGAACTAAAAGATGGCTGACGCACCACTACACTACATGACCATTACCGAAGTAGCGGCGCTAATCAAGGCGCGGCAAATCTCGCCGGTCGAGGTTACGGCGGCGATGCTCCAACGAATTGACGCACTCGACGGCAAGTACAAGAGCTACGCCACCGTCATGGCAGACCAAGCGGAGGCAGCCGCCAAAGCCGCCGAAGCCGAGATTGCCGCCGGGCAATACCGCGGGCATCTTCATGGCGTACCCTTCGCAGTCAAAGACCTCTGCTTCACCACAGGCGTTCGCACTATGGGCGGCAGCAAGGTGTACCTTGACCATATACCGTCATTCGATGCGACTGTGGTCGTCAAGCTCAATGCTGCCGGAGCGGTGCCGCTTGGCAAGCTGAACCTCACAGAGGGAGCGATGGGCGGCTACAATCCGGCGCTGGACTTGCCCCTGAACCCGTGGAACACCGCACATTGGGCTGGGTCGTCCTCCAGCGGCTCCGGCGTTGCAACGGCAGCGGGGCTGTGCTTCGGCTCGCTCGGCAGCGACACCGGCGGCTCCATACGCTTTCCCGCAGCCGCGTGCGGCACTGTCGGACTGAAGCCCACATGGGGACGTGTCAGCCGGTACGGAGTGCTCGCCCTCGCCGAATCGCTCGACCATGTTGGCCCGCTCACGCGCAGCGCGGCAGACGCCGCGATTGCGCTTCAGGCTATCGCCGGGCAGGACCCCAACGACCCCACATCGCTGCCTGCGCCTGTCCCTGATATGCTCGACGGAATTGACGGCGGCGTCAAAGGCGTTCGCATAGGGCTGGACGAGAAGTACGCCACCGACGGCGTTGACCCGGAGCTTGCCGCCGCAGTGATTGAGGGCGTAGCGGTAATGAAAGAGTTGGGCGCGGAAATCGTACCGGTGCAGATGCCCGATGTCGATAGCTACCTGTCCGCCTGGCCCGTGCTGTGCTCTGCCGAAGCAGTCGCCGCGCACAGGGAGAACTACCCCTCGCGGCGCGATGACTATGGCCCCTGGTTTCGCGGCTGGCTCGATATGGGCGCGGCTGTAAGCGGCGCCGACTACGCCGAGGCAAACAACCGCCGTGCCGAACTCAACGGGCTTATCCGCGATGCCTTCAGCGACATAGACGTCCTCGCATGCCCCACTGTAATGGGACCGGCGCGTCCCATCACGCGCGAAGAGATGTACGGTCCCTTGAGCGGAGACAGGGGCACTTCCTTCCAGCGCTACACCGTGCCTTACGACTACAACGGCGCGCCCACGATTTCGCTGCCATGCGGAATCAGCAGTGATGGACTGCCCCTGAGCCTGCAATTCGTTGGCAAGTCCTTGTCAGAGCCTCTGCTGTGCCGCATCGGCCACGCATTCGAGCAGGCGACCGACTGGCACAACCTGCATCCGCCGATCGACGGCGAAGCATAAGCAATCGGAGCGTGTCGGCAGGAGTTACCGGCACGCTGCCCCCAAGAGCCTAATGAAGCCTTCGGCATTTCGCTGACCAACTTCACGGTATCGACATCGTCACAGTGCATGTCGAAGGCTCCAAAATAACCCGTCGATTTCACTTCCCGCCGCTCCCATTGTCTGTTCTGGCCTGCTATGTTTTCCAGAACGGATATAGCCTCCGTCTGCCACAGAATATACCCACTTGTATAACCTTTGCTTACAAGAAAGGCACTGGAATAAGCGTCAATTGATTTTCTTTGATTGATATTGCTATAATTCGTGCTGCGAAAGGGGGTAATAAGAGTGGTGAATTCACCTTGAAATTTTTTTGGAAATCGGTTAGGTATTTTGAAAGAAAGGACGACATCAATTGAAGCGCTTTGCAATACTTATGGTAGCTCTCATAGTCGCCGCGACAATGACAGTGACCACTGTAGCTATAACCTCCTCGGATTCACACACCTCTAAGCATTACGTCTTGCTGACGGATAATGTAGGTCAGGA
>DAOUKP010000014.1:0-86638 GCA_034421195.1 Dehalococcoidia bacterium
TCTTCTGCGTCGTCAACTAGCTTGCGCCTGCGTCCGAAGTGTCCGTAGCCTCTACGCAGTATCTCTCTTGATGCTGCCATTCTGTCTGAGGGCTTTATCTTGAGCTTGTTGGGTGTGAATGGCTTGTCTCTGCCTGTCATTACCTGGTAGAGGAACTCGGCTATGGTGTGTCCTTCGGCTGTCTCGCTTCTTACTAGCTGGGCCAGGTTGAAGTTTAGGATGTCCAAGTAACTAACAGGATATGCGGGATTTTCACCCCCATCCCGGCCTTCCCCCGTCGAGGGGGAAGGGGTGTTGATGCCGCCAGTGGCCCGCCCCAGTGGATTCCCGCCTGCGCGGGAATGACGCTCAAGTGTGGCTGTGTGGTCGTCTAGGTTTCCGAGGCGCATCAGGTGCCTGGCGGCTTCCATCTGGTGGCAGGCTTTGACGCCCGGGGTTTTGCCCTGCACGGTGTCGAACAGGAAGTCGGCGATGATTTTGCCGCCGCCTGTGCGCTGTTGGATTATCTGTTGTAGGGTGTTTGAGTTGCACATGTCTTTGAGTAATCAGTTATGAGTTTTCAGGTTTCAGAGTGGGTAGGATAGATAGATTGTTTGTTCCTTTTGTAGTCTGCATCTATTATGCGTACGGATGTTTGGGTTGTCAAGGGTTTGGGTTTGGGGTGAAGCGAATTATGGTTACTGGCGGTTATAATGAAATTGCGTCGCGCAAATGCGCTGAGAAGCGACGCCAGCATAACGAGATTTCACCGACAGAGTGTTGAGGGGAAGGCATGAGAATTACGATAGTTGCGGTTCTGTGTGGGGTGATGACGCTTGGGCTTGTTGCCTGCGGGCCGTCGGCAAGTGAGCAAGCGCTTGCCCTCAATGAGGAAGGCAAAGCGCACTACGAAGCGCGTGAATACGAACTCGCGGTCGATGCCTTTAATAGCGCCATTGAACTGGATGCTACTCTAGCAGAAGCCCATCACAACAAAGGGGTGGTTTACCAGAACCTAGGCGATTATGGTAAGGCGCTTGCCGATTTTAATCGTGCTATTGAGCTGGATGATACAGTGGCATTCCCTTTCAGAAACAGAGGCGATGCGTACGCTGAGCTAAAGAATTACGACCTTGCGCTTGCTGATCTCAACCGCGCTATTGAATTGGATGATAATTTCGCTCTCGCTTACAGCAGCAGAGCGTCGTTCCATTCTGACCGGAAAAATTACGACCTTGCTCTCGCTGATTTCAATCGCGCTATTGAACTGAACAATACATCAGCAACTACTTACAGCGATAGAGGTCTCCTGTACACGAAGCTAGGGAACTACAATAGCGCGCTCGCTGACTTGAACCGCGCCATAGAACTGGATGATACTCTCACGGCGGCTTACAACAACAGAGGACATACATACTTACTTCAGGGCAAATACGACCTTGCGTTTGCTGATTTGAGCCTAGCCATAGAACTCGACGATGCTCTGGCAGTTCCTTACAGCAACAGAGGACTTTTATACCTAAAACAAGGTAATTACCCCTTGGCGCTTGACGACTTAAACCGAGCAATTATGCTGGACGATACAATCACGGAGGCTTATGGCAATAGGGGACGAGTGCATGTCTTCCAAGGTAATTTCGAAAGCGCTCTTGCTGACTTCAATCGTTCCGTTGAACTGGATGGTACGCCAATATCTGTTTATACTGACAGGGCACAGTTGCATTTCATGAATGGCAATTACGATCTCATGCTTGACGACTTAAACCAAGCTATAGAGATAGACGGCAGCCAGGAAGTCGCTTACAGCCTCAGAGGTCGTGCCTACACTTCACAAGGTGATTATGACCGTGCGATTACCGACTTCAACAAAGCCATAGAGTTGAACAGCGGTTACGAGATGGCTTACGCTAACAGGGGATTCGTGTACTATGAAACAGGCGACTATCAGAGTGCGCTCTCTGATTTCAACAAAGCCATAGAGTTGAACCCGTCTCTGGCTGCCGATATATCTCCATACCTGCAAGATTTGAAAATGCGCTCATCGCAGTGAATGAAAATGATTACATAATGGAAAGGGGAGACTTCGTGCTGAAGAAGATAATCCCCGTTGCAATGTTTTGTACACTTTACACGGCGGCATTTATATCGCTCATTCTTCCGATTGGCGCCATTGATGAAAACCAACCATTCCGGAACCATCTCTTCCTGCTGATATGGGCAGTGGTTGCCATGGCTTTCGCAGTGTTCAGAAGCAGGCAGGAGGCGAGGCGTTCGCGAAAAATCGTTGGCGATGCAATAGTGGCCGGCGTAGTAGTTTATTCGGGACTAGCGCTACTCTTGATAGTGCTGGGAGGCTATTATCGTGAAACCCTAGAACTGCCTGGTGGTCTGCTCAGAGTAAGCCAATGGAAAGTGCTTGTTTTCATGGTGGAGTCCGCGCTTCTCACTTTAGGGTCAGTCGTTGTAATTTGGCGAACTAATTGCTGGTCATGGGATGAAAGCCGCCCCGAGCGCAATTCGGAAGGATAATCAATCAATTTACGTACGGCAGACTGTTACGTTCGCTGCGGTAGCGTTTTCCCTTAGATGGATTGCCGAACCGACAAGTCCTTCGACAGGCTCAGGACGAACGTGTTGGTAGGTGGCGTACTTGACAGATGGGGGCGCAGGATACAATTCATCGGGGTAAATGGTGGTATTGTGGATTTGCCCTGGATTTTGGTATGAACCCCCATCCTAACCTTCCCTATTGATTAGGGAAGGTTTCTTTATTTCCCTCACGTCCTGCCTTTGCACGAGCAGGTTCTAAATCTCTCGTCTTGGGAAGGAGATCTGATGTGAGTGAACTGTATTCTGTCATCTGGTTGGCAGGTGTGGGAGGGCACAATTTGGCAGTTATGAGAATCTTGCATAGGTGCAGCTATAGCGATGATGCATGCATTTCACCCCCTTCCTAGCCTTCCCCCGTCGAGGGGGAAGGGACATGATGAATGCCAATTATGCCCACCTCTAATTAATGAAGGGTTGATGACCGATTTATTTTGCTGTGTTAGGGTTAGCCGGACGATGAAGGCGGCGACAGGTCGAATGTTGGCGGTGTGGTCGCTGCTTGACATGGTTGAGACTAACATTGTGGGGTGTAGCCGATGGCTAAGATGAGTGGCGGAGAGGCTTTGGCGAAGTCGCTCGCGCGGGAGGGTGTGGAGGTGGTGTTCGGGATTCCGGGCATACAGATATATGGGATCGTGGCCGGTCTGCGCGATGAACCCGGCATACGCATGATAACTACGCGGCACGAGCAGGCGACGACGTACATGGCGGACGGGTACGCTCGCGCATCGGGAAAGCCGGGAGTGGCGCTGGTGGTCCCGGGCACGGGTCTGTACAATGCCGCGTCGGGCTTGACCAATGCCTACTCGCGTTCCTCGCCCGTGCTACTCATTGCGGGGCAGATTCCGCGCGGCGCGATGGGCAAGGGACTCGGAGCCGTCCATGAGATTGAGAACCAGCCGGGAGCGGTGCGCTCAGTGACGAAGTGGCAGCGACTGGCTATGAGACCGAGGGAGATTCCTGACGCGGTGTTCGAGGCGTTCAGGCAGATGCGCACGGGAAGGCCCCGTCCTACGCTGATTGAGATGCCGCCGGAGGCGGGCGTTGAGACGGAGGAAGTCGCGCTTCGCAATCCCGCCCGCATCTCACGAATCGTGCCAAGCCCTGACGACCTTCGAGAAGCCGCCCGCATCATCGCGCAGTCTCGCCTACCACTGATATACGCCGGCGGCGGAGTGGCGAGGTCGGATGCGGAATCGGCGCTGGTGAGGCTGGCGGAGGCGACGAATATACCTGTGGTTACCTCCAGCGGCGGCAAGGGAACGATACCGGACGGACATCCGCTGTCTTACGGTTCCTGCTTCAGCCCTCGCGGGGAGAGACAGGAGATGAACCAGCTGTACGAGGTGATGCAGTCTGCCGATGTGGTGATTGGGATCGGGGCGCGCTTTTCTCTCGGCAATCCTGCCGGGGAGTCGTCAACACTCGTGAACATAAACATCGACGACGGCGAACTTACTAGGGTTCAGTCGAACACCATCCCGCTACATGGAGACGCGAGAGCTACGGTAGAGGCACTTATCCCTCACCTGATCGAGGCCGGAGCCGGAGAGCGTCCTTCGCCTGCGGAAGCGGTTGCCGCGGCGCGCAGCCTGATTGCCTACTATGACATCAGGCTCAAGGAGCCGCAGTATGCGGTGATCGAGGCAATCCGCAGGGGCATCCCTGAGGACGCCTTCGTAGTCTGGGACATCAACCAGCTAAGTTTTTACGCCCGCACGCATTGGCCGGTGAACCATGCCAAGACTTACATAGACTCGGGCTACTCGTTCAATGTGGGCTATTCATTTCCGACGGCGCTGGGCGTGAAGGTGGCTAAACCCGACCGTCCGGTGCTGTGCATGGTTGGGGACGGCGGATTTATGTTCAACGCATCGGAACTGTCCACTGCCGTCAAGTACGGCATCAATGTGGTAACCGTCCTGTTCAATAACGACTCTTACGGCAATGTGGCGCGAGACCTGGAAGAGGCTTTTGCCGGGACTTACGAGACTGACCTGCACAACCCGGATTTCGTCAAGTTCGCGGAGTCGTTCGGCGCGGTGGCAATGAGGGCAAATGACCCGATGGAACTGGAAACGCTGATTCCTCTTGCGCTGGAACGCGAGGCACCGGTGGTCATTGATGTGCCTCTTGGAGACATGCCCGTTCCGCCCGCGCCGCAGTTCGCGCCTCTCTATAATCTGCCGTGGACGCATCCACAGGATGGGCTGATTGTGTCATGAGATGGCCGCTCGCGCGGAGGTATGCGGCGGGGTGGCGCGTACTTGACAGATGGGGGGCGCAGGATACAATTCATCGGGGTAAAGACTGCGGGGCAAGGATTGCCACAAAAAGGCACAAAAGACACAGAATTAGCTTTTTGTCATGGAGGACTGTATGAACGGGGCAGAATTGAAGGAACGGGTACATGGCGGGGGGATCGTGTATGGGACGATGATTAGCATGGGGCGGAATCCGCGCTGGACTTCGGCGTTTGCGAATTTCGGGATTGATTATGTGATTATCGATACGGAGCATTCGCCACGGGGGAGGATGGATGTTGCGGATTTTATCGCGGCGTTCACTTTCAGTGGGGTGGTGCCGATTGTGCGGATACCGATACCGGACTCGCACTATGTGACGATGGCGCTGGACGCGGGGGCGCAGGGGATTCTTGCGCCGTACTGCGAGACGGTGGATGAGGTGAAGGAGGTTGTGGGCGCGGCTAAGTGGCGTCCGCTGAAGGGGGAATTGGTGCGGAAGGCGGTGGATACGGGGGAGTTTCCGAGCCAGGCGTCGAAGGACTATCTTGCGGCGCGCAACGCGAATAATGTGTGCATTATCGGGATTGAGAGCGTGCCGGCTATCGAGAATCTGGAGAATATCCTGAAGGTGCGGGATATTGACGCGATATTCGTGGGGCCGAATGACCTGAGCATTACGCTGGGGATTCCGGACCAGTACGACCACCCGGACTACGAGGCGGCGCTGCGGGAGATTATCGCGAAGTGCCAGGCGGCGAATGTGCCGACGCTGATTCATCACCAGACTGTGGAGCTGACGACGAAGTGGCTGGCGGAGGGGGCGCGGTTCGTGCTGTACAGCAGCGATGCGCGGAGCATGCATAACGCTTATCGCGATGAGTTCGGGACTATCAAGACTGCGGGCGCGGAGCTTGGCGGCGGGGCTGCTGAGGATGTTGGGGAGTCGGAGGAAGTTATCTAAAGGAATTGACATGGATGGAGGGGATTTGTTCAAATTCACCCCCATCCTAACCTTCCCCCATCAAGGGGGAAGGGACTTAGCGTCACCCTAGTCTTTCCCCGTCGAGGGGGAAGGGATGTTATAGAGACTGGAGAGATTGAGATATGAGCTGGCAGTTTATTTTGGTTAATGGACCTTATCTAGGGACGTGTGAGGGGCCTGCGTGGGACGGGAGCGCGCTGCTGTTCACGCATATTCCGGGGAATAGGATTATTCGATACGATCCGCAGGACCGAGGGTCGAGCATCTATCGAGCGGATACGAATAACGCGAATGGGCTGATGTTCGACTCGGAGGGACGGCTGTATGCATGCGAGGGCGGCGGACGGCGCGTGGTGCGGTACGAGGCGGACGGCTCGACGACGGTGCTGGCGGACGGGTTCGAGGGTCAGCGGCTGAATGTGCCGAACGATCTAGCTATCGACCAGAACGGGAGCGTGTGGTTCACGGATCCGTTCTATGACGGCGCGGGCGGCGAGTGGAGCAACGACCGCTCGAACAAGGACCTGGACCACGACTCGGTTTACCGGCTAGATGAGCAGGACGATGGGAGCTGGTCTATCACACGGGTTACTTTCGACACGACGCGACCTAACGGGCTGCTGTTCTCGCTGGACCACAGCGTGCTGTATGTGGCGCAGTCGGGGCGGGATGCGGACGAGAAGCGAGAGCTACGAGGGTATCCGGTGCAGGCTGACGGGAGCCTGGGCGAGTACACGGTGCTGCATGACTTCGGGGCGCATCGTGGGATAGACGGGATGGTGCTGGACACGGAGGGGAATATCGTGGCGACGGCGGGGTTCGACGAGAGCGGGCCGGGGCCGATGGTGTATGTGTTCGCGCCGGACGGTGAGGTGCTGGAGACGCACCGGACGCCGACGGACAGGCCGACGAACTGCTCGTTCGGGGGGCCGGACCTGACGACGCTGTATGTTACGACGGGCGGGGGCGATGTGTATATGGCGCATACGGAGAGGCAGGGGCGGCTGCATTATCCGGCTGCCTCGTAAAGCGCACCGTTCCCACAGTAAGCCCATAAAAGCCGGCAGGGGCAAGTATCGGGGGAAACGCAGCGGCATTGCTGCTGCTCGCGTCGGCGCGGAGTGGACTATTGCTCCTGACATGCAGGAAATGAACAGTTCCTAGCGCGATAGAAATATCCGTTGTCAGTAGTGTGAGGTTGACCGCTCAGGTTGCTCTGTGATGCGGGGCTGACAACTGAATAAACGCAATAATTTCGGCGAGCGATTTTACTGGTCGGACTTCTCAGGCAGAGTGCTGTACAACTCTATCTTTACCTGAGTGTCCGACCTATTTCTATACCCTGTACAGAGTTGGGTCCGCGTGTGAGAGAAGTGCATTAGTGCAGTTTACGACGATGGAGATGCGTTCTCACCCCCATCCCTTCTGCAATCCTTCGACAAGTTCGGAATAGAGGCGGACAGGCCCTTCGGAAGGCTCAGGACAGGCTCTAACCCCTGTCTTCGCAGGGGCAAGCCTTGCCCCCATCAAGGGCTGACGGGCGTATGTATCCGGCTTCGCGTTCGATGTGGCGCTCTTCGGCTGGGGCGACCAGCCGGTCGCCCCTACAGTAGCCACCTGCCACTCTGTACCGAGGCTTCATATTGTCATTCAGAACGAAGTGGGGAATCTGGCGTCCCTAGCTGCGAACGGGCTTGATTTACGGCAGAGATTTTGGATTCTTCACTCCGCTGCGCTGCGTTCAGAATGACAGTGTTAGGGGGGTGCCGCTTTCAGGATGACGGTGTTGCGGGGGTGCTGCGTTCAGGATGATGGAAAGGAAGGGTTTTCGTGCTGAGGACACCATCTACCTGCCGCTGTCAGTTCATCGAGGGGGAATGGACTAACGCAATCCTCTCCGTGTGATGGGGCTGGGCATGATTCTTCATATCCCCCTTCCTAACCTTATATCCCCCTTCCTAACCTTCCCCCAAAGGGGGCAGGAACAAGATGAGCACCTTCCCCCAAAGGGGGCAGGGATAAGATGAGCGGCAATTATGCCCACCTCTTGTGTGAGTTAATTCGTTGACAGCAACATGCTGTCGGTGTACTCTTTTAGGCTTTGCAATCGAATTGTCGATAAGGCTTGAAGGAGAATTTTATATGAACACACAGCTCAAAGTACCCGTCACCATCCTCACGGGTTTTCTCGGATCCGGCAAGACGACCCTACTCAACCGTATCTTGACTGAAGAGCATGGCAAGCGCATTGCCGTGATCGAGAACGAGTTCGGGGAGGTCGGCATCGACCAGGCGCTCGTCATCAACGCTGACGAGGAGGTCTTCGAGATGTCGAACGGCTGCATCTGCTGCACGGTGCGCGGAGACCTGATTCGGGTGCTTAACAACCTCAATAAGCGCCGCGACAAGTTCGACTATGTACTGGTGGAAACCACGGGTCTCGCCGATCCCGGCCCGGTCGCGCAGACGTTCTTCATGGACGACGAGCTTAACGCTGATTACTCACTTGACGGTATCGTCACACTCGTTGACGCGGCCCACATCGAGCAGCAGCTCGGCAGAAGCGACGAAAGCACGGAGCAGATAGCGTTCGCGGATGTCCTCGTGCTCAACAAGACAGACCTCGTCAACGACGAGACCCTTGACGGCCTGGAAGCGCGGCTCCGAGGAATGAACCGAATGGCGCGAGTGGTGCGCAGCGAGCGAGCAAACATACCCGTGGACACTGTACTCGACCTCGCTGCTTTCGACCTTGACCAGGTGCTCGAGCGTCGTCCCACTTTCCTCGAACCGGAGTATCCCTTCGAATGGACGGGAGTTTATTCGCTGGCTACCGGCCGCTACGAACTCAACCTAGCCGAAGGACCTGATCCGTCGATGTCGCTCGTCGTCGTGCCAGATCAGGGCACGGATGACGCTGCACTACGGGAAAGCGCGGAGTGGTGTGTGCGGGAGTACGCGGAACCCGCGAAGACCATTCATCCAGAGGAAGAGATTCCGGTTGGAAAGCATGTGGACCTCCAGCTCGATTCCCCAGGACGCAAGTCGTTCTTCTTTGCTGTAGATTCGCCGGCGCAGGTCGGTCTCTACGCTCAGCACCTCGCGGAGGAGTTCGACATCCAGCTGAGGAACGCGGATGGAGAGCCTTTCAAGCTGGGAGGCAACTTCTGCTCTGAGCCTGTCTGCACAGAGGAAGAGACGCACACAGAACGCATCAAGGGAGCGGCGGTTCCCGCCGAAGCCGAGCGAACCTGGGTCGCCCAGCACGAGCATGACGACGAGGTGGGGTCGATCTCTATCGAGGTAGAAGGCGACGCCGATCCTGAAAAGCTCAACGCCTGGCTTGGCCAACTGCTCGCAGAGCGCGGAGTGGACATCTTCCGGATGAAGGGATTCATCAGCGTCGTGGGGGAGTCACGACGCTTTATCTTTCAAGGGGTTCACATGCTCTTTGACGGCCAGCCGGATCGCGAATGGGGGGACGAGCCCCGCCGCAATCAGCTTGTCTTCATCGGTCGTAACCTCGATGAGCAAGGTATGCAGAGAGGGTTCGAAGCATGTTTAATTTAAGGGCCGGCAGTGCGAATGGCGTTATTCGCCGGGGTTGGTCTGCGTCTGTCGGCGATTACGCCATCGCCGGGGGGTGGAGCCTGCGTGGCCAGGAGCTGGTGGCCGGCGATACCGAGGGCGGCATCTACGCATTTGACGGCGAGTCCGGCGCGACCGTCTGGGCGCAGCGCGGTGCTCATGACGGTGGCGTGCTCTCGGTGGCAGTCCATCCGAGCGGTAGCGTATTCGCTACGGCCGGACAGGACGGACGAGTCTTAATCTGGAACGCCGCCGAAGGCAAGGTAAGCCGAGCTATCGAATTCGGGAACGGTTGGGTTGAAAACGTGGCGTGGTCGTCGGACGGTAAACGGTTGGCTGCCTCCTGCTCCCGGCAGGTTTTCACGTATGACGTGGACGGTACCGAACTCTGGAGGTCTGAAGAGCATCCCAGCACCGTCAGCGCCATTGCCTGGTCGGGCGCAGGGGAGCTGGCGACGGCCTGTTACGGTCGAGCGAGCTTCTTCGACGCATCCACCGGTGAGCTTCGCCAGAGTCTGGAGTGGCAGGGATCCCTGGTGTCGATGGTGCTGAGCCCAGACGGAGGAATCGTGGTATGCGGCAGCCAGGACAACTCGGTGCATTTCTGGCGTCGCTCCACAGGGCAGGACTCCGAGATGACCGGATATCCTACCAAGCCGTCTGCGCTTGCCTTCGATGATACAGGCACCCTATTAGCCACCGGCGGCGGGGAGGCGGTGACGGTCTGGAGCTTCCGTGGAAGGGGGCCAGAAGGTACGCGGCCCGGCGTTCTGGAGTATCATGAGCAACCCGTTACGACGCTTGCCTTTGCGCCCGACTCGATGCACCTGGCATCGGGGGGACGTGATGGCGCAGTGGTTGTGTGGTCGCTTAAGAGAAATGGAAAAGGCAGACGGCTAGGGTACGAGGGTCTGGGGGACTCAGTGGCTGAGCTGTATTGGCGCCCCGACGGAGGCGCGCTTGCCGCCCTCGACGCGGAGGGTGGCGTGACGGTCTGGTGGATAGCATCATCTCATAAGTAGGCCCACTTGCCTGCGCACTCTCAGTGTGTTTTCATCCCCTCCATCCCTTCGGCAAGCTCAGGACAGGCTTTACCCTTCCCCCGCGATGGGGGAGGGTTTTTCGCGTATTTCTGTGCAGGCGCATTCAACTGGACTAACGCATGCGCCGTCGCTATAATTCGGGCGGGTTCAAACAGGAGCATATATTTTACTCAGAGGAGCGTTTTCAGATGGCAGAGGATACGATACGGATCGGACTTGTGGGCGCGGGGGCGAATACTGTGCTGCGGCGTATTCCGGCGTTCGGCGCGATGGACGGGGTGGAGATTGTGAGTGTGGCGAACCGGAGCCGCGCGTCAGGGCAGAGGATTGCGGACCAGTACGGGCTGTCGGAGGTGTATGACAGCTGGGTTGACCTTATCGAGGCGGATGATACGGACGCTATCTGCATTGGGACCTGGCCGTATATGCACAGGGATATGGTGCTGGCTACGCTGGAGAACGAGAAGCATGTGATGACGGAGGCGCGGATGTGCATGGATGCGGCGCAGGCGCGGGAGATGCTGGACGCATCGCGGCTGTCTCCGCACCTGGTGGCGCAGATCGTGCCGTCGCCGATGACGCTGCGGGTGGATAATACTATCAAGCAGCTGATCGCGGACGGCTACCTGGGGGATGTGCTGTCGGTGAACCTTGTGGTGAACGACAAGACGATGCACCCTGCGGGATTCGTGGAGCCGGGCGCACCGTTCCACTGGCGGCATGACCGCGATATGAGCGGGTATAACATTATGCAGATGGGCATCTGGTACGAGGCGATGATGCGCTGGGTCGGGCCGGCGGAGACGGTGCAGGCGCTGACGCGGGTGCATGTGAAGAGCCGCAAGGATGGGGACGGGAACTCGCAGGTTATCACGATACCGGACCATATCGAGGTGATGGCTGAGATGTACTCGGGGCCGCTGCTGCATATACGGATGAGCGCGGTTACGGGACATTCGCCGCAGAACGGCGCGTGGATATTCGGTACGGATGGGACGCTGTTCGCGGAGTCGCCGGGGATGGCGCTGTACGGCGGGACGCGGGATGACGGCGCCCTGTCGGAGATCGAGATTCCGGAGGAGAACCAGGGGTACTGGCGGGTTGAGGAAGAGTTCATCAACGCGATACGCGGACAGGAAGAGATTACGCACACGAACTTCGCGGACGGCGTGCGGTATATGGAGTTCACGGAGGCGGTTACTATCAGCGCGCAGACAGGGGAGAAGGTGCATCTGCCGCTGTGATTATAGCGGGTTGATATGGCATAGGCTGCCCTTCTTTCTTGATGGAGAGAAGGGCAGCGTTTTCAGGCGAGTTTGGGCTTGCGCTATTCACCGCGCAGGCGGCGCAGTTCGGCTTCCATCTCGGCCATGCGCGCTTCCGCGGACTCCCGCGCGGCTCGCTCGGCGTTTGCCTGCTCTTCGGCTGCCAGCAACGCTTCCTTCGACTCTTCGGGCGTGAGCAGAAACTCTCCCGATACGCGGTCACGAAAGCGCAGCGTTCCACTGTCCCACCACAACTCCAGCCCCAATATCTCGCTGTACCCCCAATGCCGACCGTCCGGCTCGCTCACTATCTCCATGCGCTCGTACTCGCCGTCAACCAGCTTATCGCCCGCGATGGGCGCGTCATGATACCTGCCGCCGCTGGGGTCGAACCGCCAATACTCACGCACGCCATAAGACGCATAACCTTCGCGCTTCACCGTGTAGTCTCGCCTGCCCGTGTTGCGCGACCCGACTTCCAGCACCAAGTCGGGCGGCTTGCCCACCTCGCTTATCACATAGCCGTTGCGCCGGATAATCGCCTGCGGATCGTCTAACCCATCGGCGAACACGCCGTCAAAGTAGAACTCGCCGATGTCGCCCGCGTTTTCGCAGAGGTAAGCCTCGCTGGAAATCAGTACATCATCGCGGTGGGCGAAGTGCGGCCTGAGGGACGAGGCGAAGGCGTATATGCCGTCGAACTGCTCCATATCACGCTCCTCTTCCGGCGGGTTGGGCAGCGGCTCTATGTGCGAATAGGGGTCAATGCGTTCCTGCGTTATTGCGCTTTGAGTGGTCATCTCTGAATTCTCCGTGACGCCGCGCCACTGAAATTCTCCGCTTAAGCTAGGTCGCGAGCATTGGGATTATACCATTGCGGCGCGAGTTGCGGGAATCGAAAAAAGGGCAGCGACATTCTCAATATACGCCGGTGACGAGGGAGATGAAGGCCGTTCCGCGCTTGGTGTTCCGGATAGGGCAGCGTTTTTTCAGGTGAGTTGGGCTTGCGCTATTCACCGCGCAGACGGCGCAGTTCGGCTTCCATCTCGGCTAGGCGCGCTTCGGATGCCTGTCGCGCCGCGCGCTCTGATTCTGCCAGAGTTTCGGCTGCGAGACGACCGGCGCGCTCTTCTTCTTGGTTCAGCAGCCAATGACCCGCCACAGGGTCCCAGAACCGCAATTCGCCATCCGTCCACCACAAGTCCAAGTTCAGCGCCTCACTGTGCCCCCACACGCGACCATCGTCCTCGACACGCAGCCCAAAGCGGACATACTCGCCATCCACCAGTCGCTCGCCAACCAAAGGCTCGCCGTAGAAGTCGCCGCCGGTCGAGTCGTAGCGCCAGTACTCGGACACGCCAAGCTCGGCGTACAATTCCCGCTTCCTGCCCAAGTCAGTGTCCGATGTGCTCTTGGAGCCTATCTCTAGGATGAAGTCCGGCGCCTTGCCCACCTCCCACAGCAGATAGACATTATTGCGCTCTATCGACTCGATAGATTCCGGAGGCAAATTTAAGGCAACATAGCAATCCGGAGATACAGAACGTCGCGGATTGCCCTCGACGTAGTAGATGAATGTGTTGCCGTTCACCCGGGATCCGAGAACACCTCCGAAGTGAACTCCGAGTGTGTTAACGACTTTGGCAAGAATAGGGAATTGAAATTCTCCGTCAGGCAATGGCATTCCGTCCGTTTCAGGATAGACTATGGCGGCTTGGGTGGTCATGGATTCCTCCTGGCTCATCCCGATTTATCATAGGTGGAGGGCGTCGCTATGATGCGCCGGCGCCCGGTCCGGAGCCGATGACGGTGTAGGCGCTTTGCTCCCTGGGGCGGTCGCCGGACCTGTCTTCGAGGCGGCCGATCGGGATGGCGGGCAGCGTGGTAGTCCGCAAGCCTGCGCGAACGCCAAGCTCAAGGGCGAATCTGGCGGCGGCGGCGTTGTCGTCAGCGTCGAGTATAGCGACGAAGTCTATGTCGCCGAGCACGGCGTAGAGACCGATTATCCTGGCGTCGGTGAAGTCCATTTCGTCTTCGGTGTTGAGGATGACGTTCGGGTCTTGCAGTATCATTCTGCGCCCTCTGGATGTGGTGGATATGCGAAGTATGTATGTTGCCATTGGGTATCTCCTTGACATGCTGAGAGCGCCCGCGATTTCACTCTGACATGATAGTATAGACTTGCGCCGTGTCAAAGGGCGCGGCGCTCGCCTGCAAATTCGATAAGTCAATCGGCCCGGTATTGTTAATAGGTATTGGTGTCAGACACAACATTTCCTTTGATGCGGACTTCACCCCCATCCTAGCCTTCCCCCATCAAGGGGGAAGGAATAACAACATGGCGATTTAGCCTGACTGGAGAGTTTTATGGATTATTCGGAAGTTTTTTCTAAGAACCTTCCCGCGACGGTGGAAATGCCGGCAGGTCTGAGGGCGGACACGGCGCATATTTTCTCGGTTACGAATGCTGTGCCGCAGGCGATAGACGCTGAGCTGTACGCGGAGGCGATGAGCAGCGTTCTCAGACGCGAGGCTACTACGCTGGCGGGATACCCGGGGATGAAGGGGCATGAGGGGCTGCGCGGGCTGATTGCGGCGGAGTTGAAGGACAAGCGCGGGGCGGATGTGGATGTCGAGGACATATTCCTGAGCGACGGCGCGGGCGGGGCTATACGCAAGCTGGTGGATGCTTTCATAGACGCGGGTGATGTGGTGCTTGCAGAGGAGTTCACCTATTCGGGTACGCTGAATATGCTGCTCGCCAAGCGCGCCGAGGTGATTCATGTGGAGTCGGATTCGGAGGGGATGGACCCGGACGCGCTTGAAGCCGAGATAAAGAGACTGGCGGCGGGTGGACGAAAGCCTAAGTTTATCTACACGATTTCGGTCTATCAGAACCCGTCAGGCTCTACTTTGAGTCTTGAACGGCGCGAGCGGATGCTGGAGATTGCCGCGGAGTACAACGTTCCCATCGTGGAGAACGAGTCTTACGCGGACTTCCGAATTGACGGGGAGCCGCTGCCGCCCGCAATGCTCGGCATGGACGGCAACGGATTGGTCATATATGTGTCTTCGTACACGAAGCTGCTGGGGTGCGGGCTGCGAGTCGGGTTTGCGGTCGCGCCGCAGCAGGTTCAGGATGTGCTGACGGGCGGCATGCCGAGCCAACTGGCGACGATGCTGGTGTACGAGTACCTGCGGACGCGCAAGGCGGAGCATGTGGAGACGGTGCGGCGGGAACTGCTGGCGCGGCGGGATGCGCTGGTGAGTGCGGTTCGAGAGAACTTCCCGACGGAGTGCGAGATTGTGCCGCCTCATGGGGGCATGATGGGCTGGGTGAGGATGCCGGAGGGCGTGGATACTTGGGCTGCCCTGGACGCGGCGGTGGAGGCGGGCGTGAAGTACAATCCGGGCGGGATATACCGCGCGCCGCGTGACCGCAACAATCACCTGCGGTTGACATTCAGCCATAACACGGCAGAGGAGATACGCGAGGGCGTCGCGACGCTTGCGGATGTGTTCGAGCGGGACGGGCTGTTTGGGTAATTCAACATCGATGTACAGGATGGGTAATATAAAGAAGAAATGTAGTTTGGGCGGTAACGTTTCCTCTCAGGTAGATGAATAGCAATTTCACCCCCATCCTAACCTTCCCCCATCGAGGGGGAAGGGACTTTACCATCACAATAGGGCCAAGAGACGGATATACGATAATTCTTCTCAAAAGGCGAGGCGTCTTTATGACAACCCAAGAGAAAGTTCCGACGGCGGTTTCCACTACTCTAACCACGCCTGCGGTTACGGCGGTTCCCGATGGCGCGGCGTTCCTTCCGCGAACCCGCAAGTTCACGGTGGCAGAGTATTACCGGATGGCCGAGGTCGGCATCCTGAAGCCCGACGAGCGAGTAGAACTAATCGAGGGGGAGATTTTAGTTATGCCGCCCATTGGTCCTGAGCATGCCAATAACGTGGACGAGTACATTGATGTATTTGCCCAATACGCACAGGACCGCTTCCGTATCCGAATCCAGAATCCGATCAGACTCAGCGATGAATCCGAACCGGAGCCTGATGTTGCCCTGCTGCGACGCCGTCCGGAGGGCTACGGCGCAGCGCATCCCACGCCCGCGGATGTGCTGCTGGTCATTGAGGTGGCGCATAGCAGCCTGGAATATGACCGGAACATCAAGGCGCATATCTACGGGCGCAGCGGCGTGCCTGAGACCTGGGTCAGAAACCTGCCGGAAGACTGCATCGAGCGGTTCACCGAACCGGGGCCGGACGGCTACGCCCAGCATACGGTTCACCACCGAGGGGAGACGCTGACGCCGGTGGTCCTGCCCGACCTGGAGTTGGCGGTGGCAGACCTGCTGCCGAACCGCCCATTATCTTGATGTATCATCTTTATGCAAAGCGCCAACGGAAACTATTCCTAACTCTTCCATAAGAGCAAGGTGTCATTATGACCACGCAAGCGAAAGCTACGCACACGATTTCAACCACTCCGGCTGCGCCGGCGGCTGAAGCGGCTGCTGATGCTCCGACAATTTCGGCGCCTCCTCCGATACACCGCAAGTTCACGGTGGACGAGTACTACCTGATGGCAGAGGTTGGCATTCTGAAGCGCGACGAGCGGGTGGAGCTTATCGAGGGAGAGATTCTAGTTATGCCGCCGATTGGGCCAGAACACGCTTGGAATGTGGATCTTACCAACGAAATCCTTGCCAGACATGCCCTCGGTCGCTACTACGTACGAATTCAGAATCCGGTCAGGCTCAGCGACGAGTCCGAACCGGAACCGGATGTTGCGCTGCTGCGCCGCCGTCCGGAGGGCTATGGCGCGGCGCATCCCACGCCCGCGGATGTGCTGCTGGTCATTGAGGTGGCGCACAGCAGCCTGGAATATGATCGGGGTGTTAAGGCGCATATCTACGGGCGCAGCGGCGTGCCGGAGACTTGGGTCAGAAACCTGACGGAAGACTGCATAGAGCGGTTCACCGAACCGGGGCTAGACGGCTACGCCCAGCATACGGTTCATCGCCGAGGGGAGACGCTGACGCCGGTGGTCTTGCCCGACCTGGAGTTGGCGGTGGCGGACTTGCTACCGAACCGCCCATTATCTTGATGTATCATCTTTATGCAAAGCGCCAACGGAAATTATTCCTAACTCTTCCATAAGAGCAAGGTGTCATTATGACCACGCAAGCGAAAGCTACGCCCACGATTTCAACCACTCCGGCTGCGCCGGCGGCTGAAGCGGCTGCTGATGCTCCGACAATTTCGGCGCCTCCTCCGATGCACCGCAAGTTCACGGTGGACGAGTACTACCTGATGGCAGAGGCTGGCATTCTGAAGCGCGACGAGCGGGTGGAGCTTATCGAGGGAGAGATTGTAGTCATGCCGCCGATTGGGCCAGGACACTCCGGGAGTGTGCTTATTTCAAACAGCGTTTTCTCCGAGCAGGCACACGGAAGGTTTCTCGTTCAGATTCAGAATCCCATCCGCCTGAGCGAAGGCTCGGAACCGCAGCCCGACGCTATGCTCCTGCGGCTCAGAGATGACCGCTACACCACGTCGCATCCCACATCCGCCGATGTGCTGCTGTTAATTGAGATATCCGATTCCTCCCTGGAATACGACCGGGAGACGAAGGCGCACATCTATGGGCGCAGCGGCATTTCGGAGACTTGGGTCAAGAACCTGCCCGAAGACTGCATCGAGCGGTTCACAGAACCGGGACCAGACGGGTACGCGCGGCATACGGTTCACCAACGAGGGGAGACACTGACGCCGGTTGCGCTGCCGGATCTGGAATTCGCCGTGTCCGACTTGCTACCGCCTAGACCGCCATCTGCCTAAATACACCCGGAAAAGACGCTAGAAGGATGGCATGCCTTGACCTATTCCGCGGACTTGCACCTGCACTCGCCGTATGCGCGGGCGACTAGCAGGGAGTTGACTTTCGAGAATATGGCGCAGTGGGCGCGCATCAAGGGGATTGACCTTCTGGCGAGCGCGGACTTTACACATCCGGAGTGGTTTGCGGAGACGAAGAGGAAGCTGCGAGCGACGGGGGACGGGCTGTACGAGTGCGAGGGCGCGCGGTTCGTTCTTGGGACTGAGGTGAACTGCAACGGGTATCAAGGTGGCAGGAACCGTCGCATTCACATGCTGATGTTCGCGCCGAGCATAGAAGTTGCGGAGCGCATCAATAGTGCGCTGAGTGGCAAGGGGCTGCTGGCATCGGACGGCCGCCCTACCCTGCACATGACGCCGCGCGAACTGCTGGAGACGCTTCTCGACATAGACGAGCGGACTATGCTGATTCCGGCGCATGCGTGGACTCCGCACTTCGGAATATACGGCTCGCGGACGGGGTTCGATTCGCTGGAGGAGTGCTTCGGGGAGCTGACGGCACATATCCTTGCTATCGAGACGGGGCTGTCGAGCGACCCGGCGATGAACTGGCGCATGCCTGAGCTTGACGATGTAAGCATCGTGTCGTTCTCGGACGCACATTCGCTGCCGAAGATGGCGCGCGAACTGACTATCATAGACGGGGAACTCAGCTACGACGGGCTGCGGCAGGCATTGAAGGAACAGAGCATCGCTTACACAGTGGAGTTCTTTCCGGAAGAGGGCAAGTATCATCATTCAGGGCATCGGAAGTGCGGGGTGAATCTACCGCCAAGTGAAGTGGCGAGGACAGGGGAAGCATGCCCTGTGTGCGGGCGGCGGATGACGCTGGGGGTGATGCAGCGGACCGAAGGGCTGGCGCGGCGGGATGCAAGCGATCACAGAGATGATGACGGTTTTGTTCACAGCGCGGGCGGCAGGCGTCCGCCGTTCAGGTCGCTGGTGGGGTTGCAGCAGATTGTGGCGGAGAGCATGGGGCGGGGCGTGAATACGAAGGGGGTGCGGGCGCGGTACATGCAACTTGTGGAGGCGCTGGGGAGCGAGCTGCACATTCTAATGGATGCCGATACATCGGACATATCGCGGGTTGGCGGTGAGCGCATCGCGGAGGGCGTGGAGCGGGTGCGACGGGGCGATATAGTCATCGAGCCGGGCTATGATGGAGTGTTCGGCAAGGTGAGTGTGTGGGGAACGGGGGCTGCTGACACGGATGGACGGGATAGACAGGATGGGCAGGGCGTTCTGTTTTCAGTTTGAGGGTTTTCAAATGTAGGGTGCGGACTATCAGCCCCATCCCCCGCTTCCGCGAGGGCAAGCTCTAGCCTTCCCCGGTCGAGGGGAAGGGACTTTGAACCACTACGATTTTCGGGTATTCTCTACACGCGCGGACAATTCAATTCAAGCAGGTCCTAAACAGCACTGGATTCCCGCCTGCGCGGGAATGACGAAAGAAGGGGCGCGGGAATGAAGGATTGAAAATCAGCGTGTATCAAGAATACCGATTTTCGATTGATTGGGGAGAGACGACTATGGCGATTTCGATAACGGGTGAGATGCGGCAGAAGATAACCGATGCGCTTGCGGACGGGTATCCGTGCTTTGTGGGGACGGCATCGGCGGACGGAAAGCCGCAGATAAGTATGCGGGGCAGCGTGGCGGTGTATGACAGCGAGACGCTGTGCTGGTGGGAGCGCGGGATGCGCTCGTCGGTGGATAATATCGACGAGAATCCGCAGGTGGTCATCTTCTATCGCAATAACGCGGAACGGATTCACTGGCGGTTTCACGGCAGGGTTACGCTGCAGGCGTCGGGCACTGAGCGGGAGAGGGCGATGGGGCTGACGCCAAAGGCTGAACTGGACAGGGACCCGGAGCGCACGGGAGTGGCTGCGCTGATGCGGGTGGAGAGCGTCACGGAGCTTTCGGGGAATGTGCTGCAGGAGGCGGACGGGGGCTAACATCGATGGGGAGGATGGGGAGGATTGGATGGGCTGGGCGTTCTTCGACGGGGGGCTTCGGCATGCTCAGGGGAGTTTTCAGGACGAATGGGCAGCAAGGGTGCGGCGGTATCTTTCTTCTAGCTTGACAAGCATATATGCGGGAATGCCCAGAACTTGTTCAAGTTCTTCTGCTATTTGTTGGGTTACAGGCATTTCGCCTTCGATGAGTTCATCGAGCGATTGGGGAGACATGCCTATATTCTCGGCAAGTTCGTGCTTTGTCATTCCGAGATACTCGATCCCCTCCAGAACGGTTTCGCCAGTGGGTATGGGCAGGTCAGACAACAAATCCTGTGCTATGTCAGTTGATTTAGTCGCCATAGTGGTTTGGTTCTGTTGACATTTCGTTGATGACTTTAGTTTCGCCTGTCATTTCGCGCGAAATAAGAAAATCTAAAGTCGGGAATGAACTTGTAGGCAACGATTTAAGATTCCTCGCTACGCTCGGAATGACAAGGGTGAAGCCCCAGGATTGACCATCAAAAGACGGTAAGACTATGAGTTGTACTTGGCGCGCTGGGTGAGGAAGGCTGCCATTATAACGATGGGGATTGTGACGATGACCACGCCGAGCACGATGACGATGGCTAGGGGACCCAGATTTATGACGCTCTGGAATAGATGAATCATCCAGTCGATCAGGACCGGGTCTCCCGGCTCGGAGTGGTGCCCCAGTATCGACAGCAGCAGCGGCATTAGTCTGCGCCTCCGCCGGACGCCGTGGCGGTGGCTGGCGGCTGGTAGCGTATGGAGAACCTGCGCTCGTTGACGGCGTAGCTGGCTAGGGTTGCGCCGAGCAGGAAGAGTCCAGCTATGGCGAAGGGGAACTCATAGGCGCCGGTCGCGTCGTAGAGTATGCCGGCCATTATGACGCTCAAAGAGCCGCCGATCTGGTGCGACATTGTGGACAAGCCGTTGAGCGTGCCGATGTTTCTGACGCCGTAGATGTCCGCAGTGAGGGAACTCGTGAGCGGGGGCGTGGCTATCCAAGACAATCCGGCGAGCGTGGCGAAGCCCCAGATGCCGATGGACGGCGGGATGCTGACTCCCCAGAGCATATTTGAAAAGCCGGGTATTACCAGCATCACGTAGGCTAGGAAGCGGATGAAGTATATCGTGCCTAGCAGATTTTTTCGGCTGAATCTGTCTGAGAGGAAGCCGACAACGATCACGCCGACAGCGTTTAGTCCTTGCATATAGCCGAAGGCGAGCGCGGCGACACCCGGGTGTATGCCCAAGTCTATGGCGAATGGGACATAATGGGCGGAAATGATGATGGTCGTTACACCGCAGACGAAGTACGCACCGGAGAGCTGCCAGAAGGGAGGGGACCTGAGGGCGTCTTTCCATGCGCTCGTCTGCAACGGAGTTCTTGGCTCATCGACGGCAGTGCGCGCAGCGCGACGTCCTCCCGAACTTGGCGCGTCTTCGCTGCCATCGCCGTCCGGCACTTCTCCCATATCCGCAGGGCTGTCGCGCATGATTATGAGCGCGAGAGGAAGCGCAAGCAAAAGCACGAATAAGCCAAGCGCGATCCAAGCTATGCGCCAGTGGGAATAAAGAATGAGAAAACCGGCGAATGGAGTGAGCAGCAAGCCACCGAATGAAGTCCCGGCAGTGGCAACGCTCAGCATGATTCCGCGTTTGCGATAGAACCACTTTGAGAGCATCGCGTGAACGGTTACGAGCGAAACGCCGCTGGATGCGGTGGACATCACCAGACTGTAGATGATGAACAGGAACAGAAGGGAGTTGGTCAGGTCGAAGAGATGATAGCTGAAGACTATAAGGTTGATGCCAATGGGTATGCTGAACTCGGGGCCGTAGCTACCAAGTACGGAGAGTATGAGTGTGGATAACCCAAGCACCAGCAGGCTCGCCGAGATTACGATACGCCCGCCGTATTTATCGTAAAGAGCGCCCAGAAATGGCTGTGTGAGGGCGTTAACCAGTGTGCCAAGCCCGATTACGAAGGAGATAGCAGTGCGGCTTTCCCATATTCGATCTGCCTCCATCGGGTCGATGAAGACGCCGAGGCCGTTGCGCGCGCCCATGGAGACGAAGAGGGCGAACGAACCCGCAGCGACGACAAAGTAGCCGTAGAAGATGCGCTTGTCGCCAGAGAAGGCTTGAAGCAATGCGGTCTCCTGTGAATTGGGGTCAATTGAGATTAACACCGCTGTGCTGGTTTAGCAAGGCGAAAGTCGGAGACTAGGGCTGGGCATAATTCGTCATGTCCCCCTTCCTAACCTTCCCCCAAAGGGGGCAGGGACACAAAGAACGGCAATTATGCCCACCTCTACGGGGACTAACATCGATGGACAGGATGAACAGGATAGGATTGGGGATGGTTTAGCTATGGAGAATCTTGCATAAGTGCAGTTATAGCAATGATGCAGGCATTTTCACCCCCATCCTAACCTTCTCCCATCAAGGGGGAAGGGACTTATGCAATTTTCTTGGCTATGACAAGGGGCGGGCAAAGGGATAGAATCCGTGCTAGGCTTGCATGAAGGGACTCAGAATTTACTCATGGGCGGCGAAATAGCGAATTCACCCCCATCCCTTCGGCAAGCTCAGGACAGGCTCTAACCTTCCCCTATCGAGGGGGAAGGGACATGAACGGAAGATAGATTTGGCACTGCAATTAGCGGGGACACTCTCGGCGACACAGGCGCTTGGGGCGCTGCGACACCGCAACTTCCGGCTGTACTGGTTCGCGGGCATCGGTCAGGCGGCGGCGCTTGGCATGCAGTTCCTCATCCTCGGTTGGCTGGTGCTGGAGCTTACGCGCTCACCGGCGCAGCTTGGGCTGGTGATAGCCATCTACGGCGCGCCGAACCTCGCCATGCTGATGTTCGGGGGGATATTCGCCGACAGGATTGACCGGCGATGGCTGCTGTTCTACAGCCAGACGATTGTTGCCACGCTGATATTCGGCGCGGCAACGCTGACGCTGTACCAGCTGATTTCCATCTGGCATATATACGCCATAGCGTTCGTGCTGGGTACGATACAGGGACTGAACATGCCGGCGCGGATGGCCATAGTGCCGGACCTGGTGGGCAAGGACGATATTCTTAACGCGACTTCGCTGAACATGGCAGTGTTCAACACGGGGCGCATCATGGGGCCGTCGCTTGCGGGGTGGATTATCCAGTATGTGGGGATGGGGCACGCGCTGTACTTCAACGCGATATGCTACGCGCTGGGGAGCGTGTGCCTGCTGATGATGTCAGGGGTGGAGTCGCGCAACCAGAACCAGAACGCGAACATGGTGCGCGACTTCTGGGACGGCATCAAGTTCGTGTGGATGACACCTCTAGCGTTCACGATGGTGGGGCTGAGCTTCGCGTTCGGGTTCTTCGGGGCGGCATATGTGCAGGTGCTTCCGGCGTTTGGCAAGGAGGTGCTGCGCCTGGACGCGGACGGGGCGGGCTTCCTGCTGACGGTTGCGGGCATTGGCTCGCTGGTGGGCAACATCTACCTGGCGTCGCTGGGGAACGCAAGGCACAAGAACTGGCTGCTGCTGGGAATGATCATACTGTTTGGCGTGTCGCTGTTCTTCTTTGCCCTGACGCCGATATACATCCTCTCGCTGATTCTACTGTTCTTCACGGGGGTTGGGTTCACCGGGTTCATATCGATGGGGACGACGGTGCTTCAGATGACAACGCCGCCGGAGCTTCGAGGACGCATGATGAGTCTGTGGCTTATCGGCGCCGCTATGCACTATATTGGGGCGTGGCCACTGGGGACAGTTGGCGAATACTGGGGCTGGCCGATGTCGCTGGGCGGGGGCGCGCTGGCGATGCTGGCATTTGTGCTGGTCCTCGGCATTCTGCGTCCGACGCTGCGGCAGCTTCGGGTTTAGCGGGACGGGGGCTAACAGGATGTACAGGATAGAACAGATTTTCACCCCCATCCTAACCTTCCCCCATCGAGGGGGAAGGGACACTCTCAGTTCATCTGGGGTCGCATGATGCTGGATTTTGGGCGGCTGATACGGGCGGTCAGGTATTCTTGCAGAGGATTGCGGGATGCGCTTGTAGATGAGGCGGCGTTTCGGCAGGAGGCTGTGCTGGCGCTAGTACTGATACCTGTGGCGGTGTGGCTGGGGGAGGACAATGTGGAGCGAGCGCTGATGATTGGCGTTCTCTTCGTTGTGCTCATCGTGGAGCTGCTGAACTCGGCGGTGGAGGCGGCTATCGACCGAATAGGGTCGGAGTTCAGCGATCTGTCGAGGAAGGCGAAGGACCTTGGCTCGGCGGCGGTATTCGTGTCGCTGGCGCTGGCGGTGGTGGTGTGGGCGCTGATGCTGCTGAACTAGGGAACGGGGGCTAACGTCGATAGACAGGATGGGGAGGATATTTTGCCCCCTTCCTAACCTTCCCCCAGTGGGGGAAGGGACAAGCACCCCCATCCTAGCCTTCCCCCGTCGAGGGGGAAGGGATTAGGGGGATTTTTCGTAGATGGAGATGTGGTTCTCGCTGGAGGCGGTGAAGGGTGAGCCGTTCCAGTCGCCCCAGCGTTCGCGGAGGCGCATGCCGGCGAGCTGCGCCATGAGGTCTAATTCGGAGTGCCAGGAGTAGCGCACCTGCACGGGGTAGAGCTTGATGCCGGACTCGGTGACGAAGAGGTGCTGGGAGTGGACGAGCTGGTTCACGGGGTCGTGGCGGGATATGTCTATCGAAACGAGGTCGGACTCCACCCTGCCCGCGCCGATATTCTGGTTGCGGGTGAAGCGCGTGGGGTCTGGGACGAAGGCTTCGACCAGGAACGCGCCGTCGTCGGTGAGGTGCGCGGCGACGCTTTGGAAGCATTGCACTTGGGCTTCCTGTGAGGTCGCCTGAAAGAGGGTGTTGAAGACGACATAGATTAAGGGAAACTTCTTGTCGCCTTCGAGACTGAATTCTGAGAAGTCGCTGATGGTTACGGGGATGTCGCTGCCGCCGGGCTTGGCGCGCATCTTGGCGACGATGGCTTCAGAGGCGTCTATGCCGTGGACTTCGATGCCGCGTTCCGCCAAGGGGAGGGCGACTCTGCCGGTGCCTATGCCGAGTTCGAGTGCGGGGCCGTTGCCTGCGAGTTTGGAGAGGGCATCGACGGTGGGGCGCACATTGGCGCGCATGGGGTACATTTGGTCATAGACATCGGCGATTTTGTCGCCGTAGGTGGCGGCGGTGTAGTCGTTCATGAAGTTACCAGTTTTCAGTTGACAGTGGTCAGTAATTAGTAGTTGGCATTTTCGATAAACTAGGTCCTGCTGACATTTGGGCGATGGCCCTACTCTTTTGTCATTTCGAGCAAAGCGAGAAATCTGAAATCGAAAATTGGCTCCTGTACAACGATTTGAGATTCCTCACTGCGTTCGGAATGACATGGTAAGGGAACTTTTCAGATGAAAACGCTGCTTCTGAGAAAATGTCCACACATAGATTGTCTCTGCAAGCGATTCGGCTAACCCTTCGCCTCTGACAAGTTCTTCCGGGTCGCTTTCTATCCGTGCAATCCTCTTGCGAGCGATGGCGGTGTCTATTTCATCTTCGGTAGCGTGCGAGTATTCTTCCGAATCATCCTCAGAATCCGTAACTTTTCTTTCCATTGCCATATTTTCCCCTTCATGTATATCGTGATAAGACGATTTCACAAATCACATTTGAGCATGTCATATATCAATCTTGTGAACGCAGGAAGGCTAAAATCTGAAAATTTCGGCGTTCAGAAGATTTTTCACCCCCATCCTAACCTTCCCCCATCGAGGGGGAAGGGATTTATGAAATCGCCTTATCTTGATTGTCACATCGCCCACTATAGCCTATTAACGGCAAACATGCGCCCTTTCCAAACTTGTGGACTGACTTTAATGCGCGTGTATAATCATTAGCGTCTGGCATTAACGTCTGGCATCGTACATCCATAGTACACGCAAGAATGCGCTAGGTGAAGAATTATGACGACTGCCGCAGGTCCCGCGCCGCTGCTTGAGCCTCAACAGAGCGAACTGCTGATACTGATAGACGGGCATGCGCTTGTGCATCGGGCGCATCACGCAGTGCGCGACCCACTGACGGTGCAGAGCACGGGCGAGGTGGTGTCGGGAGTGTTCGGCTTTCTGAACATGTTCCTGCGGGCTATCGAGGAGTGGAAGCCGTCGCACTGCATCGTTACCTTCGATGTGTCCGCGCCGACATTCCGGCACGAGGCGTTCAAGGAGTACAAGGCGCAACGCCCTCCAACGCCGCCGGAGCTTCGCCCGCAGTTCGGGCGCGTGAAGCAGTTCATGGAAGCGTTCAATGTGCCGGTGTTTGAGATGGCGGGGTATGAAGCGGACGACATCCTCGGCACGCTGGGAGCGCAGGCTGAAAAGCAGCACTTAGATACGCTGATACTGACGGGGGACAGCGACATATTGCAGCTGGTGTCGCCGTCGGTGCGCGTGCTGCTGGATTCCGGCAGGCAGAGGGCGAGCGCATACGACATACCGCGAGTTAAGGAACGGTACGAGGGGCTGGGGCCTGAGTATGTGGCGGAAATCAAGGCGCTGGAGGGGGATAAGTCGGACAACATTCCGGGGCTGCCGGGCGTGGGCAAAAAGACGGCGATAAGGCTGCTCACCGAGTACGGCAACATCGAGGGAATCTACGAACACATAGAGGAAGTAGGCTCTCTTCCGAAATTGAGGGGGGCGAAGAAGATACAGCAGACGCTGATGGAGAACGAAGAGCTTGCGAAGCAGTGCAAGATGCTGACGACCATCAGGCGGGATGCGCCTGTGACGCTTGAGCTTGATGCGGCGAGGTTCGGCGGGTTCGAGCGCGGTGATGTGCTGGCGTTGATGCGGGAGCTGGAGTTCTTCAGCATGGTGAACCGCATACCGTCGGCTGGCACGGATGGCGAGCAGCTGGGGATGCTGGACATTCCGGACGAAGAGCGTGTCACCACGGAGTATGTCGTGGTGGATACGGAGGCGGCGCTGGACGAGATGCTGGGCGCGCTGGAAGCTTCGGAGTTTGTCGCGTTCGACACGGAGACGACCTCGCAGACGGCGATGCTGGCAGAACTGGTGGGGCTGTCGTTCTCGAACGAGGATGGCAAGGGGTGGTATGTGCCGGTCGGGCATGAAGATGGGCGGCAGCTTGGGCGCGATTATGTGCTGGAACGGGTGAAGCCGTTTCTGGAATCGGGCAATGTCAAACTCACGGCGAGTGATAAGAGCTATGCGCTTGCAGCGAGTGATAAGAGATATGCGCTTGCAGCGAATGATAAAAAATATGCGCTTGCAGCGCATAATGCAAACTACGACATGACCGTGCTGGCTAACTATGGGATTGATGTGAAGATTGGGTTCGACACGATGATTGCGGCGCACTTGTGCGGTCGGACGCGAACGGCGATAGGGCTGAAGCCGCTCGCGCTTTCGATGCTGAAAGAGGATATGACGCCCATCGAGGACATCATCGGCAAGGGGCGCAATCAGGTAACGATGGACAAGGTGGAGATTGCGAAGGCGGCGGACTATGCGGCGGCGGACGCGGATATGACGTACCGCCTGATTGATGTGTTCGCTAACGAACTCGAAAAGAATAGCCTGCGGGATACTTTCGATACGCTGGAGATGCCGCTCGTGCCGGTGCTGGTGAAGATGCAGCGGGACGGCGTTGCCATAGACACGGGCGCGCTTGCACCGATGTCGGTCGAGATGGGCGAGCAGATTGACGCCATCCGGCAGAGCATGTACGACACGGTGGGGCATGAGTTCAACATCAATTCCACGCAGCAGTTGGGGGATGTGCTGTTCAATGAGCTACACCTGCCGCCGACTCGCAAGACGCCGAGCGGCAACTTTACGACTAACGCGGCGGCGCTGGACGGGCTGAAGGAGTTCCTGGACAGCGGGAATGCGGAGGGGGTTGACCCGAAGGCGTATCAGGTTCTGGATATGGTGCTGGAGTACCGGCAGCTGACTAAGCTGAAGTCAACTTATGTGGATGCGCTGCCTACGCTGGTGAACCCGAACACGGGAAGGATTCACACGGAGTTCAAGCAGACGGGGTCAGACACGGGGCGGCTGTCTAGCACAGAGCCGAATGTGCAGAACATTCCCGTGCGGACGGAGCTTGGGCGACGGGTGCGGAGCGCGTTCGTCGCTGAAAACGCTCCGGAGTGGACGCTGCTGGGCGCGGACTACTCGCAGATCGAGCTGCGGATTCTGGCGCACTACTCGCGGGACGAGGGGCTGATGTCGGCGTTCCTGAACGGCGAGGACATTCACGCGGCAACGGCGGCGAGCGTCTATGATGTGCCAATCGGCAGTGTTGACGCGGAGATGCGGCGGGTGGCGAAGATAATGAACTTCGGGGTGCTGTACGGGCTGAGTCCGTTCGGGATTCGACAGCAGACGGGGTTCAGCGCGGAGGAGGGGCGGGCGTTCATCGATACATATTTCGATAAGTATCCGGGCATTCAGGGGTACATCGAGGGCATCAAGGAACAGGTGCGCGCGGACGGGTACGTGGAGACGCTAATGGGTCGGCGGCGGCGCATCGGCGAGATACACTCGCGCAGCTATCATACGCGGGCTGCGGGCGAGCGGATGGCGGTGAATATGCCGATTCAGGGGACGGCGGCGGATATTATCAAGATTGCGATGATCAATATCCAGCATAGGATGAACGAGCTTGGGATGAGGTCGCGGATGATATTGCAGGTACACGACGAGCTTATCTTCGAGGCGCCGCGCGATGAGCTGGGGCAGATGCAGGCGATCATCACGGAGCTTATGCCGACAGCATTGCCTCCGCGTGTGGGGTTCGAGGTGCCGCTGGAGGTGGAGATGAAGGTGGGGGATAATTGGGGGGAGATGGGGTAGTGGGCGGATGCCAATGATGACACCGAAGTTCGTGGTGCGGCTGCATCAGGGCGGGTTCGATTATGCTTACCTGCGGGAGGTGTTTCGGGCGGCGGATGAGCTGGGGTATGACGGGGCTTCGCTTTATGACTTGCTGGGGATTCCTACGCTGGAGTGCTGGACTACGCTTTCGGCGCTGGCGGCGGAGACGGAGCAGATTCGGCTGATTCCGATGGTGCTGGCGAACCTGTACAGGCATCCGGGGACGCTGGCGAAGATGGCGGCTACGCTGGATGTTATCAGTGACGGCAGGCTTGTACTGGGCATTGGAGCGGGCGGCGGTGAGGGGGACCATAAGGCTTACGGACTGCCCTACCCTTCTACTCGTGAGCGCGTGGCGATGTTGGGCGAGGCGGTGCAAGTTATCCGGCTGCTGTGGTCGGGGGAACGAGTGAGCTTCGAGGGGGAATACTACCGGCTGGATGATGCGCTGTGCGATCCGGCGCCAGTGCAGAGGCCTGGTCCGCCGATACTGATTGGCGGGAGCGGCGAGAGGTATCTACTTCGGGCGGCGGCGCAGTACGCGGACATCACGAATATGCGGGCGGATATGAGCATTGACGAACATGAAGCGAAGCGGCGGGTGCTGGACACCCACTGCAATGCGGCGGGGCGCGAGCCGTCGGAGGTTGCGTTGAGCCACAACGCGCATGTGTTCATCGGCGAGGATGAGGCTGCGGTGGAGCGGGCGCTGGCGGAGCATGCGGCGCGGCATGGGGTGTCCATGGAGCAGTTTCGGGCGTCGCTGGGGAATGCGATTGTGGGGACGCCGCCGCAGTGCGTGGAGCAGTTGCGGCGGTATGTGGACTATGGAATCGGGTGGTTCTTTCTGCTGTTTCCGGAGCCGGTGAGGGTTGGGGATTTGGAGTTGTTTGCCAAGGAAGTTTTGCCGGAGTTTAGGTCTGTCGATTAGTCGGACGGGGGGGTGACAGGAGGAGGAGGATTTCCCCTCACCCTAACCCTCTCCCGCGGGGAGAGGGGATGCTATCCGCGCCCACCAAAAAGAAATGCCAAATGTGGATTTCTCTTGGGCTTAAGCGTCACCCCCATCCTAGCCTTCCCCCGTCGAGGGGGAAGGAACGATTTCGCTAGCGGCTGCCGCGGTAGTCTCGGAAGGGGCCGTCGCGCCATTCTAGGGCGGATTTGAGGCCGTCTTCGGCTGAGCGGCGGGCGAATTCTTTGACTATGGGCGCTTGGTGGGCGATGGCGTCGGTCTCGGCGGCGATGTGCTGGAGGGTGTTGCGTCCCATAAGCTCCAGGGCGCGGTTGACGATGCTCTTGTTGGCTGCTAGAAGCTCCCAGGGGATGCGCGCCATGGTGCAGGCCAGGTCCTCGACGGTGGATTCGAGGTCGTCGCGGGGGACGGATTTCCAGACGAGGCCGATCTCCTCGGCGCGCTTGCCGGATACGGACTCGCCGGTGAGCAGGAACCATTTCGCCCACTGGGGGCCGACCATGTATGTCCACATGTGGGTGGGCGGCGTGCCCATGGAGCGCACGGGCGGGAAGCCGATCTGGGCGTCGTCGGCTGCGATGGATATGTCGCAGTGCATGGCGAGGTCGGTGCCGCCTGCGATGCAGTAGCCGTGGATGCCGGCGATGATGGGCTTGCTGAGGTTGAGCACCTGCGCCATGGTGTTGGGGGTCTGCTTCATGCGGTGGATGTCGGCGCGAATGTTGTCGCGGCGCTCCTGGGATGCTGCCTGCTCCTCGGGCGATCCGGGCGGCGTGATGTCGTAGCCGGCGCAGAAGGCACGTCCGTTACCCATAAGGGTCAGCACGCGCACGTTGGGGTCGTCATCGGCGCGCTGCATGCAGTCCACCATTTCGTCCTGGAGTTCTCGGCTGAGGGCGTTGAGCTTCTGGGGGCGGTTGAGCCTGACGCGGCCGATGCCGTCTGATGCGTTGTATTCGATGAATTCGTAAGACATGGGTTTTACCTCTTATGCAGGATTGGGCGGTATTGTAGCATAGGGGCGACGAGGGCTAACATCAATGAACAGGATGGGCAGGATTTTCGCCCCCATCCCCCGCTTCCGCGAGGGCAGGCTCTAGCCTTCCTCCGTCGAGGGGGAAGGGACTTCGGTATTCTCTACACGCGCGGATAATCAATTCAAGCGAGTCCTCAACAGCACTGGATTCCCGCCTGCGCGGGAATGACGGATTGAAAATCAGCGCGTATCAAGAATACCGGAACTTCTGTCTCCTAGATAGAAACGCTACCACAGGATATTATTGCCCCCTTCCTAACCTTCCCCCTGAGGGGGAAGGGACTATTCGGTGCTACGGTTTTTCGAGGGTGTAGATGATGAAGTTGGGGATGCGGTATTCGTCGTCGAATGTGGGGTTGGCTGCTAGTTCTTCTTCGGAGGGTACAGGCTCGTGGAGGGCGCGGAGGGTGAAGCCGGCGTCGAGGAATGCGGTGATGTGGCTTGAGAGGGTGCGGTGCATGTTGACGAAGGTTCTGTCGAACCAGTTGAACTCTCGGGGGCCTTCGCTAGTGTAGTTGTCCACAGGGTAGAAGAGCTTGGTGTCGCCCTGCTTAATCCAGCCGCCGGATTGCGAACTTCGCATGGGGTGGATGTTGCAGACGACGAAGCGACCGCCGGGGCGCAGGACGCGATATGCGGCGTTGATGGCGCTGCGGTGGTCGAGCAGGTCAACGAGGACGATGTAGGATACGGCAAGGTCGAAGTCGTCGCCCTCGATGCCATGCAGGGTTTCGGCGTTGCCGATGAGGTATGTTTCGCCGGTGCTTAGGGAGCGTGCCTTTTCGATGAGAGGTTCGGTGAGGTCAACGCCTGTAACGGTCGCGCCTAGTTGCGACAGCAGGCGGCTGAATCTGCCCTCGCCGCAGCCGATGTCGATGACGGACTGTCCTCGAACATCGCCGAGCGAGTCGAGCATCCAGCGGTCGAGCATGCCGGTGCGGACGGCCTGGTCGGTATCAATCCAGCCTTGGGCGGATTCTGTCCACTGGGTTTGCAGTCGTTCGTGTAGTTCCATGGATTGCCTCCTGATTGCGGGGAAATGCGGGATGCCATTTTACATCAAGTGCTCAAAATCACCCCCATCCTAACCTTCCCCCATCGAGGGGGAAGGAACTTTACCTGCCCTTGTCAGTCCATCGAAGGGGAAGGGACTTTGCGTTTCCCAATTTACCATCATGGCTGGGCATAATTCGTCATATCCCCCTTCCTAACCTTCCCCCTTTGGGGGCAGGGACAAGAGGAACGGCAATTATGCCCACGTCTATGATTGTGGCGGCGGTTACGCTGTATTGCAATGATGTGCTATGCTTATGGGGCGAGCGGGAGTAGCTCAGTGGAAGAGCCCCTGCCTTCCAAGCAGGCTGTCGCGGGTTCGAATCCCGTCTCCCGCTCCAATCCCCGCAGCAATGGCTTGCCTCACGGTGACGGCTGGAGGTCGTGCAATGCAGTTTTCCGGTAGATTAGTCATTATAGTGGCGCTTGCGGTAACGGTGATGCTTGTGAGCAACATCATCGCGGTCAAGCCAATTGCGCTGTTTGAGCTTCCCTTCGAGATATTAGGCAGCAATCTGTATGTGGTATCAGCCGCTATAATCTGCTTTCCGGTGAGCTACATAATAAGCGATGTGCTGACCGAGGTGTACGGCTTTCGGGTGGCGCGCGGGGTGATATGGCTTGGGTTCGCGTGCAACCTGCTGATGGTGGTCCTAGTCTTTGTGGGCGGGCTGATACCGGCGGCGGTCTTCTGGGGTGAGGAGGCGGAAGCGGCGTATGGCACAATACTCGGCGCGACGAAGTGGCTTCTGCTGGGCGGGTTCATCGCGTACATCGTGGGTGAGTTCACGAACGCGGTCGTGATGGTCATCCTCAAGAATATGACGCAGGGGCGTCACCTATGGATGCGTACCATATCGTCCACTGTTGTGGGACAGGGCATCGACTCGGTGCTGTTTTTCGGCATAGCGTTCGGGGTGTCGGGGCTGTGGCCCTGGCCCGCGGCGATTGGGGCGATGCTGTTCGGGTGGATTGCGAAGTCTGTCTATGAAATCATCGCTACGCCTTTGACTTATGTGGTGATTAACTGGCTGAAGCGCACGGAGCAGATGGACATATATGACGCGCCGCGCTCGCTGAATCCGTTCGGGATATTCGGGGATGGAGAGGGTGAGAGCGTGAATGCGGCGTTGGGGGCGGCGGATTGATAGCTATGTAGCGGAGAGAGTTCGGGAGCTGGGCATGAGACTCGCAGGCAAGGTTGCGATTATCAGTGGTGGAGCGCGGGGGTTGGGGGCTGCGGAGGCGCGGCTGTTCGCGAGCGAGGGCGCTAAGGTCGGCATCGGGGATATCCGGGAGGAGGAAGGGCGCGCGCTGGAGGCGGAGATACGGGAGTCGGGCGGCGATGCGATGTTCGTCAGGCTGGATGTTACCGACGAGCGGGAGTGGGCGAATGCGGTTGACGCGGTGATGACCGCCTACGGCAGGCTGGACATACTGGTGAACAATGCCGGCATATTGGAGCATGGTCTCGTAGAGGATACGAGCGCAGAGAGCTGGGACCGAACGATGGATGTCAACGGCAGGGGCGTGTTCCTTGGCACGAGGGCCGTTATTCCGGCGATGCGTGAGAGCGGCGGCGGGTCCATCGTTAACATATCGTCGGTCGCCGGTCTTGTCGGCGGGTTCATGACGGCTTACAACGCATCGAAGGGTGCCGTGCGGCTGCTTACCAAGTCCACTGCCGTGCAATATGCCGCTGAGGGCATTCGCGTGAACTCGGTGCATCCGGGTCCCACGGATACGGATATGCTGGATGTATTCTTCCGCGAAGAGGGAGCGCGTGAGCGGCGCGCCGCAGATACGCCTATCCCGCGCCTCGGGGAGCCAGAGGATATTGCGTATGGCGTACTGTTCCTCGCGTCTGATGAGTCGTCGTATATGACGGGCAGCGAACTGGTTATAGACGGGGGAAATACGGCGAGATAGCTCAACAAGCGAAGCATAACCATCGTCTGCTGATATATCGGTAGTGTAGCCGTAAGGAGGGACAGCGATGACTTGGAAGGAAGCGATTTCCCGTTCTCTGCGCGCTCTGCTGGCGTTTGCGATAGTCTATATCTTGGGGCTCGTCGCCATCGGCTTAGGGGCGGGGCTGTTCGTGTTCGGCAGTTTTTCGGATGCTTGGGTTCTGTTCGTGCCGGCGGTGTTACTCTACATTTTGGGGCTGATAATTTTTGGCGTCAGCGGCTTCGCGGTGATGCTGAAGCTGCTGACGGAAGCCATAGTTGACCATGTGACGGAACGGTTGGAGGGCAGACAGCCGGAGGGGTGAGCCGACGATAAATGGCGGCTCAACGGTGAGATAGGCTAAAGGCGCGCCTTTACTCCGCACCATCCGAATCGGAATGGCAGCCATCGTCGTTGGGCGCGCTGCCATTCCTGTTTTCAAGTTCGGCGATGCGCTTTCGCAGGGCGTCTCGCTCGGCGCGGCCCTCGGCGCGGCCTTGTTCGACACCTTGTTCAATGCCTTGTTCAATGCCTTGCTCAATGCCTTGCTCACGGCCTTGTTCTATACCCTGTTTCAGGCCTTGTTTCAGACCCTCTTCCATCCATTCCTGGTACTTGTACTTTCTGAAAAGGTCTAGCGCTATACCCATAGAATCTTCTCCTTCAAATCTGGCAAAGGTCAGCACAACGGACGCAATTCCAACCAGCCCTATGTCTCTCATCAGCGCAATGATGGTATCGAAGACGCTGTCGCCGGTTACATGGAAAATCTCGTACCAGCCGACGAACGCCAGTCCAATCAGGAACAGAATGATGAAGTAGATTGAAAATTTGGGCCTGTCTTCTTCTCTTACGCTCCAGATAGATTCTCTTTTGATTTCTTCCTGAGCTTCTATATCGGACGGCAATGCCTGCTCCACTTCACTTCCGACTCGGCACAATGTTCCGCTTACTGAATTATGGTAGCCAATGCAGGCGGTTTCGGCAAGGCTGGCCGGCAACTTTAGGGATGGACATAATTCGTCATATTCCCCTTCCTAACCTTCCCCCAAAGGGGGCAGGGACAAAGTGAGTGGCAATTATGCCCACCTCTAGCAACTTGTCGCTGTCTTGGCGCGGGGACTATAATGATTCGCATATTGGAACGGATATAAGCGGGAATGGAGACAGCGATATGACATCATCGAGGGCTGACGCAGAAGTAAGGCAGTTTGTGGCGAGCACGCCGAAGTCGAAGGCGTTGCAGGACGAGGCGGCGCAATACCTGCCGGGCGGCAGCTCGCGGGGGACGGCGTATTTTGCGCCCTACCCTACTTTCGTTGACCACGCGAAGGGGCATTATGTATATGACGTGGATGGCAACAGTTACCTCGACTTCATGATCAATGCGACAACGCACGTCATGGGACACGCTCACCCGGACATCGTTGCGGCGTTGCAGGAGCAGGCGGAGCGGGGAAACTCGTTCAGCGGGCCGACGGAGGCGCAGGTACGGCTTGCGAAGAACCTGTGTGAGCGCGTGCCTTCGCTGGAAACGGTGCGCTTCACAAACTCCGGAACAGAAGGCACAATGATGGCGATTCGGGGAGCGCGGGCGTTCACCGGGAAGTACAGGATTGCCAAGTTCGAGGGCGGCTATCACGGCTCGCACGAGTATGTGTCGGTGAGTGTGCGACCTCCGGCGGACGCGCTGGGTCCGGACGCCACAACGCCTGTGCCGGAGCATCCGGGGCAGCCGCCTAGCGTCTCCGATGATGTGATTACGATGCCGTTCAACGACCTGGAGGCGTGTGAGCGCATCATCCGGGAGCATGCAGATGAACTCGCGTGCGTCATTATGGAGGCGGTGTCATCGAGCTTCGGCTACCTTGCCGCCGATGTGGACTTCCTGCGGGGGATACGCGAGATTACCGAAGAACTGGGCATCGTGCTGATATTCGACGAGGTGCAGAGCTTCCGGGTGTCGTCGGGCGGGGCGCAGGAGATGATGGGCGTGATACCGGACATGACGACATTCGGCAAGATTATCGGCGGCGGCATGCCTGTGGGCGCGTGGGGCGGCAGGCGCGATATTATGGCGCTGTTCGACCCGACCGCGAACGGACCGCTGGCTCACGCGGGGACTTTCAACGCGAATCCGATGACGATGGTGGCGGGCGAGGTGGTTATGAATCACCTGACGCCGGATGTGTATGAGCGGATGAATGAGCTTGGCGAGACGCTGCGCGCGAAGCTGCGGGCGGTGTTCGACGAGCTGGAGGTGCCGGCGCAGGTTACGGGTATTGCTTCGCTGTTCGGCATCCACTTCACGGACGAGGAAATCGTGGATTATCGCTCTACGCTGACGGGTGACGGCGATATGACGAAGGCGCTGTTCACGGGGCTGCTAAACGAAGGCATACTGATTCAGACGGGCGGCGCGGGCGCGCTGAACGTGCTGACGACGGATGCTGAGGTGGATGCGCTGGTGGACGGGGTAAGGCGGGTGGTTGCGCGGGTGCGGTAGAATGAACCCAACTTACATACTGTTCACGCCTCATGCAATAGCGAAGTTTGAAGAGTTGAGAGAGCAAGGCTTTGAGATAGGTCAGAAAACCGTTATCAACACCGTGCTTAATCCGTTTCAAGTTGTGCCAGGACATACCGCGCGTACAATCGCACAATCCCCGATGGGCGAACATCTTTTGCTCAGAGTGGTTTATGAAGAAGTTGAAGATACAATAACAGTCATCACCTTCTACCCTGCTGAGAGGTCAAGATATGAAGATAACTAGATACAGCAAAGATGTGGACATTCTAATGGTGAAGGTGTCTGACGAACCCATCGCCTACGCGGAGGAAGCGGAGCGGTTCATCGTTCACTTTTCGGCGGATGCCAAGCCTGTGCTGCTTGAGATTATGGACGCCAAGGATTTTGTTTTGGAGTCGCTGGATTCCATGCTAACGGCTACGATGGGCGAAGGCGTGGTGTACGCGCTTGAGAAGAAAGAATGCAACAGTTCCCCAAATTCAGAAAGAGCTGGGGCGGACGCATCGATAGTCAGCAGTTAGGCTATCAGCGCACTTTGAACTGAGATGGGTCTTGTCCTACATGCTGAATAATGGTTTGCACGTTTCTTATGTGCTGTCTCATACCGTATTCAGGATTAAAGAACAGCGAGCCTATTTGTATGTTGCGACGGACAGGAGACATAGATGCTGGATTTGCTGATAGTGAATGGTCAGGTGGTGGATGGCACGGGCAGCACGGGTTTCTACGCGGCGGTCGGAGTGGAGGGCGATACGGTATCGGTACACAGAGGTGATGTCTCCGACCTTGAAGCCGCCAGAATCATAGATGCGACAGGATGCGTGGTCTGTCCGGGATTCATCGATCTGCACTCCCATGCGGGGCTGACGATGCTGGGTGCGCCGCACCACGATCCCAAGGTGCGGCAGGGCGTTACCACAGAACTTGTGGGGATCGACGGGATCTCGCACGCGCCTTTCAAGAGCCAGGACGAACTTCACCGCTATATCTGGCTGGATTCGGGGCTGAACGGCTATCCGCCTATGCCGGCAGACTGGCTTACTGTTGCAGACTTTCTAGGCAAGTTCGACAACACGGTGGCGGTCAATGTGGCGTATATCCTGGGCAATTCTCCAGTGCGGATATGGTCGGTGGGCTGGAATGACAGGCCTGCTACTGTCGCTGAAATTGCCGACATGCGCGCGGTCACGCGGGAGGCGATGGAAGAGGGAGCTTGGGGGCTGTCCACAGGGCTTGATTATCCGCCGGGCGCATACGCTTCCACGGATGAGCTTGTGGAGCTGTCGGAAATGGCTGCGAGCCTAGGTGGTATCTATCATACGCATACGCGGGCAAGCCTGCGCGCTCAGGGGCTGCTGGCACCGTGGGAAGAGGCGGTAGAGATCGGGCGGCGCTCAGGCATTCCGGTACACTTGACGCATTACCGGCAGAGCGAACAGGGAGTGGGCAGCCACCTGGATTATCTCGGACTGGTGGAGGACGCGCGCGCCGAGGGAATGGATGTTACATTCGACTGCTACACTTATCCGTATTCGGGCACGACTATCACAATCGGGCTGCCGCACTGGGCTAAGGACGGCGGACCGGAAAGGCTGATGGAGGCGCTGCGCGACCCAAACGACCGCGCAAGGATGGCAGCCGAATTATCGAGGGAGCGGCTGGAAAATAACTGGCTGACGAACTTCAACCGGCAGGACAACAAGAAGTACGAAGGCAGGCTGATAACGGACATAGCGGAGATGCGTAATCAAGAACCAGCGGAGGCGCTGTTCGACCTGCTGCTGGAAGAGAACCTAGGGATTTCGACGGTCGGGCTTGGGACGAATCCGCAGACGCTGTCGGCGTTCGTGTCGCATCCAGCGGGGATGATAGCGTCAGACGCCATTCTGTTCGGCGAGTATCCGAATCCGCGCACATACGGCTGCTTCCCTATCGTGCTGGCGGAGTTCGTGCGCGCGGAGAAGCACCTGCGGCTGCCTGAAGCGATACGCAAGATGACTTCGTTCCCGGCGCAGCGTCTTGGGATTCCGGACAGGGGCATTCTGCGAGACGGGTTCAAGGCGGATGTCGTCGTATTCAATCCTGACACGGTAAAGACGCATGCGACGCGGGAGGACCCGCATCACTATCCTGTGGGTATCGAATTTGTGATAGTCAACGGTCAGGTGGTTATCGAGCAGGGCGAGAATACGGGCGCGCTGCCGGGACGGGCGCTGCGGCGGGGACGGGCGACGACGTAGGTTTTCGCTGCTTGCCTTGTTAGCGGACCAGGTGTATTTCGCCTGTTTGTGAAGATACGAACAGAGAGTCTTCGGATACAACCCTGATTGTACTCACGGGAAAACCCAAGTCGCGCTGCCAGACTATCGCTCCGGATGCGGCATCTAGTGCGTACATCTCGCCTGCTTGCGTACAGATGACGAGGGTTTCGCCCACCAATGCAACGCCTTCGGCAATGAGGACGCCGGAGTTGAAGCGCCAATGCACTTCTCCCGATGCTGCGTCCATTGCAACGACACTCGCGCTGTGGTCGGGATGCCTTGCGACAAGGAAGAGCTTGTGCTCGTCGTGTGCCATTATGTGGGCGGTTATGCCGCCGATGCCCCTGTGAAACCACGAATAGCCGATCGGAGCGGGCGGACGAGGCGCGGAGTTGTAGAGCCAGAGCTTGTTCCACCAGAAGCGCAGCGCCTTTTCCATCGGGATGTCGCGCGCGTGCAGCTCGACGGCTTGGACGCTGCCCCTATCACCTGACAAGTAAACTAAGTCTTCTAGGATGACGGGCGTACCGATGCCTCCAAACCAGAGTCGCTTCGTGAGGCGGCGCTTACCTTTCACCGCGTCAATCAGGTTGAGGTGGTTGCCGGCGCTCATAACGGCGATGATGCCCTTGGAATAGGCTATAGGTCCGATTGCCTTGCCGCCTTCCGGCTCGTGGGTCCATAGGGGTTTGCCGGTGAGCGCGTCCAGCACGTGGATTTTGCTTGAGGCGAGGAACAGACGCCCGTCCTGCACAACGGGGCTGCCGTGAAGGATGTCCTCGGTCTTGTAGGACCATATTTCCTTTCCGGTGCGATGCTCAAGAACAATCAGGCGGCCGTCTCTCGTGCTTGTGTATAAGAGGTTTCCAGCGACAGTAACGGGATAGTCTGAGACACCGTGAAGTCGATAAGTCCAGAGCGGCTGTCCTGTGGCGGTATCGAGCGCGATTATTCGCCCGGTCTCGGATTGCAGTCCGGCGGTGATGAACGCCAAGCTCCCATGCACGACGGGGGGCACGGCAATCGCCTCACCGGCATCGTAACTCCATACGGTCTCGCCTGACGGATGCGCCTCGGAAGAAGGCGCGACGGTTTCGGTCTGGGTGGTTGTCGATGAGGGGTGGTCCGTCCGGATCGATATGTCGAAGTAGTTGCAGGCGCTGACGGATACTATCAGGACGATAAGCGCAGCGAAGGCGAACAGGACGAAGGGCAGAAGCCGACGACGCCTGCGCCTGATTGAATCTTTGGGTTGCGGTGGTTCAAATCTCATACAATGCCAATGATTGTGATGGGGAGTGTGAATTGATGGCGGGCGGAGATGATTTGCACGATATTGGTGTTTGTGGGTGTAGTCAACATATTCTTGCAAAGTAATTTCATGCGATTTCAGATAACAGGTTCGCTATTATTTGTTGTTGTCAAATTCATGATTGCTCTTGATGACGGTTTCACTTCCGTCCCCTGCCTTCATAGACGCAGGCTCTAGTCTTGCCCCATCGAAGGCTGAGAGGGGTAGGTATTGAGAATAACCACGCTTGCACTTGCGATTTCACCCCCATCCTAACCTTCCCCCATCAAGGGGGAAGGGACTTTGATCCCACATGTATGGACGCCCTGGATATTTACCTATCCTTGTCAGCCCATCGAGGGGGAAGGAACAAAATGCCTAGTTTCAAGTGATTTGACATAACGCAATGCCCGTTGTAATATCGCCGCAGGTTTGCAGACCGAGCAAGCTCTGACGGCTCCATTGTGAGCGTCAATGCCCCTTAGTTGCCTTGTTGGGAGGAGCAAATGACTCGGCTTTCGGCGTCCATTCTCTTTTTCATTGTAATCGTTGTAGGTATGGTAATTGTTGCATGTGGTTCTGCCGAGCCTCAGATCGTAGAAAAAGTAGTCGAAGTCCCGGTTGACCGGGAAGTGGTCAAAGAAGTCGAGGTCGTCAAAGAGGTCGAAGTTGTAAAGGAAGTGCCCGTTGACAGGGAGGTGGTGAAGGAGGTTGAGGTCGTCAAGGAAGTTGAAGTGGAGGTGGTGAAGGAAGTAGAGACGGAAGTTGTCAAGGAAGTCGTAAAAGAGGTAGAGGTTGTCGTCGTGGCAACGCCGGTTCGACAGGCGCGTGAAGCGACATACATCATGCGCGCGCCAGAGCCGAACCCGAAGCGCGGCGGGAATATGCGAACCGCTTTCGGCGTAACGATGACGAACTTCGATGTGCAGCAGGGCGCAGGAGCGCATGTGCTCGGGCACCTGTACAACAAGGTCGTTACCAAGAATCTGGCGGACGGACTCCGCACCATCGCGCCCGACCTTGCAGTGTCGTGGGAGGCTGCTCCCGACGGAATGGGTTATACCTTCAACCTCAGAGACGGCGTTACATACCACGACGGCACTCCGTTCACCGCTGACGACGTGGTGGCGAATTTCACGCGAATCATAGACCCGCCTTCCGGCGTTTCCAGCAGGAGCAAGGACCTGCTGCCGATGATCGACTCGGTGGATAAGGTTGACGACTACACGGCGACGTTCAACTTGAACGCCCCTACTCCCTACTTCGTGGAATTGCTGACGAGTTCGCCGCTGCTGGTGTACTCGAGGAAGTCGCTGGAAGAGAACAACTACGACCTACGCAAGATAGAGGTCGCGCCGGGCACGGGCGTCTTCAGGTTCGTGGACCATATCGCCGGCGAGAAGTGGGAGTTCGAGGCGAATCCGGATTACTGGAATCCCGAACTGCCGTATCTCGACGGGCTGACGATGCTACATGTTCCCACATGGCCTGACAGGGGCGCCGCCGTGCTGACCGGGCAGGCCGATTTCTCTTGGAACATATCGCCCGACACGCACGCTGAGGCGAAGAAGAGACAGGACATCGGAGCCGTAACATACGACTGCCTGAACTCGCACAACTTCGCCATCAACAACGAGCGGGCACCGTTCAACGACCCCAGGGTGAGGCGGGCGATACACCTTGCGGTGAGCCGACAGACGCAGATTGACGGGTACACGCCGGTCTGGGAGCCGACCTTCGTTACGCGCTGGATTCCGAAGCCAAGCCCGTTCTCCACCGATCCCAACGCTATACTTCAGATGCCGGGCTACCGCGCGGACAAGACGGAGGACATAGCAGAGGCGAAGCGTCTTCTCGCGGAAGCGGGCTATCCCGACGGCTTCGAGATGACCATCACCACATGGAACCTGCCGACGACCGCGGAGGTCGCTGTACCGCTGTTCGTGGACGAGCTGAGAAAGACGCTGAACATCCAGTCGGAGATTAAGCTTGTAGAGCGCGCGCTTCAGAGCGAGATACTGCACGACGGCAACTTCGACATGTTCAGGAACGGCGACTACGCGGGGCAGATACTTGATCCGTTCCCGATGTGGAACATCTATCTGAGGACGGGCGGCTCGCAGAACTGGTCGCGCTACTCAAATCCTGAATTCGACGCGGTACTCGACCAGCTTGCCGGCGAACTCGACCCGTTCGCGCGTGCCGAACTTTTCAACCAAGGTATGGACATTCTTGACGCTAACCCGCCCTTCTATCACATCGGGTTCTGCGGACACTCCCCGGCGTGGAGCAAGGATGTAAAGGGCATGTCGATGGAGACGAGGCTGCATGTGCTCTGGGAGCGGCTGGATACGGCATGGCTGGACAGGTAATTTCGAGCGATTCGCTTTGAACTATGCTTAGTATTCCCCCTCCCCGCTGAATTGGGGAGGGGGCAAAGAATCTCAACGCCTGGCTGTGTGGACATTTTTGATTCCAAAGCAATCCGCTCTCGTTCAACACCGAAAATCGTTGGATACAGCGGACATCAGCACCGCCAAATCCCTACGAATTCCCATGCAGGCGGGAATGACGGGCTGAAAGTTTGGATTGTACACAGAACCTAGCGACTTTCGACCCCAGATTTTGTTCAAGACGACTCTACAGATGCAATTTATCCTTGTCATTTCGAGCAAGGCGAGAAGTCTAAAGTTGGAAACAGGTTTGCGTGCAACGATTTCAGATTCCTCACTGCGTTCGGAATGACAATAGAATGGTGTCAGGAATGACAGTGGAGAGGCGTTCAGAATGGCAGCGACAGGGGTTTGTGAAATCGTCTAGTGACAGTGCCGAGGCTATGCGAAATCGTCTCTTGTTCGCCTGTGCCGGAAATCGTAGCCAACAACTCCTAGCCTGCTTGGACGGCGCGTGAGCGTATCGGAGGATTGGTCTATCAAGACCTGAGCCATGCGAAAGTATCTCTACCAGCGCCTTCTGCTGGCTATTCCCACGCTATTCGGCGTTACGGCGCTCATATTCATCGCCATGCGTGTGCTTCCCGGCGACCCGCTGATGGCGATATACGGTGAGAGCGAAGGGCTGCACATCCTCACAGAGGAAGAACTAGAGGGCGCGCGGAAGAGCCTAGGGCTAGACAAGCCGCTGTATCTGCAATACCTGAGCTGGATCGGCGATGTGCTCAGGGGCGACTTCGGCAAGTCGTTCTGGCAGGACAAGCCTATCAGGGACACGATACTGAGGCGAGGTCCTATTACCGTGGAGATTGCGGTGATCGCGGTCGCGCTTTCGTGGTTGATAGGGCTTCCCGTGGGCCTGATTGCTGCCGCCTGGCGCAACACATGGATCGATTATGTGGTTCGCGTAATCGTTACATTCTTCATGGCGGTGCCGAGCTTCTGGCTGGGTCTTACGCTTATTCTTGCTACCGTGCTCATCTGGCAGTGGAGACCTCCACTGACCATCATTCACTTGTGGGACGACCCGAAGGGCAATCTGGCAATCGTGATGGGGCCCGCACTCGTCATGGCAATCAACCTGGGCGCGGAGCTTGCGCGTATGTGCAGGGCGACGCTGCTGGAAGTATTCAGGGAAGATTACGTGCGCACGGCGAGAGCCAAGGGGCTTGCGGAGACGCTTGTGATTGCGCGGCATGCGCTGAGAAACGCGCTGCTTCCGGTCGTTACCATATCGGGAATACAGCTGGCGTTTCTGCTGGGTGGGTCGGTTGCGGTCGAGCGCGCGTTTGCGGTTCCGGGGCTTGGCACCACGCTGGTCAACGGAATTGCGGAGCGCGACTGGATGATTATCCAGAACGTCGTGCTGCTGTACGGCATTTCATTCGTGATAATCAATTTGTGCGTGGACCTGCTGTACGGGATGCTGGACCCGCGAATTCGCTATCAGTAGCACCGAGCGGCATTCGGTGAAGGTAAGACTATGAAGGAAATAGGCTCCACGCCCGGGCAGCAGCCAGGGGGCAGCTTCGCTCCGGGTCGGTTCGATTCTTCGCTTGGACTAATCGTCCGCTTCTTCCGCACGTCGCCTATTGGCGCTGTGGCTGCCGGCTTTCTGGTATTTCTGGTGCTGGTCGCGGTGTTCGCTAACATAATCGCGCCAAACGACCCATTGGAGACTTTTCCATCGTTCTTCAGGAAGGGGCCTTCGCTGGAGCGTCCGATGGGCAACGACCACCTGGGGAGAGATGTGCTGAGCCGGGTTATCGTGGGAGCGCGCACTTCGCTGTATGTCGCAATACTCGCGGTTACTGTCAGCAAGGTCATCGGCTTCTCGTGGGGCGTGCTGACGGGATACTCCGGCGGGAAGTTCGACCTGATAAGCCAGCGATTCCTGGACATTTTAATGTCGTTTCCGGGGATCATCCTGGCGATGCTGCTGCTGGTCGGCGTGGGGTCCGGCCTTTACACGGTCATAGCGGCTATCGCCATTACGGGAGTTGCCGGAACGACGCGCGTGATTCGCTCGGTTACGCTGTCGGTGCGGGAGATGGAGTATGTGGAGGCAGCCCGCGCGCTCGGCGCTTCGCCTCTACGCATTATGTTCGTCCACATAACCCCGCAGTGCATCGCGCCGCTGATGGTGATTGCCAGCGTAAGCCTGGGCGGAGCCATCTTCGCGGAGGCTGCGCTCAGCTTCCTTGGACTGGGGATACCGCCGCCCAATCCCAGCCTTGGGAATATGCTCGGCGGTGTGCTGGGCGATGCCTTCAAGCCACCCTGGTGGCTGGTGCTGTACCCCGGCATGACCATCACATTTACGATTCTCGCCTTCAATATCTTTGGCGACGGGCTGCGCGACCATCTCGACCCCAGGCTCAGGGGACGGCTGAACTAGGTTTTGTTGACATTTCGCCAATGACTTTAGTTTCGTATGTCATTTCGAGCGGAGCGAGAAATCTAAATTCGGAAATAGGTTTGCATGCAACGATTTCAGATTCCTCACTACGTTCGGAATGACAGGGGAAGGGCGCTCGGATTGACAGGTGAGAGGGCTTTCCGAGCTTGAAATGACTTGTGCGTCAAATGTCAACACACCCTATAAGGGAACGCCTATCGAGCGCGGTCGCATCTTTGCGGGCGGTTACTGCTCCGTCACGGATGCTTGCTGATGAACGTGCCGACGACGTTGTTGAACTCCTCGGCAGCTTCGAAGTATGGAGAGTGCCCTGCTTCGCCGATGATGTAAAGCTGCGCGCCGGGAATGACCTGCGAGACTTCTCTGAGGACCGCGAGGGGGAAGATGCGATCCTGCGCTCCGGCGACCATGAGTGTCGGGATGGAGTAGTCGGACAGTCCCTCCGGGGAGATGCCAATCTCGCCGGTGCCGGTATCGCCGATGGGCGGGTTCAGTCCGGACATCTGGCGATAGAGGAATGCCATAGCCGCCTCCTTGTCGAAAGCATCCGGCGCGAGAGCAAGGTGAGGCTCGTTCCATGGAATAGGTCGGTCGAGGTCGATTGTGCGGCTGCGCTCGCGGGCTTGCCGCGCTTCTATGACGCTTGGGGTCTGAACGCCACCTGGAGTGCCAGAGAGAACCAAGCAGGAGACGCGCTCCGGGTTGGCGAGGGTGAACTGCATGCCTGTCCAGCCGCCCATAGACTGGCAGACAATGGCGGCGCGCTCGACTCCGGCGTCGTCCATTACGGCGCGCATGTCGTCTGCGAAGTAACGGGCGTGCTTGTTCTCAGGCTCACACTGGGACCTGCCCCAGCCGCGATGGTCGAATGCGACTACCTTGTGGCGGCGTGCGAAATGGGCAATCTGCTGCCACCAGACGAGGGTGTTGCCACCCGCGCCGTGAGCGAGGACTATGGGCGAGCCTTCGCCGTGGGATTCGTAGTAGATTTTGGCTTTGTCGGTGTTGACGAAGGGCATTTTGTTCCTCTGTTAGTGAGTTCAAATAAGGATCAAGTTCGGTCAATCACCCCCATCCTAACCTTCCCCCATCGAGGGGGAAGGGACAAGAGGTTTAGCCGAGCACGCCCGCATTTTTGAACGCGGTGATGTCGGTTGCCGCGTAGCCGAACTGCGCCAGGACTTCGTCCGAGTGCTGCCCGAGCAGGGGCGCGGGGGTTCGCACTGAGCCGGGAGTGTCGGAGAGCTTGACAGGGACGCCGATGTTGCGGATTGCGCCGGACTTGGGGTGCTCCAGTTCCACCGCCATGTCGCGGGACTGCACATGCGGGTCGGCATAGACCTGTTCGATGTTGTAGATGGGGCCGCAGGGGACTCCTGCTTTCTCAAGAGTTTCAACCCAGTGCGCGGTGGTCTGCGTGCGGAAGGTCTCTTCCATTATCGGCGTGAGCGCTTCGATACTGACCATGCGCTCCGGGTTGGAGGCGAAGCGGTCGTCGTCCAGCAGGTCTTCGCGACCGACTGCGCGGCACATGCGCTCCCAGTTGTTCTGGTTGGCGGCGCCGATGTTGATGTAGCCGTCTTGCGTGGCGAATGCCTGATATGGGGCAATCATGCGGTGCGCGGAACCGAGCGGACCGGCGACTTCGCCTGTGGCGAAGTATGTGGCGGACTCGTAGAGGGTGTATGCGATGCCGGATTCGATGAGGGAAGCGTCCACATGCTGCCCCTGCCCTGTCGTGAGGCGGTTGATGTAAGCGGTGAGGATGCCGTAAGCGCAGAACATGCCCGTGTTGAGGTCAGCCATGGGGACGCCGACCTTGGCGGGCGGCGCGCCGGGGAAGCCGTTGATGCTCATGAGGCCGCTCATGCCCTGGGCGACGAGGTCGAATCCCGCGCGGCTGCTGTACGGGCCGGTGGTGCCGAATCCGGAGACAGTGCAATAGACGATGGCGGGGTTGATTGCGCTTACATCGTCATAGGCGAGACCCATGCGGTCAACGACGCCGGGGCGGAAGTTGTGAATCATCACATCGGCGTCTTCGAGCATGCGTCGGACTATGGCGATGCCTTGCTCGCTCTTGAGGTCGAGAATGATGCTGCGCTTGTTGCGGTTGAGTGTGAGGAACGCCGCGGACTCGCCCTCGATGAAGGGCGGCCCGTAGCGGCGGGTGTCGTCGCCGCCGTTGGGCTTCTCTATCTTGACGACATCCGCGCCCATGTCGGCGAGCAGCATGGTGCAGAAGGGGCCTGCCAGTATTTGGCTGAAGTCGATTACTTTGATGCCCTGAAGGGGCAGTTTGCCGTTTGAGGCTTGCATTATGCTCGTCTCCGATGCTTCAGTATGTGTTGTTAGCAAGTCATAGTGACTCGTCAAACTTCTGGATTCCCGCCTTCGCGGGAATGACGATTAGGACTCTACGGGGAAATGTCAGATTATTTGATTCATTCGCCTTTGAAGTTGGGTTTGCGGCGCTCTATGAAGGCGGCGCGGCCTTCATGGAAGTCGGCGCTGTCGAAGTTGGTGAAGGGCAAGTCTTGTTCTTCTTGCGTCAGTCCTTCGCCGGACGGGTTTCGCAGGGTGATGTCGCGGATGCGCTTGTTGCGCCTGTGGCTGAGGGGGGCAAGTTCCGCCATCTCATGGGCTAGGGTGTATGTGTGTTCGTGAAGCTCGTCGGGGCTGAGGAGCGTGGTTATCAGGCCGATGCGGTACGCCTCTTGCGAGTCGATGAGCCTGGCGCTCAGCAGGATGTAGGAGGCGTTGCCGGGTCCTACAAGGTTGACGAGGCGGCGCATCTCGCCGTAACCAACGAGGATGCCAAGCCGCGCAATGGGGATACCGAAGCGGCTGTCGTCTGATGCGATGCGAATGTCGGTCGCCATGGAGAATTCGCAGCCGCCTCCCACGCAGAAGCCTCTAATCATGGAGATTGTGGGCTTGGACATTGCTTCAACCGTGTCCATCGCGCCGTCGAATGCGTCCGCATAGACCTTGGCAATCTGCGAGTTGATGCGGTACTGCTCGAAGTCCTTGATGTCCGCGCCTGCGGAGAACGCTCTGTCGCCAGCGCCCGTGAAGACCACCACGCGGACGGAGTCGTCGCGCTCAAGCTCTATGGCTATGCGCTGAAGTTCCAGCCAGCCGGCGTAGCTGATGGCGTTGCGCTGGGTAGGCCGGTTGAAGGTTACGGTGGCGACGCCGGCGTCTCGTTCTACAAGGATGTCGTCTTGTTCACTGGAGTTGTCAGTCAATTCTTTCTCACTTTAATTCAGAAGGTAGTTGCTAGGTTCTATAGACATTTAGCCATTTCGACTAAAGCGAGAAATCTGAAATCAAAAACAGGCTTTATGTACAACAATTTTAGATTCCTCACTGCGTTCGGAATGACACGACATGCGGTGTCTATTAAAACAAACAGACTTCATTTCGAATCTCCACACAACCTAGAGATTAGTCAGAATGCAGGCTCCCAGATAGGCTTGAGGTCGAGTGTGAATCCGGGGAGTTCGGGATCGGCGGACAGGGTTTCGGGGTTGTCCAGAATTTCGGGCTGCGTGTTGGGGCGATAGACGTGGGCTTGTCGCTGCAAGGGGTCGAGCAGCCAGCCGAGGCGCGCGCCGTTTGCGATGTACTCTTCCATCTTTGTCTGGAGGACGCTGAGCCTGTCGGAGTTGGAGCGCAGCTCTATGACGAAATCGGGACACAGAGGGGTGAAGCTATTCTTCTCTTCTGGAGTCAGAGATTCGTAACGTGCATTGCTGACCCACGATGCATCGGGAGAGCGCACAGCGCTGTTGGGCAATGTAAATCCTCCCGACGAATCAAACGACACTCCTTTTCCGTCCTGAAGAGTCCAGTTTCCCAGTTGGATTGCGATTATGCTGTTCTTGCTTGATGTAGTTCCGAATGCAGGCGGCATAATTTCAATCAATCCTTCAGCAGTGAGTTCGATGCGCAGGTCGTCGTTGAGCGCGCAGAACTGCTCGAACAACTCATTAGTCATTTCGACAACAGGCTCGAATCTGATGGCGAGAGGGACATGTCCGGCTTCGATCGTCGGAGCGGCAGTTTCGCGCACTAGCGTCTGTGTCATGTCGGCACCTCCAGGCGCGGTGTCGCCGCGCCGCGCTATATCATTATCTCAACGGCTACCATATCCGCGTCAGATCTAGCGCGAAGCCAGGGAGTTCGGGGTCGGCGGATAGAGAATCGGGGTTGTCCAGAATTTCGGGCTGCGCGTTGGGGCGATAGACGTGGGCTTGTCGCTGCAAGGGGTCGAGCAGCCAGCCGAGGCGCGCGCCGTTTTCCATATATTCTTCCATCTTGGCTTGCAGGACACTGAGTCTATCGCTAGTCGAGCGCAGTTCTACTACGAAGTCAGGGCATACGGGTATGAAACTGTCCTTTTCTTCATCTGTCAGCGCATCGTATCGCGCTCCGCTAAGCCAAGAAGCGTCCGGAGCGCGCAGAGCGTTGTTGGGCAGCCTGAAACCTGCGTTAGGAGCGAACGCGATGCCGCTGGCATCCGCCCTTGACCATATCTTCAAATCTGCGCCAATATCCAGTTCCTTCGCTCCGGCGTCTCCCTTTAGTGGCGGCATAATTTCTATTATTCCCTCTGCGGTAAGTTCGATACGCAGATCGTCGTTCAGCGCGCAGAATTGCTCGAACAACTCATTAGTCATTTCGATAACAGGCTCGAATCTGATGGTGAGAGGGGCATGTCCTTGTTCGACTGTCGAAGCAGCGTTTTCGCGTACTGCGGTCTGTGTCATGTCATCACCTCCAAACGCAATGGTAGCATGCCTGCGCCTTGCGTCCGTAGTCCGATGCGAGATGCTCTAGGAAAGTGTGGGCACAATGTCGTTCAGGAAGGTGTCTAGCTGGCGTTCTTGCTCGAAGGATGCGAAGCGGACTATGATGGTCTGCGCTCCGGCTTCGTGGTACTGTGCAATGCGCTCGGCGACTTTCTGCGGGTTGCCGAAGGGTCCCCAGCGGTCGCCCCAGATATTTGAGCCGTAGTACTGGTGCAGGAAGGTATCGGCTTCTTCCGCGGCGGCGGTTTCGTCTTCACGGAGGTTGACGGTCATGTAGAAGGTCGCCTCGGGGGATTCGGGGTCGCCACCGTACTCCGCCGTGTATCCTCGCACCCTGTCTACTACGCGGCTATACTCGTCGGGATAGTCGGAGATGGACATGAAGCCTGCGCCGAGTTTTGCGGCGCGCTGGAACTGGCGCTCGCGTCCGGCGCGCCAGTGGCAGGCTACGAGGAACGGGACGCCATTGGGCTGGACAGCGCGCGGCTGGACGCTTACGCCATCGTAATTGAAGTGTCGTCCCTCGAAAGTAACTTCTTCGCCGCAAGTCAGGCCGTTGGTAATCTCAAGGACTTCCTCGAAGCGGCGCGCGCGCTGTGAGGGCTTGACGCCGACATTCAGCCATTCTTGTTGCTGGGCAGCGTTGAACGCGCCGCCCACACCCGCACCGAGAATCAGCCGTCCGCCTGATATGGTGTCAACGGTCGCCGCCATCTGCGCGAGCTGCACCGGGTGGCGCAGGGCGGCAAGCATGACCGCCGTGCCGAGCCGCACTCTTTGCGTTCGCATCGCTAATGCGGCAAGCGTGGTCAGCGGTTCGAGGCGGGGCTTTGCGGTGAGGCTGTCTCCGACCCATACGGAATCGAGTCCAGCCTGCTCCACGGCTTGCGCCATAGCGAGGAGCGGCGCGATGCTTGGCGGCTCATCGCTGCCCATGACGAGACCACGCGTTGGAAGAAGTATGCCGAGTTTCAATGCCATCAGTATTCCTTATCGCATTTTTGAGATAGAGCGCCTTCGGATGCCAGAGATGATAGGAACCCAGGTCGCAGGCTATCGCACTGCGCCAGGTCATCGGGAGTGTCCAAGTCTAATCCTAAGCCTTCCGTCAAGCATACAGCATAAGGGATGCCGAGCGCTGATGCCTGCCGCTTGTGTCGCCTGAAGCTGTTCTTGCCCAAGAGTGGCGGGAAAGACACGCACTTAGGGATGAGCATGGCGTTCGTTCCGCCGTCCTGCTGCGCGGGAGAGAGTGTGAGTGTTTCGCCCTCGCCTGACGCCTGCACAACCTTCTCAATATCGGCAGCGGTTACGAAAGGCAGGTCCGCGGGCAGGTAGATTGCGGACACTTCGGCCTTGCATGCTCTGTCGAGGGCGAACGCAAGTGAGTCGTTAAGGTCCTTGCCGGGGTCTTCGTGCCAGACCGCGCCGATTCGCTCAGCCGCTTTTCGCACCGTATCATCGCCACCGACTACCCAGACCGCACCGAGGGCTTGGTAAGCCGCCCCGACTACCCTGCCGAACATCGCAAGGCTCAAATCGGCGCGTTCCTGCTTTGACAGCACGCCTGCCAAGCGCGTCTTGGATTGGCTGAGCGGCTTCATGGGCACGACCGCGACTATGCCTTCGGCGCTCATGCCGCAAGCCCGCAGATATATCTAGCAAGGCGCACCTTGTCGGCATCGGTAATCATCATAGTGTTGGTGGCGGCAGCGCGCATGCCGAGCGCCTCGATGTCCTCTGCCCTATCGCTGTCAATATCGTCCAGCACGAACACGTCGCACAAGCCTTGATACTGGCTCGCTACGCCAACGCACGAAGATTCTATGCCAAGCTCGCCCATCATCTTGGCGGCGGGTCCCTTGATAGCCTGACCACCGACGATGGGGCTGACCGCCACTCGAAGTCCCTTGAAATTGTGGATGGCATCTCGCACGCCCGGAACGGCTAGGATGGGAGCGACACTGACGAAGGGGTTCGATGGGCAGAAGACGAGAACATCGCTGTCTCGTAGGGCGCGCTCGAATCCGGGGGCAGGCTTCGCGCGTTCAGCGCCATCGAAGCGAATATCGCTGACGGCAGGCTCACAACGATGCTTGACGAACCATGTCTGCATCGCAAGCTCGCCGATGTCTGTGGTGAGCATGGTGCGTACCGGAGCGTTACTCATCGGAACGATGGGATGCGCCACGCCAAGCGCAGTTCGCAGCGATTCCGTAACCTCAGAGAGGGAATAGCCCTGACGCAGCAGGTCGGTTCTGCGTATGTGGGTCGCCAGGTCCTTGTCGCCGAGGTTGAACCATGTGTCCGCGCCATAGGCGTTCATCCGTTCAAGCGCATGAAACGTCTCACCTGTGATGCCCCAGCCCGTTTCAGGGTTGGACAGCCCGGCAAGAGTGTACATCACCGTGTCAACATCGGGGGAGACATGCAAGCCATGAAACACCTCGTCGTCGCCCGTGTTGACGACGATGGTTAGTTCGGAGGGTGGCAAGACTCCGGACATGCCGAGGGCGAGCTTTGCGCCACCGACCCCGCCTGCGAGCGCGAGATATTTCATAGGGCACCTGCGGGGGAAATCTCGCCTTCATAAAACAGGTCTATGAGTTCCTCCGGTGTATCGTCAAAATCCGGCGCAATCCATATCTGCCCCTTTAGCAATCCCAAAGGGCGACGCTTAGGTTGGTCATCCTCATGTTCCGGATTATCGTAGGGCGTGAGACGCAGGAATGGCTTGCCTGCCTTGGCGATTATGACTTCTTCGCCCTGCCAAGCGAGTTCGCCAAGCTGGGAGAGGTTCGATCCGGCTTCATCCATATTTACCTGCATAGTGTCCTCCAGCTGCTACCTTCACACAATTCTATCAACATTATCGCGGCAGTTTCTAGCCTACGCCGCAGAGGGTGGTGTTTCTTTTCAGGTGGATGAATAGCGATTTCACCCCCATCCCCTGGTTCCGCGAGGGCAGGCTCTTCTCCCATCAAGGGGTTGGTAGGGTAGGTATTGAGAATCACCAAGCTTACATTTGTGATTTCACCCCCATCCTAACCTTCCCCCATCAAGGGGGAAGGAACTTTGTCCACCTAGAAGGAAACGCTACGCTGAAACTAGGGACGATTGAAGATTGCGCCATGATAAAATCTGGCCGACCGACTATAACGGCAATTCGACGGAGGCGAAGGGCGACATTTATATCTCCCACATCAGTCTTACGAACTTCCGGAACTACGAGCGGCTGGAGCTTGACTTGCAGCCGGGAATGACGCTGTTTCAGGGGGACAACGGCACCGGCAAGAGCAACCTGCTGGAAGCGATGTCCTTGCTCGCGGTGGCTCGGTCGCCTCGCGCATCAAGCGACCGCGAACTAATACGGCGCATCAACCACGAAGGAGAGTTCTACGCACAGGTTGCCGGAAACGTGGAGCGCCAGCAGGACTCCGTGGACTTGCAGATCAACTTTCGCACTACGAATACGCCGGATTCGGCGACCGGCGGCGTGGCGATGTCGGTGCAGAAATACTTTCGCGTGAATGGAGCGCCGCGCCGCGCCTCAGCACTCATAGGGCATCTGAACGCGGTGATGTTCAGCGCCGACGACCTGGGGATCGTGTATGGCGCGCCCAGCGTGCGACGGCGCTACCTGAACATACTTATCTCGCAGACGGACCGCACGTACCTCAGCACGATACAGCGGTATGAGCGTGTGGTGAGACAGCGTAACCACCTGCTGCGCCAAATACGGGACGGCACGGGGCGAGTTGGCGAGTTGTCATTCTGGGACGATGAGCTTGTGAAGGAGGGCGGCGAGATTGTGGCGAAGCGACTCGCCACTGTGCGGACGCTATCTGAGGGCGCGAGTCCGATCTATACCAGTTTGAGCGACGGCAGTGAAAGCCTGACAATCGAATACAAGCCGAATGTCTCCCTGCCAGAGGATATGCCCGGGGGAAGTATAGCGGAAGCGCTGAGGGAAAAGCTCACGGAACGAAGAGGACAGGAACTGGCACGAGGCATGACGGTAACGGGGCCGCATAGAGACGACCTCGCGCTTACGCTAGACGGGATGGAGGCGGCAGCGTTTGCCTCACGCGGTCAGACGCGAACCGCCGTACTCGCGCTGAAGCTGGCGGAGGCGGCGTATCTCAGGGAACGGCGCGGGCAGGAGCCGGTGATTTTGCTGGATGATGTGCTGTCGGAGCTTGACGCGGCGAGGCGATACCATGTGATTGGGCGTGTTTCACAGTACCACCAGACGCTGATAACGACCGCAGACGCGGATTCCATCTTCAGGCAGCTGCCACCGGATACGGCACGCTTCCAAGTGGAAGGCGGCGAAATACGGTTACTCAGCTAGGCGCAATCTCTGGGGTTTCGCGCCCGGCACTCGCGCTATGTCGCCTTTCACTTCCAGGTCAAGCTTGACGGTGGTGGCGTACCAAGAGACCGAACCTAGGCTTGCCCGCTGCTCAGGGGAGAGACGCGCATCGATTAGACCGGGCAGGATGCGAAACTCCACGCCGTCCGTGCTGCCGGTGAGGATGTCCAAGATGATGCCGCGCAGCAGGTCGTACTTCCACTTATGGATGCGAGTGGGCTTTTTGCCCGGTGTGGGCGTGTGGCAGGTGATTCGGTTTTCGGTCGTCATTCGGCTTTCCGGGGCTGATATAGATGTGCAGGATATGGGGAGGATTATCACCCCCATCCCTGCTTCCGCGAGGGCAGGCTCTAGCCTTCCCCCATCAAGGGTTCACAGGGATAGGTATTGATAACAGACTTGCTTGCAGTTGTGATTTCACCCCCATCCTAACCTTCCCCCGTCGAGGGGGAAGGGACTTTGAGCCTACATCCGGGGATGCCTTGAGCATTTACCTACCCTTGTCAACCCGTCAAGGGGGAAGGAACACCGGGTTAGGCGGTCTTACGCAGGGGGCCGTCGGGGCGCAGGTCGTCGAGAATCGCCGTGGTTTGATCGGAGAGGTCTTCGCCGGAAGTGCGTCTTTTTGCCAGAAGGTCGAGTACGTAGTCTGAGACGCCTGCGCGTATGCGAAGTTCTTCGGGCTTGTAGCGCATGCAGCGGCGCATAAGGACTTGCGCGGGACGGCGCGTCTTCTCGGTGCAGCCATAGGCATAGGGGCACATGTAGGCGTAGCAAGTAGTGATTTCGCGGTGGATGGGCGATACGCGGCTGGATGATGGGGCAATGCGCGCGCTCGTGAAATCGTCGAGTTGCTTGTCTATCGCGCCCGGCAGGGGTGTCTTTCTGTGCATGCGCATATAAGCGGCGCCTCTACGGGTAAGAGTAAGCCTATAAGGGATGCACGAATGTTAAACGCAAAATTATATTTTTTCAATACTTATGTACGCTGCATGGCGCGGATTTGCGTGACGAGAAGCGTTTTTACTCGCGGCCCTCTTCCACGAGGGTAGGCTCTTGACCTATCAAGGGCTATCAGGGATAGATGTTGAAAATAACCCTGCTTGCAGTTGTGATTTCACCCCCATCCCCTGCCTTCGCAGGGGCAGGCTCTAACCTTCCCCCATCAAGGGGGAAGGGACTTTTGTCACCTAGAAGGAAACGCTACGTAATGCAGTTTGCTAACGGCTAAGAATTTAGAAGGGATGCCTAGGTTCTGTTGACATTTTGTCGGTGACTTTAGCTTCGTTTGTCATTCCGAGCGAAGCAAGAAATCCAAAGTCGGAGATGAGCTTGCACGCAACGATTTGAGATTCCTCACTGCGTTCGGAATGACAGGGGAAGGTCGCTCGGAGTAACAGGTGAGAGGGCTTTTCAATGAATTGTGCTTCAAATGTCAAACACCCTAGTGGTGAGGACGACAATGACAATGGGGGCGATCGAAGAGGTCCTTCGACAGGGCGGGCTGAAAGAGGTGAAGGGGCGGAGTTATGCGGATTTTTTCTCAAGCAGGACTGCTGGCGCGGGCATGGGCACAATCTCGCCGTTCTTCAGGCTCAGCGTAACGGGGGCGTCGCCCGAGATGGCGTCGGCGTCCACAACACAGCGGCTGACATCGGACATGCTGGGAAGTTCGTACATGACATCGAGCAGGGTTTGTTCGAGGATGGTGCGAAGACCACGGGCACCGGTCTTACGCTTGAGCGCCTGCTCCGCAGCGGCAACAAGGGCGTCACGCGTAAAGATAAGCTCGACATCATCCATATCGAAGAGCGACTGGTACTGGCGAACAAGCGCGTTCTTAGGCTCGCTGAGAACTTTGATGAGCGCGGCTTCGTCAAGCGTGTCCAGTGTGGCGATGACAGGGAGGCGTCCAACGAATTCGGGGATGAAGCCGTATTCCATCAGGTCATCAGAATTGACATGGTGAAGCACATTCTCTTCAGCGGGCGCGCTCCAACTCGCCGAACCCGTGAAGCCGATCGAGTGCTTGCTCTTGAAGACACGCCGATTGATGATGTCTTCCATGCCCTCAAACGCGCCGCCGCACATGAAGAGCACATTGTCAGTCTTGATTTTCAGGAAGTCCTGATGTGGGTGCTTGCGCCCGCCCTGGGGCGGGACATTGGCTTCGCAGCCTTCGATAATCTTCAGTAACGCCTGCTGAACGCCCTCGCCGGAGACATCGCGCGTGATTGACGGGTTTACGCTCTTGCGAGCTATCTTGTCTATCTCGTCTATGTAGATGATGCCCTGCTCGGCACGCGCCACGTCGTAATCGGCAGCCTGTATGAGGCGCAGCAGGATGTTCTCGACATCCTCGCCGACATAGCCTGCCTCGGTGAGCGAGGTGGCATCCGCGATGGCGAAGGGCACTTGCAGAATACGAGCGAGCGTCTGCGCTATGTGGGTCTTGCCGGAGCCGGACGGACCCAGCATAAGGATATTCGCCTTCTGGATTTCGACATCCGACTGCGTCTGGGTGGAGCTGATGCGCTTGTAGTGGTTATAGACGGCAACGCTGAGTATCTTTTTGGCGCGGTCCTGCCCTACTACATACTCTTCAAGGCTCTGGTAGATGAGCTTAGGGTTTAGTCCGGTTGCCATCGGGTTGGATATGACATTGGACTGAGCAGGACCGTCCTCGGCGATAATCTGGTCGCAGAGAAGCACGCACTCGTCGCAGATGAACACCCGGTCGGGGCCTGCTATGAGGCGCTTGACCTGAGTCTGCGCCTTGTCGCAGAAGGAGCAACGATAGTCGGTCCGGCTAGTCATATTGCGGAAGCTCCATGTTCATGAATGATTAGCGTCTTTGTGGTTCGACAAGCTCACCACAGGCTCTGTCGAAGAGCGTTAAACGCGATCAGATTTTTAAGGCTACGCGCCGGCAGAGGACGCGAGAACTTCGTCAATCAGGCCATATTCCAGCGCCTGCTCCGCGCTCATGTAGTGGTCGCGGTCGGTGTCCTGGGCTATCTTGTCGAAGGGCTGACCGGTCGTGTCGGACAGGATGGTGCGAATCTTCTCTTGCAGGCGCAGTATTTCGCGCGCGGCAATTTCGACATCGCTCGCCTGCCCTTGCGCGCCGCCCATCGCCTGGTGCATGTGGATGGTGGAGTCGGGGAGCGCGAATCGCTTGCCCTTGGCGCCCGCCGTCAAGAGAACGGTGCCCATGCTTGCCGCCAAGCCCACGCAGATGGTGGAGACGTCGGGGCGAATGAGGTTCATGGTGTCGTAGATTGCGAGACCAGCGTAGATTACGCCACCCGGCGAGTTGATGTACAGGCTGACATCGCGCTCAGGGTCTTCCCTGTCTAGGAAAAGCAGTTGCGCGATGATGGCGTTGGCAACCTGGTCATTGATCGGTGTTCCGAGATAGACGATGCGCTCTTTGAGCAACATCGAGTAGATGTCGTAGGCGCGCTCGCCACGCGGTCCAGACTCAACGACCATGGGGATAACATTTTCAGGCCCACCGTCTTGCAGTAAGTCCGGCGCACTTAAATCTTGGGGCCTAAACAACATGGGTTTTCTCCTTTACCCTCACCCCCTGTTTCCACAGAGGCAAGCTCCAGCCCTCTCCCCTTGGGAGAGGATAGAGGTTTTATTCTTCTTTGGATTCTGATTCGGCGGCTTCGTCAGGTGTTTCGTCCGCCTCTGATTCTTCGGCAGGCTCGGCAATATCGGGAGCTTCGCCTTTCGCGATAGCCATCAGGCGCTCCATAACGCGCTCCGAGTGCATCATCCGCCTTATGGAGCTTCGCATGTCGTCGGTTATTTCGGGTGTATCGGGCGCGTCCGGATACTGCTCGCGGTTCTGCTCCATTAGGGATTCGATACGCTCTTCGACATCATCGTCGGAAACATCGATGCCTTCTGCCTCACCGAGCTTTTCCAAGGCGACGGCGCGCTTGATTCGGGTTATCGCCTCTTCGCGCATTTGCTCACGCATTTCGTCTTCCGAGCTACCGACGGAGCGCAGGTAGTCGTCGAAGCGGATGTTAATGCGCGCGAGTGTCTGCATCTGTTCATTCAGCATGTAGTTGACTTCATGCTCGATAATCACCGGCGCGATGACCGCATCCGCGCCCTCAAGTAGGCTGCTTATGGCAGATTCGCGCATTTCCTGTTCGGCGGCGTTTTCGGATTCTGTCTTAAGCTCTTCTTCAATCTGCTCTCGCAGGGCTTCGATGGAGTCATAGCCTTCGCCGATTCCCTGAATGAACTCCTCGTCCAGTTCGGGCAGGATGCGCTCTTTGACATCACTGACAGTTACCGTTACCTGCACGGGCTTACCCGCATATTCATCCACGGGGAAGTCGTCGGCTACCGTCAGCTCGAATTCTTTGGGCGTATCCAACTCAGCGCCGACCAATGCCTCCGGAAATCCGGGGAAGGGACGGTCCGCGTCTTCAACGAGGAGATACACGGTGTCGGTCTCATCAAGGATAGTGTTGTCTTCAACAGTGCCCGTGGCGGTCATAGTTACCATATCGTCCATCTGAACCGGACGCTCTACGGGTTCCCATGATGCCATGCTGTTTCGCAGTCGCTCCAGCCTCTCCTGGACATCTTCTTCACCAATTTCGGACTGTTCCACCTCGACACGTATGTCTCTATAGTCGCCAAGTTCAACTTGCGGCCTAAGCGGGACAGTCGCCTTGAAGGTAACGGGATCGAGGTCAAGGACTTCCATGTCGGGCATACCGCCCGGCTCAAGCTCCTGCTCATCTATCGCCCTGCCGGTAACTTCGGGCAGCATTGTATCGAGCACTTCGTTGAGCAGAGCCTCACGTCCCACAAACTGAAGGACTATGTGGCGAGGGACACGTCCCTTGCGAAATCCGGGGAAAGATATGTGTGGCTTAACTTTTTGGTAGCCAATATCGAGATACGGACGGATGTCCTCATCTTCCATCTCAATATGCAGCACGGTCTGAAGATCGACTATTTCCTCTTGGGTAATTCGCACGAGAGTCTCCTAAAAAGCGATTACGACACTCATACAATTATAGCACGGACATTGTGCGCTAGAAAACAATCAAAAATATCACTGATTTGTGGAGTTTTCCTGCTTGATTATGATGTTGACACGCTTAGTGCAGTTGTTTACGATGCAAGAAATGGGTGGAGTTGCCTTATCGACTCCTAAACGCAGGGTTATGGATATATTAGGAACAGCGAGGATGCCTGAACAATATCAGAAAGAGATCGAGGATATACTGAAGAAGGCTGAGGCTGAGGCGCCTTTGCCGTCCGGGAGTTCGCGCCGCAGCCTGCGCGGGATGGTTTGGCAGTATGTGCGTCAGTCGCTGAACAGCAAGGCCTGGGGGGTGTCACCGGGCAAGATTATGCTCGCGGCGCTGGCTATACTGCTCGCGGCGTTCCTTCTGCGTCCTTTCGTGCCGGGCATGTTCGGGCTGCTGGCCTGGGCCGGATTGATCATATTCATCGTCGCCTATGGGATGGTGTTCCTGAGACCTTCGAAGTCTAAGGGGGAGCGAAAGATGTGGCGTGGACGCTACATAGACGACGAGCCGGACGGCGGCGGCTCGTGGTGGCAGGGGCTGAAGAGACGGTTCAGGAAGTAGGCTAAGTTAGCCTTACAAGACAAGGGGCAGGCGTAACGCCTGCCCCTCTTTTGTTCAGAAGTTTCAGTAGTCTAGCCACCGACCGCTTCCTCAGCCCGACTCTCCAGTTCAGCCCGCTCCATTTCCACAGACGGTGGAACGCCCCGCTCACCAAATACCAGAACGTCAAGATTGCCTTGCGCCCTATCGACCTTAGCGCCTAGAACGCGAATATCCCTATCCAATCGGCGAATTTCGGTACGCATCTCGCGCATGTCTTCACGCATCTCGCTCTGCATCTCACGCATGTCTTCGCGCATTTCGCTCTGCATCCCACGCATGTCTTCGCGCATTTCGCGCATGTCTTCGCGAATCAGACGCAGTTCCGCCGCGAATTTTCTGTCCATCCAGAAAATCAGTCCAGCTACGGTGCCAATCACACCGATGAAGCCTATGATAACTATAACTGCGGTCACATCAACCATTCAATTCCGCTCCGCTCTTCTACTTCTCGCATATTAGCAACAACTTCCCTGTTTGGCAACTACTTGAATTGCCGTAGCAAATATAATATTGACGTGTTTGCCGCCAAAGACTCACAGGATCATTCGCAAGACTTAGGGGCAGGCGTAACGCCTGCCCCCGTCTTATTTAGTGAATTCTGATCTATGGCCGTCAACACTGAAAAGCATTGAGCAAGTGCAATTTCACATTCCACCCCCATCCTAACCTTCCCCCATCAAGGGGGAAGGAACAGAAATAAATTGCTAGACGGCACACTCGCCTTCGCCACGCTCCAGCACGTACTTGACGGTCTTGTCCCAGTCTATGTACTGCTCAAGAGTGTCTCTGTTGAGGTCGGGCAGTTCCTTGAACTCCGACATCAATTCCTCGAAGTAGCCTGCGCCCTGCCGCAACACGTAGTCCTTGAATAGCTCGCCGTCGCCGTGGCTGTCCTTATAGTCGGCGACAATCCTGTACAATGCCTCAGGCGCGCGCTTGGCGGGTATCTTCGCCTTGATGCGCTGTCCGAAGCGCGGGTCGTCCTGAGAATAGCTGCCGCCGAGGAATAACTCGTAGGCGGGCACCTGTCCTCCCGGTCCTCTTGCCGCCGCGCCATGGAAGCCGATGTCCGCGATGTGGTGCTGGCCGCATCCGTTGGGGCAGCCGCTCATCTTGACATGCATCTGGCGCACCAGAGGATCGGACCTGTCCACATGCTCAACGGCGTCGGTCAGCGCCCTGCCGAGTCCCATCGAGGATGTTATGCCGAGCTTGCAGCTGTCGGTGCCGGGGCAGGATACGATGTCCGTAATCTCGTGCGCGCCCGATTCGCCGAAGCCTATATCGCTCAGTCGCTGCCAGACTTCGTACAGGGCGTTCTCAGGTACCCAGCGGAAGGCGAGGTTCTGCTGGTGGGTGATTCGCGCGCGACCGCCGGCGTACTTGCGCGACATGTCGGCGAGCTGGTGGAACTGCCGGGCGTTGATGTCGCCGAGAGGCAGCTTGACCGTAACAATCTTGTAGCCTGCCTGACGCTGCGACTCTACGTTGGTGCTCACCCAGCGCTCGAACTCAGGATCGCTGCCGACTGCGGCGTAGTTGCCATCGAGCGGCGGAGCGTCCAGAGACTCGTCCTCTACGAACATCAGGTCAGCGGGGTCGAATGAGCGCTGCGCCCAAGACTGCTGGATCTCCTCTTCGATTTCCTTGCGGAACTCGTCGATGCCGACGCGCGCGATGTAGAACTTGATGCGCGCCTTCATGCGGTTGCGGCGCAACTCGTTCGTGCGGTGGAAGATGCGAAGCAGCGCCTCGGTCATCTTCAGGTAGTCTTCGACGGGCACGAATTCGTACAAGGTGGGTGCAATTTTCGGCATGATCGATGTCCCGCCGCCTACCACCATCTTGAAGCCCTTCTTGCCGTCCTGGATGCGCGGCAGGAAGCCGACATCGTGGATGGGCGTGATGGCGCAGTCGTTGTCGCAGCCGGAGAACGCGCTCTTGACCTTGCGCGGCAGGGACTGGCTGAATGGGTGGCGCACGAAGTAGCGGGCATAAGCTGCCGCATAGGGCGTTACGTCGAACGGCTCGTTCATGCACACGCCTGCTGCCGCGCAACCGGTAACGTTGCGCACTGTGTTGCCGCATGCCTCGCGGGTGCTCAGGCCGACATCGCCGATTAGCCGCATGATGGCTGCGCCGTCGTCGAGATTGATGTGATGGAACTGGAAGTTCTCCCGCGTGGTTACATGTCCCTTGTTCAAGGGAGCGTACTTCTCGGCGAGGATGCCAAGCGCATCGAGCTGGTCCGCATTCACGCCACCGAAGGGGCACTTGATGCGGAACATCTGCGCGTCCGGCTGGCGCTGGCCATAGACGCCCTGCCGCAGCCGGAACGCCATGAAGTCAGTCTCCGACCATTCACCCGCCCGGAAGCGAGCTACCTGAGTTTCAAAGTCGTTAATTTCTTCCGGAAGTATCTCGATAATGCTTTTGGCTCGAGGCTTCCATTCCGTCTGGGTCATTATCTTCGCTCTCCTTCCGAGATTGAGTAAGTGTGCTTAAGTATGGAGCAGCAAAAGCCGCATCAAAAACAGAAACCCCGCTCTTTTCTTTTGAGCGGGGCATAGATTTCATTCAGCAAAGTCTGCCTGCCGACCCCTTAATGGTCGTTTATACAGGCGCATATAATGTCGAAAGCGCATTGCGGCATATTAGCGTCAACTTTAACAATCCAGCCTGCGCCTGTCAACTTTATTAGATAAAGACTAGGGCTGGGCATAACTCGTCATGTCCCCCTTCCTAACCTTCCCCCAAAGGGGGCAGGGACATGATGAACGCCAATTATGCCACCTCTAATAAAGACGAGAGTCTTGCATAAGTGCAGTTATGGCGATGGTGCAGGCATTTTCACCCCATCCCCTGCCTTCCGCAGGGGCAGGTATTGGAAATAATCGTACCTGCATTTGTGACTCCACCCCCATCCCTCGCTTCCGCGAGGGCAGGCTCTAGCCTTCCCCCGTCGAGGGGGAAGGGACTTTTGCCTTAACCCCTTTCCCTGAGGGAGGGGACATATTGTGGTAGTCATGCTAACCGCGATGCCGCTCGTCCCGTTTGACGAAATAAGCCCACGATTATAGAATACTCCTATTACTTTGTGCCATTTGCCACAAAGTATGAAGCAGTCTAATTCGGAATAACCAGAGGGGAAAGTTCTAATGTCAATGGACTCTGTGGAAGTTCCTGAAGTAGTCGTCTTGCGGCTGCCGCTGTATGTGAGGGCGCTGTCGCAGCTGATGTCGGAGTCGATAGATGTGGTCAGTTCGCAGCAGCTCGGCAGCCTGTTGCAGATGACGCCGGCGCAGATTCGCAAGGACTTGAGCTACTTCGGGCGCTTTGGGAAGCAAGGCAGGGGCTATGACGTGCGCTTTCTCCTTCATGAGTTGCAGGAGATTCTGGGACTCGACCGCGAGTGGCGCGCATGCCTAGTCGGAGTGGGCAGGCTCGGCAGGGCTATCATCAACTACCCTGGATTCTACCGGGAGAACTTCCGCATTGTGGCGGCGTTTGACGGGGACCGGGCGCAGGTGGGCAATACGATTGGCGAGTTCAACGTGCAGCCGATGTCCGAACTGAGCGATACGGTCATAGACAAGAATATCAGCATCGGCATCGTCGCCGTTCCCGCGCAACAGGCTCAGAATGTCATAGACATCCTGATACAGAACGACATCAAGGGCATCCTGAACTATGCGCCGGTCGCGGCGAAGGTTCCGATGAACATCGTGGTGCGGAATATCGATCCGGTGCTGTCGCTGCAATCCATGACCTTTTACCTGCGGGAGTTGGAGTGACGGGAACTTACTTGATAAGGCAATTCACAAATGCAGTTTATCCTTGTCATTTCTCGCTTCGCTAGAAATCTAAAGCCGGGAACAGGCTTGCATGTAACGATTTCAGATTCCTTACTGCACTGCGTTCGGAATGACAGTGTTAGGGGATTTGTGAAATCGTCTCTACATGGATGCACAGGATTGACGGGATGATAAAAGGGGCGGCTATGGTAGCCGCCCCTTTTCTATGTATTGTCTGCGATCGGTCCTTCGACAAGCTCAGGACGAACGAAAGTACATTGTCTGTCTTATGAGGCTACTGCGGTGACGCCATACCGTCGCCGCGCCTTGGACGGCGGCGGCGTCTTGCCGCCAGCAGTCGCGCTTGCGAGCGTCTGAGCGAGAACATGGCGCGCTGCAGGTCCGATTCGGATGTACGTGCAGCGATGCGCTCTTCGGCGCGGCGCACGGCTGCTTCGGCACGCTCGATGTCGATTTCCTCGGCGCGCTCGGCGGTGTCGGCGAGTATCGTTACCCTGTTCGCAAGGACTTCGAGGAAGCCGCCGCCAACCGCCATGTAGTTCTCTTCGCCGTCCTTGTCCACGCGAATCTCGCCCGGCTGCAATGCCGTCAGCAGAGGCGCGTGGTTCGGCAGGATGCCAAGCTGCCCGTCAATGCCGGGCGCGACAAGCATTTCCACATCCTCGGAATAGACCATCCGCTCGGCGGTTACAATTTCGAGTCTCATAGTAGCCATTCAGCCACTCCCTAGTGATGAGGGCTATCACCCCCATCCTAACCTTCCCCCATCAAGGGGGAAGGAACATTTCGGATTCACCCTTCGACAAGCTCAGGGCGAACGGGTCCGCTTTCATTTAACGGATGGGACTTCACCCCCATCCTAACCTTCCCCCCGTCAAGAGGGAAGGAACATTTCGAATTCACCCTTGGACAAAATCAGAGCGAACGAGGTTTTGGTTTCCGCGCCCTTGCTTTACACTTCTGGATTCCCACTCCCCGTTTTCACGAGGACATGCTTCGCGGGGATGACAGTTTTCTTTAGCTGACGGCAGCCATTTGCTCGGCGCGCTCGACTGCTTCGTCGATTGTGCCGACCATGTAGAATGCCTGCTCAGGTAGTTCGTCGTGTTGACCGTCGAGAATCTCCCTGAAGCCTCGCACTGTCTCGCGTATTGGCACGAAGCGGCCCGGCGAGCCGGTGAACACTTCCGCAACGAAGAAAGGCTGCGTGAGGAAGCGCTGAATCTTGCGCGCCCTAGCCACAATCTGGCGGTCTTCGTCAGAAAGCTCCTCGATGCCCAGAATCGCGATGATGTCCTGCAAGTCCGCATAGCGCTGGAGAACCTGCTGCACTCCGCGCGCCACATCGTAGTGTTCCTGACCGACGACGGCAGGCTCAAGGATGCGGGAGAACGATGTCAGCGGGTCAACGGCCGGGTACAAACCCTGCGCGGCAAGGGCGCGCTCAAGCGCGACAACCGCGTCGAGGTGTCCGAATGTGGTTACGATGCCGGGGTCGGTGTAGTCGTCGGCCGGCACATAGATAGCCTGGAAGGATGTGATGGAGCCGTTGAGCGAAGATGTGATGCGCTCTTCGAGGTCGCCCATCTCCGTGCCCAGCGTGGGCTGGTATCCGACTGCGGAGGGCATTCTGCCGAGCAGCGCGGAGACCTCCATGCCCGCGAGGATGTAGCGGTAGATGTTATCTACGAAGAGCAGCACGTCCTGGCCGCGCTCTTCCTTGAAGTATTCAGCCATGGTGAGGCCGGTCAGACCGACGCGAGCGCGGATTCCGGGCGGCTCGTTCATCTGACCGAAGACTAGCACGGTGTTGGCGAGAACACCGGACTCCTGCATTTCACGCCAGAGGTCGTTGCCCTCGCGGGAGCGCTCGCCCACGCCGGCAAACACGGACACGCCTTCGTGCTCCTCGCTGATGTTGCGGATAAGTTCCTGAATGATAACCGTTTTACCGACGCCCGCTCCGCCATACGCGCCGACCTTGCCGCCCTTAGTGAAGGGGGTGATGAGGTCCATCACCTTGATGCCGGTCTCGAGGATTTCGACCTGAGTTGCCTGATCCTCGAAGGTGGGAGGCTTGCGATGGATGGGCCAGGAGTCGCCGGACTCGACCTCTTCGAGATCGTCGAGTGTCTCGCCGAGCGCGTTGAAGAGCCTACCGAGCGTGGGGTCGCCCACAGGGACGGATACGGGGTCGCCGGTGTCAACGGCGTCAACGCCGCGCACGAGGCCCTCGGTCGCGCCGAGCGCAAGGCAGCGCACCCAGTTGTTGCCGATGTGCTGCTCGACCTCAAGCACCAGACGCTCGCCCGCAATGCTTGTCTCAAGCGCATTGTAGATTGCCGGCATTTCTTCCGCGGGGAACTCGACGTCCACCACAGTGCCGATGACCTGGGTTACCTTTCCCGTTGCCATGGTTCCTCCGTTGAGAGTTTTCAGTAGTCAGTTCACAGTAATCAGTTATCAGTGTTCACCAATTCGGGAATAACGATGTGGAACCCCGTCACCCCCATCCTAACCTTCCCCATCAAGGGGGAAGGAACGTTGAGTAGGACAACTGAAAACTGACGACTAATTTATCCTTCGACTGCGGCGACACCGCCAACGATGTCCAGCAGTTCTTTCGTTATAGTTTCCTGACGCGCCTTGTTCATTATCAGCGTCAGGTCGTCCACCATCTCGTTCGCGTTGTCGGTGGCGTTACGCATCGCAACCATGCGCGCCGACTGCTCGCTTGCGATGCCTTCGAGCAGGTAGTGGTAGAGCTGCATTTCGACATAGCGCGGCAGCAGCTGGTCCAGCACCGGGCGCTCGTCCGGCTCGTAGATGTAGCCGACAGCCTGGGACGCTTCCAGTTCGGCCGGAACGACCGGCAGAAGCTGCACCACTGTCGGGCGCTGAAGCGTGGTGTTCACGAAATCGGCATAGGCGACATAGACGGCGTCCACCTCTTCGTTGGTGAACGAGTCAATGACCATGCGGGCTACCGGCGTTACAGCGTCGAGTCCGGGGCGGTCGGGAATATCGGTGAATACGGCTTGCACATCCTGGCCGGTCCTCACCATGAAGTCCCTGCCCTTCTTGCCCATCGCTATGACTCTGACGCCCGTGCCTGCCTGATCGACGACGAACTGCCCTGCGGCGCGGTTGATGTTGGAGTTCAAGCCGCCGGTGAGCCCCCTGTCAGGAGATATGACGACAATGCCGACATTATTGCGCGGTCGCTCCGTCAGCAAGGGATGGTGCTCTTCGTCGTCCCGTGTTTGCGCGGCGAGATGCGAGAGCAGCGTCTGCATCAGGTCGGCGTAGGGCCTGCCGCGCAGAGCAGCTTCCTGCGTGCGGCGCATCTTGGACGCCGCGATCATGGACATTGCCTTCGTAATCTTCGCGGTGTTCTCGACGCTGCGGATGCGACGCCTGATTTGTCTTACGCTTGCCATTTCTTATTTCCTTAATGGCACTTGGGCTTATTGCCTTGCGGTGAGGGTATTTCACCCCCATCCTAACCTTCCCCCTCGATGGGGGAAGGAATTTTTGTCCTCACCCATTACAAGGGGGAAGGAACTCTTGCCTAATACGGCACATTTGCCTTGAAGTCGTCAATTGCAGCTTTGAGAGCTTCTTCGTTGTCGCCGCCGATGTCTCGCGCCTCGGCTATGCTTGCTAGAAGGTCCGGCTGGTTGGAGGCGAAGTAGCTTGCGAACGCCGCTTCGAATGCGCGAACCTTTTCGATTTCCACATCGTCCAGATAGCCGTTTGCCAGCGCGTACAGGATTGCCGCCTGCTGTTCCATCGAAATCGGGGAGTTCTGGTCCTGCTTCAGGATTTCGGTGGCTCGCTGGCCGCGCTCAAGCTGCTGGCGCGTGGCTGCGTCAAGGTCTGCCGTGCCGAACTGCGCGAATGTTTGCAGCTCGGCGTACTGCGCGAGGTCGAGGCGCAGGCTTCCCGCGACGCCTCGGATTGCGCGGGTCTGCGCGGCGCTGCCCACGCGCGATACGGAGAGACCGGCGTTCACTGCCGGGCGGATGCCGGAGTTGAACAGCTCAGGCTCAAGGTATATCTGACCGTCGGTGATGGAGATAACGTTGGTAGGCACATACGCCGACACGTCGCCCGCGAGCGTTTCGATGATAGGCAGGGCGGTGATAGAGCCTCCGCCGTTCGGCTCATCTAGTTTCGCGGCGCGCTCAAGCAGCCGGCTGTGCAGGTAGAAGACATCGCCTGGATAGGCTTCACGTCCGGGCGGGCGGCGAAGCAGAAGCGACATCTGGCGGTATGCCCAAGCGTGCTTGGACAGGTCGTCGTAGATGATGAGGGCATCCTTGCCTTGCCACATGAACTCTTCTGCCATCGCGCAGCCGGAGTAGGGCGCGAGATACTGCATCGGCGCGGGGTCGGCGGCGTTGGCGGCTACGACGATGGTGTGTTCCATCGCGCCGTACTGTTCCAGCAGCGCGACCGTCTGCGCCACCTTGCCGACCTTCTGCCCTATGGCGACATAGATGCAGACGAGGTCGCCGCCCTTCTGGTTGATGATGCTGTCGAGGGCGATTGCGGACTTGCCGGTGGAGCGGTCGCCGATGATAAGCTCGCGCTGCCCGCGCCCGACGGGAATCATCGCGTCGATCGCCTTGATGCCGGTCTGCACGGGCGTGTCAACAGAACTGCGGATAGCCACGTTCGGCGCAACGACTTCGACATCGCGGGTCTTGCTCGTGCTGATGGGGCCTTTCCCATCGATGGGCTGGCCTAGAGCGTCCACAACGCGGCCTATAAGCTCGTCGCCAACAGGCACGACCACGACGCGGCCTGTGCTTCTGACTTCGGTGCCTTCCTTCACGGCGAGGGGGTCGCCGAGAATAACGGTGCCGACGCTGTCCTCTTCTAGGTTGAGCGCCATACCCATGACGCCGCCCTCGAACTCAAGCAGTTCGGAATAGGCGACACCGGACAAGCCGTGAACCTGCGCGATGCCGTCACCAACTTCAACGACTGTGCCGACATCAACCATGCTCAGGTCGCGCCCGAACTCTTCAATCTGGCGTCTGATTACCGAAGCAATATCTTGTCCTCTGACTGCCATGCAGGTCCTCCGTGATGAAATCCTTCAGTCGCTCGTTCTGTGCTGGGGGTTCACCCCCATCCTAACCTTCCCCCTTGATGGGGGAAGGAACAATTCTTTACATCAGGCGCCTTGCACGAGTTCGCGGCGCAGTTCGTCCAGTTTTGTGCGTGTGCTGCCGTCGATTACCTTGTCGCCAACGCGCGCCACGAAGCCGCCGATAATCTGCGGCTCAACTCTGGATGTTGCAGTTATGTCCTTGCCGACGATGCCTGTCAGCATCGCTTCTATGCGCTGCTGCTGCTCATCGCTGAGAGGAACGGCGGCGACTATTTCGGCGCGCTCGACGCCGTTGTGCTCGTCCAGCATCTGCTGATAAGACTCGGTGATGCTTGGCAGGAGACGCGCGGAGTTGCGTGACGCCAGAAGAGAGAGCAGGTTTCGCGCGAGATCGCTGACTGAATCGCCCAGCGTTTCTCCAATAAGATCAGTCTTCTGGACAAGCGTAATCTGCGGCGCGTCCAAGAAATTCGCGAATTCCTCATTAGCCATCGCGTCCGACAGCAAGGCAAGGTCGTCAAGCCATCTATCCGGCTCGCCTTGATCCAATGCTATGGCGAAGACCGCCTGGGCGTATCTGCGCGCTGATGCTCCTCTTGCCATTTCGTCCTTCTCAATTCTGGATTCCCGCCTGCGCGGGAATGACGATGACTTTGCGGGGGTTCACCCCCATCCCCCGCTTCCGCGAGGGCAGGCTCTAGCCTTCCCCCATCAAGGGGGAAGGGACTTTGTCAATAGCTAGTTGCGGCTTATGCGTGAGTCGCTTTCTTCGAGAACACGGTCGATGATGTCCTGGTGCGCCTGCTCGTCGAGGGAGCGCTCGACTACGCGCTCGGCGGCGGTAATCGCCAAGCCAGCGAATTCGCCGCGGAGCTGCTCGATGGCGGCGTCACGCTCGCGCTGGATGTTAGCTTCGGCGCGGACACGCTCAGCCTCGATCTCTTGCCTGACCTTGGCGGTCTCTTCCTCGCGGAAGCGCTCGGCAACTTCACGCGCTGACGCGATGAGCTGCTGCCCTTCGGCACGAGCGGCTTCGAGCTGCGACTCGACCTCAGCCTGCGACTGCGCGGACTCTTCCCGGGCGCGTTCGGCGGCTTCAAGGCTCTCCCTGATGCGCTCGGAGCGCTGGTCGAGCATGTTCACGATGGGCTTGTACAGGAACTTCATCAGCACGAACAGCAGAATCAAGAAGCTGATGATGTGCGTTATCAAGCCGGGCAGGTTAATCCCCAAGGCTTCCATGCCGTATCCCCTATCTCATTGAGTGAACGAGGGCATTCACCCCCATCCTAACCTTCCCCCATCTAGGGGGAAGGGACTTTGTGAATACTCTGTCGGTTATACGAACTTGATGATGATTGCTACGACCAGCGCGTAAATCGCGATAGCCTCGGTGAACGCGATGGCGAGAATCATGTTCTGCTGGATGATGCCGGCCGCGTCGGGGTTGCGCCCGAGGGACTCCATCGCCTTTGCCGCCAGCAGACCGATGCCGATACCAGGACCTAGAGCGCCGAGACCGATAGCCAGACCTGCGCCCAGACTTGCGAAATCCTGCATTACTTCCATTTCCATTTCTCCTTACTTGTAGATTTCTGCGTCCCCTGTACTTTTCAGGGTGGTACGCGTTGTTGACCGTGTGATGTTGTCTAGTGGTGCTCTCCGCCGTGCGCGGTTGTTGCCATTACCGCGAAAACCAGAGTGAGCATAGCGAAGATGAATGCCTGAATCGCGCCCACGAAAAGCTCCAGCCCCAGGAACGGGATCAGACCGATGAGCGGGAATAGGAACGCCATCGCTATCAGCAGCACTTCACCGGCGAAGATGTTGCCGAACAGACGGAAGGTGAAGCTGATGACCTTGGCGATCTCGCCGATTGCTTCGAGGATGCCCACGAAGAACCCTACGGGACCTTCCTTGAAGTTGATGAACTTGCCGAGGTGACCGAATCCGAGGGCGGAGAAGCCCCAGAAGTGAATAGTTACCATCGCTATGAGCGCAATTGCCAACGTCGTGTTCACATCGGTGTTCGCGCTGCGCAGGTACGGCACCAGCAAGCCTGCCTGCTTGCCTTCGGGCGCGCCATTTGCCTTGTACTCCGTGGCGCTTATATCTCCGATTTCCTTGTTAACCGAACCGAGGCTCAAGTAGCCGAATGCCCCGTCACCCTCGAATATCTGTAGGTGGATGTCGTCATAGTTGACAGACTGACCGGCCTTCTCTGCCTTCTCCTCCGCATGCTTAATGACATATTTCCCCGGCTCTATCCAGCCGATAGTGCCGAAGCCGGGAAGGATACCAATCCAGTTGGAGACCATGATGAACAGGAAGATGGTCATCACGAGGGGGAAGAAGCGGCGGGCGCGCTCGCGGCCCGCGATGCGCTCGCAGAGATCGAGGAAGAACTCGAGGAAGACTTCGACGAGGTTTTGCAAGCCTCGCGGCACTTCGCTCATCCGGCGTGTTGCGAAGAACGCTATGACGAACAGAACAACGATGGTAATCCATGCGGTTACCATCGTATTTTTCAGTGTGAAGCCGAATATCTTGGCGGGGATGAAAGGTTCGGCAGGGATTTGAATGTGCGCCAGTGGTGCGCCGAGGAAGCCAAGTCCGAAGGCATTGCCAAGAGCGCCGCCCAGCAGACTGACTACAAATGCGATTAGCGCGATTATTAGTATTGCCAGAGTCTTAGGATTACTAAGCACGCTCTACGGTGTCCCCTGTTATTCAATATCAGAATCTGACTTGGCGGCAAAAACCGACAACAACATCCGCATCATTCCGACCAGCGCCACTGCTAACCCGAGGCCCAGCCCCAGCAGTGTGAGCAGCGGACTCCATCCAGTCCTGCCATCGAGCCACCAACCGCCCAAGGCTCCACCCCCGATACAAACGGCGACATACCAGCCGATGCCTGTAAGACGGAGTACCAGCGCCAATCTTTCGGCGTTCAATAGCGTCTCCTCCGAGGGCTTGTGTAGTATATCACAATCGATTTCGGAATGTAAATTTTTTGTTTACATGTCTAGGGCTGGGCATAATTCATCATACCCCCCCTTCCTAACCTTCCCCCAAAGGGGGCAGGGACAAAATGAACGGTAAACATGCCCACCTCTATACATGTCACAAAAGCAGACGACTCCGCCGAAATTCAGCGGAGTCGTTGTTGTAGTCAATCATGGTGGCGGCGGGTGCGCTTACCGGCGTTGCTGAGGCGCGTCTCCCTGCCCCAAATCCAGGTCCAGCGACCCGATGAAGTCCTCGAATGCCGACAGTTTTGCGCGCTCCTCTTCGGTCACGGGTCGCGGCTCGTCATCGTCGCCTTCATCGACATGCACCGCCCTGCCGGTTTCGGCGTCCAGCATTATCGCAGCCTTCTCCACGACGGCGTCCTCCGCGTAGATTGGAGACTCGGTGCGAACTGCGAGCGCCAGAGCGTCGCTGGGTCGGGAGTCCACTTCCATCGTGGAGCCGTTGACCTGAAGCACGATTTTCGCGAAGAAGGTGTCATCGGAAAGGTCGGAGACGACAATTCTGTCAACGGTGGCGTCCAGCGATGTTATGACATCATAAAGGAGGTCGTGCGTAAGCGGCCTAGGCACGGTTACATTCTGGAGCTTTAGCGCTATGGCGTCCGCCTCGCCGGGGCCGATCCAGATAGGCAGAAATTTTTCCGTATCCTTGACTCGCAGTATAACCACCCGCTGCTGGTTCATAAGGCTTACACGAATGCCATCGATGGTTAATTCCAGCATCAGACCATCCCCCTCCGTAAAAGTCCACTCCGAATGTGAGCCTATTGTAAGCACATGGCATATTGGTGTCAACGCACCCAGAGGCGTTGACGGACGCAAGCTAGAGTTGCGCAGGTTCTCTAAATGGCTGCCCTTTCATGCGTCGCTCCAGCGCCGAACGCGCCATCGTAACGCGCCGATCACAACCTACGCAGGTGATGCCAATATCAGCGCCGACACGCATGACCCGCCAGTTGAACTCGCCGCAGGGATGCCGTTTCTTCAGTCGCACGAAGTCGCCGACTTCGTACTGCGTTACCACTGTATGTCCTCCTGTTCCAGTACGAGGTTGATGTCATCGCGCAGTCTCGCCGCCGCCCTACGCGCGCCGTCCGCGAATCTCTTCGCCGTTCGGTCGGCGTATATTATCCCCCGCGCCGAATTGATGAGGACGTTGGGTGAGGCTGCCTGCCCGTCGGCACTGCGTACTATGCCATTTTTCACTGACGCTTCAAGCTCGCCGCCCTGCGCTCCGATGCCGGGTATGAGTATCGGCATGCCGGGGCAGCGTCGCCTTACGGCGCGGAGCTGGTCGGGAGAAGTGGCTCCCATGACCAGCCCAATGTTGCCGTTCGTGTTCCAGTACGATGCGCGAACCGCCATCCATTCGTAAAGCGGCATTTTCTGTTCACTATTGTCAACGGCAACTTCCGAAGCGTTCGGTGAAATCGTAATGTCCTGGAACTCATGCGCGCCCGGATTTGACGTGCGGCATAGCACGAACACGCCCTTGTCAGCGTAGTTGAAGAATGGCAGCAGGGAATCTTCGCCCAAGTAGCCGTTCACGGTAACGGCATCGAATCCCCAGTAGTCGAAAATCGCCTCAGCGTACTTCGCGCTGGTGGAGTCGATGTCGCCGCGCTTGGCATCGCACAGCAGCACGACGTCCGGCGCGACTTTGCGGATGTGGGCTACCGTGTCGCGCAGAGCTTCCAGCCCCTCCAGCCCAAGCGCTTCGTAGAAGGCGATATTTGGCTTGTAGGCGCATACCAGGTCCTTTGTGGCGTCCACGATGGCGCGGTTGAATTTCCGCACATCGGCGACAGGCATGAGCGCGGGGTCCACGTCTAAGCCCACGCAGACTAGGCTTTTGTTAGTTCGCGCCGCGTTGTCCAGCTTGTTGATAAACTCGCTCACTTACTCATACCCTCACCCCAGCCCTCTCCCAGTGGGAGAGGGAGTATGCACGACCGTTGATATTCCCATGTATCCAGTTTAATATCGCGCTGCATACCTCACAAGTACCTTAGCGATTTACAGAAGTATCCTTCGGATGCAATGGGCAATCATTTTCACCCCCATCACCCGCTTTCGCGGGCGCAGGCTCTAACCTTCCCCCATCGAGGGGGAAGGGACTTCTGCCCTTTTCTTACCGCTGTGCGTACTGAATGCCTATGTCAGATATAAAGGACATTTACGATCGTCTCTATGCTCGCTACGGCAGGCAGAACTGGTGGCCTGCGGACACGCCGTTCGAGGTGATGGTGGGAGCGGTCTTGACGCAGGCGACCTCGTGGACGAATGTGGAGCGCGCTATCGCGAGGCTGAAGGAAGAGGACGCTCTATCGCCTGCCGCCATGCGCGCGATGGATGCTGAAACGCTTGCGAAGCTCATATATTCCAGCGGTTTCTACAATGCCAAAGCGATCAGGCTGAAGGCGCTGGTGCGGTACATGGGTGATGCCTACAACGACGACATCGAAGCGATGCGCGCCGACGACAGCGCGAAACTGCGCCGCGAACTGCTGGCAGTCAAGGGCATCGGCGAGGAGACGGCAGACGCCATCCTGCTGTACGCGCTGGGCAAGCCGTCATTCGTGATAGACGCATACACGCGCAGGCTGTTCCATCGGCTTGGCATTACGCCGGATTCAGAGGACTACTCAGCTTACCAGCAGATGTTCAGCGACAATTTACCGAGCGATACCGCGCTCTTCTCCGAATACCACGCGCTGATAGTGCAACACTGCAAGGAAGCGTGCCGCAAGACTCCGGTGTGCGAGGGGTGCTGCCTGCGAGATGTGTGTGCGACGGGGCGGGCACGGTGAGGTGTTGTCGGTGAAATTTAGATCGACTCTGCGTTCTTCACATTGACAGCCAGGATTTGGAGATTAATTGCCCACAGCCTCTTCAACTTGCATCTCAGTCTCTGCTCGCTCCCGTGCAACCGGCGGTGGGACGCCGCGTTCGCCATAGACGAGCACATCGAGAGCGCCCTGCGCCCTATCTACCTTTGAGTTGAGAGCCTGAATGTTGCGGCGTATATCCCGCATTTCGCTACGAACATCCCTAAATTCGCCGCGGAGCTCTTCCTGTGAGTCGTCAATACGCTTGTCGATACGGTCCATCCTAGCGCTATGCTTTCTGTCAAGCCATACGAATAGTCCCACCATGGTGCCTATCACGCTAATGAACCCGAATATCATTCCAATGAAGCCCACCATCATGACAGTGGCGATATTCCAGTCGGCCATTTCATTCACCTCACCTCGCCATACTAACGATGTATGTTCAATATGGCAAGAGCCGTTCACCTCAAGCATTATCAGATAGCGGGTTGTTGCAGATAAGGACGCTGATGCCTAATAGCGTTTCCTTTCAGGTGGGTGAATAACCTTTCACCCCCATCCTAGCCTTCCCCCGTCGAGGGGGGAAGGGACTTTGTCACCTAGAGAAAACGCTACCTGATGACTAGACGCCCTTGAACCAGTCGGTGAACTGTGCCGCCAGAGCTTCGTCGCCGGACAGGGTAATGCGCCCGCGCCGTACGGAACGGCGCAGTTGCAGCCTGCCGTAGCAGTACAGGATGTAGGTGTCGGTGTCGCAGCCGAAGATAACGTCCGCGGGGGAGTCGTTGGAGGGCGTGTGCGTGAAATTGTCCCCGCTCACCGTTACATCGTAGCCGCCGTCCGCGTCTGTCAGATCGAAGCGATAGCGGATCGGCGTGTCGAGTGGCTCGCCCTTCCGGAAGCCGGAGCGCAGCCAGCGCCATACGAAGTCCAGCAGGAATGGCCTAGCGCGGTCGCTAAGCTTCGCGCTGCGGTCTATGGGATAGCGGATGTCCCAAAAGTGTATCGCCAGCTCGGACGCGCGAATGTCTATGAGCCTGTCCACGCTGATTACGAAGTACGGATGCCATGTAGGTAGAGGGTATGACGGCTCATCCAGTTCCAGCAGGATGGTGTTGAACCTCTTGCAACTCGCGTTGAAGTCGTAGAACAGGTCCTCGTGGATGGCGTTGCGCGTATCGACGAGCCGCTCCATTCCCTGCTCAGGGCTTGACGGGCGCGTCCAGCCCATCGGAGGCTCGACGATACCCTTGACCGCGTTCGTGATGCTGAGGCCGAACACATTCGCGCCCAGAATCAGGTGCGTGATGACATCGGCAATCTTCCAGCCTTCACATGCGCTGGCATATACATCGGGGTCGCGCCAGATGTTGTCGGGCAGCGTATGCAGGTACGCCGCCATCTCGTTCGACAGGTCGCGCACGAGCTGAATGCGCTCTCTAACTTGCTGTGCATCACTCATAGCGCCGCCCTTATCTCCTCAGCGATTTCGTGTTCGCGCTCGATGTCTATCTGTACCTTGTCCAGTATATCCTGCGAGCGCCGTTCCAGCGCAGCGATGTGCGGCGGTCCGGCACCCCACTCGCTGTCGTTGCGGCGCGGGACCACATGCATGTGGAAGTGCGGGACTTCCTGCAGGCTGGCGAGTCCGTTGTTATTGTACAGCGTGATACCGTCCGGCGAGTATGTCTTGACCAGAGCGGAAGATACTCTTCGGACCGCATCCATAATCGCGGCAGACTCTTCGTCGGTGATGTCGAGGATGGTTGGCGCATGCCTGCGCGGGATGACCAATACCTGCCCCAATTCAAACTGGCGTATGTTGACGATGGTGAGCGTCAGGTCGGTCTCTTCGACAAGTCCTTTATCGATCCTGCCTGCCAGCATCTCGCAGAACACGCAGGCGTCCACTTGGGGCAGTTCAAAAGGCGCGCTCGTCATAATCTCGGGGTTTTCAATCTTTATATGTACCGTTAATCGTTAGGGATGAGCATAATTCATTTCACCCCCATCGCCCGCTTTCGCGGGCGCAGGCTCTAACCTTCCCCCGTGATGGGGGAAGGGACAATTGGTAACTCAAATGCCCTTGTCCACGATGTAGGAGGCGAGGTCTGCGGTGCGGCAACTGTATCCCCATTCGTTGTCGTACCAGCCGACCACCTTGACCATATTTTCGCCGACCGTCATTGTGGACAGAGCGTCCACGATGCAGCTATGCGGATTTTTCACGATGTCGCTGCTGACGAGAGGCTCTTCACTGTATTCCAGCACGCCGCTCAGCCCGTTGGAGGCAGCATCATGAAACGCGGCGTTCACTTCGTCGGCGGGCGCCGGATGCTTCAGCGTGGCAACGAAGTCGGTCACAGAGCCAGCGGGGGTGGGGACGCGCATAGCCATGCCGTTCAGCTTGCCGTTAAGTTCGGGCAGCACGATGCCGACCGCCTTGGCAGCGCCGGTCGTGGTAGGGATGATGTTCACGGCGCCTGCGCGCGCGCGCCGCAGGTCCTTATGTCCGCCGTCCAGTATCCGCTGGTCGTTCGTGTAAGCATGAATGGTCGTCATCAGCCCCTGCTCCACGCCGAAGTTGTCGTTGAGCACCTTTGCCATCGGCGCGATGCAGTTGGTGGTGCAGGAGGCGTTGGAGACGATATTGTGCCTGTCGGGGTCGTAGAGGTGGTCGTTCACGCCCATAACTAGGGTGATGTCCTCGTTGCGGGCGGCGGCGGAGATGATGACTTTCTTCGCGCCTGCTTCGAGATGCTGAGCCGCGCTGCCCGCATTGGTAAATGCGCCGGTACATTCGACCACGACATCCACGCCACAGTCGCCCCAAGCGAGATTGGCGGGATCCCGCTCGATGGTGGTGCTTATCTCGCTTCCGTCAACGACAATTCCGCTTTCGGTCGCTTCGACGTCACCCGGATACTTGCCGTAAGTGGAATCGTACTTGAACAGGTGCGCGTTGGTCTCAGGCGGGTATGCGCCGTTGACGGAGGCGACCTCCAGTTTGTCGGGGTGGCGCTCCAAGATGGCGCGCAGCACTTGTCTGCCTATACGCCCAAAGCCATTGATTCCTACGCGAGTAGTCATAGTGCTGGGACGCTCCCTTCGTGCCTGCCATAAACCTACGACTTCACATTTCAATTATATCTACCGCAATGGAACACTACAATTAAAGGTTAGCGGATTCAATTTTGGGGAATTATGTCTCTTCCAAAGTCGAAAATTTGCTCCGCACTATACAAAGCGTCTTCAGCGTCTTCGTACATATACATTTCATAGGGCGCGTTGCTTGGCAGGGCATCAGGGTAGCGGGTAGGTATGTAGTACATCTCCAAAGTTTCTACTATTTCATAAAGTTTTGACAGTTCAGGATACGAAGGCTCCAGCCAGCTGACCAACGCTCGTATGGTATGCCCTCTGGCATCTGCGTCGCCGCGATAATAGGCAAGCGCCTTCAATGTCTTCTCCGCAACTTGCTGGGACATGAAACAGACTTGACTATAAAACCCCTCCCGCATCATAAGACGAGCGCTTTCGAGGTCATAAGCGGCTTGGCGCATCCAAACCGATGCTATTTCTCCGCTATCCCTCATACACGACGACTCCTTCTTGTAAAGCCGAGCAAATGAATGGATTGCTTCTGTCTCGCATACTATTCAGTTCTTCGGGAGTGTAAATCAGTAGGTCGAGGCTCTTCCCCCATGGGTCCCAAGACCTGAACACAAGGCGGTAATCCTTGTGCCTCTGAAGGAAACGCTTATCCGTCTCGGCAATAATTATCAAGTCGAGGTCGCTGTACTCGTCGGCATCGCCGCGCGCATACGAGCCGAATACGATTGCGCGCTGCGCGTCGCTCGCCACCAGCGCCGGCGTCAATGCTTCGCGTATGACATCAAGAGTCGGTATTTCTGTGCGAGCGCTCATATCATCCCTCCTCGCTACCCACTGACAAACCAACTAACGGAATACTGACAGACTCTTTTACACTCGCGCCATTTCGCGGCGCATTTGCGCCAGCCCCATCGGGCCTAAGCTCAGGGCGCGGGTGTGGAACTCCTTCAAGTCGAAGTCTGCGCCCTTGCGCCGCTTGGCATCTTCGCGGGCGCTCAGCCACTCGCGCTCGCCGACCTTGTAGGAGATTGCCTGCGCCGGCATGCCTAGATAGCGGTCAACCTCGCTCGCCACGAAGTCTTCTGGGAAGTGACTGCGCTGCTTGATGAACTCCAGCCCGATGTCCGGATTCCAGACCTCTCCGGGATGGAAGTCGGAGTCGTCGGGGATGGCGAATCCGAGATGCATGCCGATGTCAATAATCACGCGGACGCTGCGGAGCGCCTGCGCGCGCAGCATGCCAAGATAGTAATCGGGGTTTTCGAGGTATCCAAGCTCCGCCATCAGTCGCTCGGCGTACAGCGCCCAGCCTTCGATGTAGCCGGAAGTGCCGCCCATCGCCGTCTGGAAGCGCGATAGTTCGCTGGTGAGGTACTTGGCGATGCCGCGCTCGAAGTGATGCCCCGGAACACCCTCGTGGTAGGCGATGGATGCCTCGCCCCAGAGCGGAAAGCGAGTCCTGCCGCCCGTCGGATACCATGTGCGCCCCGGACGGCTGAAGTCCTCGGACGGCGAAGTGTAGTACATAGCGAGCGCGCCACCGGGCGGAGCAATCATCGCTTCGATGCGCTGCACGGGTTCGGGTATGTCGAAGTGAGCACCGTTCAGTTCGGCGATAGTCGTGTCCTGCAATTCCTGCATCCAGTTCTGGAATGCGTCAACCCCTTCGATGGCGCGGTCAGGGTCGGTCTCCAAGAACTGCTTCGTTGCCTCCACGCCTGCGCCGGGCAGGATGCGCTCGGCCGTCTTCGCCATCTCACTCTCGACCCAGTGCAACTGTTCCCAGCCCCAGTTGTATGTCTCTGTGAAGTCCATGTCGGTACCATTGAATGCCCGCGAGGAGAGCGCGTATCGCTCCTCGCCAACGCCATCCTGCTCAACGGCATCGTTCATGTACTCATCCGTCAGGAAACGTCCCATGTCCGCGTACGAGGCTGCCGCTGCATCGGCGCCCGCCGTGAGGTCGCGGCGCAGTGCATCGGAGGCAACATCAGAAGCATCAAACGCATCAAGCAACCCGTGGAAGAACGATGGGGAGCCTGTCTCTCCGGTCCATACCTGAGCCTGTTCGGCGCATCCGGCAGCCTGGCGCTTGCTACTCGTCTTGGATAGGCGCGCGCCTTCCCGCAGGCTCCTGCGGTAGCTCTCCAGCCCCTGTGGAACTAGCGCCATCCGCGCCGCTATGTTCCGCCAGTCCTCTTCCGTGTCGCGCGGCATCAGGTCGAAGGTCATCCGAATGCCCTGAAAGGCGCTTCCCAGCACACGCAGGCTGCGAAGGTGTTCGCCGGCGTCGTGGGAGTCCAAGCTGGTTTGCAGGTCGTCGAGCATAGCGTCCCGGGCTATGCGGTCGCGTTCGTTCTCGACGGCGGCAGCGTTCAGTGCGGCGACGGTCTGCCGGTTCAGGTCGGCGTTGGCGTCTGCGCCCTGCGGCGAGAAGTCGGACATCTTGTCGTCGTAGCCGGGCACGCCTATCGATGTGGCGCTCAGAGGGTTGAGCGCGGCGTATCGCTCAACGTAGTCGTTTGCGATGTCATAGATTTGGGACATTTTTGTATAAGAGCCTTTCAAGAATACATTAGAGTTCGCTGCTTACCAGCATACGGCATTTGGCTTCGGCTTAACCTTGCCGTATCATTATGATACATGACTAGCATATATGATTTGGAGGGAGAACATGGAGCGCGAACAGGAACTGCTCCAGCGCATTACCGTACACTCGGATATTTTTGGCGGCAAGCCGATTATCCGCGGTATGCGTATGGCGGTAGAGCACATATTAGGGATGCTTGCCGCCGGGGACACCACACAAGTCATCCTTGAAGAGTACCCATTTCTTGAGCCGGAGGACATACAGGCGTGCATGCTGTACGCCTACCGCTCTATGGCGGGCGAATATGTTCATGAGCGCGTGTCTATCCGGGAAGCGCAATGAAATTCCTTCTTGATGCATGCGCCTCGTCGCGGAGTATGAACTCTACCCTGACGAGACTGGGACATGATGTAATTTCAGCCCTTGAAATAAATCCCAGCGCCACGGACGAAGAACTACTTGCACTTGCGACCACAGAGCAGCGGATACTCATCACCGAGGATAAGGACTTTGGCGAGCTGGTTTTTGTACGCAGGCTGCCGCATCCTTGCATCATTCGCTTCGTTGACATGCCCATACCAGAGAAAGTGGCGGCGATGGTAGAGCTTCTGCAAAACCACCAAGATGACCTGAGTACAGATGCTTTGATTGTCGTAACAAGGAGTCGAATTCGGATACGGCGCAGTTCAACTAACCGTTGACAATCAGACATGTCGATTTATAGAAAGCGTCAAGCCCTCTGCGGCACTGGCTCGCCCTTGTACAGGCGTCCTCTGTCGCCGATCGTGCGGTCGCGCTCGAAGGTCATTACCGGCACGCCGTAGCCGCAACTCGTGCTGGTCTTCTCGACTTGAATGTCTATTACCTGGCGCAGCGGCAGGGCGATGTCATCTGCTTGCTGCCCCAGCACCAGGTCTGCCAGAGGGGAGTCCTCGATCGGCATCGCTCGCGCGCGTCCATAGAGGCGCACGATTCCGGCGTTCTCTTCCTCGAAGGCGCAGACCATAACCGTTACTGGGCTGCCCGCCTCCGAATGACGCGCCGTCTCGTTGCCGCTGCCGACATAGTCGAGATATGCCACGCGGTTCGGGCTGATGATGTGCAGGGGCACGCCGCCCTTGGGTGAGACATTCACGGCGTCAATGCCTCCATCCTTGTCGCCGAAGTCCGCCGAACCAACGAAGAATACCGGAACATTCCTAATCATCCCTGCCTGTTCGTCCGTAATGTGTGTGTACGATGTTGCCACTTTGTGCCTCCGTCCGCGTGTCGTCAATCTGCTTGTCGCGGTGTTCAAAGTTAAATTAGCCCAGCACCTTCTCATACACTCGCCGTCCCGCAAACCGCGCCCTATCGCCTAACTCTTCCTCGATGCGAAGCAGGCGGTTGTACTTGGCGGTGCGCTCTCCGCGAGCGGGCGCGCCGGACTTTATCTGGCCTGCGTTAGTGCCGACTGCTAGGTCGGCTATCGTGGTGTCTTCGGTCTCACCGGAGCGATGGCTGATGACCACGCCCCATCCGGCGTCCTGCGTCATCTTGACCGCGTTCAGCGTCTCAGTCACCGTTCCAATCTGGTTCAGCTTTATCAGCACGGCGTTGCCCGCATTCATCGAGATACCCTTGCGGATGAGTTCGGTATTCGTGGTGAACAGGTCATCCCCGACAAGCTGCGCGCTGCCGCCAATGGCGCTCGACAGCGCCTGCCAGTCGTCCCATTCATCTTCCGCAATGCCGTCTTCGATGCTGACTATCGGGTATTCGGCAACCCAGTTCTCATAGATGCCAATCAGCTTGCCTGAAGGATATTCGTCCTTGCTGAGTTCGGAAGCAGCGACATCCAGCGCGATGAAGCACTGCTCACCCGGACGGTATCCGGCGCGCTCGATTGCCTCTATCACAAGCTCGACCGCATCCCGGTTGTCATCGAGTGGGGGGGCAAAGCCGCCCTCGTCGCCCACGCTTGTGCTGAGACCGCGCCCTTGCAGGATGTCCGCAAGCGCGTGATATATCTCCACGCCCGACCGAAGCGCTTCACGAAATGTGTCGAAGCCGGCCGGCACCACCATGAACTCCTGAAAATCGGTGGAGCCAGCCGCGTGAGCGCCGCCGTTGATGATATTCAGCATAGGCACAGGAAGCGTTACCGCCTCGCCACCGCCAATTTGCGCGTATAGCGGCCTGCCTTCGCTCTGTGCCGCCGCTCGCGCCGCCGCCATGGATACGCCAAGTATCGCATTAGCGCCTAGCATACTCTTGTTCGGCGTGCCGTCAAGCTCGATGAGCAGGTTGTCCAATGCTGCCTGCTCCAAAGCGGACAACCCCAGCACAGCAGGCTTGATATGCTGCTCGATATTTTCAATTGGCGCTAACACACCGCGTCCTCTGAATCGATTCGCATCGCCGTCACGCAGTTCAAGCGCCTCGTTTGCGCCAGTGCTCGCGCCCGACGGGACCAGAGCGCTGCCGACGGCGCCGTTCGACAGCGCCACATCCACTTCGACCGTCGGGTTGCCCCGCGAATCGAGGACTTCTCTTGCGTTCACATCCGAAATAGTCGTCATAGTAGCCTCATTATCTATTGTATATCTCAGGAACAGTCGTTACGCCTGCGGCAATGTCTGTCAGCCGCTTCTTCGCCGCGTCTATCGCTTTCTCGGCGGCATCGGCAGCGTCAATGGCGCGAATGATCGCGCTGTCGGCCGGCTCACGGCTGCGCGTCATCTCCCATGTCTCAAGTCCGATTACCGGAACTCCGTCGCCGAGGGCGTGACCAATCTCTGATAGCGTGCCATACGCGCCGCCCACCGCGATGACGGATATACCCGTCTTGGCGACAACGGAGTTACGCGCATAGCCCATGCCGGTGATGATAGGTATGTCGATGTAGTCGTTGGCGGACAGCGGACTGTCGCCGGGCAGTATGCCGATGGTCGTGCCGCCTGCCGACTTCGCGCCTTTGCATGCCGCTTCCATGACACCACCAAGCCCGCCGCAGACTATGATGACGCCGCGCTCCGCCAGTTCCCTACCAACTTGCTCCGCCAATGCCGCGACATGCGGGCGCGCGTTGCTCTCACCTATCACGGATATTATGAGTTGTCTGTCCATACAGATTGTTCGCCTGCGACTTTCTTTCGTAGTTCCATTATCGTATTGATTATATTACATGCACTTGCGGGGATGGGCGAAGGGAGATGAACTGCCGCCTTGAATCTCTTAGGCGCGCTTGACACAAAGGCACACTATTCCTAATATGCGTACTATAATGAGTAATAATGACGAGGTATGAAATCTGATTCTTCGCCGAGTGAAATTATGGTTACTGATCAGACAAGAAATGCGATTTGGCAAGACCTATGGGACGCCGAGCGCTACTATCGGTACTATAGTTCATTGTCTGACTCATACAGACGCCGACATAGACTGACGAGGTTTGCGACGCTCGCTTCGGTGCTTGTTGAGGCAACTTTATCGGTTAGTTACATAAGCACCGGCGTTGCAGGATTTTGGGCGACCGTAATTCTGAGTCTGATAGTAGCGCTCGGCATCGCCATAGCGATTTTGGTAGCTTGGGATGCAACCTCGAATTATGCCGGAGACGCGGTAGCATTAAGTTGGGTAAGTGTCGATTGCATGTCTCTGAATGCACAATGGACTGATTTGTGGCTCGACATCGAGTCTTTCGAAATCGATGAAGGAGAGGCACGTTCGCGCCAGAGGGAGCTCATTCGCAAGTTCAATACCATCGCGGCACGGATTGATGTGGACTTGGACGAAAAGACGAATGAGGTTAGTGCAGCGGATGCCGAGAAGGTTTTAAGGGAGAAATATGCTCATTAGTGGACTGATTCAAAAAGACGACAGACGCCCACCTCCTCCCAGACCTCCTAACGTCCCGCCTCCACCTCCGCCTCCGCGCCCTACGGAACCACCAAGAAGATAAAAGTGCTACGACCACGGTATCATCACCCAGGTCAGACCTTCCTTGCCGCTTCGAGTAGTAGTTTAGCTTGGTTCAATCACTCATACTCGCTTGACGAGGCGCTATGTTTTCACGCTTTCGGCGCGCCGAGCGCAAAGGACCCGTTCCTTCCGTCGTCATTCTCGGCGGTGGATACGGCGGCGTCCACGCTGCACTCGAATTACAGAGTGCGGCGAAACGCGGTGAAATCGAGCTTACGCTCATCAGCAGGGAGAACTTCTTCCTCTTCCAGCCGATGCTTGCCGAGGTAATCTCAGGCTCCATTGGGCCCTTCAATGTGGTGAGTCCGATTCGGCGTCTGGTCCCGTACGCAGACGTGCATCAGGCGGAGATCGAGTCAGTTGATACCGACAGCCGCACGGTATCCATTCGATACCCGGGCCACGCACGCCTCACTTACATCCGTTACGACCACCTGATATTCGCCGTGGGCAGTGCGACCGACCTGTCGCAGTTTCCCGGCGTGGAAGAACACGCGCTGCCGTTCAAGACGCTGGGCGACGCCTTTCGCTTACGCAACCACCTCATCAGTATGCTCGAAGCAGCCGAGGTGGAAGACGATCCCTTTTACAAGCATCAGATACTCACCTTCGTCATCGCGGGTGGTGGATACACCGGCGTCGAAGTAACTTCCGAGATAAACGAGTTCCTGCGTGTGGCGAGCAGGAGCTACCGCAACATCGATCCTGACGACTTCCGGATAATCCTGCTGCACCGCTCAGGGCGCATACTGCCCGAACTTGGCGAGAGGCTGGCGAACCTGAGCCACAGGCTGCTGGAGAGACGCGGCATATTCATTCGACTGCATACGGAGCTACGAGGGGCAACGGGGGAGAGCGCGCTGCTGGCGGATGATGTGTATATTCCTACGAGGACGCTTGTCGCCACCATCGGCGCATCGCCTAATTCTATCCTGATGGACCTGTCATGCGAGAAAGAGCGCGGGCGCCTTGTCGTTGACGAAACCCTCGCAGTTAAGGGTGGGAACAACCTCTGGGCCGTTGGCGATTGCGCGCTCGTGCCGGATGTGCTGCGAGGCGGATTCTGCCCGCCTACGGCGCAGTTCGCGCTCAGGGAGGCAAAATCTGCCGCCCAGAATGTACTCGCCAAGATCAGAGGCGCGCCAACGAAGCCCTTCAGCTACAAGAGTCGCGGCGTGTTCGTGCCGCTCGGGGGCTTCGCGGCGGCAACCGAGACCTTTGGGCTGGAACTGTCCGGCTTTATTGCGTGGTGGCTGTATCGCACCTTCTATCTTCTGCAACTTCCGCGCATCGAGCGCAAGCTGCGCGTGGTTACCGACTGGACGCTCGACCTTATATTCCCGCCGGACATCGTGAAAGTTGACATAGACCGCCCTCGCGGGACTTCGCGGCGACACTATGAGGCAGGAGACTACATCTATCGCAAGGGAGACATAGCCTACGAATTCTATGTGGTACTCGGGGGAGAGGTCGAAGTGCTACGCGAGCAGGATGGGAGAGAATCGCAAGTGGTGAACCTGAGAGTCGGAGAGTACTTCGGGGAGATGTCGCTGCTTGACAACGCGCCTCATTCATCGTCCGTCAGAGCGCGAACGGCAGCTGAGATTCTCGTCATGAGCGGCGAGGACTTTCTCGCGCTCGCGTCATCATCGTCTCTCTTCGGTGATATGCTCAGAGAAGTCGTGCAGCGACGCGCAGACGACAATATGTCCAATCATCGGTCGAAGGAGTTATAGAAACTTGCTAGTCCTACTTCGCAGGCGCGCCAAGCATTATCAACACACCACTGACCGACACACAACCGGCAGGGGAAACGTGCTCATCACCGGTGCGTCATCCGGCATCGGCAAAGCGACCGCGCTCTACCTTGCCGAACGCGGCTACACCGTCATCGCAACAAGCCGCGTCAATTCTAGGCTTGACGACCTGCGCGCCGAAGCCACGCATCGCGGCGCTTCCGTCATCAGCGTGGAGCTGGACATCAACTCAGAGGACTCCGTAGCGTTTACCGTGCCGGAGCTTATTGAACGGCATGGCGCGATCGACGCGCTTGTGAACAATGCCGGATTCGGCCTATGGGGACCCGTGGAGGCGCTGTCAGCCGACGAACTCAAAGGCCAGTTCGAGACGAACTTCTTCGCCGCCGTGCGGATGATTCAGGCGGTGCTGCCAGCGATGATAGAGCAGCGGAGCGGCACTATCGTCAACATCAGCTCAGTGCTGGGGCGGCTGGGCACACCGTTCAACGGCGCGTATGTATCCAGCAAGTTCGCGCTTGAGGGTATCAGCGAGTCGCTCAAGACCGAAGTGCAGCCCTTCGGCATTCGAGTGTCGATGGTAGAGCCGGGCCTCTTCCGCACGAATTTCACGGATAATGAGATCAGGGGTAAGGCGGCTGACGACGAGAACAGCGCCTATTCTCCGTATATCCGAAAGCAGAGCGAGAACCACGACTTGTTCGAGTTACTGGGCGGCGACCCTGTGCGCGTGGCGAAGGTGGTGCATAAGGTCATCACATCGCCATCGCCGAACTTCCGCAATCCGGTCGGGATTGACGCCCGGGCGGGCATGCTTGCGGCAAGGCTGCTGCCGGAGCGCATCTATTGGCGGATTCTCAGCAAGGCAACTATGCGGGAGTAGGCAATTAGGTTATGTTGAGATTTTGTCGATGACTTTAGTTTCGTTTGTCATTTCGAGCGAAGCGAGAAATCTTGTGTGATGAGGAAATGATACAGTGAAGGAGTTGAGGGGGCGCGGCAGGCTGTAGGAATCTAGGTCCCAAGAGACCGTATTTTAGCAATCGCCGCCGCGCC
>DAOUKP010000015.1:0-501991 GCA_034421195.1 Dehalococcoidia bacterium
ATGACAGTGACCACTGTAGCTATAACCTCCTCGGATTCACACACCTCTAAGCATTACGTCTTGCTGACGGATAATGTAGGTCAGGAACTCTGCGTAGTTATCACGCTAACCGGCGGCGGAGACAGCGATGCTGCGTCAGAGGTCGGCAGTTTGAGCCTCAGGATAGCGGAGCGCAGCAAGTGCGACCCACCCGCAGAGCCGGTGATGCCCGAGCCTACTCCAGTACCTGCTCCCGAAGAGTGCGCTCCCACGGCAGGTTACACATACCAACAGTACATGATAGACGCGAACGGCAACCGAATACCGCTGCCCGCTCAGGACGGCGTGGCTTCACAGCCTTGCACGTAAACCTTAACACTCGATTGATTTAGCAAAGAGCATAAATCGGGCCAGGTCATTGCCCTACCCCCGGTATGACCTGGCCCTTGCTTATTCCATTCAAAGACATGCGTCCGCGACTATAACACTTCCCTACCTCTGCCCACTTCCTCCGTCACGCCCTTGTTTCGCGTTCAGTCTCTCCTAGAACGCAACATACCCACCGTCAACCGGAATTGAGACACCGGTAACGTAGTCGGATGCCGCCGCAGCCAGAAACACCGCCGTTCCTGCCATGTCGTCCGGCGTGCCCCAGCGCCCATGCGGTATTCGGGCCGAGATTAGCTCGTACCGCTCACGGAATCCCTCTTCGGTTCGCAACGGCTCCGTCAGGTCCGTCTCTATCCAGCCCGGCAGTATGGCATTGACTTGTATGTTGTCCTTCGCCCAAGCCGTGGCGAGGCTCTTCGTCAGCTGCACCACGCCGCCCTTGCTCGCGGAGTATGGCATAACCAGGTCATGCCCGAATATGGATGTCATCGAGCCGATGTTGATAATCTTCCCACCGCCTGCCGCCGCCATGTGAGGATAAGCCTCCCGGCACGGCAGAAATGTCCCGGTCAGGTTGATGTCCATTATGAGATTCCAGTCGTCCAGCGTGTAGTCCTGCGGAGACTTTCGGATCCCGATTCCCGCGTTGTTCACCAGAATGTCGAGCCTGCCGAACTCGTCGAGCGCTCTCTGCACCATACCGGCAACCTCGTCCTCATTCTGCACATTCGTCGTCATGCCCACCGCGCGCGCGCCAAGTCCAGCCAGACGGTTCACTGCGGCGTTCGTCTTCTGCTCGTTACGCGCCGCAACCAGAATATCGGCGCCGGCTTCTGCCAGCCCGACGGCGATTCCAAGTCCGATTCCGCCATTGCCGCCCGTAATTACCGCCGCCTTGCCTTTCAAGTCAAACATTCCGTTTTCCATGTCCTGCTCTCCCACCTCTTTATAACTAGAGTAATCGTCTTTGATGAAGTTGGCGATGCGCTTATCTTCTCCTGTACGCATCGTCCCTTCGGCTGATACGCACAACGACGATTTGACGAGCGCGACTATCGTATTCAAGAATCAGTCGCCAATTTCCCACACGCATTCGCCGCTGATTTCGAGAACCCGCAAGATGCTTGATGTCCACAGGCCCACCCATTTCCAGAGCGTCCAAACTTCTCCCTATTCTTGACTGTGTCACAAAGTCCAACCGATTCAGTTGCCTTTCAGCGCGTGGTGTAAGAGTAACTTCCCAGCTCACAGACCTAGTTCTCTCTTCAATTCCTTCCAAGGCTTGACCCTACCAGCCGCTATGTCCTCTTCTGCCTCTTCAATAGCTTGCGCGTCTTCTTCGGTGAGCGGCTCGTCATCTAATGGGGCATTCAAAAACGCTTCCCATACGGGGTCACAGTCTGTCGCCGTATCGACCTGTCTATTATCATCGGGCTTTGTAGCCATTATGCAACCTCAGTATCCTACACATTGTCGTACTACCGACATATTACCAGACTCGCATCCTGTACATCGATGTCAGTTCCCCTCCTTGATGAAGTCCGCTACGCGCTCGCCAATGACCATGGATGTGGCGTTCGTGTTCGCGCGAATGCAGTCCGGCATGATAGCCGCATCCGCCACGCGCAGCCCCTCGATGCCGTGCATTCGCGCATACTGGTCAACGACCGCCATCGCATCGTCGGCAGGCCCCATCTTGCAGGTGCCGGATATGTGGTGGCTCGTTCTGACATTCCGCATCATCCACTCGTCGAGCGCCTGCTCTGATTCGAGGTCGGCGTCAGTGGGGAATCGCCTGTCCTCTATCAGTTCTGCCAGCGAATCCTTCTGCGCCAGGTCGAGGCATATCTGGACGGACTCGCGCATTCGCCTTCGGTCGAACTCCGTCGCCAGCAGGTTGTAATCCAAGAACGGCTGGATGCGAGGATTAGCCGTTCTCAGAAGCATCTCCCCGGCAGACTCCGCCAGGTAGATGGCGGCTATCATGCCAATGCCTATGGGTTTAGTGTTCGGGTCGGTGTAGTAGAGACTCCGCGTCGCGTATGAGAATGGGTGTATCAGCATGTCGTTTCGCAGGTCTGACCCTTCCGCCGTGTAGCGCACGACGAACTGTATGCGCGGCGCGAGGCTGTCCTGCTCGAATCCGGGCTTCGTCTCCCATGTGAGCTGCACCTGCGGATGGTCGCGCAAGTTCTTGCCCACGCCCGGCAAGTCGTGGACAACGGAGATGCCCATGTCCTGAAGATGCTCCGCAGGTCCCACACCCGACAGCATCAGCAGGTGCGGCGAGCCGATTGCCCCGGCGGACAGAATCACCTCATCGCCCTGGACGGATTGCACCTCACCGTCCACCTCGTACTCCACACCCGTCGCTCTATTGCCATCGAAGATGACGCGGCGCGCCAACGCGCGGGATACGATGGTCAGGTTGGGCCGCTCGCGAGCCTCGCTCAGATAGCCGATGTTAGTGCTCCAGCGAATGCGGTTCGGGTTGTTGAACGGGCATGGTCCCGCACCCGTAGAGTCCGGGTCGTTGTGGTCCGGGCAGTCCGCAAAGCCATACTCGCGGCAAGCCTCATACCATGCCTGCTGGTCCGGTAGCCACTCGTCGGGCTTGTAGCGCCTGACGATAGTCGGTCCGTCAACGCCGTGGAAATCGTTCGCGAAGTCCGTGTCCGCCTCCATCCGGCGAAAGAACGGTATGAGCTTCTGAAAACTCCACTCGTCGTTGCCCCACGATGCCCAGTCGTCGTAATCCTCCGGCACGCCGCGCAGGAATATCTGCGCGTTCACCGCCGAAGAGCCGCCGGTCGTCTTGCCGCGTGGCACCAGCATCGGCGGCGCTTCATCGGTTGACTTGGCGACAAAGTGCCAGCGATGCTCAGTGCCCAGCACATCTATCGCCGCCAAGCCGTGCCCATACCCATACTTCACATCCGGCGGCATCTCGTCCAGGTCCGGGTAATCTGGCCCCGCCTCCAACAGCAGCACACTGCGGTTGGGGTCTTCGGTCAGGCGACTTGCGATGATCGCGCCCGCCGACCCTGCGCCAACGATGATGTGGTCGTAGCTCATCTCTTTTCCTCCGCTGCCTATGCACGATTTTGCCTGATATTGATGCACAGGATAGAGGGGATGAACTTTCGTGGCAAGCGGTCAGGCGTCGCGCACGCAGCGGAAGCCTAGGTTGCCAGTGGAGCTGTCCGGCGTGTTGGAGGTGCGGGCGGCTACTCGGTAGCGATTGCAGTACGAGTCGTGGCAGAGATACGAGCCGCCCCGTATCGTCTTGGCCTGACCCGATGGCGGTCCCTGCGGGTTGTCGCGCGGCGCGTTGATGCGGCCTGTCTCGACATGGCCCCTCTCGATATGAAATGTCGGGCTGAACCAGTCGCTCGTCCACTCCCACACATTGCCCGCGACATTATACAGGCCGAAGCCGTTAGGCTCGTAGGAATCTACCGGCGCGGTAGATTTGTAGCCGTCATCCGCGCTGTTCTCGTCCGGGAACACGCCCTGCCAGATGTTGCAGCGGTGCTCGCCGCCCGGCGTCAGCTCGTCCCCCCATGCGTACCGCTTCTGCGACAGCCCGCCGCGCGCCGCGTATTCCCATTCCGCTTCGGTGGGAAGGCGCTTCCCCGCCCACAGGCAGTATGCGACGGCATCATTCCATGAGATATGCGTTACGGGATGGTTCCATCGCTGCTTCAGGTTCGAGCCGGGGCCCTCCGGTCTGCGCCAGTACGCTCCGTCGATGCCCCACCACCACTGAGTGTCCACGACTTGCCCGCGGAAGGCGCGGCGAGCCTTCATGCCCACGAACATGTGAAAGACAAAGGACCAGCCGAACCGCTCTGCCTCCGTCTTGTATCCTGTCTCGCGCACGAACCGCTCGAACTGCTGATTTGTTACAGCGCATGTGTCGATGTAGAAGGAGTTCACGCGCACAGGACGCACAGGACCCTCCCCGTCCCCCCGGAAGCCAACGGGATCGTCCGTACCCATCAGGAATTCGCCGCCGGGGATGAGCGCCATGCCGTCAACGCTACCGTTGGTCGCCTGTGCCACAGAGGGCACGACGGGGGTCCGAGTCGTTGCGGATGTAGAAGGCATACGGGCTGCGGCGCAGCAGGGAGAGGGTTCGTGTTGCATTGGCTTACCTTGGGCGCTGTATCAGTGTCAAATCCGATAATTCGTCGAAGTCTCCATCATCCGATACAAGGGGACAGTCAAGCGTTACGGCTGTGGCTGCTATCCATGCGTCTGCCATAGACAGCTCTCGACCTGCTCTTCTCGTTTCACTACGCAGCCGAGCGCATGTTTCTATAAGTGTACGAGTAGGCCAGATTACCTGAAATTTGCTCAAATGCCTGTCCATCGCCTCGATTCGCCGTCGTCCCCAATTCCCATAAAATGCGCCAAACCAGCGTTCCTCCACCGTCTGAAACGATATTGACAATCGAAATCCTTCCAGTCTTTCGCCATAGTAGGAATATCTGCGATCATTGGGATTGAAGAGAATGGAGACAACACTCGTATCCAGTACGATTTGTTCTTCAGCGCTTGTTGTCATACATGTCGCCCTTCACGAACGATTCGGTTGAAGTCATCCACATCAAAGGATAAATCGATTGCCTTGGTATCAGCTTCCCATTCCTCTTTTCTGAAAACCTTCGCCTTGCTCCCGTCATAAGGCACCGACACCTCCCTCACATGGATGTGTACCCACTCTTCCTCGTCGGTGTCCGGCGCTTTCAGATAGCCCTTGCCATCAATCTGCACAAACTCCGTTGCGAAGCGGCGCATCGTCTCGTCGAGTTCCTTGCCGAAGCGCAACTTCACCGGCTTTTGCCGGAAGCGGTCGAGACGAGCAGTTCTCTTCGTCCAGTCAACTTCCATCAGCTTGCCCATAACAAGCGCGTCTTCTATCAGTTCAACCGGGCTTTCGTTTTGTCCGTGTGTGCTGTTCATTGCGACACCTCGCAGGAGCAAGTATGCAAAGATTATAGCAGGGAAGCGAACACTGACATATATCCTGCTAATCCTGTCCATCCATGTAAGTCCTACTCCATCAGCGCCTGATACGTCGCAGCCTGGAACTCACGGTGCAGCGGATACCACGAAACCGGCAAGAACTGGGTCATCAAAATGGCAATCAGCTCCTCGGCAGGGTCTATCCTGAAGTAGCAGCTCGCCGCGCCGAACCAGCAGTACATCCCATTCGAGCCGGGAACGCCGTGCTGCGCGATGTCGTTAACCACGCTGAACCCCAATCCGAACCCACAGCCCTTGGTGTAGCCGTGAAACCTGTCCTCTACGGCATACGGCTTCAGGTCGTCTGTGAGATGGTCGGAGCGCATCAACTCCACCGTCTTGGGCGCGAGCAGACGCTCGCCATTAAGGACGCCGCCATTCAACATCATCTGGCAGAATCTCATATAGTCAGTCGCCGTTGATACAAGCCCTGCGCCTCCGGACATCATTGCGTGCGGTCTTCTATGCCTAGTCGTTATCGAGCCTTCGTGCGGCGCGATCCCACCACCACGAGACGGCACGTATGCAGTGGCCAGCCTGCCCAGCTTCTCTTCCGGCACGAAAAAGGAAGTGTCGCCCATTCCCAACGGCGTGAAAATCCTCTCTCGCAGAAACTTGTCGAACGGCTTCCCCGACACGACCTCCACCAGATAACCAAGGACGGCGGGTGAAATGCTGTACCGCCACTTCGTGCCCGGTTGATTGACAAGTGGAATTCTCGCCAGCCTGTCCATCACTTCCTTCAGCGTGCTATCCGCGTCTGCGATCTTCGACTCATGATACATAGCGTCAATAGGCGTGTCCCTGTGCAACCCGTAGCTCAGGCCCGAAGTGTGCGTTAGCAGGTGGCGAATCGTGATAGGTCGTTCCTGTCCTACGAGGCGCATGCCCGTCTCGCCCATGCCCTCCAAGACCTTCATGTCCGCGAAAGCAGGAATGAACTTGCCCACAGGGTCATCCAGTGAGAAGCGCCCCTCCTCGTACAACATCATGACTGCGACGCTGGTTATCGGCTTGGTCATCGAGTACAGGCGGAAGATGGTGTCGCGTTCGACTGCTGCGCCGCTTTCCAGGTCTTGCACGCCGTAGTTTTCAAGATGAAACACTTCACCGCGCCGCGCGAGCATAGTCACTGCACCCGCAAGTTTCTTGTCCTCTATGTAACCTTGCATGAAACGGTTGATGCGCTTGAGCCGCTCCGATGAAAAACCAACCGATTCTGGAGATACGATGTTCAAACTTGCGCTCCGCCGTTTCGATATATTGTGATTGCGACTGATGTGCTGCCTACTCTACCATCGCCTGATACGTCGCAATCTGAAACTCCCGCCGCAGTGGATAGTACGAACTGGGCATGAACTGGGTCAGCAGGATGGCTACCAGGTCTTCCTGCGGATCTATCCAGAAGACGGTGCTTGCCGCGCCACCCCAGGAGTAGATGCCGTTCGACCCGATGATGCCGTGCTGCGCGATGTCCATCACCACGCGGAAGCCGAGACCGAAGCCGCAGCCCTTCGTGTCCGATGCGTTGCTCTGGCCGACCGCGAACGGCTTCAAGTCGTCCGTGAGGTGGTTCGAGCGCATCATCTCGACCGTCTTCGGCGCAAGCAAGCGCGCGTCGCCTAGCATGCCCCCGTTCAGCAGCATCTGGCAGAATCGCATGTAGTCGGCGCCCGTGGACACCAGCCCTCCGCCGCCAGAGAACATCGTGTGCGGTCTCCGTTGCCTGTTGACCATCGGATTGTCGAGAGGCGCTATTTTGCCATTGGTTGATGCGCCGTACACGGTTGCGAGCCTGTCAAGATTCTCCTCTGCCACATAGAAGGACGTGTCCGTCATGCTGAGAGGGTCCAGTATGTTGTCCTGCAGGTAGCGGTCGAATGGAACGCCGGAGACGACCTCGACGAGGTAGCCAAGCACATCCGTAGCGTTGCTGTACCGCCACTTGGTGCCGGGCTGGGTGACGAGGGGCAGCTTGCCGAGTTTCTCTGCCATCTCTTTCATCGTGCTGTCCGGGTCGGTTATGTTCGCCTCGCGGTACATCTGCTCGACGGGGCTGTCCTGGTGGTGGCCGTAGCTGAGGCCGGAAGTGTGCGTGAGGAGGTGGCGGATGGTGATGGGCCGCTGCTGGTCAACGAGGCGCATGCCCGTCTCGCCCATGCCATCATACACCTTCATGCTGGCGAGTTCAGGGATGAACTTGCCGACGGGGTCGTCGAGTGAAAAGTGTCCTTCCTCGTAGAGCATCATGACGGCGGCGCTGGTGATGGGCTTGGTCATCGAGTAGATGCGGAAGAGGGTGTCGCGCTCTACGGGTGTGCCGCTTTCGAGGTCAAGGACGCCATAAGGCTCGAAATGGAATGTCTCGCCGTGGCGCGCGAGCATGGTAAGCCCGCTGGCGAGCTTGCCGTCGTCTATGTAGCCCTGCATCATCTTGTTGACGCGGCTGAGTCGCTGGGATGAGAAGCCTACGGATTCGGGGGATACGCCGTTTGTCATTGTCTGCTCCTTTAACTTACATCGATGTACAAGATTGACAGGATGGAATGAGCATTTCACCCCCATCCTAACCTTCCCCCATCGAGGGGGAAGGAATTATTGACTAGGCGACGCCCAGCTGCTCTGCCATGCGGAGCATTGCGCGGGCGGTCTGCTCGTGGGCGATGTCAACCATGTCGCCGCCATAGGTTACGGCTGCGCCGCCGGTCTCGTGCATCTGCTCCATAGCGTCCACCAAGCCGCGCCACTCCGCGATCTCCTCTTGTGAGGGTGTGAAGACCTCGTTGACGACGGGCACATGGTAGGGGTGGATCAGGCTCATGCCATTGTAGCCGAGCCGCTTGAGTTCGCTGGCGTAGGTACGCAAGCCGTCTAGGTCGCGGATGTCGAACCAGCCGCCGGATATGGGAAACTGCACGCCCGCAGCGCGCGAATCCACCAGCACCTTGGAGCGAATGAACAGCGTCTCCATGCCCTCCGGCGTCCACTCGTAGCCGATGGAGCGCGCCGTGTCGCCGCCCTTGCCGCCGCTCCCGCCCATGTGCGCGATGCGGTCCGACGCCATCGCTATGTCGTAGGCGCTGCGTATCCCCGCCGCCGTCTCCAGTCCCGGGTCTATGAATATCTTGCCGACTTCCGCGCCCGCCTTGCGCTCGAAAAAGCGCAGCAGCACATCCACCTCCACCACGTCGGCGGGGGACTGTACCTTCGGCAGCGTGATGCCGTACAGGTTCTTGCTTGTAATGGCTTCGAGGTCGAAGCCGGTCATGCCCGTCTCCAGGGGATTGACGCGCACGAAGAGCGTCTGAATCGGGCCGATTTCCTCGATCATCCTGCTGACAATCTCGCGCGCCACGTCCTTTTCCTGCGGCGGCACAGAGTCTTCTAGGTCGAGGATGAGCGCGTCCGCGCCGTACTTGGGCGCCTTGCGTATCCAGTCCTCCTTATTGCCGGGAACAAAGAGGACTGAGCGCAGGGGCTTTGCTTCGTATTTCATTGATTCCACTCCATAACGGTGACTAACAGGATTTACATGATGAAGAGGATTTGACTATATCATGCATCAATCTACCGAGACTTATACGCATCTTCTAGGGCTTCCCTCGCATCGGTGTGCGCTGGGTCTAGTTCGATTGTCTTCTCGAAGTCAGCAATCGCATGGCCGTAATCATCTCTTTCGGTGTAGGCAAGTCCGCGGAAATAGTAAGCGAGCGCAATTTCCGAGTTTAACTCGATTGCTCTGTTAAAGTCCGCAATGCCTTTATCATAATCACCTAAATCCGCAAAAGCGGCGCCGCGCATAAGGTAAGGCGCTGGGTTTTCAGGCTTCAATTCGATTGCCTTGCCGTAATCTTCAAAAGCGCTGTCGTAATCCTTTCGATTAAGATAAGCGAGCCCCCGAAAAGAATAAGCCCCTGCGTTTTCCGGATTCAACCTGATTGCCCTATTGTAGTCTGAAATGGCTCTGTCGTAATCCTCATTGAAGAAGTGGGCTTGCCCCCTCGTAAGGTAAGCATGCGAACTCTGTGGATTCGATTGAATTATCTTCGTGAACTCCACAACCGCCTTGTCGTAATCACCCTCAGTGCTGTAATAAACCCCCCGCATGTAAATTGACGCACGTGGATTGGTCGTATAATCGTCGAAAGGCACATCCGCATCTTCCTCGCCCGCAAACTGCGCGCAAGCCAACAGCGCCATCAGCCCAAATGCCACCAACACAACTAGCAAGCGCATGAGAACCCCATTCATATCCACCAATCGGCGCATGATACCACCATAATCCGTTTCATCGGCACTCACGCGGAATACGATAGAATAAATGCTGAGGATGTGTAAGCATGGCAGACATACACTCAATCACCACGGAAGCAGACTACGACGCGGCTCTGGCGCGCGTCTCGGAGCTGATGGACGCTCTATCCGGACCGCACGGACAGGTCGAAGATGTGAACCATCCCGCCAGAGTGGAACTTGACATCCTTGTTGATCTGATAGAAGCGTATGAAGACGAACACTATCCGATAGAGCATCAAGACACTGTTACCGCAACCTGATATCCTGTCCATCCATGTCAGCTCTTGACGCCTGAACGCTATATCACACCCTCTTCTCTCAGCCCCGCCAATTCCTCCTCCGACAGCCCCAGCACGCCGCCGTAAATCTCCTTGTTGTGCATGCCGAGCGTTGGCGCGCCGTAGGGTTCCGGAAGTTCACCGCCGGAGAATATCACCGGGAAGCCCGCAACTATGCCGGGCACGGGATCGTCCATCTTGCCGTGCCGCATCGGAAGCAGGCTGCGCCGGTCCCAGAAGTGCTTGTCGTTGATGGCTTCATCCACGCCGCGAACCGCGCCGCTCGGCACATCCGCCGCCTCGAAGCGCTCCAATGCCTCAGCGCGCGTCAGCTTCTTCACGCGCTTCTGTATCTCCTCGCGCGCCTCCACCACATTCGCCGTGCGGCTGTGGAACTCCGCGAAGCGCGCGTCTGTCAGAAGCTCCGGCGCGTCGAGCGCGTTGCACAGACGCTGCCACTGGTCGTTGCTCGCTGCCGTGATGGTAAGCTCTCCGTCGCTCGTCCGGTACAGTCCCGTCGGACCGCCGCGCGTGGTGTTGCCCATCCGCAGAGGCAGCCCCATCTCCACATCGTCCTCCAGCGTGTCCATCATCATGATGGAAGTGAGCGTGTCCATCATCGACACATCGAGGTACTGCCCCTCACCCGTGCGCTCCTTCTCGCGCAGCGCAGCCGTAATCGCGTAGCACGCGAACAGCGGCGTAACAAGGTCCCCGATGTAGAAGCCCACGCGAGTCGGCGGCCCGTCCGGATGCCCGTTAATCTCCATCAAGCCGCTCATCCCCTGAATCTGCGGGTCGTGCGCCGGCCTGTCCGCGTACTCCCCAGTCTGCCCGTAGCCGGATATCGAGCAGTAGATGATGCCCGGGTTGACGGCGGAAACATCCTTGTAGCCCAGCCCCATGCGCGTCAGCGAACCGGGCGCGAGGTTCTCCAGCATCACATCGCATGACTTGGCGAGGTCGAGGAACATCTGCCGTCCCGTCGGGTGCTTGAGATTGAGCGTTACGCTCTTCACGCCCTGGTTGCGCTTGAGGAAGCGCGTGGATATGTCGTCCGGCGTCTGCTGCTGGGCGTGCTTGCCTTCCGGCCCGATGAACGGCCCATTGCCGCGCACCGGATCGCCCTTGCCCGGCAACTCCACCTTTATGACCTCTGCGCCCAATCGCGCGAAGTTCATGCTTGCGTATGGTCCAGCCAGAAAGCCCGTTACCGCGACTACTCGTATGCCCTTTAGGGGTTGCATGTTCCCTCCAATGTCCCAATGTCTTTGAGGTATCTCCGGTTTAGTTTGTGCCGCGCAGTTTCCAGTAGCGCCAGTCTTTCCTGGACCCGTCGGCGCCTCCGTTGTCCAGTAGGATGGCGTCGCCCGCATCCTCGCTCTTGACCAGGAAGCAGACATGTCCCTGCTCCGTGTGGTCGATTTCGTCGGCCTTGTTGTGGTCTATGTCTATGACATGTCCGTCCGTAAACGGACGGCGAATTTCGTCACATAACAGCCCATTGCCCAGTCCGTAGGAGAACTCCTTCTCCGGCAGCGCGCTTACGAGTCTCAGGCGGCTGAGCGCGTTGTAGGTGCCAGGCACATCTCCATCGTTTGTTACCTGCATCCGCACCAGCACGAAGCTATAACCCACGGGCGCGCGTATGTTATGGCGATCGTTGAATTCTTGGATATCCTCTTCGGCAGTCCTTCCCCAGAGGACAAGTTGCACTCGCAGCCTGAGCTTGGGTTCTGTATTGCCAATGAAACCCCACTGCTGGAAGGCGAACGCCCTCTCCGGCTCGTCGCCAACAGGTATGGGCGTTGGCGTGTTGGTCGGTGTTGGCGTATTGGTCGCCGTCGGCTGAGGCGTCGCCGTCGGTTCAGGTGTTGGAGTGCTGGTTGGTTCGGGCGTGTTGGTCGGCGTCAGAGTCGCCGTCGGTTGAGGCGTGCTCGTTGGCTCAGGTGTCGGAGTGCTGGTCGGTTCAGGCGTGTGTGTCGGCGTTTTGGTGGGCGTCGGAGTCGCGGTCGGCTCCGGCGTGCTCGTTGGCACGAGGGTATTTGTAGGCACAGGGGTATTCGTTGGCACGGGAGTATCGGTAGGTAATGCCTCCAGCGTAGCCCGGACGCTTGCGGCGATAACCGCGTCTGCCTCAGCTGTCGCCTGTGCATTCGCCTCAGCGGTCGCCGCCGTATCGGGAATGCTGGTGGGCATAGGTTCGGGAGCTTCTTCTTCTCCGCATGCTAATATGAGCAGCGCCATTACCGTAATCAACGAAAGCGCGAGAAGTTTCACGGAATTGTCCTCCGTTCCTGTTCAGGCATATAAGCAATTCTCAGTTCAGCGGCTGCATCCCCGAGTCGTCTGTCGCGTGTCCACAGCAAAGCGGAATTATCCATCGCAACCGACGCCAAGAGATGCACATCAACATAGTCAATGCCTCTGCCCATCAATCGATGGCGCTCAATAAAGCCGAGAGCTTCGTCATATCGGACCGTCTGTATTGCGGGCAATTCAGTTAGCATTTTCAATAGCGCGCTACGATCAGCCAGATTGCCACAAGCCAGTTCTCCAATCACCATGGGGTGCGTCAGTATTTCTTCGCTGCCCAGCAACTCGGCAAGTATGGCATTCTCTTCGCGCAAATGATCTATCCACACTGAAGTGTCCCCAAGAACCATCACAGTTCGTACCTGCGCCGTCGTATGGGGCGAAGTTGCGGTTGGCTGCCGCCCAGCTTTGCCAGCCGGCGGGCGCTTTCGCGGGCAATGAGCGCCTTCAGCCCCTGCGCGACCAGTTCCGCGTCCTCATGTATGTCCGTAAGCTCCCGTGCTCTCTCCAGCAGTTCCCCGTCGACGTTGACATTGGTCCTCATGTCAGCCACCTTTCGTCTATCCATACGGATGTATCCGCTAGAATCATCAGAACGGTTCGCTCCGGCGCCTTGGGATAGGCTTAATGTCGGGCATTGTGCCGCCCATCCTTGCCAACGCGCGCGCGCTTTCTCGCTCGACCAGCGCCTTCAAGCTTGCGTTCACTATCGCTGTCTTGCCGGTTATTCCGGTGAGCTTCTGCGCCTTTGCCAGCAGCTCGTCATCGATGTTTACGGTGGTTCTCATCGCAATCGCCTCATCGCAAAGAATTCTTGACAGGAACATGTTATCAGACATAGTGATTATGGGGCCTGCGAAGGTGCATCATGCGCGCACTGGGCGACAGCGGCCAAGGATGAACCCCGCAGCGCTCCGCCCAGGATTCGTACAGCCCAATCATCTCGGCAGCCTTCGGCGCGTTGGCATCAATGAGGTTGTTCAGTTCGGTGCGGTCCTCATCCATGTCGTACAACTCCCACTCTCCGCCGACCTCCGCCACCAACTTCCAGTTGTCGATGCGGACGGCGCGGCTGCCCTCATGCTCCCAGTAGATGGGCAGATTGCGCTTCCAGCCGCCCGTGTTGATGGCGTCCTTGAAACTGACGCCCTCGATTGGCGTGATGGCGTTGCCATTCAATTCGGTCGGGTATGACGCGCCCGCAACGTCTATGCAGGTCGCTGGGATGTCGGATATGTGAGTCGGTTCGTGTACGATGCCCGCCTCCTTGATGCGCTCGGGCCAGTTGACGATGAACGGCGTGGATATGCCGCCCTCATGCGTCCAGCGCTTGAACAGGCGGAACGGGCTGTTGCTTGCGTTCGCCCATGGCAGGTCGTAGCTCATGAAAGTGTCGCCGGGACCCGGACGCTGCCCGAGGATATTGCCCATCTTGACAGGCGTGCCGTCAGGGTTGGGGCTGGCGTACTGTGAGGGTTCCGGGCGCTCCGTGTCCTCGGCGAGGAACTCCGCGCATCCACCATTGTCCGACAGGAACATCACCAGCGTATTCTCCTCAGCTCCGATCTCGCGCACCTTGTCCAGTATGCGCCCGATGCCATGGTCCATCCTGTCTATCATCGCGGCGTAAGTCGCCATCTTCAGGTCTTCCCAGTCCTTGTTGCCCTCATCCTCCCACGCGCCCGCCGATGCGTTACGCGGCGAAATCTCCCACTTGTCGCTGAGGATGCCGCTCGACTTCAACTCCTCGTGGCGGTTGGTACGGAGCGTGTCCCAGCCGTCGCGGTACTTGCCCTCGTAGCGCGCGATGTCCTCTTCGTGCGCGTGCAGCGGCCAGTGCGGCGCGGTGTATGTTACATGCAGAAAGAACGGCTTTTCGTCGCCGCCGTTCGCGCTCGCCGCGCTATTCGCGGCGGCATTCTCGCCCAGCATCTTCACCGCGTTATCCGTAATTGCGTCCGTGAAGTAGTAGCCCGCCGGGTCCAGTTCGAGGAATCGGTCGTCCTCCATCAGCAGGCGCGGGAAGAAGTAGTTCGCGCTGCCCGCCACAATGCCGTAGAAGCGATCGAAGCCGCGCTGCGTTGGAATGGGATAGCCGTGGCTGCCCTTCAGCTCCTCCCAGTTGCTGTCGTCGAGCAAGTTGTATCGCCCGCCCACATGCCACTTGCCGCTCATGTAAGTCGCATAGCCGCTCCCGCGCAGCACATCGGCGATAGTGGCGCAGTTGTCGTTCAGGAAGCCCTGATATTCTGGCGGTCCGAGCGCGTCCATCATATGCCCCACGCCCGTCTGATGCGGGTTAAGCCCCGTGAGTAGGGACGCCCGCGACGGGCAGCAGCGCGCCGAGTTATACATCTGAGAGAAACGCAGCCCGGACGCCGCCAGCCTGTCAAGATTCGGCGTGCGAATCTCAGAGCCATAGCAGCCCAGGTCCGAGTAGCCCATGTCGTCGGCTAGGATAAGTAGGATGTTAGGTCGTGTCATATAAGCACCTCAATTAACTGGCATGATTAAAAGGATAGATCGATGGATTATAGTTTGATTGTCAATCCCGCCTGAGCCTGAACAGCACGAATGCCGAGAACGCGCGGCGATCTATGACATCCGTGCTCTGGAACGCCGTTATGGTTCTCGCAGTTTCGGCGATGAGATGACTGATATGGACGCGGTCAAAATCAACTTCAGGTTCCGGATCAGGGTCGTAGTCAGCAATGTGGCGCAAGCGCTGCATATCGACAAACTGCTCGCCGAACCTTCTTATCCGAGATGGGAATCTACGCAGCATTGATTGGTTGGCGCACTGATTTCGAGCATGTCCATGTTCCAGAGAACGATAGGTTTGACGCCAAGCTTGCCGACTTCTACGGGCGCGCGTTGCTCCTACGAGCGTATCGGCGCAGCATCGCGCGAGCGCATGGAACATGGCGTAATACGCGGCGCTCACCGCGCGGCGCAGTTCTGCCTGACGGGGCCTGCCTCTGCCGCTGCCAATTGCGCCCGACGCTAATTGTTCGGCGATTCTTATCAGGTCAAAAGGCTCCATGGTACTTGTGCCCCTTCTTGAATACCCTATTCCATGCGGACTTTGGAATGAAGAACTTGCCCGGCACGCCGGGAACGCCGAGTTCTATCAGGCGCGGCCATATAAGGTCAACCAGCCCTGAAGTCCAATCCGGGTCTATCAGTATAGGCTCGCCTTCGTATCCGATGTAGATTCGCACATACTCTTCGTCGTATTCGTCTATCTTGGGTATGGCGACGATGGGGCCGAAGACCACCTCATCGTCGTCGAACCGCTCGGCGAGGGTCTCTCGGACGATGTTGCTCACTTCTTCCAGCACTTTGTCCTCTACCATGGTCGTTCCTTTCTTTCCGTCAGACATGTGCAAGCAGTGTTTCAGTTCTTTGTCTTTCGGCAATCAATTGTACTGCAAATCAGACGCAGGCTGTACCTGCGGCAACATCGCCAAGATGTCATCTGCCAGCGTCCACAACCCCAGCCTGCCCTTGCACCGTATCAGCTCGACGGGCTGCACATTCGCAAGCAGCCACGCATACGCGCCTTCGTACAGCGCGATGCACGCTGCATCTTCATCGGCGGCTTCCATTGGGCGGCAGTCGTACAGCCATGCCACCGCGAGAATGCCGCCTGTCGGCAGGTACTCGTAAGGATGCGCGCTGGCGTGTATGGCAAGTGGCCCGCGATAGCGCGTGCGCCATGTGCGCGTCTCAATCGTCTTGCGCCCGTCGGCTATCATGCTCGCCCAGGGCTGACGAAGGGATAAAGCTTTCATGTTCTCTCGCCTGCGTTGCGTCTCGTGGTTAACCGCGGCTTATCGTATCAGCATCCTCTCGGCGGTTGGATGCAACCCGTCGGCTGACCGATATGGCAACCAAGCCCACTGTGCTACCGACGAGCAACCCGACCAGTACGCGAAAGACATAGATAGCGAGTGAGAACGAAGACTCGGGAGGTAACACACCCAGGACCACATAATGGAACGAAGGGCTTGACGCGGTTACGGCTGCGAGAGTCCCCATCAGGACACCAATCGTGGCAGACGAAATGTCTGATTCGCCAAGCCTCCGCCTTCTATGCACGGCTCCGATGATTGCCCCGCTGCCAATGCCCGCAAGCAGTATGGACAGGTGTGACGGCAATAGGTAGATTGCGAAGAAAGCGAGGTCTGAAGCCCCACTTCCACCAGAAGTCGATACCGCCAGCGCGTTGGTTACAACATTGGGCAGCAAGAAAGCGACCGCGGTGAGCGCGCCGACAACCGCGCCGGGGATGGGTGCGGCAAGCGACCGCTCGACCTTCAGCAGGCCTGCCGCGGCTCCGATAAGAGTGGCGATAAATATGATGCCGCTGAATCTGGTCAGCAGCGGCTGGTAAAATACTCGATAATCGTCGAAGATCGCGGCAAGAACTACAAGTACGACCTGCGCCAGCACTAGCAAGACGCCGACGGCAGCGCCGGTGAGCGCGCCCCGCGTGAGTCCGTCCGCACGCCCGGAGGGCAGGGCAAGGCGGATATTCGCCCCGGCAAGCGCGCCTACAACTGCGCCAACAAGGGGAGCGGCGAAGGAACGCACTCCGACCTGGTAGCGCCACGCGCCTTCGACATAGTTCTGGAAGAATTCGATGCCGTCGGTGACCAGCGCAAACCAGAATCCGCCGAGAACGCCGATAAACACTGCGGTGGTTACGCTTCTGAGCACGGCGTTCTCCCGAAACTAACAGGATGGACAGGTTAAAGATATTTGGTCCCGTCCATCCTGTTGGTCGATGTCAATTCTTATGTCGTTACCGCGCCCAGCGATGCGGACGACACCAGCTTGGCGTACTTCGCGAGTACGCCGCGGTCGTAGTTCGGCGGCGGCGGCGTCCAGTCGGCGCGCCGCTGCGCGAGTTCGTCATCGGACAGCCGTACGCTGAGGTCGCGCGTCTCCGCATTGAACATGACGATGTCGCCATCCTGCAGCAGGCCAATTGGCCCGCCAACCGCCGCTTCGGGCGCGACATGTCCGATGCACGGTCCGCGAGACGCGCCTGAGAAGCGTCCGTCCGTGAGAAGCATAGTGGAGTCGCCGAGACCCGCGCCCATTATGGCGCCGGTTACCGCCAGCATCTCCTGCATGCCCGGCCCGCCCTTCGGACCTTCGTAGCGCACCACAACCACATCGCCGTCCTTGATTTCGCCGTTCACGATGGCGTCGAAAGCAGGACGCTCGCTGTCGAAGACGCGCGCCGGTCCTTCGTGCGCCGTGTGCTTCGTGCCGGACACCTTGATGACCGCGCCCTCAGGAGCAAGGTTGCCTTTCAGTATGGTGAGGCCACCCGTCGGACTGCGCGGCGACGATATGGGATGGATGACGCGGCTGTCCGGCTCCGGCAGGTCAAGCTCGTCGAGGTTTTCGGCGATGGTCTTGCCGGTTATCGTGAGCGCATCCCCGTGCAGCAAGCCTGCGTCAAGCAATTCCCTCATCACGACTGGCACGCCGCCGGACTTGTCCATGTCCGACATCACGAAGCGGCCTCCGGGACGCAAGTCGGTGATGTACGGCGTGCGGCGGCTTATCTCGTCGAAGTCGTCTATGTTCAGCTCAACTTCCGCCTCATGCGCGATGGCAAGCAGGTGCAGCACGGCGTTGGTCGAGCCGCCCATCGCCATTACTACGGTGATGGCATTCTCGAACGCCTCGCGCGTCATTATCGTGCGCGGGTTGATGCCTCTTTCGAGCAGATTGTACAGGTACTCGCCCGCCGAGTGCGCCACATCATCGTTGCGCGGATCGACAGCCGGAATGGAAGATGCGCCGGGTATGGACATGCCCATAGCCTCGATCGCAGAGGACATCGTGTTCGCGGTGAACATGCCGGAGCATGCGCCCTCGCCGGGGCATGCCACGCGCTCCATTGCGATAAGCTCCTCAAGCGACAACTCGCCCGTCGAGAACGCGCCGCAGGCTTCGTACATGTCCTGAATGTTGATGTCCTGCCCCATGTAGTTGCCGGGCAGGATAGCGCCGCCATACACGAATATCGCGGGCACATCCATTCGCGCCATCGCCATCATCGCGCCGGGCATATTCTTGTCGCAGGCAGCGACCACGATTAGGCCGTCCATACCCTCCCCGAAGGTTACGGTCTCTATCGAGTCTGCGATGACCTCGCGGCTTACGAGGGACGCCTTCATTCCCTCCGTGCCCATGGATATGCCGTCGCTGATGGTGATGGTGCCGAACATGAACGGCACGCTGTTGGCGTCCCACAGTCCCTGCTTCACCTTCTGCGCGATTCGATCGAGATGCACGTTGCACGGTGTAACATCGCTCGCCAGGTTCGCTATCGCGACAAAGGGCTTCTTGAAGTCATCGTCCTGCAATCCCACGGCGCGCAGCATAGAGCGGGCGGGGGCCCTGTCGGGTCCGTCCACTACGATATGGCTTTTGTGCCGCAGCATCGATAATGTATCCGTTGCCATTGGTGAGTCTCCTTTTAGAAATACTTAACGATATAGACAGAATAGAAAGGATTTTATCATGTTAGTCCTACCCATCCCGTTAGCCTTATTTGCAGTTCACGCGCTCGTAGAACTCCTCGGCAAGCCGAATCGCCTCGGCGATCTCCTCCGGCGAGCGCACACGGCGCGTGTACTGTCCCGCGCGACTCGCCGCACCCGCTCCACGGGAACTGTCGAATTCCACCTCGATTGCCATGCGTTCCTTCACATTCTCCAGTTCTTCTTCCGGTCTCGTGGAATACAGCATCGCATCGCACTTGGCGAAGTGCGTCATCGCCTCCATCTGCGAGTAAGTGAAGAATTCGTCGTACTCTGATGGTTCATGTCGTATGCCGCCGATAGTTGATGACCACTCCGAAAACGGAAGGTACGCCAGCGTTCCGACAATCACGACAATCACGACAATCATAGCGATTACGAGCGGATGCCTGATGCTGAACCGAAGCGGCCCCCTCCCGCGATGCTCAGTTGCGGCCGGCGGTTGTGGCGGCGTAGGCGGCTGCGGCGGAGTTGGCGGTTGCGGAGGCGCCGGCTCAATCTTGCTTCGTCCCGCAAGAGTGCGAATGCCCACGATGATAAGGGCTACAAGCCCAATGACGCCGAGAATTGCTGCGAACGGGGCAAGGACGCCCGTCCCCGACGGACGACTCTTGTCTGTCGGCGGCTTAGCATTGACTTTGGACCTGAGCTTGAGCTTTTCGATTATTCGGCGCATCAGCTAAATCCCACGAAATCAGGAATATCAACCACATTAAGCCAAAGAAAAAGGGTACGCTTCAAACGTACCCTTATAATTATAGCCATATAACTATGGACATGATAACTATAGCCGTGCTGTAAAGCCGATATGTAGGCGCGCCTACGATTACTCGGGCTTATGCTTCTCGATGAGTGCAAGCGCCCTCTCGTCCAGGTCCGCGCTCGCAAGCGACCGGCCCGCGTCGTAGTACGCGATGCCGAGGTCAACGTCGCGGTGAATCTTCTCGAACTCGCGCGTACCCTGCCATTCGCTCTTCAATTCAGCGAACAGCGCATCAATCTGTGGCTTCTTGAACATTTCCACCTCTTGTCCAGAAAGATAGGGGCAACCCACGGCTGCCCCTAAACACTAAACACCTAATTTGCCGTTACTCGTCGCCGCGAGTCGTGCCGCCCTCGTCGAGAATCTTCTTCAGCTCGACGGCGAAGTCCATAATCTCCTCGGTCGGGAGCATGTCGTTCTCGAGCTTCTCTTTGAACTCCTCGAACAGCCACTCTTCCCTGCGACCATGCGGAATCTCGAAGAACTGCCGGTTGAACTGCGGCAGACTGCCGGGTCCGAAGTAGCCCTTCTCAGGAATCTCGTAGCCTTCAAGGTTGTCCGTGTTCTTGCCCAGCACTTCGCCGGTCTCGACATAGTGCTCCATGACGGCGGGAGCGCCGTACTTCTGGATGGGGCAGACCTTCATGCACACGCCGCAGCCGTCGTAACGAGCCATAACAGGGCGGCAGCGCTCGTAGATGAGCTTGTTCTTCTCTGCGCCGCGCCACCAGACCTTTTCCTTGACCAGCGCGCGACCCGGGCAGCGGTTCACACAGACCTGGCAGACCTGACAGAAATTGTGCAGACCGTAGTCAACCGGCTCGTCGTAGGTTACCGGTGCGTCGGTCGTGATCATCGCAAGACGCGCCCTCGAACCGAAGTGCGGGGAGAGCAGCTGACCGTTAGCGCCGAGCTGGCCCAGTCCTGCCGCGACGAACATCGGAATATAGACGCCGCTGTTGTCGTTCGGGCTATGCACCTGTGCGTGATATCCGAGGCTGCGGATGTAGTCCGCGAGGTCAAGAGCGAGCGCGCCCTCAATCTCATAAGTGCCGAAGTGGGCGAACTCAGCCTCTAGGCTGGGTATTGTCTGCGTCTGATAGTAGTCCTGCTCAAGCGCGAGGCAGATGGTGTGCTCGTACTTGACCCAGCGCTTCTTGCTGAGATAGGCATACTTGTGGTCGAACTTCGTGAAGCCGACCTCACCGAAGCCAAGCTCACGCGCCTTGAGACGAATGACGCTTGTCATATCCTTGCCGGCCTCCGGCGTTCCCGTTGGCTCAAGGTCACCGGTCAGCAGGGATGTGTCCACGAGGGGCTGGTTAATCTCGTCGTGGCGCTCGCGGTACTTCAGAACTTCTTCGCGATAGACCGACCAGACCCATTCGCGGTCCGCGGCCTTCTCGATGTTCTGCGACTCTACGGGATAGATGCGGCTGTAAAAAGCGACATCCTCATCCTTCTTTGGGATGCCGGGAACCGTCGCCAGATCATCTGCGACAGGAATCTCAACATCGGGTTGTCCATGAAGCCTCCCCGGCCTCTTAACGACATGGCTTACGGTCTTCTTCGGAATTTCTTTAAGCATCTGTTTTGACTCCCTCCCGCAGATAAATTTTGATGCTCCCGCGAGTTTACGCTCAATTTGGGCTTATGTCAAGATTCAATACTCAACATTTTCTAATGTAATCAATGCGCTAATTTTCCGCAATCCCTTTTCAGGTCATTAACATAACGCATTGCCGGTCCACGCCTTAAATTGACCGAGAAAATGCGCGGCTTCAGGTATATTCCGGGCTGCTCTGACGAGGCTGCCACACCTGGCTTATCAGAAAGACTATTCCGCCTATCGCAATGACGCTGATGAAAGTAATCGAGCGGTCAACCAGCGCGATCGACACCGCTTCGGGACGTCCCAGACCGAGCAGAAGAACGCCCACGATTCCCGACTCGACGAAGCCGACGCCGCCCGGAACCGGCACAGTGCTGAGGATTGCCGCGCTCAATGCCGCTATCGCTATGAGAGCGAGCGGCACATCAAGCCCCAGCGCCTGCGCCACGAAGTACAGTCGCGCGATCTCCAGCAGCCACGCGCCCCCGCCCAGCGCGATGACGGTCGGCATCTGCTTCATGCTGCCCAGCGTCCCGCTCTGAAAGCGGTGGAACTCTTCTTCGAGACGCGACGGAAGGAAGCGCGCGAACCGCTGACCCCACAACTTCATCGCTGCCAGAAAGCAAAGAGAGCCGATAACGACGAACAGCGTCAGCCATATCACAGTCTGAGCCACTCTTGACACTTCCGTCGTAGAAAGCAGCACCGCACTCGCCAGTAGTATTAGCAGCATGGAGACGACATCCAGCACACGCTCCGCAAGCACCGTGCCAAGACTCCAGGAGAAACTGCCGCCACTGCCCCGCGCGAACAGCCACGCTCTGTATCCGTCTCCCAGGCGCAGCCAGGTAATAGAGTTCACGAACCATCCGATGAGAATGTATGTGGACGACGCCCGCATAGTCGGAAGCTGTCCGTGTGGCAGCGTATCAAGCTCTCCCGTGTTCTGCGCCAGCATCCGCCAGCGCTGACCGCGCAGGATGAAGGTCGCGTAGTACAACGCGAATGCCAGCGCATAGTACCAGGGATTCATGTGGGCTATCGTGTCGAAGGTCGCGCCCCAGTCCGTAGGAAATCGTGTCAGCAGGAAATAGACGAACGCGGCGAATATCACGAACAGCAGCAGGGACGGCAGCGAAAATATGCGCCGCTTGATGAGCGCAGTCCCTCTTCGCTGAGCAGACGTTGTGGTGCGGTCCTGTGGTTGCTGATTCATACTTGTCGAATTGGCTGAATGCACCTTTTCGCTTGAAGGCGTGAGGCGCGCTATCCATTATCGAGGAGGCAAGATAGAGATAGAGGTCAGGTCAGTGGACGCTTCGAGGGCATTCCCGGGCGTCGGGGGTATCGTTTATGTGTTGGGCGCTGCTTCTCAAGCACGACGAGCGCTCTGTCGTCCAGCTCCGGAAGTGCAACAGGGATAACTTCACGCACGCGCCCTCCCAAAGTCTCGATTGCGCCCTGCGCTCGTTCAATTTCGGCAGCTACATCCGCTTTCTTGTGCATCACGACCAAGCCGCCAACACGCGCAAACGGCAGCGTCAACTCCGCGAGCGTGGCAATTTCCGCGACCGCTCTGGAAAACGCGATGTCGAACGACTCCCGTAGCCCGCTTTCATGCGCCAGCGTCTCCGCTCTCCCCGTGCGTACCACGGTGTGCCGCAGGTCCAGCGCCTCGCGCGCATGCTCCAGGAATGCCGTCTTCTTCGCCGTCGCGTCCAGCAGCGTGCCGCGCATGCCGGGGAACGCCAATTTCATTGGTATGCCGGGGAATCCCCCGCCGCTGCCCACATCTATGAACGAACCCGTCTGAAGCATCTCGGCAGGCAGCGCCATCGCTGCCGCGAGCGAGTCGAGAAAATGCTTCGACTGTACCGCCTCCCATTCGGTTATCGCCGTCAGGTTCACTCGCTTGTTCCAGCGCACAAGTTCAGCGTAGTATCGCACAAACTGCCGCACCTGTGTTTCCGTCAAGTCGATACCGAGAGTTTCCGCTCCCAAAATGAGACAGTCGGCCTGTATTTCTGTCCCTGTTGCCATACAATGCCCTGCAATCGAGTTCCAGCATGTAACATACTCTTAACATGGCGAGCGGACAAGATGCACACAACACTATTCCCATGAGATATTAATTGCTATGAGATATTAATAAGGAGGCGATGGCATGGCCGACGGAAGCGGCAGACTGGCAGGCAAGGTGGCAATCGTAACGGGCGCAGGTTCACGCGGACCCGGCGTGGGAACGGGCAAGGCGGCATCAACGCTCTTTGCGCGCGAGGGCGCAAGCGTGCTGCTGGTTGACGCCACGCCTGAGCGCGCCGAGGAAACGCGCGCATCCATCGCAGGCGAGGGCGGCACGGCGTCCGTGCTGCAAGCCGACGTAACGCGCGAAGACGACTGCGCCCGCATCGCCGAGCAGGCGGTCGAACGATACGGCAGGCTGGATGTACTGTTCAATAATGTGGGCATAGGCAGCCCCGGCACCGTGCTCGATGTGCTGGAAGAAGACTTCGACCGCGTGATGGCGACTAACGTGCGGAGCATGGTTTTCACCAGCAAGTACGCTGTGCCGCGCATGGCGGAAACGGACGGCGGCTCCATCATCAACATATCGTCAATCGCCGGCATACGCGCGGGCAGCAGCGGCGCGAGCATCCCTTACGCAATATCCAAAGGCGGCGTCATAGCGCTCACAACGCAGATGTCCGTGCATCACGGGCGAGACGGCGTGCGCGTCAACTGCATAGCTCCCGGACCGCTTTACACGCCTATGGTCGCGGGCAGGCTCTCCGAAGAAGGCCGCGACCTGCGCCGCCGCAGCACTCCGCTAGGCATCGAGGGCAGCGCGTGGGACATCGCATGGGCAGCGCTCTTCCTCGCCAGCGACGAAGCGCGCTGGATAACCGGCGTAACCCTGCCCGTGGACGGCGGCGTCCTCGCCACAACCCCGCTATCCATGCTCGAACACTTGAAATAGTCTGTCAGTAATCAGTGGCCAGTTGAGTTCCATTTCCGTTCGTGGTGAGCTTGTCGAACCACAAGAATGCAAGCTACATACTTGCCCTTCGACAGGCTCCGGGACGAAAGAGGTTCTTTAAGACTTACCGATACACTGATAAACTGACCGACTGAAATACTGACTGACTTCCGAAAGGAGAAAAACAATGGCTACATTTGTACTGGTTCACGGCTCATTCCAGGGCGGCTGGATTTGGAAGCCCACGGCTGAGGTCTTGCGCGCGTGGGGGCATACCGTGTACGCGCCCACCCTCGACGGCTGCGGCGAGCGCAGCAGCCTCATCCGCCCCGGAATCACGATAGCGGCGCAAGGACAGGAAGTCGCGGACAGGCTCTTCTATGAAGACCTGCGCGACATCGTGCTTGTCGGCACTAGCACCGGCGGACTCGTCATCTGCAAAATTGCCGAACTCGCCCGCGACCGTATAAGAAGGGTGGCATTCGTGGACGCACTCGCGCCGCAGCCCGGCGAACTCGTCAGCAACATCGTGCAGCGCGGTCCCAACGCCCCACCGATTCCCACCACCGGACTGACCAGAGGGCCCTCGCGCGAAGAGATGGAAACCCGCCTCTTCGCCGACCTTGAGCCGGAACTCCGCGCATGGGCAATTGACCGCGCCACGCCGCACCCGGTTGAAGCGTCCGACGCCCCCGGCGAACTCGATGCGTTCTGGGCGCAGGAATGGCCCAACACCCGCGTCATTCGCTGCACCCTCAGCCAGAACCCGCCCGAAGCGCACCAGCGCCGAACCGCCGAAAAGCTCAACGCCTCATGGCACGAGATGGAAGCCGGCCACTACCCTATGCTCAGCCACCCCGAAGAACTGGCAGGCTTGCTGACTTAACGGGAAGGCAAGAAACCCCTTCCCCCTTTGACGGGGGAAGGCTGGGATGGGGGTGAAAATCCCCATCCCGACCCTCTATGTAATACCTTATGAGCGGAACGATGACCAGCGCGGAATACAAAGAAGAGTGGCTGTTCAGCAACGCCCTAGTCGCCTTCGTGGGCGCGCTCATGCTCACTCAGCAGTGGCAAAGTTCGGGCGGAGCCGTCAGCTTCTACTTCTTTGAAGTTCCGCAATTTGCGGGCTTCGCAATCTTCCTGACCATAGCCGCATTCTTCGTACTGTCGCTCTTCCTCGCCATCGCAAGCGTCATCCCCGTGCTGCGGAACGTGGCGCTGCTCATAGGCAAGAAAGTGTCCTTCGCCCTCGACTTCGTAGTCTGGTTAGGCTTCATCCTCAGCTGGGCATCGGCAATCACCCAGCTATCCCTCGATCAATGGTGGGCAGAGCTGCTCCTCTGGGGCGGCCTCGCCCTCATCATCTTCATGCTCGTAAAGATGGTGCTGAGGCTGGTGCGGTCGTAGATATTATAGGATTACAGAATGGGGAAATGTCCGCATTGTGACAGCAAGAACATACGCAAGCGATACAGGAAACACAGACGTTACAAGTGGCGTTGCCTACCATGTTGTCACCCCACCCGACACCTACACGCGATGCTGACCGGCTCACATCTAAGCTCAGTGTGATAGGATATTTTCAGAGATAGGTAATCATTCTTGAATCGGCGAGAATCACTTGAACACCGAAGTCCGGCAATTCGTAGAGAACCTGCTTGTGAAAGCCGCAAGCGACGATTATGTATTTCGAGGAGAACCGGCGCATTACGAGCGTGTGTCGTCCGGCCTATATCGCAAGCTGGACAGCGCGGATACGCCTTTCGTTGACAGGATTGCCGAGGTCGAATATGCCATAGTTGAGGCGCTCAAGTCTTACGCCAACCTGTCGGGGCGCTCCGACGACGCGGCGCTAAGCGAGCTTCAGCATTACGGCGGCAAGACTAACCTGATAGACTTTTCAAGAGACTGCATGGTGGCGCTGTTTTTCGCTTGCGATTTACCAGGCAACCGAAATGGCAGAGTAATCTGCCTGAAACAAGCAAGCGTGGAATACGAAATCTTAACCCCTGCGGAAAATCACAGCCGAGTGATTGCTCAAAAGAGCGTCTTCGTGAAGTCACTAACCGGCATAATCGTTCCCGATGACGAGGATGTCGTGAGCGTTCCGGGCGAATTGAAGTTCCATTTGCGAGAATACTTGGAGCAGGCGCATGGCATATCGCACAGCAGCATATACACTGATGTTGTCGGTTTCGTAGATTACCAAGAGTCGATGCTGGATGTGTTGCTGAACGATTAAGTGGGTCCCTGTCTCTCAGACAAGTAATGAGAGCGTTCTAGAATAGTCAGGGGTGGAACAATGACATGTGTCAAAGATACTAAGCCCCGGCCGCCCGATGAGGTGATGAAGGCGCTGAACGCCAGCCTCTCGGTGCTGATACTGAGACAGATGCATGTGTCTCTACCGCCGGGCGTCAGCGGGGATGCGATAACGCTGGTCGGCAAAGAGCAGCATCGGCGCTGGAAAGCGGACGAAGCCCTTCTGACGCAGGCAGAAATCGACATCATTCACAAGCGATTCAAGGGTGAGGAAATACCCGGAGAGGCGAAGGCTTTCGTGGAGGTCGCTGCCGAGAAGGTAAAACGTTGGGATAAGGGGTTGCCCCCGCTGTCCATAGACGAGGAGCGGAAAATCATCATCGACTACGCCGACGAACCGGCGCGGTAATCTCTGAACACTCCAAGGCGATTGGATTCCCTACGCTGACACCACACCAAATCCTATCCATCCTGCCCATCGATGTCAGTTCACCCCACCCGCCGCCGCTCCCGGCTGCGTATCGCGTACAGAGCCTCATCCGCGCTCATCCTGCCAATCGGCCCCGACGCATACATCGCTCCCAGCACCATGCCGCGGCGTCCTAGCAGGAACTCCGTCGGCTGCACGAATCCGCCCCTATCCTCAGACCACCACGCGCCTAGAGATTCGGCTTCCTCCCGTGTAACGCCATAAGCAATGGGGAACTTCGCGCCCGACTCACGCTGCATCTTCTCCGCATGCTCCAGCGAGTCCGCGCTGACCGCGACCACGCTGCATTCCAGCGATTCCAGCTCCGCGCTCTTCTCTTCCCACTCGGCCAACTGCCGAACGCAGTACGGTCACCAGTGCGCGCGATAGAACAGCAGCGCGAGGTAGCGCGACGGCATCTGCTCAGGGAGTGTAAGGGAATCACCGCCGATTACCTTCAGGGTTATCGAAGGGAGCCTGTCGCCTTGCTGGAGTTTAGACATAGCATCACCAATCCAATGTCGCGTCCGGTCTTTCCAACTGTCGGAAACGGCGCCTACCCGTCGTCTCGACCCTCTTCGACATCATCATCATCGTCGTCATATTCCTCGCCCTCGGAAGGCTCTTCGAGGCGACCGCCGACCTCATACAGGAACTGCTCCACCCCCGGCGATAGGGATATAGGCTCTTCCTCTTCTTCAGGCTCGTCCGGCGCGGCATAAGTCCGGTCGTAGTAAGTTTCGAGCTGCTGAATCAGCGCGCGCACCTCGGAATTGTTCCGCACCGCGCGATTTATCTCCGAGTACTGCTGCTCCCCACGCGACTCGTCGGCAAGTGAATCCGGAAGGTCATACATCGCGCAAAGCACGCTCATCAAGCGGGCAGCGCCCATGTGGTCCTCGTCCAGCTGCACATACTGCGGCAGGTGCGCCATAAGGCTGACCGATGGCGTCTCCTGCTGCGACAGAGACTCATGCACCAGGTTGACGATGCTGGTCGGTCCCTGATAGCCGCTGCCACGCGTGGAGACCAGACCGTATGCGCGGTTCTCCTGCTCTCGCGTGAGGCTGCCCGTTATCAGAACCGGGCGCGTGTGAGGCACGGAGTCGTACATCCCACCGATGCGGCAGTATTCGGACACCCCGAAGTGCTGCAAGAGGCCGACTATCGCCTCGCAGTACTCCTCGCCAAAGGCATGCGGCTCGCGGATGTGCAGGAATAGGTAGTCGTTCTCGTCTCCGTGCGCGTAGTGAACGATGGTGTTCGGCGTGGTGAAGACGCGCTGCCCCTGCACGGTTCGCATGCGGGGTCGGTATCGCGTATAGTCGAAGAACTTGCCCGGCATCGCCAGCCGCCCCAGCTCCTGCGCGCCCAAATAGCGTTCCAGCCGGTTGAGCACCAGCGTGCCCACTCGACCCACGTCCACCCACGGGCGCAGCATCGCTATCGCGCGAACATTGCGAAGTTCAGGCACGGGTTCTCTTATCTCGAATTCGCCTATTCTCATATAATCATCCTGACAGAATGCACCATTTTCTTCAAGTGCAAATAAGGTTAAAGTTAGTCAGTGTATCAGTATATCAGTTTGTCAATCGGTCGGTTGGCTGCGTCTGCGCTTGTCAAGAACTTCATTAACTGCATCATCAGTTTCGAGCGCTCACAACAAAGGTGTATTGACTGAGATATACTGACAAACTAACGGACTGACACACAATTCACGGAGGTGCAGCAATGGATGTTAGCGGAAAGACGGCAGTCGTCACCGGCGGCGGACGAGGCATAGGGCGCGGCATATCGCTGGCGCTCGCGCGAAACGGCGCGGACATCGTAGTCGCGGACATCATCGTTGAAAACGCAGAGAGCGTTGCCGAGGAAGTCCGGACGTTAGGAAGACGCGCGCTTCCGTTAAGCCTTGATGTCACCAGCCAGCAGTCCGTGGAGGCGATGACCGCGCAGGCGCTCGCCGAGTTCAGCGCAATCGACATACTGGTGAACAACGCAGGCGTCATCGGCGCGCAGGGCTGGGAGCGCCGCGAGGCGCCGAACGAGGAGGACTGGGATTTCATCTTCGAGATCAACGTGAAAGGCATCGCGCGCGTTACCGACGCCATAGCGCCGCACATGAAAGAGCGCAGGTCCGGCAAAGTCGTCAACATCGCCTCCATCGCCGGACGGCAGGGCAGTTCCCGCAACCCGCCTTACAACGTCTCCAAGGCGGGCGTCATAAGCCTGACACAGGCACAGGCGCAGGAACTCGCCCCACACAACATCAACGTGAACGCGATATGCCCCGGCCTGCTCTGGACGCCGATGTGGGAGCGCATCACGGCGCGCAGCGCCATGACACCGAATCCCGGCGAAAAGACACAGCGCGAACTCTTCGAGGAGCATGTGCAGGCGCAGATACCCCTCGGCAGAGAGCAGACTCCCGAAGACATCGGCAACCTTGCCGCCTTCCTAGCGTCCGAGTACGCAATGAACATCACCGGCCAGTCGATAAACGTGAGCGGTGGCCTGCTTATGAATTAGTCGTTATTACTTGTCCTCAGACACTAAAGGAACTATGACCCCGCACGAAAACCTCACCATCACCGACGACGCCCAGCTCCGCGCCCTGCTGCGCCAGTCCACGGACTTCGTTCGATGCGTTTTCGACGATGCCGAGCTGCTGGACTTCGACGCGGAGCGAATGCGCTTCGAGGAATGCTCCATGCGCCGTGTGAACTTCTTCAATCTCGCCTGCGACGACCTCACCATCGAAAACTCGCAGTTGCAGGAAGCCCGCTTCGACAGGGCGGACATACGCGAGGCGACCCTGGTCGGCAGCCAGTTCACTTCCGCGATGTTCCGCGACGTCAAGCTGAACCTCAGCCGCATCGAGAACTGTGACATGAGCCTCTGCAATCTTGACGGCGCGAACCTGTTCGCCGCAGATCTCACCGGTTCGCGCTTCCGCACGGTCGATTTCAGCCGGACGCGGATGGAGAGCGTAACCATCGACCGCGCGGACTTCAGCATGGCGATTCTGCGTTACAAGAAGTTCACTGACGGCAAGCTCGAAGGCGTCAACTTCACGGAGACAGACCTGTCCGGCACCGACTTCAGCAGCGCCGCGTTCGAGGGCTGTCACTTGACAGGCGCAATCGTGAACGAGGAGACCCGATTCGACCGCGCCGATCTGCGGGGGGCGTACATATCCGGCTCCGGCTTGGAAGTAGCCAGTCTCAAGGGAACGATAATGTCTCAGCAGCAGGCGAGCACTCTGCTTTTCGAGCGATTCGGCATCGTTGTCGCAGAATCTTGACCCGGACGCGAGAACCGTTTCTCTGTAAATTCCGGGCGTCCGTGTTACCATTCTTCATCATGCGCTTATCAGTTGATTCCCACATCGCCACAATCACCCTGTCCAACGCCATCAATGAGCAGTCGGCTCAGCAATTGCGCGACATCTGCGATAGCGTCAGACAGTACGACGATGTGCGAGTGTGTGTCATCACAGGCGCGAATGGCATCTTCTGCGATAGCTCGAAGCTTCCAGGGGCTGATGAACTCGACCGACTGCGCGTGAGTGAAGCCGTCGCCGCCATCGAGAAGCCCACCATCGCCCTCATCAACGGAGACGCGATAGATCAAGGCTTTGAGATTGCGCTGGCATGCGATCTGCGGGTGGCGGCATCGGACGCGCGAATGGGCCTGACCCACCTTGCATCAGGCTTCATCCCCTGGGACGGAGGCACCCAGCGCCTTCCCCGAATCATCGGGCAAAGCCGCGCCACTGACATGATACTCAGATCGCGCCTGCTGAACGCTCAGGAGGCGCTTGAAATCGGCATCGTCAGCTACGCGGCAGAACATGAAGAGGCGGCAGAATACGCGATCTCTCTGGCTTCCACCATCGCCTCATACGCTCCGATTGCGGCACGATACCTCAAAGAAACACTGCTGAAGGGCGCTGACATGACGCTGGCACAGGGTCTCGGGCTGGAAGCGGACCTAACCGTCATTCTGCAATCCACCGCCGACCGCGCAGAAGGCATCGCCTCGTTTCTGGAGCGCCGCGCGCCGGAGTATCGTGACGAGTAAAATCTAGCAGCGCCTCATCGTGGCTTATTCGGCGTGCCGATATCTCCACAGGGTTAGGCATTCCCCGGCGCCACCGCCTTCAACACCCTCTCATACGACTCCACATCAGGCTCATTCAGCACAAGCCGTATCTCGTCCACGCCCGCGTCGAAGAACGCCTGCATCTGTTCGCGGCATTGCTCCGGCGTCCCTATGATGGTCGTAGCATCCACCATCTCGTCCGTCACCAGCGAAGCCGCAAGCTCGCGCTCCCGGTCCATATACGCCCCTCGCACTCTGTCCGCCTCTTCCCCGAAGCCGATGCGGTGCATGTACTGGTGATAGAAGACGCCCATTCCGCCAATATAAAAGGCGATATGCGGCCTTTCCCGGTTCCGACCCTCTTCGATATCGTCAGTAACATAGATGGACACCTGCGGGCAGAAAGATATGTCATCCAAAGACCTGCCCGCGGATTTCGCGCCTGCTTCTATATCCGCTACCAGGGGCTCCATGCGTGATGGCGCGAGAAATATCGGAAGCCAGCCGTCGGCAACCTCGCCCGTCAGTCTCAGGCTCGCAGGCGTCAGTGAGGCAATGTATATCGGCAGGTGCGACCTGTACGGCTGGAAGCGAATGCGAAATCGCTGGAGCTTGAAGAATTCGCCGTCGTGGTTGAGTCGTTCACCCGCCGCCGCCTTGCGAACGACACTTATGTACTCGCGCATGCGGCTCAACGGCTTTCTGAACCGCTCACCATGAAAGTCCTCGATGACCAGCCTGCCGCTTGCCCCCAGTCCCAGAAAGAAGCGCCCTTCGGACATAAGGTCCATATTGAGTGCCGTCATCGCTACATTCGACGGAGTGCGCGCATAGACCGGCACGATGCTCGTGCCTATGCGTATTCTCTCCGTTATGGCAGCCACTTGCGCCAGCGACGTAAAGGCGTCCTCCCCCCAAGCCTCTCCCATCGTGACGCAGCTGTAACCCAGTTCCTCGGCCAGCTTCGCCATCCGCAGCGTGTCTTTCCACGATGCCCCCGGCGCGCGCATATTGGAGATTCCGATTTTCATAGCAATGCAACCATCCTCTATTTTATGCAGTAAGCAGACTTATCAATCCGCCGTCGTCTCGCTCACCTGTCGTTCTTCCACAGACTGCGCGAGTGGTTCGTGGCGATAAGCGTGGATGAGCACGTCGAGACTACCTTGGATTCTGTCCACTTTCCCTTCAAGGATGCGATGGCGCTCGTCTTGGACGCGCATCTCTGCCTTCAACTCGTCCATATCCTTTTGATAGTCAGTTCTGAACCCCGCCATCTCCCTTTGATAGTCGGTTTTGAACTCAGCCATCTCTCTCTGATAGTCCGATTTCAATTCATCTATCCTGGCGTTCAACATGCGTGTTTGTCTATGCTCGGACCAGAAGATAGCGCCTATAGTGCCAAGAAACCCAAGCACCACAACAACTAATGTTCCGTCAATCATCGCGCACTCCTCATGGCCCAAATACTATCAAACTATCTAACTAAAACACCATAAACGCCTTGCGTGGCGCGTTTTTACTTGGATAACCTCTGTTCAAGATACACGAAATAGCACTGACAGGTCTATGTGCCCCTACTGGGAACGCCACTCGGCACATCACCACGACAATACCCTAACAGGGCGTTCAGACGCTCCAATCAGGCACACGCAGGAGGAACCATGAAACTCGTTCGAGCTCGGGTAACCGACTACAAATCCATTGACGATTCCGGCTGGGTTGATATAGACGCCGTGACCTCTATGGTCGGCAAGAACGAGTCCGGAAAGACCGCATTCCTGGGCGCTCTCAAGCGCCTGAACCCCGTTGACGGCGACCAGGAGTTCGAACTCAAGGACTTCCCCCGGAAGGGCTACGTGAAGTATCGTCGCCAGCACCAAACCAATCCCGCGACCGCCGTTGAAGCCGTCATGACTCTCTCGGCCGCGGAAAGCAGGGAAGTCGCGGCGCAGCTCGGCGAAGGCGTTATCCTCTCCGATGAGATTCATGTGTCCAAGAACTACAAGAACGAACTCATCTGGGACTTCGAGATAGACGAATCCGCGATGGCACGCCACCTGCTGGAATCGGCCGACCTTCCGCCCGAAATCTCGAATCACGCCGGCAGCGCCAGCAGCGTCAAGGACCTCCTGCGAACGCTCGAAGCCCTCGACGTGAAGCCTGTATCCGTAGGCAGGCTTATCACCCATATCTACGAACAGTTCAGTGAGCGCGATCCGAAGGACATCGTAGATGACATCCTGTATTCTATGATGCCTAAGTTCGTCTATTTCGACGAGTACAGCACTATGCATGGCAGGATTTCCATTCAGGACATGCTCAGGCGGGTCGAAGCGGGCGAAGACCTCAACGAATCAGACCGCACCTTCATGTCCCTGCTGACACTCGTGGGCGCCGACCTCGAAGACCTTCAGAACCAAACCAACTACGAATACATGAAGGCAGAGCTTGAGTCCGCGTCCATCAGCATCTCCGACGAGATGTTCGAGTACTGGGCGCAGAACAAGCAGCTCCGCGTCGAGTTCGACCTGTCCGCGGCAGACCCCAACGACCTGCCGCCACTTAACGAGGGCACCATCCTGCACGTCCGTATCTGGAACAACCGCCACCGCGTTTCGGTGCCGTTTGACGACCGTTCCAAGGGCTTCGTCTGGTTCTTCTCCTTCCTGACATACTTCTCCAGCATCGAGGAGCAGGAAGAATGCGACCTCGTGCTGCTTCTCGACGAGCCGGGATTGAACCTGCACGCGCTCGCGCAGAAGGACTTCCTGCGCTTCATAGACGAGCGTCTCGCTCCCAAGCACCAGGTCATATACACCACGCACTCGCCGTTCATGATCAACCTCAACCACCTGGACCGAATCCGCACCGTGCAGGACGTGGACGACAAGGGCACCGTCATCAGCTCGGACACCCTCAGCAACGACCAGGACACGGTCTTCCCGTTGCAGGTGGCGCTTGGGCACAACCTGGCGCACACGCTCTTCCTAGCGCCCCACTGCCTGATGGTAAACTCTGCGGCAGACCTGATTTACCTGCAAATCCTCGGCGAAATCTGCGCCGGCAAGGGCTACCAGCGCCTCGATCCGCGCTGGGTCGTCATCCCGGTCGGCAACGCCGACAACCTTCCTATGTTCGTATCGCTGCTAGGCGAAAACTATGTCAGCGTCGCCGTCCTTATGGACGTAACGCCCAAGAACAAGGAAAAGATGGACCTCATCAACAAGAACAGCATCATCCAGCGCCACAACCCCGTGAAGTGGGTCGAAGTGCAGAAGATTCGCACCGCCGACATCGAGGACATCTTCGAGCCGGCATTCTACCTCAAGCTGGTCAACGAGTCTTACGCGATGGACCTGCTGGAGCCGGTCTCCATGAAGGCAATCTCGGCGAAGGACCCGCGCATCGTGCAGCGCCTTGACGCGCACTTCGCGTCCGAGAACATCGCGGGTGGACACTTCGACTCGTACAAGCCCGCTGCTTGGCTGCTGGAGAACCACTCGCTGTTGCGGCGCGAAATCAGCGAGGATGCCATCGAGCGCGCGGCTTCCATGTTCCAGCGCGTCAACAGCCTCCTTCCGCAAGCCGATTTCGCCAACGGTTACGCAGCGCACCAAATCGCAAACGGGAGCAACGGAGCCGCCGCCAACGGCAACGGTCGCGCGAAGGCTCCGGCTTTCACTCTCTAAGACACGAATCTGGGGCTGACAGCCTGACGAATAGCGTTTAACATGAATGGGCAGGATACGGGGACTACTCCCTCGCATCCTGCCCGTTCCCACTGTTGGCATATTCGCCATGAGATTGTCTGAGTGACAAGATTCCCCAATACCCAAAAGGCAGTGTGCGTTCCTGAGTGAAAGTGCCAGAGCGATGCAGTCCGGTGCAGAATTAACCTACGAAGGCGCGCTGCGCCATGTGATGGGCCTCGCCGATTTCGAGCGCTCAACACACAGTCCGGGACACTCCGCGTTCCACCTTGAGCGCATGTCCCTGCTCATGGAGCGGCTGGACTGCGCCCACCTGGCCGTGCCAACGATTCACATCGCCGGCACAAAGGGCAAGGGCAGCACCTCCGCAATGACCGCCGCTATCCTGACGGCACAGGGATACAAGGTCGGGCTGTACACCTCGCCGCACCTCCACAGCGCGACAGAGCGCATCAGAGTCGATGGCAAGCCCGTCAGCCGGCAGCAGTTCGCCGCAATCGTAGAACGAATCTGGCCTATAGTGGAGGATGTAGGCAGTTCCGGCGGCTACGGCGGCGTAACCACATTCGAGGCGATGACCGCAATGGCATTCGTCCACTTTCAGCAGATTGGCGCGGACTTTCAGGTCATGGAGGTCGGGCTTGGCGGCAGGCTCGACTCCACCAACATCGTCGAGCCGGAGGTCTGCGCCATCACCAATATCAGCCTCGACCATACCGCCACGCTAGGCGACACGATTGCCAAGATTGCCTTCGAGAAGGCAGGCATCATCAAGAAGGATGTGCCCGTAGTAGTCGCCCCGCAGTCGGACGAGGCAATGGATGTCATCGCCGATGTCGCGGCGCAGCGTGGCGCGCCCCTCCTGCCCGTCGCGGATCGATTTTCGTGGCGGAAGCGGCGGGCTGACAGGCGCGGTCAGTCATTCACCCTCTCAAGTCAGGAGAAATCATACGAGCTGGAAACACCGCTGCTTGGCGACTACCAGATGGAGAACGCCGCAACCGCCGTTGCAATCGCCGAGACGCTCAGAGCGCGGCATGTAAAGCTGGACGACTCCGCTATCGTGAAAGGCATCCATAAAGTGCATTGGCCCGCGCGTCTGCAAGTGCTCGCAACGCCCGAAGAAGGAGGACGGCTGCTTGTCGTTGACGGCGCGCACAACCCATACTCGATGGAACGCCTTGTGGAAGCGGTGCGCGAGCACTTCCCCCACGAGCGGCTCATACTGATATTCGGCGCTCTCAGCGGGCACAGCGCAGCCGGAATGTTACGCGCCCTCGCGCCCCTGTCGCCGCTGATGCTCGCCACCCACTCGCGCCACCCCCGTTCGGCGTCCGGCGCTGCCATCGCCCAGGTCGCCGCCGAACTCGGCTTGGATGTCGCATTCACATCGGAAAATGTAGGAGAGGCTGCGCGGCATGCCCTTGAGATGGCAAGCGAGAACGACCTTGTGCTTGGAACCGGCTCGCTCTCCGTAGCCGCCGAAGTAACTGAAGAGGTTCAAAACATCCCGCCGGAGTTGTATCCGTACATGAGCATGCCTCGACGGTAGTTACGTGTACAATATAGTATGGACTTTCGACTAGGGCGTTTTAATACTATGTCGTTCTGAACGCAGCGGAGCGGAGTGAAGAATCTAAAATCCTTGCACAAACATGGATTTCAGATTCCTCGCTTTGCTCGGAATGACATTTCGAGAATGTTATAAATTCCGAGGTGAATGGCAATGAACAACGGAAGAAGGCGAGTCGTAATAACGGGCATGGGCGCGGTCACGCCGCTTGGCGACTCGATCGACGATTACTGGGCAAGCCTGATCAAGGGCAAGTCCGGCATAGGCCCCATGACTCTCGCGGACCCCACCGACTTCCCCTGTAAGGTCGCGGGCGAGATACCCGACTTCGACCCCGGCAAGTACATCGACCGGCGTGAAGCAAGACGCATGGCGCGCTTCTCGCAGACGGCGGTTGCGGCAGCCGCGCTTGCAATCGAGGACGCACGTCTCAACCTGTCCGCAGAGGATGAGGAGCGCATGGGCGTGGTTATGGGCAACGGCAACGGCGGCTTTCCCGAAACTGAGGCGAACTCGCGCACGCTGGTCAATCGTGGCGGCATGCGCGTTAGCCCCTTCTTCATACCGATGATACTGCCGAACATGGCGGCGGCGAATGTCAGCCGGCTCTTCGGGCTGAAGGGCTATACATCTACGGTGATTACCGCATGCGCGGCGGGCAACCAGGGCATCGGCGAAGCTGCGGAAGCCATACGGCGCGGCGCGGCGGACGTCGTGCTGGGCGGTGGTTGTGAGGCAGGCATCTGCCAGCTCGGACTTGGCGGCTTCAATGTAATCAAGGCGCTCAGTCGCAGCGATGTCCCGCCGGAAAAGGCGAGCCGCCCGTTCGACGCCAACCGCGACGGCTTCGTGCCTGCGGAGGGTGCGGCAATCCTTGTGCTGGAGAGCCTTGAACACGCCCTAGGGCGCGGCGCGGAAATCATCGCGGAAGTCGCAGGCTACGGCGTCTCCTCGGACGCATTCCACGCCGTGCAGCCCGACGAGGACGGCGCAGGCGCGGCAAGAGCCATGCGCTGGGCAATCGAAGACGCCGGCATGCGCCCGTCCGACATCGACTACATCAACGCGCACGGCACATCCACTCCCAAGAACGATATGGTGGAGACACTCGCAATCAGGAAGGTATTCGGCGAAGGGGCGTACAGCGTACCCGTCAGCTCAACCAAGTCCATGATAGGGCATGCCCTGGGCGGCGCGGGCGCGCTCGAAGCCGTCGCCTGCATCAAGACGATTCAGGACGGCGTCATTCACCCAACCATTAACTACGAAACAGCCGACCCCGACTGCGATCTCGACTACGTGCCCAACAAAGCGCGGCAGGCGCAAGTCAACACCGTACTGTCCAACAGCTTCGGCTTCGGCGGCCAAAACGCCTGCGTAGTGTTCAGCGCGTTCGAGGAATAGTAACGGTCGTACACAACAGCCATGTATCGCTTAATTTGCCAATGAAGCAATTGCGTGGATGCGGTCAATATGCTATGTTGAAATTGCTCCGTTAGGAGTGCTTTGGCTCTGGCCCCTTTTGGGGGCACATTGACTCCGGCCCCTCTTATAGGGGCCTTTTTCTTTGGGGGATTTCCTATGGCTGAAACCTTCATTGGGTTTATTGACGTAGGTTATCTGCGGGCAGAAGGGGCAAGAGTACTCGGAAAGAGGCGCGCAATGTCCGTCCCAATGCTAAAAGGATAGCGGATTGGGTCAAAGGGTTGGAAGGACCCCTGGCCGTAAATGCAAAATTCCTGAGAGCCTACTGGTATGACGGCTCATTTGATCCTTCACATCAAGAGTATGCTGGGCAGAGACGATTCTTCAATGCGATTGCACAGACACCCGGGATTCAGTTGCGGCTAGGTCATATTGCCGAACGCCAGAATCGGTTGAGGAGCCCAATACGCAGTGCAATCAGAAAATCGGCAGGCGAACTGGGTTTAGAACCCGATACTCTCTTGGAAGAGTTCGACAAAAATTGGACATTCTATCCGGAACGTCAACAGAAGGGTGTTGACACTCTGATAGCCCTGGATATGGTTCGCTTGGCCAGTCGCTCAGTCTGCGAAACTATGGTCTTGGTTGCTGGTGACAGAGACCTAGCCGAAGTCGTTCGCACGGTACAAGATTACGGTGTGCGAGTGGTAGTGGCGAGTCCAAATCAGGCGAGCATCGCCCAAGAACTATCACAACTGGCAGATGGCTTAATCGGAATGTCTGCTGAAGAATTACTCGATAATCGGCCCGAGAGCTAGAGTATCTCCCAAATCGCAATATAAGAGGGGATGATGTAATCATCCCCTCATTTTGTCGTTCTATGTCGATTGCCGCTAACTGCTAACGGCTTCCTTCACCATGTCGCTTAGCATCAACTGCATCGCCATCGTGTGGCTGCACTCCCCCCGACTGGTAAAGTAATAGCAGGTGCAACTCCATTCACCGGACTCGTAAGAGATTTTATGGTCGGAATTGTCGCCTCGGAATGTCGCCTCACAGTTCATCAGCGTAACCCGCCCTTCCTGAGCGGCGTAGTCCTTGGCCTTTTCCATCTTCCTTACGAGGCTTGTGTCCATAGAGTGCCCTCCTTTGCTGACGGCTAAAGGGCCGCCGCGTCATCTGTAACGCAGTTGCTTTTACTTTACCTAATTTTATATTTTCGCGCCGTGCGGCGTCAATCTGTAAAGTGCAGGTTATACACCGCCGGCATCGAGATGACCTACTCCTCCCTGCGCGTAGGATTGCCCGCCAGAAACAGAGACATCGCGCCCGTGAAGAACAGCGCCGCGACCAGCAGGAACGCGAGGCGGTAGCTGCCGGTGGCATCGAACGACCAGCCCGCGAGAAGAGGTCCCACAGCAGAGGACACCCCCATCGTAATGCTCATCACGCCCATGATGCTGCCGTAAAACCTGACGCCGAATGCGTCCTGCACGATGAGCGGCGTCAGCGCGCCGAACGCACCCAGGAAGAACCCGAAACAGCCCACAACGACCCACACAAGCGGAAGCGCCGCGCCGGGAGCAAGCATCTGCAAAGGAATCGAGACGCCCGCGAAGTATGTGAGCAGAACCAGAAAGCCCGACTGCCCCAGCAGGTCAACCATCAGAGCGTAGCGCGCCGTGATACGGTCCGCGAGCAGTCCCATTATGAATTTGCCCGTCATTCCGCAGCCCGCCAGCAAGCTCAGCGCGATTCCCGCCGCGCGGGGCGATACGCCCTCCTCCGTCAGATGCGCCGCGACCTGCGTCAGCACCGCCGTGTATGTGAATGTGCCGAGCATCATCGCAACCGTAATCGCGTAGAACGCCTTCGTTCGCAGAGACTCCTTCAGCGTCCAGCCCGTCAGAACGACCGGAGCATCGCCGGACCGAGCGTCTCCGGACGGCGCATCTGCCTCCTTATCCCTGCTCCGCAACTGCTCTCTAGTCGGGAACTCGCGCACGATTACGAGAGCGTAGATTGTCATCAGAATGCCGATTAGGCCGAACAGCAGATATGTGCCCTGCCACGGAGACAGATTGATGAACGCCCAGTGCCACGACATACCCAGCGCAAGGGTCGTGAGCGGCGGAAAGGTGATACCGCCGAAGTTGTTGCCCATGAGCGTGATGCCCATTACCCGGCCGCGCGAGCGCTGGAACCATATCCCGACGAGCCTGCCCGCAGGCAGGATGGACGCGCCGGAAAAGCCCAGATACTGTATGAAGCTGAGTGCGTACCAGTGCCAAAGCTCGGTCATAAGTGGACGCAGCAGGTAGCTGATTACTATCAGCGCCATGGACGCGACAAGGATGTTCTTCGCGCCATGCCTGTCCATGATATAGCCGAGATACGGCGCGATAAAACTACCCACAGCCGTGAACGACAGCGACAGGTTAATCTGCGTGCGCGTCCAGCCGAACTCCTGCTCCAGCGGCTCTATCAGCAGCCCGAAGGCATACTGACCTGAGCCGACAGTAAGCATCGCGGCGAGAAACGGCGCGGAAATAACCCACCAGCCCGCATAGATAGGCAGCGGGCGGGGACGAATTGCGCGAATGACATTGAGCATAGAGGGGAAGTATATCAGTGTTTCAGCCTGTCAGTAAGTCAGTCTATCAGTCCAATAGTCCCTTCCCCCATCAAAGGGGGAAGGCTAGAGCCTGCCCTCGCGGAAGCGGGGGATGGGGATGATGCCAACCACCGGAATGCAGTGCAAGTTTCGTTGCCGTTCAGATGCTTTGGTGATATAACTTGACTAACCGAATCACTGACTACACCGCTGGAGGCATTTCCACATGAACGAAGACTTTCGCATCGCGCTTATCGGACAGGCTGCATTCGGGGAAAGCGTGCTGAACGCGCTCGTCGAGCACGGCGAGAACATCGTAGGCGTGTTCTGCCCGCCCGACCGCGAAGGCAGGCCCGCCGACCCCGTCAAGACCGCCGCCGAGGGACATGGCATCCCCGTGCTCCAATTCCGCCGCATGCGCAACCAGGACTGCATAGACGCCTTCCTCGCGCTGAACGCCGACCTCTGCGTAATGGCATTCGTAACCGACATTGTGCCTGACGCCATTCTGGAAGCGCCGACTCAGGGCACCATACAGTATCACCCGTCGCTGCTGCCCCTTCATCGCGGTCCCAGCTCCATCAACTGGCCCATCATTCAGGGCGATGAAAAGACCGGACTGACCATATTCTGGCCTGACAAGGGACTCGACACCGGCCCCATTCTGCTGCAAAAAGAGACGCCGATAGGTCCAGACGACACGCTAGGCTCCGTCTATTTCGGCAGGCTGTTCTCCATGGGCGTGGACGCGATGGTCGAGTCAGTCGATATGGTGAAGGCAGGCACTGCCCCCCGCATCGAGCAGAACCACGACGACGCCACCTACGAGGGCTGGTGCCGCGCCGAGGACGTCATCATAGACTGGGACAAGCCAGTCGGCGAGATATACAACATGATTCGCGGCAGCGACCCCAGCCCCGGCGCCGGCACGACCTACGGCGATACCGGCATGCGCTTCTTCCGCGCAAGCAAGGCCGACGGCGAGTCCGGTGGCACGCCCGGCGAAGTCACAGAAATCACAGACGATGGCTTCCGCATCGCGGCAAACGGCGGCTCAATCTTCGTAGGCAGGGTGCAACAGGGCCGTGAGCGCAAAGTCAACGCCCCGGAGTGGATAGAGGCAGTCGGCCTGAAAGTAGGCGACAGGTTCGGGGATTAGTTCCCGTTATACCCCTGCATCTCCTCCCACTCGTCGCGCAACACCTCCATCTGGAGGAAGTCCAGCCCGCGCTTGCGGACGCGTTTCACCTGCCGGAAGCCCGACTTGCCGAACGACTTCTGAGCGCGCAGGTTCCAGTCAAGAGTATGCAGATACACGCGCTTCATGTTCGTCTCGGTGAAAATGTACTTCAACAGCGTATCCACCGCGTCCGTGCCGTAGCCCTTGCTCCAGTACGCGCGGTCGCCGATCATGATGCCCAGCTCGGTCTCGCGACGGCGCTGGTCAATATCGTAATACATGCAGTTGCCGATATGCTTGCCTGTGAGATCGTCAATACCGAAGCGCCTCGAGCGCGAGCTAGGATAGTCGATCTCCTCCTGCGAATATCGCAGAAAGTCGTTGTACGCCATATTGAGCGGGCGGGTGGCGTCCAGCCTCGCAAGCTCCTCATCCACCCGCCAGGTGTAATCATCGAGAGCATCGTCGATGCGCTTCTCTCGAAGAACCACCTTCCTGCCCTCAAGCGAGATAGGTTCAGCCGGCTCCGGCTTTCTTCGAGATAATGTAAAGGGCATTCTTAACAACTCGGACCTCGTTATCGTAAGTAAGCGTCCTCATGGCTTCGTTTGCGGGAAGCCAGCGCACATAGTCGAATTCGTGGTCATGCAGTGAAAGGTCGCCACCGGTCGCGTTCATCAGATAGAAATGCACCACCTTGTGGCATGCGGCGCCGTCGCCATACCGCTCGAAGCAGTATTCTATGCTGTCGATGAACTCCTCGATGCTAACCCGCAAGCCAGTCTCTTCGGCCACCTCGCGCAGGGCGGTCTGTTCGCGCGTCTCGCCATCCTCAGGCGTCCCCTTCGGCAGCCCCCAGATGACATGACCCGGCTGCGCGTCGAACCCGCAGACCACCACATCCACATCATCCTCGCGCACCCGCGCCACAACGCCACCCATAGACTCCATTTCAATCAGGTCAGCCAATACGCCGCTCCCTGCGCTCCACTCCGCACACGACAAAACCGTACTACAGTGTTTCGCCGCTATTCTAGTGGCTTGCGCGAAATCGCGTCAAGGCGCGTGGGGTTGTCGCATTTATGAGAGGGTCGTTATGAATGCACAGCATCTGATTACCGGACGGGCGCAAATCCATCGTGCATTGTGTAACATGTAACTGGTGAGGCGGAGTGCTAAGGCAGTACAATCCGGCCGCATTGTTTTCTTTGTTAGAGGTGCGTATCGATGAATCCGACAACGATTGAGTCTATCCGCATCAAAGGCTTCAGGTCGTTGGCAGATGTCGAAATTTCAGACTTGCCCAAAGCCACAACTCTTATCGGGGCTAACGGCTCAGGGAAATCCAACTTCATCCACTTCTTCGAGATGCTGAATGCAATCGGACACCGCAGGCTCGCGGAATTCGTGGAGATGCAGGGTGGCGCGGACGACCAGCTATTCGGTGGCAACCGAACTACCCCGGACTTGAATGCCGAGATAACCCTACGCACGCCTCAAGGATACGCCAGCTATCGGTTCACGCTCTCATACGGCCACCCTGACAGATTTTCCTTCAGAAACGAAGCTTTTCGCTCTGACTCCGAAACTCCTCTAATGCAAGGCGGCTGGCGATCTGTGGAAAGCGGCTACAATGAATCTGTCATAAGTCGTGCCGGCTATGGTTACAGCGACATTTCCTCTCAGCAAGTTACAATTACGCAACCTATAGCCGACATTGCGAATCTACTCCGCAACTGTCTTGTGTACCAGTTTCAAGACACATCTGACAGGTCCGACTTCATGAAGCGGTGGGATGTGGAAGACAACGCTAGGCTTCACAGCAACGGCAGCAATTTGGCGGCGATTCTGTACCGCCTCGAACGCGAAGACACAAAACGATATGAGCTAATCTGCCGCCACATCGCGCGCGCGCTGCCCGGCTTCGACCGCTTCGACATTCAAGAAAGCTACGGAAAGGCGCTGCTCAGGTGGCGCGCCAAGTGGTCGGACAAGACCTTCGGCGCGCATCTAACGTCCGACGGTTCGCTACGCTTCTTCGCCTTGGTTACTCTGCTGAATCTGCCGCCGGAAATGCTGCCGGACGTAATCCTGCTGGACGAGCCAGAACTTGGGCTGCATCCATTCGCAATCCACCTGATAGGCGGGATGATAAGTTCGCTATCGGTAGAAAGACAGGTAATCGTGGCGACCCAATCCACGCTGCTTGTGGACACATTCGATATAGACAAGATTATCGTGCTGGACTTGAAGGACGGGCAGACAACCTTCCGCAAACTCGATGCGCGAGAATACACGATATGGCTTGAAGACGGATACACCACCGGCCAACTCTGGCGAAAAAACCTTTTCGGAGGTCGTCCATGATTCGCCTTGCGATTGCCGTGGAAGGAGAATCCGAGGAAGAGTTCGTCAATCTAGTTCTTGTGGAACATTTAAGAGCCGGAGGCGTTGAAACTACGCCAATATCTCTGGACGGTGACATCAACACGCCCAGGCTTGTCTCGGAGATGGCAAAATTATCATGGAGTTTCAATGCGGTTACTTCACTGGTAGATTTCTATGGCTTTCGGGGCAAAGGAGATGCAACGGTTGAGGAACTGGAAAGGCGCATAGACTCGGAAATCGGCGTTAGCACAAGCAGCGTGCGGGGTGAATCGAGCCTGTTCGCCTATGTTCAGCAGCACGAATTTGAGGCGCTGCTGTTTTCCGATGTAACCGTTTTCCGGCAGTTGAAGGACATGTCCGACGAGTTGGCAGAAAGTTTGCAAAGAATTCGTAACTGTTTCACAACTCCCGAGCATATCGACGACAGTCCTGACACGGCTCCAAGCAAGCGGATAGAAAATGCGCTGCCAGGCTATACCAAGAGTATTGACGGTCCCTTAATTGCTGAGCAGATAGGCTTGGACGCCATCCGCGCCGAATGTCCTCGCTTCAATGCTTGGGTAGCGCGTCTTGAGTCGCTTGGTGTGAGTGCGTCATGAGATAGAAAGAATGAACTTTTATGCAGGCGCATTCCCTTGAACTCACTTCCCTTACCCAGTAAAATCATGGCAACAACCTGATAACTACCAACCCCTTTAACTCAGTCCCGAGAGGCTGGCAAGGGAAGGCAGCATAGCCGTGAATGTGCTCCCAAGAGCGCACATCGCCGCTGCTCAACCTCTTGCCAGCGTGTGCAAGAGGTTTTTTTGTTGGAGCATTCCCCGGCTGAAAGCGGCAGCGCGCCCGGTAGTTCGACTGAACGCAGCATACTGGGCGCGGACGAAATACGCCGCGCGCTCGTCCGCATCTCGCACGAGATTCTGGAGCGCAACGGCGGCGTTGACGGCATCGTGCTGGTCGGCATCCAGACTCGCGGCGTCTGGCTGGCAAAGCGCATCGCCGCCTTCATACGGCAGTTCGAGGGCGAGGACGTGCCCGTCGGAGAGCTGGATGTCGGCCTCTACCGCGACGACATTGCCGAGCGCGGACGTCCGCTGATGCACACCAGCATACCGTCCGGCGTGCATGGACGCTGCGTCGTGCTGGTGGACGATGTGCTGTACACGGGCCGCACCATCCGCGCCGCTATGGACGCGCTCAACGACTTCGGACGACCACGCGAAATCCAGCTCGCAAGCCTTGTGGACAGGGGGCACCGCGAGTTGCCCATCCGCCCAGATTATGTAGGCAAGAACGTGCCGACTTCCCGCGAGGAATCGGTGCAGGTCTATATGAGCGAGATTGACGGCATCGACCAGATTGCGCTACTGAGGGAGGACGACTGATGACGACCACCAGCCGCCGCGGACCTGTACGGCAAGCGCCACTGCCGCCAACCAACGGCGCGCGCCCTGCTGCTCCCCGGCACATCCTCGATCTCGACGACTTCTCGCGTGAGGAAATCGAGGTCGTCCTGCAAAACACCAATGTGATGCGCGAAGTATTGCAGCGCGACATCAAGAAGGTGCCCACCCTGCGCGGCAAGACGGTCATCACCGTCTTCTACGAGGCAAGCACCCGCACTCGCGTCTCCTTCGAGCAGGCAGGCAAGATTCTCAGCGCGGATGTCATCAACGTGTCCGGCAGCGGTAGCAGCGTTGAGAAGGGCGAGTCCCTGTACAACACCGCGCTCACATTGCAGGCGATGAACGCGGACATTATCGTGATTCGCCACCCTCACTCCGGCGCGCCGCACTTCCTGTCGCGCTTCCTGAACTCAGCAGTGATAAACGCGGGCGACGGCATGCACGCGCACCCCACGCAGGCGCTGCTAGACCTGTTCACTATCAGGTCCCACTTCGGCAAGGTGGAAGGCTTGAAGGTCGTAATAGTCGGCGACCTGCTGTACAGCCGCGTGGCACGCTCCAACCTATGGGGCCTGACGCGCATGGGAGCGAATGTAACTTTGTGCGCCCCGCCCACGCTCATACCCATTGACTTCCTAGGCGGAGTCAGGAGCAACGGCAGCGCATCCGACCACCCTTTCAGCGGCGTGAAAATCGAGACCAGCGTGGAGCGCGCCCTTGAGGACGCCGATGTAGTGATGGCATTGCGCTTGCAGAGAGAGCGTCAAGATGCCGGGCACCTGCCCACCCTGCGCGAATACTCGCGGATGTACGGCATCACGCCGCGCCGCATGGAACTCGCCAAGCCCAACGCGCTCGTGATGCACCCCGGCCCCATGAACGAGGGCATCGAGATTGATCCGGAGGTAGCGCACGGCGCGCAGGCGGTCATCGAAGAGCAGGTTACGAACGGAGTCGCGGTGCGAATGGCGCTGCTCTACGCCGCCGTCTCGCCGCGCATAAACTAACATCGATGGACAGGATAAAGGGGATAATTTGAGTGATACGCCGCGACAGAGGGCGACCGCAATAGTGCAGCGAGATGGCTGCATTCTGGTGGTGCGCGACAAGTTCAGACCCGCGTTCATGCTGCCCGGCGGCGGCATTGACGAGGGCGAATCGCCTGAAGTTGCGGTTGTGCGCGAACTGGAAGAGGAGACCACGCTGACTGCGATTGCCGTAGAGTACCTATTCACCCACGACGGCAAGTACAACCATCATCATGTGTTCAGCGTAGAAGCGGACGGCGATGTGGACATCACGCGCGACCCGTTGGTCGTGGAATACGCTTGGTGGGACGGCGGGACGGATGTGCCGGTGCATCCGCATGTAACCGAGATTCTTCGCAAGGCGCGCAGCCTAGACAGAGACGACAAGATGGAAGGGATGAGTGATGCTGCTAATTAAAGGCGGAAGGCTGATAGACCCGTCGCAGGATATAGACGGCATCCACGACCTGCTTGTGGAAGATGGCGTTATAAAGGGCATCGCCCAGCATATCGAGCCGCCCGAACACGCAGAAGTCATCGACGCAGCCGGTATGGTCGTCTCGCCCGGCTTCATAGATGTCCACTGCCACTTGCGCGAGCCGGGCTTCGAGGACAAGGAGACGATAGCGACCGGCACGCTTGCGGCGGCGCGTGGCGGCTTCACCACCGTCTGCGCCATGCCCAACACCAACCCGGCGATGGACACTCGCGCCACGGTCGAGTATGTGCTGCGAAAAGCGCGGGACGAGGCTGCCGTGCGCGTGCTGCCCATCGGCAGCGTTACGAAGCAGAGCAAGGGCAAGGAACTCGCGGAAATGGGCGAACTCGCGGAGGCGGGCGCAATAGGCTTCAGCGACGACGGCAACCCGGTCGCCGACTCCAACATCATGCGGCAGGCGCTCAGCTACAGTTCCGCGATGGGCTTGCCCGTCATCAACCATTGCGAAGAGCCTTCACTGTTCCACGGCGGCTCGATGAACGAGGGCTGGATATCCAACCGGCTCGGCGTCAAGGGCATCCCCAATTCCGCCGAGGACATAATGGTCGCGCGCGACATAGACCTCGCCCGGCTCACGGGTGGGCGCTACCATGTCGCCCATCTCAGCACAACGGGCGCGCTGGAACTCGTGCGCCGCGCTAAGGAGCGGGGCACGACGAATGTAACCGCCGAGGTTACGCCGCACCACCTGACGCTCACCGACGAGGCAATTCTCGGCAGAACCGCAGACGGCATTAACGGCTCAGGAGCTTACGCGCCGCTTACGCCCGCCGCTTACGACACCACCGCCAAGGTCAATCCGCCTTTGCGCGAGCAGACCGATGTGGACGCGATGATAGAGGGCTTGCGCGATGGCGTCATAGACCTAATCGCCACCGACCACGCGCCGCACAACCGCACCGACAAGGAATGCACCTTCCACGAGGCGGCATTCGGCATCAGCACGCTGGAGACTGCGCTAGGTCAGCTCATGTCCCTCGTGCATAGTGGCGCGATAGACCTGTCCCTGCTCATCGAAAAGCTCACGGTCGCCCCCGCGCGCTTCCTGCGCCGCGACGACCTAGGCACACTGCGACAGGGCGCCCCCGCCGACATCACTATCATAGACCCAGAAGCCGAATGGACCGTGGACACCGCGCAGTTCGCATCCAAAGGCAAGAACACGCCGTTGCAGGGGGCGACGCTGAAAGGGCGCGTGCATTCTACTGTGGTCGCAGGGGAGGTGTTAGGCGTATGGTGAGACCTTACGTGCCGGACTCGCTTCCGCTGGACGACATAGAGTGGGGTTCGCTGGTCAGGCTTATAGGGCAAGCCAATGCCGGACTCGCCCGATATGACGGAGTTTTGCAATCCATCCCAAACCCGTCTCTCTTGCTTTCGCCCATGAGAACTCAGGAAGCTGTGCTATCTTCGAGAATCGAGGGAACTCAGGCGAATTTGACAGAAGTTCTTGAGTACCAGGCTGCTCCGAGTCAAGCAGGCGTCGGGACACAAAGAAGAGATGATATCCAAGAGATTGTGAACTACCGGTTTGCGATGGATATGGCTGTAGAGAAACTTGAGAAACGCCCCCTTTCTTTAAACCTTTTTCGGGATATTCACTTCACTTTGCTCGATAGTGTGCGAGGACGCGACAAAGCAAGGGGAGAGTTCCGTACGATACAGAATCACATAGGGCGTCCCGGCTCGACCATAGAGAATGCTCGATTTGTGCCACCCGCACCTGAGCAATTGATGGAGCCTCTGGACAATTTTGAGAAATACGTTCATTTTGATGAAGAGGACAGACTTGTACAACTTGCCATCGTTCATGCACAGTTTGAGATTATCCATCCGTTCTTAGACGGCAATGGGAGAGTAGGTCGGATACTGATACCACTCTTCCTCTACGAAAAGAAGATGCTATCTAGCCCCACCTTCTATCTGAGCGAATACCTTGAATTGAACGATGCGGCATACAGAGATGGACTTCTTGCGATTACTGCTGAAGGGGATTGGCTGGGATGGATTCAGTTCTTTCTTGAAGCCATTATCAGACAGGCTTCATCCAACACAATCAAAGCCCAGAGCATCTTAGGATTGTATGAAAATATGAAGATAATTGTGGCAGAGAGCACCAAGTCCCCCTATGCTATTCAAATCCTGGATGCAATATTCTCGCGGCCCTTGTTTACAATAAATCAATTTGCGGATATAGCCGACATCCCGAAACGTACTGCAACGAGAGTACTCAATAAACTTACCGAAGATGACATTATTCAAGTTGTAGTTGAAGGAAAAGGCAGGAAACCTTCTAGGTTTATGTTTGATCAACTAATCTGGGAAGTCGAAAAAGCAAGTTTCCAAGACTAATTTGAAAGACAATTTAAGGATTTCGTGACTCATAAATGGAATTGTGTGTCATCCGTGGCACACAAATGGATTTGAGAGACACTGTGAAGGCTTCATGGCTAACAAATGGAATTGTGTGTCATCCATGACCCACAAACTTTATGAATTGGAGCATCCATACAACGATGACACAACCCAAACCCGCCCACCTAGTCCTCGAAGACGGCTCCATCTACCGCGGCTACGCGTTCGGCGCACGAACCTCCGCGTTCGGCGAGGTCGTATTCGCCACCTCGATGACCGGCTACCAGGAAATGCTGACCGACCCGTCGTTCGCCGGGCAGATTGTCGTGCCAACATACCCGCTCATCGGCAACTACGGCATCAACTCGCGCGACGTCGAGTCGCGCAAGGTGCAGGTCGCCGGCTTCGTCGTGCGCGAGCACAGCCTCCGTCCCAGCCACTCGCTCAGCGACATGACGCTGGACGAATATCTGCAATCCGAGGGCATCACGGGCATCAGCGGCGTGGATACGCGCGCCATCACCCGCCGCCTTCGCACACAGGGCGTCATGATGGGGGCAATCGGCGTTGACGAATCGCCGGAGACCACGCTCACCCGCCTCGAAGAGATACCCGCTTACGGCGAGTTGGACTTCGTGCGGCAGGTTTCCACAGAAAGCGCCTATGACTGGGACAATCCCTTGTGGCAGAAGCCCGCTCCCGAAACTACGCGCCGCATTCTCGTCAGCGACTTCGGGCTGAAGTACAACATACTGCGTATGTTGCGCTCTCGCGGCTGCGAGGTCGTCGCCATGCCCGCCACCGCCACCGCTCAGGACATCCTCGACCGCAACCCGGACGGCGTCATGCTTTCGCCGGGTCCCGGCGACCCCGAACTGCTCGACTACGCCGTTGAGACGACGAAGGGACTGCTTGGCAGGCTGCCGGTATTCGGAATCTGTCTCGGCAATCAGGTCGTGGGGCGTGCCGTTGGCGGCAGCACCTTCAAGCTCAAGTTCGGGCATCGCGGCGCGAACCACCCGGTCAAGGACTTGCAGACAGGACTCGTCCATATCACCGCGCAGAACCACGGCTACGCGGTCGATGCCAACACGCTGCCACAGGAGGTCGAGGTCAGCCACATCAACCTCAACGACAACACCGTCGAGGGCATACGCCACAAGTCGCTCCCTGTGATTACGATTCAATATCACTCTGAAGCGTCCCCTGGTCCACTCGACAACGAGTACATGTTCGACCGCTTCATGGAGATGATTGACGCTTCGGAGGGTAAGTAGCTGATGCCAAAGTTCATGAATATCGCGCATCGCGGCGCGTCATCCTATGCGCCCGAAAACACTTTCGCCGCCTATGACAAGGCGCTGGCAATGAGCGTCAATCACATCGAGCTTGATGTCCACCTGACCGCTGACGACCACATCGTAGTCATCCACGACGACACAGTGGACAGGACGACCAACTCTAGTGGGCGCGTGGCAGACTTCACACTAGATGAGCTTCGTTCACTGGACGCCGGCAGCTGGTTCAGCGCCGAATACAAAGGCGAGCCGATACGCTCGCTTGGCGAAACACTGGAGCATTACAAGGACAGGCTGTACTTCCACATCGAGATAAAGCAGCGTGATATTGCAGGCGGACTCGCGCGTCGCACGATAGACATGGTGCGCGGCTACGGCTTAACCGACAGTGTAACCATAACCTCGTTCCAGATTGAATGGCTGGAGGAAGCGGCAGCATACGACTCCGTACTGCCCAAGGGCTGGTTAGTGCCGATGGGCAGCGCCGGCTGGGACGACTCGATAATCGGGCAGTCGAAAGAACTCGAACTCGCGCAGATATGCCCCCGCGCCGACCTGACGACTCCGGAGCTGGTGGACAGGCTTCACGCCGAAGGGTTCGTCGTGCGCTGCCACGGCCTGTTCAACGAAGACCTCATGCGCCACGCCGTAGATGTGGGCGCGGACGGCGCAACCGTCAACTTCCCCGACAAGATGGCAGAGTATCTGGGTGCGAAGAGTATTAGGCAGGTCTGAGGCTAAAAATCAATCACCTCAGATGTAGAGAGAAGCGTGACGAGGTCACAAATTGAGAACTACGACGCTGATATTAGGATTAATCGCCGCAACAATACTTTTGTTTGGAGGATGCGCCGGGTTCGTGCTTGGAACAGCAGCGACAACTTTTGAAGAAGCGTTTGAGATTGAAGAGGAGAAAGATGGCACTACATCCACTTCGTCCGACGTTCAGTCTGCCGGAGCTTTGGCTCTCTTGAGTGCTATATTCTTGTATGTCGGTGGTGGCTTGGCAAAGGTCGCGTTAAAGACTTCTCTTGCCTTTCTTGTATTTTCGATCTTGTTGATATTCGGGTTAGTTTCTACAGATACCACTTCCCTATTCGCTGTCTTTTATTATTTGGCCCTGGTATTGGTGGGGGTCTGCATTATCCTTATGATAATCGCGTTCAAGAGAGAGAGGAGAGCCAACTCGGAAACTTCCTCCTAAGGGTCGCGCGCAGAGAACATTGAGAGGTTCAAGTAAACACTATGATCGACGAAAGCAAGACAGCATTGAAAGCATCCTACGAGTTCGAGAACGGTCGTGCCAGAATGATCCACAGGGGCATATATTTCTGGAATGGAACCGAGGACGAAATCAGCGCCGAAAATCCGATGCGAACTTTCGACGCAATGGTTTATGAGTTGCTGGGCGCAGAAGAATTCTGGTCGGACCAGTACGAACTCAAGGGAATAAAAATCACAGTTGAAATAGAGGAATCGAGAAAGCAGTGAACAAAAAACCTTCCAAAGTCCTCGTCATCGGCTCCGGCCCCATCATCATCGGGCAGGCGGCAGAGTTCGACTACGCCGGAACGCAGGCGTGCAAGGCGCTGCGTGAAGAGGGCGTTACGACCGTGCTGGTCAACTCCAATCCTGCCACGATTATGACCGACGAGGACATCGCCGATATAGTCTATATCGAGCCGCTCACCGTTGAGGTGCTGACGCGCATCATCGCCGCCGAGCGTCCCGACGGCATCCTGCCCACACTCGGCGGGCAAACAGGCCTGAATCTCGCCGTTGAACTCGCCGACGCCGGCGTGCTGGACGAGTACGATGTGCGCCTGCTCGGCACGCCCTTGAACACAATCCGCAACGCCGAAGACCGCGAGCTGTTCCGCCAGCTTCTCTCAGACATCGGCGAACCTGTGCTCCCCAGCGCAATCGTGGAGTCCATGGAAGAGGCATACGAAGCATTGAAGGAGCTGCCTCTGCCTCTAGTAGTGCGCCCAGCATACACGCTCGGCGGCACGGGCGGCGGCATCTGCACCACGATGGACGAGTTCAACACCATCGTCGCAAGCGGACTCGCCGCAAGCCCTATCAACCAGGTCCTGCTGGAGCGCTCGCTCATCGGCTGGAAGGAGATCGAGTACGAGGTGATGCGCGACGGCGCAGACAACTGCATCACCATCTGCAACATGGAAAACATCGACCCGATGGGCGTCCACACCGGCGACAGCATCGTGGTCGCGCCCAGCCAGACGCTCTCCGACAAGGAGTACCAGCTCCTGCGCTCCGTCAGCCTGAAGATAATCCGCGCGCTCGGAATCGAGGGCGGCTGCAACATACAGATGGCGCTCGCCGCCGGCGATGTAGTCGCCGAGACCCTGCCGGGCGGTGGCGGCAAGGACAACGAATACTACATCATCGAGGTCAACCCTCGCGTCAGTCGCAGCTCTGCGCTCGCAAGCAAGGCGACCGGCTACCCCATAGCCCGTGTCGCCGCCAAGATCGCAGTCGGCAAGCGCCTCGACGAAATCCCCAACGCCGTAACGCAGCAGACGCTCGCCGCGTTCGAGCCAGCACTCGACTACTGCGTGGTCAAGATTCCGCGCTGGCCCTTCGACAAGTTCCCGGCCGGCGACCGCTCCATCAACACGCAGATGAAGGCGACCGGCGAGGTCATGGCGATAGACCGCTCATTCGAGGCAGCCTTCCAGAAAGCGGTGCGCTCCCTCGAAATCACCAACCGCGACATCCTCTGGGAGGATGCAGCATGGAAACTGAATGGGGAGACAAATGTCCCTTCCCCCAGAGGGGGAAGGTTAGGAAGGGGGCAAAACGAATTACCCAGCCTAGAAGGGGGGGAGAAGGATGTAGAAGGGCTTGACGACGCCCGTCTCCCCCTTCACCCCAACGACGAACGACTATGGGCGCTGCTCTACACCATGAGGCGCGGCGTCAGCCCTGAAGCCCTATCCCGCGCGACCGGCATAGACCCCTGGTTCACTCGCGCCTTCCAGAACATCGCGCTCATGGAAGAGGAATTGCTTTCGTCGCATCTCGACGCCGATACGCTCTGGCGCGCCAAGCGGCTCGGCTTCTCCGACGCCAAGATAGGCGAGCTGACCGACCGCACGCCCCAGCAGGTACGCGACCTGCGCCACCAGTGGAACCTGCGTCCCGTCTATAAGATGGTGGACACCTGCGCCGCCGAGTTCGAGGCGCACACCCCCTACTTTTACAGCACCTACGAGCAGGAAAACGAAGCCATACCCATGCAGACAGGCAAAGCGCTCGTCGTGGGCAGCGGCCCCATTCGCATAGGGCAGGGCATCGAGTTCGACTACTGCTCCGTGCATGCTGCCTGGGCGCTGAGCGAAGAGGGCGTCTCCAGCATCATCGCCAATTCCAACCCGGAAACCGTGTCCACCGACTTCGACACCAGCGACCGCCTCTACTTCGAGCCGCTCGATGAGGAAAGCGTACTCGACATACTTGAAAACGAAGCGGTTGAGGATGAGGGCTCGGAACAAAAATTCCCGCCCTCCATCGTGCAGTTCGGCGGACAGACGGCAATCAACCTATCGCAGACGCTCGACAGCGTAGAGATGCCCATACTCGGTTCAACCGCCCGTTCCATTGACATCGCGTCCGACCGCCACCTGTTCGAGGAGTTCCTCGCCAGAACAGGCATACCGAACCCGCCCGGATCAGCGGTCAGTAACCTTGAACAGGCGCTCAATGTAGCGCAGCGCGTAGGCTACCCTGTGCTGGTGCGTCCCAGCTACGTGCTGGGCGGCAGGGCAATGGAAATCGTGCAGAACGCCACCGAGCTTGTACGCTACATGACGCATGCATTCGAGGCGGGCATGGGCAGGCGCGTACTAATCGACAAGTATTTCGAGGGGCGCGAGGTCGAGGTTGACGCCGTGTGCGACGGTGAAAATGTGCTCATCCCCGGCATCATGGAGCATGTAGAGCGCGCGGGCGTACACAGCGGCGACTCCATGGCGATATACCCGGGACTCACCCTCACTGAAGCCGAGGTCGATACCATAGTCGATTACACCACTCGAATAGGCCGCGCCCTTCAGGTCAAGGGGCTAATGAACATCCAGTACGTCGTAGTCGGCGGTGAGGCGTACCGCAGCCCCGCGACAGGCGGCTCAAACGGCAATCAGAACACGCAGGTATTCGTCATCGAGGTCAACCCGCGCGCCAGCCGCACCATCCCCTTCATCTCGAAAGTAACTGGCGTGCCAATGATTCGCCTTGCGATAAAGGCGATGCTCGGCAGGAGCATCACCGAAGCAGGCTACGAAGGCGGCTTATGGAAGCGCCAGAAACTCGTGGCAGTGAAAGCGCCCGTCTTCTCCATGTCCAAGCTCTCAGGCGTGGACAACTACCTCGGCCCTGAAATGAAGTCAACCGGAGAGGTCATGGGCATCGACACCGACTTCTCGTCGGCAGTCGCTAAGGCGCTCATAGCGTCCGGCATGATGCTGCCTGAGAAAGGCTCCATCCTGCTCACCATCGCCGACCGCGACAAGGCCGACGCCGTCCCGATGATTCGCCAACTCGCCGAAGCAGGCTACGGGCTGTTCGCCACCGAAGGCACGGCAGGCATGATACGCGGGCTTGGCATAGACGCCTTCGCCATCCCCAAGGCGCACACCGGTGACCGCCCCAACACCGTGGACATCGTCGCAGACGGCACGGTTGCGGCAGTAGTCAACACCATCGAAGGCGACCGCGAATCCCTCGAAGACGGCTTCGAGATTCGCCGCGCCGCAGTTGACCAACGTATCCCCTGCTTCACATCCCTCGACACAGCCCGCGCCGCCGTCGAAAGCCTCATAGGAGGAGCCGCCAACTACAGCATCAAGCCCCTGCCGGAGTATCGCAACGGGTCCTGACATTTCGTTGCGCGAGCGGCTACCAGATTGCATCCGGATAGAATTCGCGGATTGCCCTGTCTGAAGTAACCAGAGGGCAGGAATGCAGCAGCGCAACGGCAACGATGGTGCGGTCGGCAGGGTCCCGGTGCGCCCACTCGAGTTCGACATTCTTCAACCAGGTTGCTGTATCCACCGGAAGAAGCTCAACACGGTCCACCCGTATCAGCCTATCCGCATACTCCCGCACCGTCAGCGGAATTGACAGTCCGCCTCTGCTCACCTTTATTCCGATCTCCCAAATGGAGATGGGGCTGACAAGAATGCGGTCGGCTTCCGCGATTGCCGCCGCCGCCGCTTCAGAAAGGCGTTCGCGGTCAAGAGTCCAGAATATCAGCGCTGAGGTGTCCAGGACGATCATTGTGCGTCCTGCCACTCGTCAATTGTCGGTGCGTTGACGTCCTCGTAATAGGCGACACTACCTTCAATAGAGCCGAACACATCCTGCACCGTACCCTTTGAGCCAATGCGCTGTATGCGAAGCACTGGCTTATTTCGGTCGGTCACAATCAACTCTTCGCCGCTCGCTTCGATCTCCCGAAACACGCGCAGCATATTCGCCTTCAGCTTGCTCTTTGAAATAGTAAGCACGCTTAATGACCTCTAACATGACCCTAGTCAAAAATGTAGTCATACCATACAGAATATGTGTGGAACCATCAAGGCTGACCTGTCCGCCAGAATAATTAACGGAGTGGCATGCGCGCAATTCGCTCGACAAAACCGGCAGCCGCCAAAAGCCTTATAGAGGCGCCAATTACAGCATCAAGCCCCTGCCGGAGTATCGGGAGTAGGCGCCATTAGAACTGAACATGGTGAGCATAGCGTAAAAAGGGACTACTCCATATCTCCGAGGCGTTCCAATTCCTCAATCAACGGTGGCAAGTCAAGTTTGACAGTATCCCACACCACCTGCGGGTCCACATCCCCATACTGATGAATAAGAAAGTTCCGCATGTCCGTCATGTCACGCCATGGTAGGTTAGGAAGTGACGCTTTAGTTTCTTCTGAAAGATTTCCTGCCGCTTCACCAATGATTTCAACTCGACGAATTACAGCATCCTGTAGTTGCAGGCTGCTGAGAAAGTCCTCTATTGGTACTTCCTGGAGATAGGACACGGCAAGTCGCGCCGATTCAAGAATATCGTATAGAAGTGCGCTATCCCGCTGCATATATGACTCTTGCTGAACGCAATATCGCATCTCGCCGTATCTTGTTCCTACTGCGTTCTACCGCCCGCCTGCTTACCAAATCCACCTGACGACCGAACAGGTCTTGAAGTCTGTCCCGCATCCGCACCATGTCAAAGAGCCCATGTCGAGCATCGTCAGAGAAAGTCACCAACACGTCAACATCGCTGTCACACGAAAAGTCTTTCCTGAGTGCTGACCCGAATAGCGACATTTCTGCGACATCCCACTGCTTGCAGAATGTTTCGATCTCGTTGACGGGAATTTCTATGCCTATCTCCTGAGTTGCCATATCATCTCTCTCCACGCGTGGGCTAGTATATGTAGGATACCACTCCGTATTAGAAGTGTGCAGACTAACTTATCGTAACCATCAAGATTTTAACTCGATATGCTATCCTCATACCATCGTCGAAAAATACATCTACCATCATGAGGTCCCATCCCTGTGATCCCCCTCAAACTCACCGTCAAGAACTTCATGTGCTACCGTGACGATGTGCCGCCCTTGCACTTCGAGGGCATCCACGTCGCCTGCCTCTGCGGGGACAACGGACACGGCAAGACGGCACTCCTAGACGCCATCACCTGGGCGCTCTGGGGCATAGCCCGCGCCACCCCCACCGGCACCGGCACGGTCAACGCGCTCCGTATGTCCGACCTGGTTTATATGGGACAGACCGACATGAGCGTCGAGCTGGACTTCACGTCCGGCAGCCAGCTCTACCGCGTCGTCCGCAGGCACACCGTCGGCGCGCGCGGCCGTAATAGCCGAACAACGCTCGAACTTCAGATTGCCACCGATGATGAAGGCGAGACATTCCGCTCCATCAGCCGCAACACCGTCAGGGAGACCAACACCCGCATCAGCGAAATCCTGAACATGGACTTCAAGACCTTCGTCAACACGGCGTACCTGGCGCAGGGTCAGGCAGACCTATTCACGACCAGCACGCCCACAGAGCGCAAGAGATGTCTCGCAGAGGTGCTTGACTTATCCTACTACCAGCGCCTTTCGGAAGACGCGAACGCCCGCAGCCGCCGCATCCAGACCGAGATTCAACAGGCGCTCACTGCCATAAATCTGCACTCCGAGGAGACGGCGCGCAAGCCTGACTACGAAAAGCGCCTCGCCGAGGTAAACGCCCGTATAGAGGAAGCCGCGCCCCAAGCCGAAGTGAAGCGTAAGCAGGTGGAGACGCTTCGCGGCGAGGTGCAGCGACTTCAGGCACTCGAATCCGAGTTCGCCGCGCTGCGACAGCGCGCCAAGTCAGCCGAGACGGATGCCGCCCGACTGCAACGGCAGGTGAGCGCAGACGAGAAGCGCGTCTCGGCATACAAAGCCACCATCGCGGACGCACCCCAGACACTCGCCGGCCATCAGGCGCTCCAATCGGCGCAGACAGAGCTTGAGCGTCTCGATTCCGCCCTCTCCGAGAAGAGCCGCATTGATGCGCGCTTCGCCACCCTCTCGCAGTCAATCGCGCGCCAGGAAGAGCGCCTCGTCTCGACTCGCAAGACATTGCGGCAGCGCATCACTGCCGAACTGGAGCCACGAGCCAGCCGGCTGCCTGAAATCAAGGAGCGGCAGGCGGCGATAGGGGAACGGCAGGCGGCAATCAGCAAGCAGGCCGACTGCATCGAGCGGCAGCGTAAGGATGCCGACGACATCGCCGCGCGCATACAGGCGTTCATGCAGGACAACGAGCGCTTGCGTGAGCAGATGGAGGATACCCGCCTGAAGTTCGACATGCTGGAGCAGGGCGACGCCATCTGCCCGCTCTGCAACCAGCAGCTTGGTAAGGATGGACAGCAGCATCTACGCACCGAATACCAGCGCATCGGCACCGAAAGCAAAGCATCTTACAGAGACAACGAAGTCAAGCTGAAGACGCTCACGAGCGAGCGTGATGCCGCAGCCAAGACGCTCGCTTCGATGGAAGCCCGGCAAAGGTCGAACAGCAGCGCCCTCGCCGCCGACGAGGCAAACCTCGCGCGCGATGAACGCGAGTCGCTCCAAGCTCAGGAGGACCTGCAGAAGACATCCCAGGTCCTCGCGGAAGCGGAGCGTACCTTGCGCGACAAGACATTCGCGCACGAAGAGCGCGGCGAGCTTGCCGAACTTGAAGCCGCCATCGCAACGCTCGAATACGACGCCGAAGCGCACCGGCAGGTTCGCCGACAGGTGAGCGAGCTCCGTAAGTTCGATGCTGCCCGCCACGCGCTGGACGAAGCGCAAGCCAACCTGCCCGGAGTCGGCGAAGCGCTGCAAACCGCCCGCCAGATGCTCACCGAGCGGCAGGCGGACATAGACGCCGCTTCCAAGCGTATGACGACTCTGACGCAGGACATAGAAGCTCTGCCTTCACTCACAACCGCGCTCGAAAAAGCCGTTGCGAGCAGCAAGCGACTTGAAGGCGAACTGAGACAGTCGGAAATTGAGCGCGGTGTCCTGCAAAGCAACATCAGCCGCTGCGAATCGCTTGAAGCGGAGATTCGTTCACTTGAACGAGAACACAGAAAACTCGCACGCGGCAAGAGCATCTACGACGAACTGACTGTCGCGTTCGGAAAGAACGGCATCCAGGCGCTTGTTATCGAAAGCGCTATCCCACAGTTACAGGACGACGCCAACGAAATCCTCGGCCGCGTTACCGAAAACCGCATGCACCTCAGACTGGAGCTTGACGAGAGCACATCCGAGCAGCTTGAAATACGCATCGCCGACGAACTCGGCACTCGCGACTATCTTACATTCAGCGGCGGCGAGGCGTTCCGCATCAACTTCGCGCTGCGGATCGCGCTGTCGCGGCTGCTCGCCCGTCGCTCAGGCGCGCCTCTGCCCGTGCTGTTCATAGACGAGGGCTTCGGCTCGCAGGACAGGAGCGGCCAGGAACGCCTGACAGAAGCCATCCAGTCGATCCAGGACGAGTTCGAGAAGATAATCGTCATCACCCACATCGACCAGATGAAGGAAGCCTTCCCGGTTCGCATCGAGGTCAGCAAGGGGGAGCGGGGTTCGACATTCAGCATCGTCTGACCGACAAGCCACGCCCTTAACAATCTACATGGTGGTGCCTACAAGCTTTCTCCAACCACCTCTACACTCACCTCACCAAATCTCGAAAGGCGGTTGTCGTTCGTTAAGAACACATGGCATCCTGATGCCATAGCCGCGCCAAGGTGAATGGCGTCGGGCGTGGCAAAGCCGTACTGCGCGCGTATCAGCGTCGCCATGTCCATTACTTCGCGCGTGAGGGGAACCATCTCGTCAACCCTAATCGCGAAATAGTCGTCAAATTCCTGGATGACCCCAAGATTGCTCTCTCTGATAGGAAGAACAAGGCATTCCAATCTAGTGAGTTCACTTGCCACTAGGATAGCACCAGGAATAGACAGGCGTGCATCTAGGTACTCGGCATATAGAGGACGTCGCTCCACCAAATAAATGACTGGCGCAGCATCCGTATAAATACGCAACTTATAGTCCCCGCCCTTCCATCACTTCCCGCACATGAGCATCAATCTTTTCCGCATCAGGAACATACCCGCGCTCATCCTGCCTCCGCCGAATTTCAGCCATAACCTCCTTATGAGAACGGCGCGGCAACGCCTCCACAGGCTCCACGATAACGCGCACCTTGTAGTCGTACAGCCCTATCGGTTCATCCAGCACCAGCGTGCGGTCGCCCTTCAGCGTGCCAGTTACTATGTAGGCTTGCTTCACTTTCATGACGATTTCCTCCCCGCTCGATTATGAGCGCGCGCTAAAGCTCGATCTCCCGCAACTCCGCAGACACCACTAGCCTCGCATCCGTCTCCGCTTGCACCTCTTCCGCCGTCCAGCCCGGCGCCACCTCGCGCAGCGCCAGTCCATCGTCCGTAACCTCCATCACAGCGATGTCCGTAACGATCAGGTCAACGCAGCCCTTCCCCGTCAGCGGGTAGCTGCACTCCTGCACCACTTTAGACTGCCCGCTCCGGTCGATGTGCTCCATCGCCACGATGACACGCCGCGCCCCCACCGCGAGGTCCATCGCGCCGCCCACATTGCCCACACCACGCTCCGGCAGCATCCAGTTGGCGAGGTCCCCCGACGCTGACACCTGCAACGCGCCCAGCACGGTTACATCTATGTGCCCGCCGCGAATCATGGCAAACGCGTCCGCCGAATGGAAGAACGACATCCCCGGATGCCACGCCAGAAAGTGCCCACTCGCGTTCGTCAGGTCAACATCTTCCTCGCCCTCATCCGCCATAGGCCCAAAGTTCATCACCCCGCTCTCGCTGTGGTACAGCACATCCCTGCCCTCCGGCACGAACTGCGAGCACAGCGAAGGTATGCCGATGCCCAGATTCACCACATCGCCATCCTGTAGCTCCTTCGCCACCCGCATCGCGATGATTTCCCTGTCCAGCCTGTATTTATCTTCCGTTACTGCCATCTTGCATAGCTCCTAGTTGGCGTATCGTTATTCTGGTTTGTCAGTATATCAGTTTGTCGGTAGATCAAGCTTTTGATACTCGTGAAACGGAAGTGTGTTATCATCACGGCAACCACAAAAGTTAGTGCATACCGCCGAATTGAGGCAAAGCAGGGAACAAACGATGACGGGATGACGGATTTGTCGGTCATAGCCATAATCGCCACTATTATTCTGGTGGGAATAGCCGGGATCGGCATCCAGGTTACGATTGCCCTCTATATGTTGCGCCGCATGGACGCCACGCAAGAAGAAATAAGCGAATTACGAAAGGAAATTGCCAAAGTGGCCGAGCGCATAGCACGATTAGAAGGCATCCTAATCGGCAGGCTTGAAGTCGGCAACGGAGCGGTGACGCAGCCCGGCGACGACTAGCCCCCACGCGAAGCCGGATACATCAGCCCCGCAACCACGCCAATCCCCGAGACCAGCGACATCACCACAAGCCCAGCCAGCAGAGAACCGCTCAACTCTGCAACCACTCCCACAATCATCGGTCCCGCCGCGAAGCCCAGCCCCGCGAACATCGCCACCAGCGCGCTCACAGCCGCAACCTCTCGCGGCAGTATCCCCTTGAACTCGAACGGCAGCATCTCCATCGCCGGCACCGCCACCCACACCAAGCCCAGCGCCGTAATCGCCAGGGCAAGCAGCAGCGTGTCAGCCGTCAGCACGATAGCCAGCGCAAGCAGCACATTCAGCACCGCAGGCACCGCAAGCAGCACCCGCCGGTCGTTCAATTTGCGGTTCACCCATCCTCCCGCGAGCGCGCCCGGTATCAGCCCGTAGTAGAGAAAGCCAAGCAGCGGTCCCCCCAGCGTTATCTCGATACCCCTGTCTTCCAGCAGCAGCGTCGGCAGAAAAGTAACGATGCCCGTCCACACCGATGCCAGCGAGAACATCACTACAGCGACCAGCCAACCCTGTCTGTACTTCCGCAGCGCAGCGAACGGGCTTGTCGGCTGATTTGCCAGCGCGTCGCTCATGTCCTGCGCGGGCGCCCTGCTCTCCCGCGCCGCGACCATAAACACCACCGCCTGTACCGCCACGAACCCGGCCTGCAAGTAGTACGCGCTGCGCCAGCTCCCCAGCGCGACAATCAGCAGCGCGCCCGTGCTCACCGCGATAGCCAGCAGCAGGCTGTGCTGCGACAAGCCCACCGCGTTGATAAGCGCGTACTGCCGCCTCGCCGCCCACTGGTGAAACAGCAGCGGACGCACCGCAATTGTAAGCGAGTGGAACAGCACAGCCAGGAAGCGCGCCACAAACAGCATCAGAAAGCCGTTCGCCAGCCCCTGCAACAGCAGCAGTGGAGCCACAATCCACATCGACAGCCGCGTAACCGCCACCGGACGAAATCGCGAAAACCATACGCCGAACGGCAGCACAGCCACAGCCGCCGTAACCCACCACACCCCCTGAAGCAGCCCCGCTTGTAACGGCGTCAACTCCAGGTCCTGCGCGATAAACGGCAGAAACACCCCCAGCACAAACGAAGACAACCGCAGGCTGCTCAACTGCAAATGGCAAAGCAGCAACACAACCCAGCCCCGCAGGGATGTGCGCTCTATGCTCTCGTTCGACGCTTCGCTACTGCACCCGCGGACCGACTCAGGCTTTAACACTGACATAGTGAGAGTATGTTATCATCTGGTCAGTCGAACTATGAACGAACAGAGAGATATGGACATGTCACCAGAAATCCTCACAATGATTGCGATAGGCATAGCCATCATTAGCGTACAGATGACTACTTTCATCTATCTGCTGAATCGAATGGATAGAATGTCGGAGCGCATGGACGCGATGCAAAAAGAAGTCGGCGAAGTGAGAGAGCGCATGGCGCGTCTGGAAGGCATCCTCATTGGCCGGCTTGAAGTAGGCAACGGCACTGTGACCCAGACGGGCGACGACTAACGGGACTTGACAAATGAACTCTTTTGTTGTATTGTTCCCATTGTTGAAAGCGTTTCCTGTCGGGAGCGCGTTTTTTCGTTTATAGGACATGTGGAAAAGGAGGTTGAGCATGACTTAGCAATCGGCAACACACATACGGCGGGCAACTTGCGCCCAAATTTGTTGAGAACGTTCCTTTTGTTGGAGCGTTTTTTGATTTACTGAAAGTGAAAGTGAGACAGAAGAATGAACGAAAAGATCATATCAATTGAAGCAAAGCGATATCGAGCAGTTATGAAGTCCTTGGACAAGGAGGCCAAATTGAGAAAAACTAGGCAATTTACCCACGGTGCGAATCGCATATATAAGCGTGCGAGATCGCGAAGCGAGATTACATACGGCACAAAGCCCTGGTACTGCTCCGTTGATAAAATCGAAAATGGTGCTGCCGTCGTTTTCATTGGAGCGAATCCAGGAGGCGAGAAACAGGAGTGGAAGGATGACTTACGCAGCGGAGGATTGGAAGCGCCATACGAAAAGGGGCGGCAATATCAAGCTTGGTTAGATGATAAGCACTGGGGAACTAGCGGAGACAAACAGCGAGGACTTCAGGCAAGAGTATTGGAGGCATTTGACATTTTATTCTCTGGCGACGGTGAAACTACATTGAGGAACGCGGCCAGCTTCAATGTGGTGCCAATGCGTTCAGGCAATATCGGAAACTTGTCCAAAGAGACTTGGAGGGACGGTGCTGCATGGTGTATTAGTGTCTTGGAGCATATATCACCATCCATAATTGTCTGCCTTGGTAATGGCAAGAGCCCAAGTAGGTCGGCCTGGAGCGTGATCACTGACAAAAGATGTGGATTCGGAATAACGAGATATGAAGAGCGGCCTGTAAATGGCACCTACAATCTGAAGCGAGGATGCGCCAGCCTCAAGTCAAAAGACACTTTGATTATTGGGCTACCGCACTTGTCTTATCCAGTTAACATGGAAAAAATGCGCGAAGCGGCGATGGGATGGGAAATTGATTAGTAACTAGAGTGTATCTAAGGTAGCTCAAAGGTGAGTAAAGAGGTGGCAGGCATGTCACATACCTGCCACCTCTACGTACTTTTGAATCTTTCGCGCGGGGTTCTCTTTCTATCAGAAAGTCCCAAAGAGCGTGAACAGCGCGACCATTATCGTCACCAGCACTGCGCCCTGAATCCAAAGCGCACGGTATATGTCGGCGCGAAACTCTGAAGTGGGCGACTTCGTTGCAACACCCATTAAATCAGATTTAGTTAGTACCTTTCCTTTAATCGATGTTTGAATTGCGAAGACGATAGCTTCTGCCTGCTCATCAGTAAAGCCGGCATTTTTGAGCGTATGGAATGGGGAAGCAGCCATTGCCGTTCTTATATCCTTACCACCTAACCAACTAGATTGGCGCGCGCTCCCAAGCAACGCGCTACCGCCCCTCGCTCTCAATGATTCGCCTGAATCTGCTGCGTAGCTTCCCCAGCCCCGGATCGTACTCGCCTAGAGGATATTCCTCCGGGTGCGCCTCTGCCCAGGCAAGGGCAATTTCATTGACGAGCGAGTCGCCAACGAGCCTATTCCTGGCGTGCTCCAAGACGAACTCCTTCATCACCCTGCGCCGCTTCGCCACTCCATAGAGGTAGAAGGGCAGCCAGAAAGGAAGGAATATCAGGCGCAAAATCCACCTGAATAACGTTACCTGAGTCCTAAGATTCTCATGGCTGGCGCTGGTATCTAGCCTTGCGACTTCTGAGCGCCAATCACGCTGCGGCTCCCTAGCCATTGTCCCTCGCCTACGCTTAATCCCTTGCTACCTTATAGTCTGGACTAAATGCTATCAAGTCAACTTTATGAGAGCGACCGCGAGGCTAGTGACGGCAATGTTGATCATCACCAGCCCTGCGCCCAGAACCCACATGGCGCGGTAGATGTCGGCGCGTAGCTCCGCCAAATCCGTTTTGGTGGCAACATTTTCGCCAAGCGACCGTTGGATGGCGGATACGATAGCCTCCGATTGCGCGTCATCAAACCCGGCGTCCTTAAGCGCGCGCGCTATACGCAGCGTATCGAATGTGGAAGCTGCCATCGGATTTCCTCCTGACTTCCGCCCATTCTACCATATGGTTTGACAGCTATTATCGCTCCTACGCATACTTCCCCGTCAGCTGCGGCGTCGTACCCTCGTTCCCCGCGGATTCCCACTCGTGGCGCGTCTCGCGGCCCCATGTGCGCTTCAGATCGTCCTGCACATTCAGGTGCAGCTTGCCAAGCCCCTCGACCTCCATGTCAATGGTGTCGCCGTCCTGGATCGCGCTCAGTCCGAAGTGGTTCGTGCCGGTTGCCACCACATCGCCCGGTCCCAGCGAATGAACTGAAGTCACCCACTCGATTACGCGCGGAATCTTGTGCGCCATGTCGTCCGTATTGAAGTCCTGGCAAAGCCTGTCGTTCACCCACAGCTTCACAGGCAGACTCTGCGGGTCCGCAATCTCGTCGGCTGTAACCAGATACGGCCCCATCGGAGCGAAAGTCTCGCGCGACTTCATCTGGTAGAACGCCGGAATCCCACGCGCCGACACATCTATGAAGTTGATGTACCCGAAGATATAGTCGTAGGCGTCCTCAGCCTTCACCTGCCACGCGGGCTTGCTGATGACCAGCCCCAGCTCCGCCTCGTGCTCGAATATCGAAGAAGCCACATCAGGCAGCAGGATGGTGTCCCCGTCGCCGATGACGGCGTTAGGCGACTTGTTGAAGGCGTTTATCGGCGCAGGCTCGGAGCGCGTGCCGTTCTCCATGTAGTTCACCGCCATGCAGATGATGTTAAGCGGCCCCGGCGCAGGTGAGCGCAGCCGCACACTCGACAGAGGCACGCCGTCGCTCGCGCTTATCGCCTCTTCCAGGTGAGACTTGTGCGTATCGAAGTCCGCGATCAGCCCCGACAATATATCCTGCGGCGACACATGCGGGATGTGGTTCGCCGCATCCGACAGGTCAACGACATTGTCGCCCTTCACCGCTCCTAGCTTGAAGTCATCGAAAAATACCAGTTTCATGGGTTCACCTCATTCTGTGGTTAAGTTTACCGGTATGTCAGTTTTGTCAGTATATCAGTTGGGCAGATTTGAGAAAATTGCATAAGTCCCTTCCCCCTTGATGGGGGAAGGTTAGGATGGGGGTGAAAATGCCTGCATCATCTCTATGACTGCACTTATGCAAGATTCCCCCGATTGATAAGTCCCTTTCCCCCTCGATGAGGTAAGGTTAGAATGGGGATGATGTTCAAAATCCCGTCCATCCTGCTAGTTTCCGCCTAAATCTTCACGATGCGGTTCACATAGATGGCGGGCGTATGAACGCCGTGCCCGTCTATCTCGCCCACTTCCACTATCTCGTCCACTTCCATAACAGTCGTGCGCGCCGCTGTCGCCATCACGCCGTTGAAGTTGCGCGAAGTGCCACGATACACGATATTGCCCAGAGGATCGGCGATGTGCGCCCGCAGCAGCGCGAAGTCTGCCTTCAGCGCATATTCCAGCACATGCTCTTTGCCGTCGAAGATGCGCGTCTCCTTGCCTTCCGCCAGCAGCGTTCCCGCGCCCGTGGGCGTGTAGAACGCCGGTATGCCCGCGCCGCCCGCGCGTATGCGCTCCGCAAGCGTCCCCTGCGGCACAAGCTCAAGTTCAACCTTGCCCTCGCGGTACGCCCGCTCATAAGAAGTAGGACGCGACGGCGACGGCGACACCGGGAACGAAGCCACGACCTTCTTAATCTGCTCGTTATCGACCAGAATGCCGATGTCGATGGGACGATCGCCCGGTATCGTGCCAAAGCCGATGACGCTCGCAAGCCCCGCCGTATTGCTGATGACCGTCAGGTCCTTCGCCCCGTGATCTCGCAGCGCCCGAATCAGGTTCTGCGGCGTGCCGCCCGGCCCCGCGAAGCCGTCAATCATCAGAATCGCGCCGTCCGGAATATCCGCCACCGCCTCATCGAACGACCCCACAACCTTGTTTATCGCCATACGCTCAAGCACCTCATTCGGAAAAGCAATTGCAAGGCGCATTCTAACATGGTTGTGAAGTATAGGCAGAATATGCGCAATGCACGAAGTCAATCCTACCCTTCCTGTTAATTCGTCCCCCGCGACCGTCTCGGTGGCGCGAACACCACCAGCACCGTCAGCGTCTCCGTGATCGTGTGGAATCGGTGCGGCACGTCCGTCTCCACGAATATCACCGAACCCGCCTTGATCTCCCTGTCATCGTCGCCCACCTGCATCCGCGCCGCGCCGCTCACCACATAGTAAATCTCGTCCTCCGTGTGCGGCTGCTGCGGATCAATATCCCCGGCGGGCAGCACATACAGCCCAAGACTCAGCGTCCCAGTGTCCGCCGTGAAAAACTCCAGGTAGCGCTCCCCTAGTTCTCCTTGCTCCGCAATAAGGTCTGCCATCTCCCAAATATCCATGACTCTCCAATACCCCTTCAAAACTCTGAAATGCCTTTCCAACACAACGCGCTTATCATAAACTGAAAGCCATGAAGAATATAAGCATACGCAACGCAACCCGCGCGGATATTGACCGCATCGCAGAATTCCAGCAGGCTATGGCGCTGGAGACCGAGGACAGGACGCTCGATCCGGCCACAAGCCGCCAGGGCATCACAGCTATATTCGACGACCCGTTGAAAGGCTTCTACATCGTCGCGGTGTCAGAGTCCGATAGCGACGCTGGCGAAGAAGTCGTCGGCAGCCTGTTCATCACATACGAGTGGAGCGACTGGAACAACGCAACGCACTGGTGGATTCAGAGCGTCTATGTCGATGCCGCATGGCGGCGCAAAGGCGTCTATCGCGCGATGTACGAACACATACTGTCTATGACCAAAGACCGCAGCGATGTATGCAGCATCCGCCTATACGTGGAGCGCACCAACACCATCGCCCAGCAGACCTACAAAGCCCTCGGCATGAGCCATTCGCACTACGACATGTACGAGATAGACCTGACTGCTTGAGCAAAGTTTCAGTTTTGCCCCAAAGCACGGCTTGAATTCGGCATTAGCCTCCGAAAGTGAGGGACAGAAAATGCTTCCAGACAACATCCGCGACTTCATCTCCAGCAACGACAAAGCCGTCCTCAGCACCTTCCGGCGCAGCGGCGCGGCGCAACTCAGCATCGTCGTAGTTGGACCATACGCCGACGGCGCGGCGTTCACCACCACCGAGGACCGGGCCAAGCTCGCCAACCTGCGCCGCGACCCGCGCTGCTCCCTTCTCGTTTCGCAGGACATCTGGTGGGGATTCGTCGTCCTAGAAGGCACAGCCCGCGTCATGTCCGCCGACAACACCGACTCCGAAGAACTCCGGCAGGCATTCCGCGATGTCTATCGCTCCATCTCCGGCGAGCACCCCGACTGGGACGAATACGACCGCGCCATGGTCGAAGACAAGCGCGCCGTGATAGTCGTCGTCCCCGAGCGCATCTACGGCACGGCCCTTTAGCTCGCTCCCTCGCCATCACTGCCGCGGATTAAAAATTTCGTATCCTTCGCGCGGGTTCGGCCCCTGCAAAGTAACACCGTCTCCGCACAGCCAGAACGAAAGACTAGGCGTTACCGGCGGCGGCTGTTCCCTCGGCGGTATCACTATCAGGTCGCCGATGAAATACGCCCGATAGCAGCCGGACCTCCGCGCCTGCTCCCTAGGCAATGTGAAACTCCCCTCGAAAGTCCATGTCTCCTCGCCCGTCTCCACCATCCTGGTCCCCACTATGAATACCGACCCCGTTACGCCGTTGAACTTGCCCGTCCCTTCCACAATCCTAAGCGCGCGCTTCCACAGCCATGATTCGCCATCCGCCGAAGGACACACGAACCCCAGCGTCTGGGTCATCACCAGCCCATCGCCTTCCGAAGTCTCCCATGTGAAACTGGTCTGACCCTCATCCGGAACGGCGCATGAACCATGCCGGTCCGTCACTCCCGACCAGTCGTCATGGACAATGAACTTCACCGTTCCCGCGCCCATCTCACCCGCGTCGAATTCTCCCTCCAATTCCACGCGGCACCTGCCAGTCAAGTCGCACTCTTCGGAGTTAACTATTTCCGAAGCGCCGGAGCCGCTCCCAACAAAACCCTGCGTCCTGCCGTCCGCCTCTGCGCCGCCATTCGTCAGCGCAAGCAACGCCAACGCCAATGCCAGCGCAGCCAAAACCGTTCTGAATCCACCGCCCTCAACAGACAATAGCCCCACCTTCAATTCCAAGCCTAAAACTGCCCCGTCTCATATCGCGCAAACTCGGATGGCGATATGATGTCCACACCCTGAAATCGCCCAATAATAAGCAGGTCATTGTCGCCCGTAACGATACAGTCGGCATTCCCGGCAACCGCCGTGCCAAGAATCGCGTCGTCATCCGGGTCCCGACAAATCTGCGTCTCGAAGGTCACAGGCTCCACGATTTCCGCATTTGCCAAGGTATGAGAAATTACTCTTGATATTCGCAAATTGTCGTACCCGAACTTGGAAGACAAGACATCGGTTAATTCATCCAAAATTGGATTGGACAAGATAACATCGTGAACATCAGCACTCTGTCAAGCAATTGCCTGATGCGCCTTGTGCAGATATTTCGGCAGAAATCAGGAGATTGGTATCAGGCACAATCCTCATGAAACAATATCAAATACATCCTGATCCGTGTAAATGCCCATCTTCTGGGCGTGCGGAATCATCTCTGCTCTCAATCTCCGAAGTCCCCTTACGGCGATTTGTCTCCGTAACACGTCCAAGAGTATGTCTTCCTCGGAGCACCCCTTTTCCCGCGCCAATTCTTCCAGTCCGCAGATAGTATCTTCATCCGGCACGGTAATAGTGATTTTCTTTTGCATAATCCGTCTCCGCTTTACGATATTCCACGATACAAGGTCATGTGCGTGATTTCTTTCACGCTTCCCGCCCTTTGGCGGCGGCTTTCAAATCCGCCACACTGCGAATACGGCTGCCCGCGACTCGCCTTCTCAGCGCGTTCAAAATTATCTCTTCCTCTGACAACCCTTCTTCACGCGCCAATTCCTCCAACTCCGAAACATACTCATTCGGCACGGTGATGGTTATTGTCCTCTCCATAGTTCAACCTCCCGCCATGCGCTTGCATCCGCACACAAGTCTAGCACGAATAATCAGGACTTACCGAATCATCTTATCTCCGCCATCCTACCCATCCATCCGCGCCACCAGTTCCGCCGCAATCCCCGTATAGCCCGCCGGAGTCAGCGCCATCAGCCGCTCCCTGTCGTCCGCAGGAAGCTCCAGCTCAGACACGAATGCCCGCAAATCCTTCTGCGTAACGCTCCGCCCTCGCGTGAATCCCTTCAGCAGTTCGTATGCGTCCTCTCCGCCCTGCTTCCGCATCACCGTCTGCACCGCCTCCGCAAGCACCTCCCATGCGTCATCAAGCTCGGCAGCGAGCAGTCCGTCGTCCACCGCCACCTGCCGCAAGCCGCGCATCGCCGACTTCAGCCCCACGAGGCTGTGCCCGATGGCAGGCCCCAGATTTCGCAGCGCCGACGAGTCCGTCAGGTCCCGTTGCAGCCGCGACACCGGCAGTTTCGTCGCAAGATGCTCCAGCAGCGCGCTGCTTATCCCCACATTCGCCTCCGAGTTCTCGAAGTTGATGGGATTCACCTTGTGCGGCATCGTCGAAGAGCCGACCTCGCCCTCCACCGCCTTCTGCCGGAAAACCCCCAGCGATATGTAAGACCACATATCCCGGTCGAAGTCCAGCAACACCGTATTGAACCGTACCAGCGCATGAAATATCTCCGCGATGTAGTCGTGCGGCTCAATCTGCGTCGTCAGCGGGTTGTGCGTCAGCCCCAGCCGCTCCACGAACCCCCTTGAAATGGACTGCCAGTCCGCGTCCGGATACGCGATCGCATGCGCGTTGTAGCCGCCGACCGCCCCGTTGAACTTGCCCAGGTACTCCGCATTCTCTATCTGACGCATCTGCCGCCGCCAGCGATACACGAACACCGCCAACTCCTTGCCCAGCGTCGTCGGAGACGCCGCCTGCCCGTGCGTGTACGCCAGCATCGAGGTATCGGCGGTCACCTCAGCCAGCGCAGCCACGCCGTCAACCAGCGCGCGCGCCTGCGGCAGCCACTCCTCTTCCAGCGCACCCTTGACCATCAGCGCGTGCGACAGGTTGTTGATGTCCTCCGATGTGCAGCAGAAATGCACCCACTCACAAACATCCTCCAACGAAGTGCCCGCCAGCCGCTCCCTGATGTAGTATTCCACCGCCTTCACGTCGTGATTCGTCCTACCCTCGATGCGCTTCACCCGGTTCGCCGCATCGTCATCGAAGTCCGTCACCAGCCCGCGCAGAAACTCCTGCTCCGCGCCCGTCAGCGAGCGCATATCCGAGATGTCCGCGCATCCCGCCATCTCCACCAGCCACTCCACTTCCACCTGCACGCGCCGCTTTATCAGCGCCCACTCCGAAAGATGCTCCGTAAGACCGCTCACCTGCGTCGCATATCGTCCGTCCAACGGCGTAATAGCCCGAATCGTATTCATACAAACAAAATCCTCATCGATTATTCCTTCCCCCTTGATAGGCTGAGAAGGGTAGGTGCTTGGTATTTCAAATGTAATGCCGCTGCGCTTCAAGCGAGCCGGATTTATGCTGTCATTCCGAACGGAGTGAGGAATCTAGCATCCTCAACTACGAGCAGGCTTGTCTTATGGCAGAAGTTTTAGATTATTCACTCCGCTGTGCTGCGTTCAGAATGACAGACAGAAAGGGTCTTTCGTACTGAATTCGCCTTCTCCCCTGCCTTCGCAGGGGATGGGGGTGAAAATCCTATCCATCCTGTATATCCTGTTAGCCCCCGTTTTCCGTGAACTGAAAACCGACTACTGACTACTCATAACTCATAACTGACTAACTGACATACCTCTCATACACCACCTTCGCCGCCGCAACATCCCACATCGCCATGCCCAGCGACTTGAACAGCGTGATGTCATCATCGGCGCGCCTTCCCGCCTTCATCCCGCCCACAACCTGCCACAACTCGCTCACCTGCTCCCATAGCAGCAGACCGCGTGATGTCGGCATCAGCAGCTCGCCGCACTCTATCTTCGCCTGCGCTATGCTGTCCACCGCGATTATATCTGCCCGCCGAATCGTCGTGTCATCCAGTTCCGTAACATACTCATTCGCTCCGCCCACCGCACAGATATGCGTGCCCGGCCGCAGCCAATCGCCATCGAACACCGGCGTTGGCGAATTCGTTATCGTAACCAGAATATCAGCAGATTCCACCACCTCACGCGGCGTATCCACCGCCACCACCTCAATGCCCAGCGTCTCCGTCATGCGCCGCGCAAAGCCGGCGCGGTTCTCCTCGTTGCGGCTGTGTACGCGCACTCGCTCAATCGGACGAGCGTCGCATATCGCCTCAAGCTGCGCGTCCGCCTGAAACCCGCTCCCGAGTATGCCGACTTCGGCCGAATCCTCCCGCGCCATACACTTCACGCTCACACCCGAAGCCGCCCCCGTCCGCCGCCGCCCAAGCTGGTTCGCCTCCAACACCGCCAGCAGGTCGCCCGACTCTACGCTGTAAAGCAGCACGAAAAACTGATACTTGCCGTCAACTATGGAATACACCTTGAAACCGAACACGCCCTGCTCATGCAGCGCAGCCGTCATGTGCGCCAGCATCACGCCCGGCCCCGCAATCGTGTGCCCGCGCGGCATATTCGTTGCCGTGCCCATCGCCTGCTGCCGTAGCACCGCCTCCACCACCGGCACCGCTTCCTCAACGCTCAGAAGGCGTTCGACATCCGCATCCGTAATCCACAATAGAGCCATAGGGGAAACCACTTTCAGTCCCTTCCATGCTTAATAGGGACAAGTGAAAATTAGTAACTCTGACCTCGTATCGAGCTTTGCGAAATCCCAACAAAAAACACCTTCCCCCTTGATGGGGGAAGGTTGGGATGGGGGTGAAAATCCTATCCATCCTGCATATCCATGTTAGTCCCTAACTACGCACCGCAATAATCCCCAGCCAGCTTCGCGGCACATGCGTGATCTCCATCTCCTCGAACGTCTGCCGCACGCCTGATTGCAACGCAGCGCTCGCCTTGTCCAGCGGCACGCCCGGCAGCGTCCCCTCGATGAAGTCCTGAAAGCCGCTGATATCCAGCCAGCCCTCGATCGGAACCTGCACCGTCTCTATATTCTGCCGCACAATGGTCATGCCATGTGCTTCCAGCAACTCGCGGTACTGCTCCACCGTTAGCTGCTTGCGCGACTCCACCTTCTCCGACCTGCTCGGCCTAAGTCCGTACTCGCTCCGCAGCGTGCGAATAGACTTGAACATCCATTTGCGGTAGTATGCCTGGCTCTCCGGCGGGTGGCTGCCCTCGTAGAACGATGTGTTGAACGCGAACTTGCCGCCCGGGTTCAGCGACTTGGCGATGTCGTCCAGCAGCGCGTCCTTATCCGGAATATAATGTATCGCGTTGCAGAACACCACCGTATCGACAGACTCCTTGAGTGACCCTGACAGCCCTTCCACCTGGCTATGGACGAACTGAATCGCCGCGTCCTTCCTGTCCTTCAGGTTCTCCATCGCCTGCTTCAGTGCGCCCGCCGAATGGTCAACCGCAATCACCACCGACTCGCGGGCGTTATTCAAGCGCTCCACAATCAGGCCCGTTACGCCCCCGGTGCCGCACGCGAGATCGACAATGCGTCTGTCCATGCTGAGATCCGCCATATCCACGAGCTGCGCGTTCAGCCCTTCATAGAAGGTGTTCTGTGAAAACTTGGTGAACGAATAATCTTCGGTTGTCATGGCGCTCCTCCGGATACTCGCGCTCATCCTACGCATCGCAATTATAACGGATAAACCGCATAAAGGAAATTGAGCGCGCGCCCATACTTCATGCATCCTCAACAATCGCTGTGCTACAATTGCATGCCGTGATACTTGAACAACATACACAGGAGCGTCAAATCAAATGGATGTGCAGAACCTCAGCCTGTCGCCGAGAACTGTGACAGGCAAGAAAGTTAAGCGGCTTCGCAAGCAGGGCATCTTGCCCGTTCACATGTATGGCAACGGTATCGACTCACAGTCGCTTCAAGCCGAAGCTGGCGAGTTGCGCCGCATTCTGCCCCGCGTCGGCAGCAACATCCCCGTCTCCGTTGCCGTTGACGGGTCCGACGAAGAGAATATCTGCTTCGTGCGCGAAGTGCAGCGCCACCCCGTCACCGAAGACCTGCTGCATGTGGATTTCATCCGCGTGGACATCACGCAGACCATCAGCGCCGAAGTGCCCATCACCCTCATCGGCAGCGCGCCCGCCACTCAGCAGGGCGGCACCTTGCTTCAGCCGCTCACCTCGCTGCTCGTCGAAGCGCTCCCGATGAACATACCCGCGTCAGTCGAAGCCGACATCAGCGGACTCGACGACTTCGAGAAATCAATCGTCGTCAGCGACATCGCCGTCGCCGACAATGTTACCGTCCTCACCGACAGCGACGAATTCGTTGCCCGCGTCACACCGCCTCGTGTTGAGACCGACACCTTCGACCTCGAAGATGAAGAGGACATCGAAGGCATCGAAGGCGACGAGGGCGACGAGACAGAGGAAGAAGAAGAATAGCCCCAAGCAAGCAAAACAGAGAGGATGCGGGAGAAGTATTCGTCTCCCACATCCTCTCTTTCAGTATTGCTAACACCTGTTGAGGTGAAGCATTTTGTCCCTTCCCCCTCGCGATGGGGGAAGGTCAGGATGGGTCTGAAATTGCTATCACCTACCTAAATGTAAACACTGCCAGTTAGTCTGTGTCTATTGAAAATGCCATTCAGAAAGGCTAATATGAAAGTCCTAACATACTACAAGCATGAAAGGAGGAAGCATGCTTGGAAGTAGAACCGTGAGGATAAGTTTTACGGCTAATGTCTCCATAGAGGATAGGGCTGACCATTGGGCGGCGTACATAGAGCCTTTGGGCATGACCGTGTACGGCGATACGGAAGACGACGCTCTGGACAGAGTACAGCAAGCCCTGAAATTCTTTATCGATAACTTCGGAAACGGCAACGATGGCGTTCAGAAGGTTCGGCGCTACTTGGACTTTCACGGCGTAGCAAGCCATGTGACCGAAGACGATACGGTAAGACGCATACAGTACCCTGTCAACTTCCCATTGGAGGCGGCAGTCAGTGCCTGATGTCTCGAGTGAACAAGCACACAATGCCCTCCTCCGCATGGGCTATGAGCTTATTGCGGAGGAGGGCGGATTCGTTATGTACCGTGACCGAGTCGATCCTGGGGAACCCGAGCGTCCCTTGAAGTTTGACTTTTCCAGAGGTGCAGTTACTAGGATTGATCTGCAAAGGCAACTCGAACATGAAGGCGTCAGTCCTGAAGTGTTCTTCGCGGAAGTCGAATCTCTGTAACCCCCTACATCACCCTATGCGGCGCCAGTGCCTCGAAGTTCGGCGTGAACCCGAACCCCGGCCTATCCGGCGCAAGCACATGCCCATCCGCCACCTCCAGCTGCTCCTCAAACACCTTCCCGTGCATCGGGTCCACCGCCCCCGCGTAGTATTCCAGTATCAGCCCGTTCGGAATCGCCGCCACCAGATGTATATGCACCTCCTGCTTGCCGTGCGGAGCGATGGGCAGGTCGTGCGCCGATGCCAGAGCCGCCACCTTCATGAACTCGGTCGGACCGCCCATAATCAGCGCGTCCGGCTGTATGATAGCCGCGCACCGATTGTTGATAAGGTCCCGGAAGCCGTAGCGGGTGTACTCATTCTCCCCCGTCGCTACCGGAATCGAGGTAGAGCGGCTGATTAGGCGGTGTCCCTCGTAGTCGTCCGGGTTCACCGGCTCCTCGAACCAGAAGACATCGTACTTCTCCGCCTTGCGCGCAAGCTCTATCGCCTCGTAATAGCGGTAGGCGCAGTTCGCATCCATCAGCACCTTCACATCGGGCCCCACCGCCTCGCGCACCGTCCGGATGCGCTCCACATCCTCGTTGATAGGTGCGCCCCCAATCTTCATCTTCACCGCATTCGACCCCATCTCCACCGCAGTCTCCATCTCGGCGGCAAGCTCATTCAGCCCCTTGCCCTCTTCATAGTACCCGCCCGCGATATAGACCGGAATGCGGTCCGTGTACGCGCCCAGCAGCTTATGCACTGAAGTATCCGTCGCCTTCCCCTTGATGTCCCAAAGAGCGATGTCTATGCCGCTGATAGCGCGAGTCGATGTGCCGCGCCTGCCCACCAGCTTCGGCTGCCACATCGCGTCCCACAGGCGTTCATTGTCGAACGGGTCCTGCCCGATGACGAACTGCTTCATATTATTAAAGGTCCCCATCGTCATCTCATCGGACACATGCTCCCCGCCCATATATCCATAGCCCGTAATCCCCTCGTCCGTCTCCAGCTTGATGAGATTCAGCGCGACCGTGGGATACGTGTACATCCCATTGCGGATGGGCACGGGCCGGTCCCATCGGTATATCTCCATAGATGCGTCGGTAATTTTCATGTTCTTTCTCCTGGCTTTCAAGACATTTTCAAAAGTCCCTTCCCCCTCGATGGGGGAAGGTTAGGATGGGGGTGAAATGTATGTCCACCACCACCTATTGCAAAAGTCTCGGCTTTCTTAATTCTGCTGAAGTCTCAGACAGAAAGGTAATGGCACACTTAACCGCGTAAGCTATCCTAGGGCGCCTGAGTTAGCTGGTTGAGTCCAACCTGTCCTGGACAGCGAACCTCGAAAGGCTGCTGCCTCTCCTACCGGGGCTATTCTCCCAGCGTCAGATCGCGCAGGGTAACTATCCCGATGGGGTTGCGGTCATGGTTCACGACGACCGCCCGGGAAATATCGAAGCGTACCAGCAGACGCACGGCGTAGCGCGCCAGCATTTCCGGCGGTACCGTCCAGACCGGCTTGGACATGATTTCATAGACGTTGACCCGGTCCGACGACCGATTGGGGGCGATCACCCGGCGTGCTATGTCGGAAACCAAGACCAATCCGATCTCGTCATCCTCGTCACGCCTATTGACCACCAGCGAGTTGACATTGTGCCGGCGCATTAACGCCATGGCGTCGGATACGGTTGCCAGTCCGTTGATGCTTATAATCCCGGTGGCCATCACGTCGCCGACCCGGAGTTCTGGTTTCAAGCTCATATTTCTGTAGTCAATTCCTCGTAAATGGCGGGCAGTTGGGTAATCATGCCAACCGCGTCTTCCACATCAATCTGAAAGGCAATGCCGGACCCGTGTTCGGAGTCGAAATGCGCCGCGTCCCTGATGCGCTCCAGTATTTCTCTCGCGCGCGGCTCGACGACCAGGAACATGACTATATCCCGGATGGATTCCAGTTCCAGTCCCAGGAAGGTCTTCCCCGGCGTCAGGCCCTCGCCTCTTACGCTGGTTACGATGGTCGCTCCGGTAGCGCCCGCGTCCCGCGCCGCGCGGACTACGACATCGGTTTTACTGTCGCTGACGAGTGCGACTATCAGCTTGAGCCTCATCCCTGAACAGTTCCTCCGTTTTGGGCGGGCACGGATCGCGCCTGCGGTTCCACCAGGACGCGACAATGGCGTATCCCAGCACTGTCATTATAGGAAATACGCTGGCAAAAGCAATAAGACCGAACCCGTCAATCAGCGGACTTCGGCCCGGTATGTTGGCAGCAAGCCCCAGTCCCAGGGCAGCGACCACCGGGACGGTAACCGTCGAGGTCGTAACCCCGCCGGAGTCATAGGCGAGCGGCACGATTGTCCGCACCGAGCGGAAGGTCAGCACGATAACTACGACATAGGCAGCTATGATGTACCAGGGCAGCGGCGTTCCGGTCACGATGCGGAAGCATCCCAATGCCACGCCGAGCGCCACACCGACCGCCACGGCGATTCTCAAGCCCCACGCGCGCACGGCTCCACCGGAAACCGCTTCCGCTTTGAGCGCCACGGCTATCAGTGATGGCTCAGCCACTGTGGTGGCAAAGCCGATGGCTGCGGCGAACGCATACACAAGCCAGTAGGCTCGCCAGTCCGGGCCGCCCCCCGTCGCGGGGTCTCCCAGAGCAGCGGGCGAGGTCAACTGCGCTGCCATAGTCTCTCCGATGGGAAACAGCGCCTGTTCCAGACCGACCAGAAACAGCGCCAGTCCGGCAAGAACGCAGACAAATCCGGAGATCAACTTTCGCAGGTTGGGGAGCGGACGGCGCAAGAGCGCGACCTGGAAGAAGAGCAATATCCCGGCGATGGGCGCAACGTCCAACACGGTCGCGCTCAGGGAGGTCAGGAAGGCGTGTAGCAGTAACTCCAAGGTCAGAACACCATCCCGTAGCCCATCACGCAGATCATAGGCGTCAGGCTTGCGAATGCGATGAGGCCAAAGCCGTCAACCATTGGGCTGCGTCCGCGGATAGACGATGCCAGTCCGACGCCCAGCGCGGTTACCAGCGGCACGGTGATCGTGCTGGTGGTAACCCCTCCCGAATCATAGGCGATACCCACGATCTCAGGGGGAGCAAAGACGGTCATAATGGTCACCAGCACATAGCCCCCGATTATGAGGTAATGGATGGGCCATCCCTTCAGGATGCGAAACACGCCCAACACTATGGCAGCGCCCACTGCGAAAGCCACTACCAGACGCAGGCGCAGGGCATAGGAGTCCTGCGCGGCATCGTTGTCCTGAATCACCCCGGCTTCGGCGGCGACTGAGGCTGCCTCGCCCGCTACGGCGATGAGCGCAGGCTCGGCGACGGTGGTGCCGAAACCAAGGCAAAAAGCAAAGGCAAGCAGAGCGATGACGCTCCCCTTGCGGGCGAATCCCTGAGCCAAAGCCTCTCCAATGGGAAAAAGGCCGCTTTCCAGACCCTGAATGAAGAGAGCCAGCCCCACCACCACACAGACCAGCCCCACCACCACATTCCAGAGATTGGGAAACGGTTGCTGGATTACCACTATCTGGAAGAAGGCGATGACCAGTACGATGGGAGCGAGGTCCTGCACCGAGCCAACGAGGCGACGGAATATCGTGTGCAACAGGTAGCCGGACTCCTTCATTCTGTTGCCGTGGATCAGCGGGATTATACCACGACCGGGGACCGGAGCACGTTGCCAGTGTGCCCTCAAGGCATTTTCAAAAGTCCCTTCCCCCATCAAGGGGGAAGGTTAGGATGGGGGTGAAATGTGTGTCCACCATCACCTTTTGCGAATGTCTCGTACCTTCGGGAATATGCTGATCCAGTGTACGCCACTACATCATACAACAGCCCGTGAACGCATGCGGCTATAATGAAAGAACACAACAGTCCCCTCTCACTGTGGGAGAAGGTTAGGGTGAGGGCAATAGTCCCTCCCCCTTGATGGGGGAAGATTAGAGCCTGTCCTGGGTTTGTCGAAGGAATGGGGAGGTGAAGTGAACTATGCCCATTTCTAAATTATGAGGACACCTGGTATGAGTATAGTGCCACTGGGTATGACATCCATGCGCTCCGCATGCATCATCGCCGTTCTGATAGCTACGCTCCTGCTCACCGCTTGCGAACAGTCCCCGCCTGATACAGATATATCGCCACAATCGACTGCTGCGATGCCAACGGCTACTGCAACTGTCGTCAGTCTGGTACAGCCAACGGCGACATCCGGGCCTGCGTCGATGCCCTTAATCACGGCCATCCACACCGCTACTCCCACCCCTGAGCCTATAATTTCCGCCATCCCGTCACGCGAAGACCCGCCCACACGCGACCTCTTCGCCCTCGCGCAGCGATACGGCAGAGCGGAAACGGACGGCGCGCCCCTCACCCGCACCCTGCCGCCAGACCCGGACTGCTGCGAGGTCGGACACCGCAAGACCTTCTTCGTTACGGACCTCATAGAGCGGCGCACATACACGGTAGATGCCCGCCTGCTCGCCGTCAGCGATAACGCCTACTGGTACGCCGATGAAGAGACCGACCTGACCGCCCAGCAGCTTGAGCGCGTGGCAGAAGTATTCGAGCGCGATATACGCCCGCCAATCGTGGACACCATCGGCGACATCTGGAAGCCTGGCGTTGACGGCGATCCGCGCCTCACCGTGCTGCACACGCCGCTCGTGGCAGCCGCGGGCTACTTCTCGTCCGGCGACTCATACCCTCGCGCCACGCATCCGCACAGCAACGAGCGCGAGATGATAGTCATGGACGGCGACTGGCTGCAACCCGGCAGTAACGATTACTTCAGCGTCCTCGCCCACGAGTTCCAACACGCTGTCCACTGGAACCTCGATCTCGGCGAGGACGTATGGATTAACGAGGGAATGTCTGAGGTCGCCACCGAGATAGCCGGATACGAGGCGAGCTTCGTTGACCTGTTCCTGCTTCACCCCGAGTCGCAGCTGAACTTCTGGCCCAACGAGCCGCGCGCCACCCTGCCACACTACGGCGGCGCGACCCTGTTCGTCGAATACCTGCGCGACCACTACGGCGGCAACGATGCTCTGGCAGAGCTTGCGCGCGAGCCGCTGGACGGCGTGAATGGCGTGGAGCGATACCTCTCCCGTTTCGACATCGGCTTCCTCGACGTGTTCGCCGACTGGACCATCGCAAACTACCTCGACGCCAAGCTCGACCGGATAGACGGCGCAGACAATGACAGTAGCCTCGCCCCATACCGCTACCCCGGTCGCAGCATAAGTCCGCACCGCGTCAGGCAAGTTGACGGCGACCTCGATGAGACGACCACACAGCCCCAGCTCTCCGCCCGCTACTACGAACTGCGCCTGTCAGAGGGAGACGCGCTTGTGGATTTCAACGGAGACGAGACGGTAGCGCAGGTGGATACGGACTGCCATAGTGGACGCTACTGCTGGTGGGGTGGCAACGGCGACCTGATTGACACCACACTGGAGCGCGAGTTCGACCTGTCAGAAGTGGACGAAGCCACGCTGGAGTTCTGGATGTGGCACGACATCGAAGAAGACTGGGACTACGCCTACGCCAGCATATCAACCGACGACGGCAAGACTTGGACAACGCTGGAAGGCAGCCACACCACGCGCGAAGACCCCCTAGGCGCGAACTACGGCGCAGGACTCACCGGCAACAGCGGCGGAGGCAAAAGCGCCGAGTGGGTCCAAGAGCGAATGGACATCTCCGACTACGCCGGCATGGACAGCGTGCTGCGCTTCGAGTACATCACCGACGACGGCGTCAACCTCGGCGGCATCCTCATAGACGACATCGCCATACCCGAAATCGCCTTCACAGACGACGCCGAAACCGACGGCGACTGGCGCGCCAACGGTTTCCGCCGCACCGACAACACCCTCTCGCAAGACTTCATCTTGCAAGTCATAGAATTCGCCACAGACGGCAGCGTGTCAGTCAGCAGGCAGTCCCACAACTCCTTCACCATCCAAGGCTTCGGCAAAACCCTCGACTACGCCGTCCTCGTCATCTCCCCCACCACCCACACCACCTACCACCCAGCCACCTACACCCTCCACATAACCACCCAATAACACCCCTAACCAAAATCCGGTTCAGCCCCTCAAACCGCCGCAACCCAAAGTCCCCTCTCAACTTGGCAGTGTGTTATAAAAACCTCGATCCAAACAGGAAACGAGGTTTCTAACTCATCGCACTTGACACAAAATGACCCTGTTAATCTGTGAACAGGGTCAGAACTCATTCGGCTCTGTCAATTCATGAACAGATTGCTGGAGGCTATGATTCAGGTTCCAGCCAATTTTCATCAATCAGATATGTCTGACCGCCAACAAATACCATGTATATGCCGCGACCCTGTCCTTGTGTCGAAACCCATCCATGCAATCCCTGAATGACACCCCGCTGTCCTCTTATTTCCTCTAGTGGCGTACTGCTTTGTGCCGCTTCATCACCCTGCGCCTTTATCCGAATAGTCGCGCCATCTTCGTAGGTGCGGTCATGCTCCTGAGAGAGCCAATTTTCCACAGTCTTTTCTCTGCGAGCCTTTACCTTGTCGTGTAACCACTGATATGAAACAACCACTAAACTACCTCCTGCTACAAGTGTCATTGACAAGATTGCCGATGAAACACCTAAGGCTCCGAAGTTCAATAATACCTGTCCAATCCCTGCACGAGGTCCCTCGTACCAAGGAACTATGCAGAAAGTATAATAGAGGACGCTGCCAATCAGAAAGATAGGAAATAATATGCTATACCAACGACGCTCAGCCGCCGATACACTCCATATCGAATCTCTAGGCTCCGATGACTTGTTCATTACCTACCTAGGCGACTTCTCGCATTGGCGGGCGCAGGCAAATAGACTGACATAGCGTTTTTATCCCTAGGCGTATCCGCAACATTCAGGGCTATCTCGACAATATCAGGTAATTTAGAGTCCGAGTGTCCTGTCTCAAGAGATGTTCATAGTTTCTAAAAAGGTACTATGACTTCATAATACTTTGATAGCACGACTGCATCTTGATTGTCAATAAAACCAGTGGTATGCGTAGCGTTTCCTTCTAGGTGACAAAAGTCCCTTCTCCGATGGGGGAAGGGTGGGATGGGGTGGAACATCCTACCCATCCTGTAAATCCTGTTAGCCCCCGTCCCCTGACACCTGACCGCTAATCCCCCCTCGGCGACTCCGCCACCATCCTATCCAGCACATTCGCCGTAATCGCACCCACCATCGGATGCACTCCAAACGTCCCCGGGCTGCTCCCCACCGTAACCGAGTTCGTCGCCAGCCGCGCCGGTATATGACCCGGCGGATTCGACAGCCCCTCCGGCCACCATATCGTCCCCGCGTTGAACACCCAGTTCCCACGCTCGCACGGATACACCACCGCCGCGTGAGCAGGCTCGCGAGGCTCCTTGAACCCCTGAAACAGCTCGCACCCAGCCACCACCTCAAGCCCCGGAATATCCGCAGGCGTCCCATGGAACTCCCACCCGATAATCGCCGGTATCCTATCCCCCTCGCTCACACCCATCCCCTCATATATCCAGTGCTGCGGATTCGTAACCGCCCAGTCCCCGTATCCCGGTCCGTAGCTCTTCACCCCCATCAGACTCGCCTCCTCCCCGTCGAACAGCCGCTTACGGGAAAACACCCGGCACGGCGCGCCCCCGACCTCGCTCTCGTGAAACTCGATCTCCCAATACACCGAGTTCCCCGAAAAGAACCCGATGCTCATCCCAGCATCCCGCGCCGCAATCACATTCTCGAACATCTCGCGCGACCAGTATTCGTCATGCCCCACCGACAGAAACGCCTTGCACCGCTCTAGCACAGCCGGGTCCAGGTGCAAGTCCATATTCGAGCAGTACGCCACATCGTACCCCCGCTCCTCCAGCCAGAACGCCATCGGAAACTCCCACAGCAGGAACTCCCCCGAACCCAGCGACAGCGGCGCGTCCAGCACTTGGCAATACTTCGCGTACGGCCGGTCGAAGCTCGCCCGAACCTCCGTACCCTGATACCACACATTCGGCGTCCCGTCCGTGTATATCGAGTCATTGCCCGGCCACTTATTGTACGCCTGCCAAGTAATGTCGCTCACCTGAAACAGCAAGTCCGCCTTCCGCCGCGACTTCACCACGAAAGTGATGTAGCTCTGCACCCCGTATGGCGCATTCTCCGCCCGCGACAGCTTCGCCAGATAGACCCCGCTCTCCCAGTCGTCCGGAACCGTCAGCCGCGCGCTCACCTCCCATGTGCATTCCCGCACCCTCTGCATCCCCATCGCCGGCGTCGGCTGCGTCCTGCCACGATACGGCCCCATCTGCCCCACGTGCCTGCCGCCCAACCCCCCGTACCAGCCCAGACGGTAGAAATCTATCGTGTACTCCCCCTCCGGCTCCATGCTCACCATCAGCTCAATAGACTCCCCCGGATACACACTCATCTTCGACGCATACCCCTGTATCGCTGAAGAAGTCAGGTGCCTTACCAGCGGAAACGACGCCAGCGTAACCGGATCGTCGAACCGCACATTCCGCAGCTGCCACTCCGGAGTCCCGGCCCTGCGGTTCTCCTCCACCGTCGGATTATCTCTGCTGCCGTTGCCGTCTATCATCATGCCTCCGCTTCTCGCATTAAAATAGCTGGAAGCCGCGCTCCCGCATCAACTTATAACACCCTCTTTCCGCATGCAAATCTCTATCCTATCCGAGAAAATTGCATAAGTCCCTTCCCCCCTCGACGGGGGAAGGCTAGAGCCTGCCCTCGCGGAAGCGGGGGATGGGGGTGAAATCACAAATGCAGGCAAGTTTATTATCAATACCTACCCTTGGGGGAAGGTTAGAGCCTGCCCCTGCGAAGGCAGGGAATGGAGGTGAAATCGCTTTTCACCCACCTGAATGGAAACGCTATCACTCGCCTCCCAATCCTTGACACCACGCACCGCCCTATGTATAAACTTTTCTAAGAACAAGATAAAGTTCCCACGACTGGAGATGCCTCACTCCGTGAAATTAGTTCGCTCCGTCCCCATTATCCTCGCAATCATCCTGTTCCTGACAGCCTTCCCCGGCAACTCACAGACCGCAGCGTCGCAGGACGCCTGCACTCAGCCGCTCACCGCCGCCAGCGTCGAAAACGACTGGACATCCGACTGCCTCTCCGCACAGCGCGAAGGCTCTTACGCCCTCTTCTACACCTTCTACCTCCGACAGCAATCCGATGTAACCATATTCCTCAGATCGCCCGTTGACACCTACCTCTATCTCCACTCCGGCACGGACACGAGCGCGCAATACATCGACCACAGCGCCGACATCACCAACACCAACCTCAACTCCCGCATCGAGCGCACCCTCGAAGCCGGCGCATACACCATCGAAGCAACCACATCCGGCAGGCAGCGCACCGGCCACTTCACCCTCGAAACAACCGGCATCGACTACAGCTACCGCCCCGACCTCTCCGACCGCGCCGCCCTAACCGCCCTCTACAACGCCACCGACGGCCCCAACTGGCATCACAACGACAACTGGCTCACCGACGCCCCACTAAGCGACTGGTATGGCGTAACTACGGACGAGAGCGGGCGTGTCACTGGGCTGGAGCTTACATACAACGACCTGTCAGGGCAGATGTCGCCAGAATTAGGTAGTCTCACAAACCTGAACATTCTCGACTTCAGTGGTAACGAATTTGAAGAAGAAATTCCGCTGTGGCTTGTCAATCTCGTAAACCTAGAGACGCTTGACCTCGGTGCCAACTCATTCAGAGGGAATATACCCCCAGAACTTGCCAAGCTCGACAATCTGCAAACTTTGACGCTCGGTTTCAACGAATTGACGGGGGAGATTCCACCGGAGATTGGCGATTTTAAGAATCTGACATCGTTGTACCTCAGCGTTAACAACCTATCCGGGGAGATTCCGCCGGAACTTGGTAACCTTACTAATTTGCTTTCATTGAGTATAGGTTCCAACGATTTGACGGGGGAGATTCCGCCAGAGATTGGTGAACTTGCTAATCTTGAGCTTCTGAGCCTCGGCAACAACAACCTGACAGGAACGATACCACCGGAACTTGCCAAACTCTCCAACCTAAAAGAACTATCACTGCGGCGAAATGAACTGACGGGAGAAGTGCCGCCTTGGATTGGCGAATTAAGCAACCTAGAGGCTCTGGGACTGCATGTCAACAACTTGACAGGCGAGATACCGGCAGAACTGGCAAATCTTACCAAGTTGGAGAATCTGTATTTATACTATAACTATCTAAGCGGAGAGATACCGCCGGAGCTTGGCGCACTCACTAATCTTAATTGGCTAGGACTAGACGGCAACAACCTGACAGGAGAAGTACCCTCGGAGTTGGGCAATCTTACCGAATTGTATGGGTTGGGGCTAAGCAACAACCTGCTGACAGGAGCGTTGCCACATAGTCTCACGGCGCTGACAGAGCTAGAGGAGATCGTCTTTCACCACAACACAGGCCTTTGCGCTCCCGCGGATGAGTCGTTCCAGAATTGGCTACGAGGCATTGAAGACTTCGAAGGCAACATCTGCGGCGTACAGTTGCCGCCATCCAATCAAGACGACATAGCGGCGCTGACGGCACTCTACAACGCCACGAACGGCGACAATTGGAAGCGCAATAGAAACTGGCTGTCCGACACACACATATCCGAGTGGTACGGCGTAACTACTGACGCTGACGGGCGCGTCGTAAGGTTAAATCTTTACAATAATAATCTATCAGGCACAATACCCCCCGAATTAGGCAGCCTCTCTAATTTGCTTTCTTTCTCCCTTTCACACAACCAACTGACAGGAGAGTTTCCTCAAGAACTGACACAACTTACCAATCTGACTCTCTTGTATTTCTACAACAACGCCGGCCTCTGCGCCCCCGCAGACATCGCGTTCCAGACCTGGCTGCAATCCATAACCAACGTTAGTGGCGACACATGCGAAGAAGACACGCCCCACACACCAACACCGCCCCTTTCACCCTCCCAGTGCAGCGAGCACATCACCAACTTCGCAACCTACGATCACACCCTCACAAACGACTGCGCCTCCGAAAGCAGAACCGAATTCGGCAACCACTACGCGCGCCAATTCACATTCACCCTCAGTCATCCCACGGTGGTCGAAGTGCTGCTCAGGTCGCAATTCCTCGACACATACATCTTCCTATACGACGACGAAGGCAAAACCATCGTCGATATAGACGACTACATCGACAGAAACGCCGGATTCCGCAAAGCGCTCCAGCCCGGCGCATACACAGTCGAGGTTACAACATTCAGAAGCGACCAGACCGGAGACTTCTCCATCACATTCGGCCGCCCCGAACTCGACGCCCTCAAAGCGCTCTACGAATCCGCCGGCGGCGCAGGCTGGGCGCGCAAGCACAACTGGCTCTCTGACACCCCCCTCTCTGAATGGCAAGGCATTCAGACCGACAGCGAAGGCCGCGTAACCCAGGTCATCCTCATCGCAAACAACCTGACCGGCGAGATCCCCTCCGCGCTTCAAGACCTCACCCATCTCGAAGGGCTGTACCTGGGCAGAAACGAACTGTCCGGCTCCATACCCGCAGAACTGGGCAGCCTCACGGCGCTCCGGTCCCTGCTGCTCTCGGACAACAATCTCACCGGCCGCATTCCGGCGCAGCTTGGCAAGCTTGAAGACCTGCACGAGCTGTACCTCAGCCGCAACCAACTCAGCGGTCCCATACCTGCAACACTTGGCAGGCTCGACAACCTGCACAACCTGCATCTGGCTGCCAACGAACTGAGCGACAACATACCCGCAGAACTGAGCAACTTAGCCAACCTGCGCCATCTCTCGATGAGTGACAACAGCCTGACCGGCTCCATACCGCCGCAGCTCGCAGACTTGGATAATCTGACGCACCTCTACCTCTGGGGCAACGAGTTGACATCGGGTAGTTTCTTCCTGCGTCTCGGCGACATGGACAGCCTGCAATTCCTCGACATCGGCGGCAATCGGGTAGCCGGCGCGCAAATGCTGCCCGAACTGGAAAAACTAAACAACCTGACAGGCCTTGGTCTCCACGACAGCGGCCTCACCAACTCAGACCTGCTGGACTATATGAACGACCTTCAGGCGCTCGACCTCGAGTTCCTCAACCTCAGGAGCAACGACCTGTCCGACCCTCAAATACTCATTGGACTGTCTCGCATAACCACGCTCCAGCGCCTCGCCATCAACGACAACAAATTCAGCGGGCAACTCCCCCGCTCCATGACAGCGCTTACCCTAATGCGAATCTTCTACTTCAACGACAACAAGGGCCTCTGTGCCCCCGCCGACGCCGAATTCCAGAACTGGCTCACCGGCATCCGCGATTTCCTTGGACCCAACTGTGCAGCTGCTGGCCCGACAACAGCGCCCGCGCCGGCATCCCACAGTGCCAAGGCGTCCGCGCCTGAGAGCTACTCACCGGAGGACGCAATCTCCGAGGCGCACAGCCTGAGCCTTCTCGAATCAATACAGCCCGGCGACTAAGCCAAACTCCAAAATATCCCATATATCGATGTCAATAAATTGAATAAGGATCGTAGCGTTCCCTACTAGGCGACAACAGTCTCTTCCCCCTTGATGGGGGAAGGCTAGGATGGGGGTGAATACGCCCTCATACTGCTCTGAAAATACCCTTGTGCATATTTCTGTAAGGATACCCAATGACCACACACGCCCACCACTCCCACGGACACACCGAACACCATCACGCTGAGCATGCCGAAAGACGTCACACCGGCGGCCACAGCCACCGGCACTACGGCGAAGCCATGCTCAGCGTCGAAGACGCCCTCGAACGCATCCTGCGCCACTTCCGCGCGCTCGAAGCAGAACAAACACCCTTGCTGGAAGCCATCGGCCAGGTCCTCGCCGAAGACGCGCTCGCAACCCACGACATCCCGCCCCTCGACAACTCCGCCATGGACGGCTACGCGCTCCAGGCAGCCGACGTCCACGGCGCATCCGCCGACAACCCCATCACCCTCAAAGTCGCGGGAGTGATCGCCGCAGGCGAGCTGCCCAACATAGCCGTAACCTCCGGCAACGCAGTCCGCATCATGACCGGCGCGCCCGTACCCGACGGCGCGGACGCCGTAATCCCCTTCGAGGACACAGACGAAATGCAGCGCCGCGCAGACGGCACGCCGCTCAACGAAATCGCCATCCGCTATCAGGTCGCCGTCGGAGACGACATCCGACCAGCCGGGCAGGACGTCCGCAAAGGCGATTCCGTTCTCCAGGCAGGCACAATGCTCCGCCCCTCCGAAATCGGCGTCCTCGCCTCTCTCGGCTACGACTCCGTAAGCGCCTTCCGCCGCCCCGTAGTCGCCATCCTCGCCACCGGCAACGAACTGCTCGAACCCGGCGCCCCCTACCGGCCCGGCATGATATACAACAGCAACACATACAGCATCGCCGCGAGCGTCCTGCGCTACGGCGGACTGCCCAAGCTCATCGGCATCGCCCGCGACAACCTCGAATCCATGAACGCCAGCCTCAAAGACGGACTCGACTCAGACATGCTAGTAACATCCGCAGGAGTCTCCAAAGGCGACTACGACATGGTAAAAGACGTGCTATCCCAGCACGGCGAAATAGACTTCTGGTCCGTCCGCATGCGCCCCGCCAAGCCCCTCGCATTCGGCATACTCAATGCAGAAAGAGATAGAAAAGTCCCCCTGCTAGGGTTGCCGGGCAACCCCGTCAGCGCCCTCGTCGCCTTCGAGCAATTCGGCAGAGCGGCGATCCGCCGCATGCTCGGCAAGCCCGACGCGCCCAAGCCCACCGTCACCGCCGTCCTTGACGACCCCATTCACAACGGCGACAGCCGCAGGGTATATGCCCGCGCCATAATCCGCCGCGAAAACGGCGTCTATCGCGCATCGCTAACAGGCGACCAGGGCTCCAACCTGCTCACATCCATGGCGCGCGCCAACGGACTCGCCATCTGCCCCGAAGACATACCCGTCAAGCAAGCCGGCGAAACCGTCCAGGTCCAAATGCTCGACTGGACCGAAGAAACCTTCTGACATCTTCGTTCCTTCCCCTTCAATGGGCTGGCAAGGGTATGTAAAATTCCTTCCCCCTCGATGGGGGAAGGTTAGAGCCTGCCCTCGCGGAAGCGGGGGATGGAGGTGAAATCGCTACTCATCCGCCTGAATTGAAACGCTATCCAGGACACTCGCCATATTGACGAACACTCCCAAATAATCTATACACCCTCATACAAGCATCCACTCTCATATACGGAGGAAGACCTTTGACCACCCAAAACCTCACCCAGCAAGACGACCAGCCCGAAAGTTACCACATGTTCGTCATATCCGAAGAGCAGGCGCAGCGCATCGGCGCTGCGCTGCCCCTCATGATAGCCAATCGTCTCGGCTACATGGACAGGCAGGCACTCGAAGAAGAACCCACCGCAGACTCCGACATTCAGCCCCTCATAGACCTCATCGTAGCCAGCAGCAGCCACGACGACGACTACCTGCTGCCCGACACCCCCCTCAAGGAAGCCCTCTTCCGAATCATCTTGGCAAACGGTAACGAAGGCATGGACGCCGACCGGATAAGCCAAATCCTCAACGAGCGCTGGGCAATGTCCGCCTACCCCCGCAACCTATCCCCCCACGTAATCAACCGCCTCCTAGAAAACAGCGCCAACTACTGCATCGTCCCAGTGCAGGAGCCGAAAAAGGACGAAGGCGAGGCGTAACCATCACGGACCAGTGGATAGCAGTAGCGGGCCTCATAGTAGGCGCAACTGGTCTGGTTGTGTCGGCAGCCGCATTCATCGTAGCCGTCTGGCAAATCCGAAAAACCCAATCTGCCGCCGAAAGCGCAGCACAAGCGGCGATTGAGGCGCGCGAAGTTGTGCAACGAGTGACTCTAGTCTCCGCAATCTCTCAGTCAACAGTGCATATAGATTCCCTCATCTACATTGTAAGAGAAAGACAGTGGCAGAGAGCGACCGAACGATACGCTCCATTGCGTAAACTTCTCATTGATGTAGAGGTCCATCTGCCATTGGAGAAGAAAGTTGATGCGCGAGACAAGCTCGAACATGCTGTTGAGCAATTGGTTATAATGGAGGATGAGTCCAACATAGCCATCGCCAATGGAACCGACATTGACGTAGCGCGATTTCTAAGCAAGTTGCTTGAGATTCAGAATAATATATACAGAGTACACGCTGAGCTTGAACGGGAAATGACAGATACATCCTAAATTCAGGGGTTGATGGATATGGCACTAAAGCACATAGTCAATGAAAAGGTATCTAAACTCATAGTTTCCCTGTTGGATAAGACGCGAGAAGGCAAAGTCAGATGGGAACGCACGGTCTCGCAGGACCGCTATTCCGCAAACTTCTCTCCGTACTCACTAACGATAAAGCGGTTTCCGCCAAACATTGTGTGTCCTTCTACAGCTTACTCATTGGATATGCTTACGCTCGCAGAAGGGCAAGTTGACGAATTAAGAACGGAGAATGAACCAGGTCAGGGAGACTACGATCTCCTAGAAGAGATGTTCAGACTCGCTCAAGAGTCACCTGAGTATGTCAACGAAGGATTAGATACTCTACTCCAAGAACTCGAAAGCAGATAGCGCCAGCTACCCCTCACAGGGGTGGCTGTCACCCCACCCCAGCCATCTGCGCCGCCACCATCCGCCGCATAAACTCCGCCAGCCCCCTCAGCGCGTCCTCCAGCCCGCGCTCCCACTCCGCGCCCAGCGCATCCATCGGCAGCCGCACCTGCGTATTCCCCACCTCCGCCTGCCGCCCCAGCGCCCGCTGCATCGCCCGCCGCGCGCCGCCAATCTCCCCGCCATACCGCAGCACCACCCGGTTCCGCTCCCGCGTCACAGACTCGATCCCCGCCTCCTTCGCATATAGCCGCAGCCGCGTAACATACAGCAAGTTCACCACCTGCCACGGCAGAGGCCCAAACCGGTCCCGCAGCTCATCCTCGATCTCCCCCACACGCGCCCTGATAGCGTCATCGCCTTCCTTCACTTCACTATCCTCGGCATCCTGCGCCTGTGCCACACACAGCGTAACAATCCGCTGGTACATCCGCAGCCGCGCCGGCAAGTCCTCGATATACTCCTCTGGAATACTCGCCGGCACCCCAATATCCAGCGACGGCTCTGCCCGCTCCTCTTCCTGCACCGCGCTCCCATCCACCGCTTCCGCAACCCCGTTCGTCCTGAGCCTGTCGAAGGACGCTCCCTGATCACTGTTAACTGACAACTCATTACTCACAACTCCCGCCCCCTTCGCCCGCATCTCCTCCACCGCGTTCGACAGCAGCCGCGTGTACAGGTCGAACCCCACCGCGCTGATATTCCCGCTCTGCTCCGCGCCCAGGATATTCCCCGCCCCGCGTATCTCCAGATCCTTCATCGCAATCCGGAACCCCGCACCAAGCTCCGTCGCGTCCAGCATCGCCCGCAGCCGCTTTTCCGCAGGCTCCGTCATGCTCCCCGACGGCGGCACCAGCAGGTAGCAGTACGCCCGCCGCGCGCTTCGTCCCACGCGCCCCCGTAGCTGATAAAGTTGCGACAGCCCCAGCGTATCCGCCCTGTTGATTATCAGCGTGTTCACATTCGGAATATCCAGCCCCGACTCGATAATAGTCGTGCATACCAGCACATCCAGCTTCCCCTCAGCGAACTCCAGCATCACATCCTCAAGCTCGCCTTCCGCCATCTGCCCGTGCCCCACGCCAACCCGTGCCTCAGGCACCAGCCGCCCGATGTGCCGCGCCATGTAGTCGATGTTATACACCCGGTTATGCAGAAAATACACCTGCCCCTGCCGGTCGATCTCCCGCAGTATCGCCTCCCGTACCAGCGCGTCGCTATTCTCCGACACATAAGTCTTGATGGGCAGCCGCTCCTCCGGCGGCGTCTCCATCGTGCTCATATCCCGCACGCCCGCCAGCGCCATGTGCAGGCTGCGCGGTATCGGCGTCGCCGTCAGCGTCAGCACATCCACCTCCTGACGCATCCGCTTCAGCCGCTCCTTGTGCGCCACCCCGAACCGCTGCTCCTCATCCACGATCACCAGCCCAAGCTCCTTGAACCGCACATCCCTCTGAATCAGCCGGTGCGTCCCGATGCAAATATCCACCTTCCCCTCCGCAAGCCGCTCTACCACACTGCGCTGCTCCTGCTGCGTTCGAAACCGGCTCAGCACCTCAACTCGCGTGGGAAACGCGCTCAGACGCTGCGAGAATGTTGCGTAATGCTGCTGCGCCAGCACCGTCGTCGGCACCAGCACCGCCACCTGCTTCCCATCCATCACCGCCTTGAACGCCGCCCGCAGCGCAATCTCCGTCTTCCCATAACCCACATCGCCGCACACCAGCCGGTCCATCGGCTTTACAGACTCCATGTCCGCCTTCACTTCCTCGATAGTCCTCTGCTGGTCAGCCGTCTCCTCGAACGGGAACGACTCCTCCAGCTCCGACTGCCACTGCGCGTCAGGCACAAACGAATGTCCCTCCGCAAGCTCACGCGCCGCGTACAGCGCCAGCAGTTCGGACGCCATCTCCCGCGTCGAGCGTTCCGCCCTCGCCTTCGCCCGCCGCCATTCCTGAGTCCCTAGGCGAGTAAGGCTAGGCGGCCTGTCCATCGGCGCGATGTACGGCGCAACGCGGTCCAGGTGCTCCAGCGGCACATACAGCTTGTCATCATTCGCGTACTCGATGAAAAGATACTCCCGGTCGTCATCACCGTTCCCCTCCCCCTTCACATCCCGCACCGTGCCCTGGAATCTGCCGATGCCATGCTCCACATGCACCACATAGTCCCCCGGCGAAAGCTCAGACAGAAAAGCGTCCCGCGCAGCCCGCCCCGACCGCCGCCGCGTGCGCCGCTGCTTCGCAACCCCAAATATCTCCACATCGCTGAACACCACCAACCGCCTCTGTCCCTTCCTACTTCGAGTCCCTTCCCCCCCTGGGGGAAGATTAGAGGGAGAGTCCCTAAAGTCCCCTCCCCCTTGATGGGGGAGGGTTAGGGTGGGGGTGAAAGCATCCCGCCCATTCATGTCATTCGACACCGGCAGCGAGAACCCATCGCTCAGCCCGCCAGCCGCCGACTGCATCAGCGTGATACTCCCGGGTTCAGGCACGCGCTCCAGCCCCTCCACCAGCGACACATCCACCCCTTCGCCGCCAAAAATCTCCGCCAGCCGCCGCGAATGGCTGCTCACCGCCACCACAGTCGCCCCATCCTCTTCAGTCAGCTCCCACGCATCCTCCACAAACCGCTCCAAGTTCCCAAAATAATTCGCCGTATCAAGAAACGGCAGCGTGACGCTTGCTCCCTCCTCCTTGATGGGGGAGAGCTGAGGTGAGGGTGAAGAGTTTTCGTTCGTGGTGAGCCTGTCCTGAGCGATGTCGAAGGGCCTGTCGAACCACCCACCCTGTTCATCGATGTAAGTCGTTACTCGCAAGTCCAGCCGCTGCCCGAACCCCTCGAACCGCGCCTCCACATCCTTCCAAGCCAGATGCGAAGACGGAAAATTGCGCGGCAGCTCTCCCCGCCCTTCCTTCGTCTCCCGCAGCTGATGCCCCCGCTCCTCTATCTCCCACGCCGCATCCGCAATCTCATCCGGCTTGTAAGCCACCACTAGAGCATCGTCCCTGAAATAGTCCGCAAGCCCGCCCGAATTGAAGAACCCCGCATAAAATCCCTGTTCCTCTACATCCTGCCCCTCCATCAGCAGCTCGAGCTCCTCGCGAATGCGCGACTGAACGCTCGGAGTGCAGTTGCCCACATCCACACGCGCCGCCAGCCGCTCCAACTCACCGTACGGCGTCATCGCCGGCAGAATCTCATGAGCGGGCGTAACCCGCACCGACTCCACCACTTCCCCCGACCGCTGAGTAGTCGGATCGAACTCCCGTATGCTGTCAACCTCATTCCCCCACAACTCGATCCGCACGGGCATCTCCGCAGCCACCGGAAATACATCAATAATTCCTCCGCGCCTGCTCACCACCCCCGGCCCATAAACTGCCGACTCGAACCGATACCCCAGACGCCGCCACAAGTCCAGCAACTCCCCAAGCTCCACCTCCTCCCCTCGCCGCAGCGTATGACCGCTCGCCTCCATCACATCCCGCCCAAGCGTCCGCTGCATCAGCGCCCCCACCGACGCCACCACCATCACCCTATGTCCCTTCCCCTGCCTCAAAGTCCCTTCCCCCCTTGGGGGAAGGTTAGAGCCTGTCCTGAGCCTGTCGAAGGAAAGGGGGCGAACTCCCTCCCCCTTGATGGGGGAGGGTTGGGGTTGGGGCGATGACAATTCCCCTCCATCCAGCCCATCCATGTAAGTTAATGTAGATAACACCCGCAGCCGCTGCTGCACCGTCTCCGTATCCGAGTCCAGTCGCTCGAACGGCAGAATCTCCGACTCCGCGAAATGCAGCAGTCCCGCATCCTCCCCACACCACGCCACCAGCTGCTCGTGCAGCCTTCGAGCGTCTTCAGGGCGCGGCGCGACCACCAGCATCGGCGCATCCACATCCCGCCTCAGCGTCCCAAGCGTAAACGCCGCAGCCTTCGCCGGCGTCTCCACCGTCAGCCTTCGCCTACCCTCACGCACCCCATCCCGCAACCGGCAATACTCCGGCACTCCGTCCATCAAATCCCGCAGCACACCAAGCGTCATACAATCCCTTCCCTTCCGATTATCCTCGTAGCGTTCCCTTGTAGATGACAAAAGTCCCTTCCCCCTTGACGAAGAAGGTTCACCACTAAGTTCCTTCCCCCTTGATGAAGAAGGTTCACCACTAAGTTCCTTCCCCCTTGATGGGGGAAGGTTAGAGCCTGCCCTCGCGGAAGCGGGGGATGGGGGTGAAATTGCTATTCACCTACCGAAAGGAAACGTTACCGATTATCTCTATCCCTGCGAAATGGGACGGGGGTGAAAATCCTGTTAGCCCCCGTCCCGTTCAACGCGCAGCAAGGCCTCCCCAACACCAATCGGTCGGGCAAGCCTCCCTACATTCTACCACTCGATTCAAGCAAGCTGAAAGTGAAAAACGCCTTAACAAATTATTAAAACTTGTTCAAAAAACACCTAGACACTGATATAATAATCTCAATTCGACTCGACCATCGCCCATGAATCGCACCAAGGCAATTTCACAAATCCCCTGACGCCGTCATCCTAATACCGTCATTCTGAACGCCTTAAACACTGTCATTCCGAACACAGTGAGAAATCTTAAACGTTGCCCACAACCTGTTCCCAACTCCGGATTTCTCGCTCGAAATGACAAAGATAAATCGCATCTGTGAAATCGTATCTTGGGTCGCATAACATCAAAAATTTGGAGGGAAATTTGATGGAAGCTTACTGTCTCAAGTGCCGCGCATCCCGTGAAGTCAAGAACGCTGAAGAAGTCGTACTCAAGAACGGTCGCCCCGCGACACGAGGCAACTGCACCGTCTGCGACGCCTCCGTTTTCCGCATCGGCAAGTCCTCCGGATAACCTGCATCCCCACCCACCCACATTTGCGAGACTGAGCAGAGTCCGTAATCCCACGGACTCCTGCCCAACGTCCTACACCCCAGAATCACCCCCCAAGTGATTCCACCCCGGCTCGTCCCAACCCCTCCAAATATGTAGCGTCTCCCTCCAGGTGACAAAGTCCCTTCCCCCTCGATGTGGGAAGGCTAGAGCCTGCCCTCGCGGAAGCGGGGGATGGAGGGTGAATAGCGATTTCACCCTCCAAAAGAAAACGCCTTCTGCGCCTAATCCCCTTGACAACCCAAACATTCATACGCATAATAGATACATCCAATAACGAACACATATTCTTTTGTGGCATCTGTGCCTTCTGTGGCTATTTAAACATGTGCAACCAAAACACCATACAACGACACATCGCCAGATTCACCAACAACGGTGAAGACATCGCGCGCTTCCTAGCCGAAACCGTGCGCGGCGAAACCCCAGGCGTCAAAGCCTGCCACCGCATGGAAGCCATGAAATACATCCTGCGCCTCAACTCCACCGACCAACCCGACAGCGAATACAGAGAAGACGACAAGTTCTGGGGCCTAATCCCCACACCCGAAGAACTCGCCACCACCCCCACCCGTCATTCCCGCGCAGAGCCTGCCCCTAGCGAAGGCAAGAACTCAACCACTCTTAATCGTCATTCCCTCGCAGGCGGGAATCCAGAGGGGCAGACCGAGGGCGGTATCAACACCCCTTCCCCCTCGACGGGGGAAGGCCGGGATGGGGGTGAAAATCCCGCACATCCTGTTAGTTATTTGGATATCCTCAACTTCAACCTAGCCCAGCTAGTAAGAAGCGAGACAGCCGAAGGACACACCATAGCCGAGTTCCTCTACCAGGTGATGACAGGCAGAGACAAGCCATTCACACCCAACAAGCTCAAGATAAAGCCCTCAGACAGAATGGCGGCATCAAGAGAGATACTGCGTAGAGGCTACGGACACTTCGGTCGCAGGCGCAAGCTCATTGACGACGCAGAAGATACCAACGACTACGACACCCTGCACACAGACCTCGCCAAGAGGCTGCGTCAGTACGGAGAGCAGGGTAGCCACGCCATCCTCTTTCTGCACGATGTGATGAGAAACGCATACCCTGAAGAGGAGTACACAATGCGCCACCGTGTATCGGCAGCGCAAGAGCTTCTGCGTCGTGGCTGGGACACCAACTACGACAAAATCAAGCAAGAGCACCTGCTCGCATACTGGCGAGACCAGCAGGACGCTCGCCTGTCAGTAGGACAGAAAAAGCAGTTAGCAGGCCTCCACGCCCACGCCGACGAATACCAAACCTACGACACCACCGACTACAACTCCATAGCCAAACAACTCCGCGAGCACCAAGACCGCGAAGACAACGAAGATAGCGCAGTCACAAAGTCCCTTCCCCCTCGACGGGGGAAGGTTAGGATGGGGGTGAATACCCCTGCCCAAAGCAAATCAAACGAAGACGCCACATCCACCCGTCATTCCCGCAAAGAGCCTGCCCCTAGTGAAGGCAAGAACTCAACCACTCCCAATCGTCATTCCCGCGCAGCATGTCCTCGACCCCGATCGGGGAGCGGGAATCCAGAGGAGCGGAGCAAGGGCAGCATCAACACCCCTTCCCCCGTCAAGGGGGAAGGCCGGGATGGGGGTGAAAATCCCACCAATCCCGTCATCCCCACCAAAAACTCACAACCCACAACTCAAAACTCACAACTCAACACCGACGACTCCCCCGACTGCTACTACGAACCCCTGAGTCCAGAAGACCAGGCAATCTTCGACTACCAGACCCTGATCGAGACCGGCGAATACAAAGAAGGCGAAATAGAAATACAGCCGCCAACCGAGGCAGCCCACCAGGAATACGCCGCCACCCTCAAGTGGATGCGCCAAGCCGCCACGGCCGAAGGCATCCCCCTCCTCCCCAACCCCCTATCCGGCGCCCTAAAGCGCCCAACCGCCCGCAGCCCATAACAATCAGTTCCTTCCCCCTCGATATGGGAAGGTTAGAGCCCGCCCTCGCGGAAGCGGGGGATGGGGGTGAATACTCCCTTTGACGCTAATCGCTGATGATCGATTCACAGCAGCCCATAAACACCCCTTCTGTGTCCCTTTGTGCCTTCTGTGGCCATTCTCGCCCCTGACGGCTGACACCTGCCACACTTTCTTGCCCGCGCGTGCGCGATAAGGTATCCTGTCTGCTTGATAGTCAAACCCGAATCAAGCGGAGGAATACCCTTATGAACACCATGCAAGCCATTGCGCGAATACTCAAGGAAGAAGGCGTCGAATGGGTCGCCTGCTTCCCTTCCAACAACCTCATCGAAGAGGTCGCCAAGGTCGGTATTCGCACCATTATGTTCCGCCAGGAGCGCGGCGCTCTCATGGCGGCGGACGGCTTCAGCCGCCTCAACGACCGTAACAGTTTCGGCGTCGTCATCACCCAGGGCGGCCCCGGCTCCGAAAACAGCATGGGCGGCCTCGCGCAGGCATTCGCCGACAACGTGCCGATGCTCTACCTGCCCGGCGGCTCCCCCGTCGCCCAGATGCAGGTGCGCCCCAACTTCTCTCCGGCGCGCACCTACCAGACCGTCTCCAAGTACAACGAAGTCATCCTCCAGCCCAACATGGTCTCCAGCACCATGCGCCGCGCCTTCCACCACCTGCGAAACGGTCGTGGCGGTCCCGTGGTTGTCGAGCTTCCCGGCGACGTCGCTGAGATGGAAGTCGCCGAGTCCGCCCTCAACTACCAGCCGCCCAAGCGCCACCCGCAGCAGCCGTCCGCCGGCGACATCAAGGACGCCGTCAAGGCGCTCCTCGCCGCCCGCAAGCCGATGATCTGGTCCGGCATGGGCGTCCTGCTCGGCGGCGCGACCGAAGAACTGCGCGAGTTCGCCGAACTCACCGAGATTCCCGTCTATTGCACGATGCCCGGCAAGTCCGGCTTCAACGAGAAGCACCCACTCTCGCTCGGCTCCGGCAGCGGCGCGACCACCCAGCAGGCGCGCACCTGGCTCAACGAGTCCGATGTCCTGTTCGCCGTCGGCTCCAGCCTATCCATCACCGGCTATGGCCAGTCCATACCCGGTGGCAAGATAATGATTCACAACACCGAGAGCATCGAAGACCTCAACAAGGACTTCACCGTTGACATCGGCGTCCCTGGCGACGCCAAGCTCACTCTTCAGGCGCTCATCGAAGAGGTCAAGTCCCAGCTCGGCGAGAGCGGACGGCAGGGCAAGAACGGCGTCGCAGCCGAGATAGCATCCATCCGCAACAGCTGGATGGCAGGCTGGACCGACCTGCTCAACTCGGACGAGACCCCCATCAGCACCTACCGCGTGATTGGCGAGCTTGAGCGCGTCCTCGACCACGACAACAGCGTCGTAACCCACGACGCCGGCGCGCCCCGCGACTCCATCATGCCCTTCTACACCGCCACCACGCCGCACAGCTACATCGGCTGGGGTAAGACCACCCACCTCGGCTACGGCATCCCCCTGATGATTGGCGCGAAGCTCGCCGCCCCCGACAAGTTCTGCCTGAACTTCATGGGTGACGGCGCATTCGGCATGTCCGGCTTGGACATCGAGACCGCCGCACGCGCGGGCGCGCCCATCACCACCGTCGTCCTCAACAACGGCGGCATGGCGACATACCCCGGCGGCTACCCTACCGCCCGCGAGCTTTTCGGCACAACCGAAATGACCGGCGACTACGCCAAGATAGCCGAGGGCATGGGCGCAGTCGGCATCACCGTAACCGACCCCAACCAGGTCGCCGATGCCATCCGTCAGGCGCAGAACCACAACGCCGAGGGTCGCACCGTCCTGCTCGACATCCACAGCAACATGGAGCCGCGCAAGTCCCGCCCGGAGTAACGGACAGCAGTAAAACGCTATTGCCCATAACATAGATGAAGCGAAGGGACTCATGACAATGTGAGTCCCTTCTTTTCAAGGGACTGCTGCTAATGTGAAAAAAACGGCATCATATCTAATCGTTGCGCTAACCCTTATCGCAATATCAGCGCTATCGTGCCTGTCTGCGGAAGATTTAGTCGAGCGAGGCGATGCGCTCTCCGCGTCCGGCAAGTACGAAGAAGCGTTGAAAGAATACACTAGCGCCACAAAGATAGACCCCGAATTCGCGGAGGCATACTACAAGATTGGCGATACGAATATCAAGATGGGCAAGCTCGGCTTGGCGGAATCCGGCTACAAGAAAGCAATCGAACTAAACCCTGATATTTCAAGTCCCTATCCAAGCCTTGCCCTAGCCTACTACAACAGGGCAAATCTCTCCCTCGAAGTGGGACAACCCGAATGGGCGGAAGGCAACTTCGATAACGCCCTCCGGCTCGATCCCAACCTGCCGGACCCCTACCCCGCCCTTGCCGCCGCCCATTACGACAGGGCATCCGCATTTCTCGACCAAGGCAACATCGACAGAGCAAGAAGCGACTTCGATAACGCCCTTAGGCTCAATCCCGCGCTGCCGGACCCTTATCATGCTCTCAGCATCGCCTACTACAATAGAGGGCAAGCGCTTCTTGACAGCAGCGATATAGATAAGGCGAAAAGCGACTTCGACAACGCCCTCCGTCTCAACCCCGCGCTGCCGGACCCGTACCACGCCCTCGCCAATGCCTACTATGAAAGAGCGGACGCCTCCCTCGAAGTGGAATTGCCAGAGTTGGCAGAAGCGGACTACAACATCGCCCTCCACCTCAATCCCGACCTGCCGAACCCTTATCCCGATCTCGCCGACGCCTACTACGACCTGGGAATCGCGTACCTCGAAAGAGGCGCGCTGAGACTAGGCAAGTCTTATTATGAGAAAGCCGCCCGTATGAACCCCGAGTATGCCAGCCCGTCACATAAGTCAAGATTTAACGCAGCCATCAGAGTAGCCGAAGAGCTGATCGCGGAAGTCGCCATCGCCATGGAAAGGCAAAGAGCGCAAGCCGCTGCCCGGGACAAAGAAACGCTCGCTCGCGCTAGAATGGTCGGGCAGATTATTGAAGAGTGGAGAGGGGACGCTGAGACTTTCGAGGACAAGTTCTTCGGAAAGAGGATGGCAGCCAGAGGAGTGGTAAAGAGTGTGCGGAAGCGCGTCTTTGATACAGGCTACACCATAACACTGGAAGATGGCCATTACAGAATTGACTGCAATGTAGGGGAAACCGACCAGAACATTCTGGAATCCATAAAGACAGGACAAACCGTCGATGTATCCGGGTCCGTGGGCAGCGGTCTATTCGGGCCGGACCTGTACAATTGTGAAGTCACCCATGTCGTGCAGAATTAGTTCCCCAGGGCGAGAACATGCCAAAAGCACTCTGGACTCTGCTAATCATTACAGCGACCTCAATCCTATTCACCGCCTGCTTGCACCGTCCGGTCGAGCGCCGGCCGACCGCCACACCACAGCCCCCTACATACCACGAACAAGGCATCTTCCACTACACCCGCGCCCTGGACCGCCTCAAGCAAGCCGACTACGACAACGCCGTCGCCGACATAGACAAGGCGCGCAAGCTCATCGACCCTCAGCTCATACACCTGTACACGGACGAGATGCACCAGATCTATTTCCAGAGCGGCGTCGCCTACTACGATACCGGCCTCTACGATGACGCAATCGCCCTGTTCAACAAGGCGATTGATGTCGTTCTGTCTCCTTCAGACTATCCCGCCGCTTATTACCAACGCGGCATGTCCCACTACCGCAAGGGCAACTACCGCAGGGCAATCGCAGACTTCGAGATGCTCGCCGGACTCGAACAGGACTATCCTGATGCCACGCACTACCGGCAACTGGCACAGAAAAAGCTATTGGAGTAACGACTCTCCGCTAAATGTTGGATATGCTAAAATACCTTATCCACTCAGCAAGGTTTGGAAGATGTCAGTTGACTACACGCGCATAATCACAATGGAACCCGGCAAGCGCAGCGGACAGCCTTGCATCCGCGGCATGCGTATCACCGTGTACGATGTGCTCGAATACCTAGCCGGCGGCATGTCGGTCGAAGAAGTGCTGCGCGACTTCCCCGAGCTAACGCGCGAAGACATACTTGCTTGCTTCGCATTTGCCGCGTCGCCCAAGAATAGAATAAAGTCGCGCCAGACGGCATGAGACTCTTATTCGATCAGAATCTGTCCCGTCACCTTACGCAACGCTTGCAAGACCTATATCCCGAATCCCTTCACGTCCAGGACATCGGATTAGAAACCAACCCTGACATCAACGTGTGGGAATACGCTGCGTCCCAGAGTTTAGTCATTGTTACTAAGGACTCTGACTTTGTGGAATTAAGCGTGCGCTTGGGGCATCCGCCAAAGGTCATTCGCCTGCGACTTGGAAATGCCCCAACTGCGTATGTGGCTTCTCTGCTGCGGAATAGCCACGACGAAATTCGCGCCTTCTATGACGATGAAAATGTGTCCATACTGATTCTGCCTTGACGGTTTCAGAAGACACGTTATGGTCGAAACTACCTCAACGGCTCATACCCCTCCGGATTCTCCCCCTGCACATCGCCCGTCGGAGCCGTCCCCAGAACCAGCTCGTCTATCCACTGCCGCAGTTGCGTCTCGCGCATCACGCCTGCCCAGCGCCGCTGTACTACGCCGTCCTTGTTGATGAAGAAGGTAACCGGAATGCCGATGACGCCGTAATCTATCGAGATGCTGCCGTTGTCATCCCTGCCGTTGGGATATGTGATGTCGTACTCGCGCAGGTATGCCTGCGCGTCAGCCTCCGCGTCCTGTATGTTCACGCCGATGAACTGCACGCCACGCTCGCCGTATTCCTGCGAAAGACGCTCGAATATGGGCGCTTCCTGGCGGCAAGGCCCACACCAGGACGCCCAGAAATTGACCACCACCGGCTTGTCGGCGTAGTCGGCGGGCGAAAGGACGCCTCCGCCGTACAGGGTCATGTTGATGGTTGGCGCAGGCTTGTCGATTCGCGTAACTCCGCTGCGACCTGTTACGGGAGAGCGGTTCGCAAGACCGAACGCCAGCAGAGCGGTTAGCGCGCCTATTCCCACTACTACGAGCACAATTGCCGCGATGCGCCTTGCGCTGATGCGTCGGAGTCCGCTAGTCGCGGGCTGAGTGGTGTCTGCCGTGTCATCGGGTTGCTCGTCCACGGTGCTGTCTTGACGCATATCCATTTCTATCGCGAGCGCGATATACGCTTCAGCGAGTACGCTATCGCCACGATGTCATCAGCATCAATCCAGCCTATCGGACCGGTCGATGATTGGGATGCCTGTATTGCGATAGAAACTTCTCGCCCATCGTCGGCTCGACATGTGAAGAACAGCGCCAGAGACTTATCATAGTCCCACTCCGCCCTGTCCGGCCTGAGCGCCGGTCCCGCGATTATGCTGGCATCGGACCAGCCGCCAATCATCAGGTGCGCCGTCTGGTCGCCGATTTGCAGACTGCTTACGGCGTCCTGTGGCCGCTCCCAGCCAAGCGGGTCCGATGAGGGGTCAGGCGAGAACTCCAATGGATAAGCGACGATGATGTTCCTGTCTGCGCTCTGGTAAATCTGCCTGACCTGGTCGTTGTTGAAAGATACTCCCGCCAAATTGAACCCGATCGGCATTACGGCCGGTTGAAACGCAAACCCCAACTGTTCGATGACTTCGCCTAATTCCGGTGGGTTGTCGTCTGCTGACATATCTGACTCGCAACGAATGTTCGGCTGTTTGATAGGCATGGTGGTTGGAGTTGCGACAGGTGCTGCGGTGGGCGAAGGCGAAGCAGCGGTGGCAGGGCTGGCAACGGCGGTTGATTGTATCTCAGGCGTGGGGACGACGGTCGATGCGGGCATGGTTGGCGCAGCGGCAATGGGCGTAGGGTCTGTTGCAGGTCCTTCCGGCGCGCACGCGGTCAGCAATGCTGCCAACAGAAGCAGTAGTCCCAATCTATTCATGGCACCCTCGTTCCTGTTGGATTCTTACGTTGCACCAAATTCTCAGCCAGTCCGACGACGAAATATCAGTCCACCACTCTGACAAGGTCGGAATGATCAAGCACGCAATAGAGGTGGCGTAGTTGCCGTTCGTCTCGTCCCCACCCCCTTTGGGGGGAGGTTAGGAAGGGGATTTGACGGATTATGCTCAACCCTAACACAAGAATTTTCAATTGACCTTCGTTTCAGCCATAAGTATAATCGGTTATTGGACTTTCGTAAATTTGTTTCAGGACTGCTAGACCAAATGCCGAAGGACGCCTGTGCCTAATGCGGACTGGCAGCAAGTTTGAAAGCAGCTGTAAATGCCTAAGAGAACCTATCAACCCAAGAAGCGTCGGCGGATGCGAGTGCATGGCTTCCGATCGCGCATGAGCACTAAGAACGGCCGCAATGTGTTGAAGCGCCGCATGTTCAGAGGGCGCCATAAGCTTACTGTGTAAGTACCCCTTTCGATTTAGTTCCTTCCCCCTTGATGAGGGAAGGCTAGAGCCTGCCCCTGCGAAGGCAGGGGATGGGGGTGAAATCTTTGCCACTGGCTTGCCCGAAGGAATGACGGCAGCGGATATGCAGAAGCAACATCGCCTGAGAAAGACAAAGGATTTCGCGGCGGTGAGGCGCGAGGGCAAAAGTTGGGCAGACAGAAGGCTTGTACTCATTGCGCGGCGCACGGATGCAGAACATTGTCGATTCGGCTTCTCGGTAAGCAAGAGGGTAGGCAACGCCGTTGTGCGAAACCGCGTGAAGCGCAGACTTAGAGAAACCGCCCGCGTCGAGCTTCTGCCGCACATAGAGTCTGGTTGGGATTTCGTGGTGATTGCGCGCAAAGACGCCGCAGATGCCGACTATCGCCGTCTCAACCGATCACTGCTCCGGCTGTTCCGCCGCGCGAAACTGCTAGACAAATCCACCTCCGACTGACTCGATATAAAGCGAGTGTAGTAAGTCTCAACATACCCGTGCCTTGAAGGTTAATGATGCAAGCCGTTGCTCTGGGAGCCATTCGTCTCTATCAGCAAGCTCTGTCTCCATACATTTCTGTGGGGCTATGCCGCCACGAACCGACCTGTTCGCGCTACACTTATGAGACCATTGAAAAGTACGGCGTTGTCAAGGGTGTATGGCTTGGCGTCAAGCGTCTCGCCCGGTGCAGACCCGGCGGCAGCAGCGGCTACGATCCCATACCCTGACAATAGGACCCTTCCTCCATCAAGAGGGAAGGTTAAGTAGCCCTCGAAAGACAAGCATGACCAAGAAATTCATTATGACAGCCCTGCCCCTGCTGCTTATAGCGCTGGCTGGCTGCGCCGGCCGCATCGCGACGCCTGAAGGCTGGTCTGGCGGCGTAGTTGGTGGGGAGACCTTATACATAGGCACGCGAGCAGGCGACATGCGCGCTCTCGACATCCAAACCGGCGAAGAAATCCATGCGGGATTCACTCTGGTCGGCCAAGAAGAGCAGCGCGGTGTCTATGGCACTCCCGTACTGGTCGATGACACCCTGTACTTCGGCGGCTACGACGGCGTTCTGTACGCGCGTTTCACGCCAAGCCTCGACAAGAAGTGGGAGGAACCACTTTACGAAGAAGGTGAAGACGAACCTACGCAGATAGTGGGCAGCCCCACGCTGGCAGGCGATGTCGTGCTAGTGGGCGCTGACAACGGCAAGGTATATGCGTTCGACCAGGAAGCGGACGGTCAGCAGCGCTGGAGCGTTTCCGAGCGCTGGACTTATCAGACGGGCAACAAGGTCTGGTCTTCGCCAATCACCGCCGATGGCGTAGTCTATGCGACTTCGCTGGACAAGAACCTGTACGCCCTGAGCCTTGAAGATGGCAGCAAGCTCTGGAACTTCAGCACCAATGGCGCTATCGCATCCACGCCCGCGTATGACGAAGGCACGGTGTATTTCGGCTCATTCGACAGCGTATTCTACGCCGTGAATGCCTCGGACGGCACGCTGCGCTGGAAATTCGAGGGCGCCGACAGCTGGTATTGGGGTGCGCCTCTGGTACACAACGGCTATGTGTACGCGCCTTCTCTGGACGGCAAGCTCTACGCGCTGGACAAGCGCACCGGCTCTTTGCGCTGGTCCCTCGCAACGGAAGGCCCCATCGTAGGGTCGCCTGCCGTCATTTTTGATATGATAGCGATAGGCTCTGACGACGGCAGGCTGCACATAGCGCGAATCAGCGACGGAAATCCCGTCGATTCCTGCAACATGCGGACCGAAATTCGCTCATCGCTCGCGGTGAAGGAAGATGTCGTATTTCTGAGCGCGAAGGACAAGTCCATACGCGCTCTGCGAGTCAAGACAAACGGCAACCCTGACGAAGAGTGGGTGCATCAACCCGATGAGGACAATCCGGTTCAGAGAGGCCGTGTAGAAGACTGCTGAACATAAAAATCCCTTCCCCATCAAGAAGAGCCTGCCCTGAGCTTGCCGAAGAGATGGGGGTGAAAATGCTCTTCCCATCCTGTATATCAATGTTAGCCTCGTTCTGACCAACTAACAGACTGACGAACTCTTCATGCAATTCTTACAGATATTCATAGATATATGGAACGTGGCTATCATTCAGCCGATGATAAACAGCCTCGTTCTGCTGTATAGCGTCTCCTTACTGAACTTCGGTATCGCTATCATCCTCTTCACGCTGATTGTGCGTATCGTGCTCATACCGCTCACGGTGCGCCAGAGCCGCCAGATGCTGAAGATGACCCAGCTCCAGCCTCAGCTCAAGGAGTTGCAGGAAAAGCACAAGAACGATAGGCAGCAGCTCTCTCGCGCCACGATGGAGGTCTATAAGACTAACGGAGTCAATCCCATAGGTTGCCTCGGGCCGCTTTTTATCCAGTTTCCCATCTGGATAGGTCTGTTCCAGGCGGTCATTCAGACTCTGCCATCCACGCCTGAGCGGCTGGTAGGGCTGTCCGGACACCTCTATTCTTGGCTGCCCGGCGTCAACGATGTCATCCCGATAAACAACACATTCCTATGGCTGGACCTGGCGCAGCCGGACAGCCTTCCGGTAATGCCCGTTCTGGTTGGCTTATCCATGTTCCTGATGCAAAAGACGACCACGATGCCGTCGGCAGACCCGCGCCAAGCGTCAACCAATAAGATGATGCTATGGATGATGCCAATCATGTTCGGCTTTTTCACCACTACCTTCCCCAGCGGACTGGCATTGTACTGGGTCGTGTCAAACATCGTGGGGATGATAATACAGGGCTTCGTAACGGGGTGGGCCCCCCTTATAGATATGCTGAAATTCAAGCGCGACGAGCCTGTGCCGGCAGTGGCTTCCGCGACGGCATCGACACCCGCGCTGGTTACTTCCGAATCAGAGGAGACGACAAGCGATGCGGACGATAGAAACAACGGGAAAAACACCCGAAGAGGCAATCGAAGCGGCGCTCGACCAGCTAGGCGCAGGTCGCGACGAGGTAGAAATAGACGTCGTTAGCGAGGGCAGGGGCGGACTGCTCGGCATCGGCAGCGAACCAGCGATCGTAAGGGTCACGCTTACGGAGAGCGCCGACGAATCCCCCGCAGAGAACGAAGCAGAGCCCGAAAGCCAGCCTGACGCTCTGGCGAACTTTACCCCGTTCGCAGACGAATTCGACGACGACTATGACGACTTCGAGGAAGAAGAAGAAGAAACATCTGAAGTCGTCAAAGAGGGGTACGACGTCCTGAGCACGCTTCTGAACAAGATGGGCGTTTCGGCGGATGTCTATCTCAGAGAACCGTACACCGGCGATGACGAAGGTCCCGTGTTCGAGATAGAAGGCGACGACTCCGGCCTGCTAATAGGCACTCGTGGCGAGACGCTGCGGGCATTGCAGTTCATCGTTAGCTTCCTTGTCAGCCGCAGGATGGGAGAGCGCACCAATCTGATGGTCGATGTCGAGGGATACCAGCAGAGGCGCTACGACTCGGTGGCGAATCTTGCCCGGCGTGTGGCGCAGCGTGTGGCGCAGCGTGGCAGGTCCATCCCTCTGGAGCCGATGCCGCCGAACGAGCGCCGCCAGGTTCACATGGCGCTCGCTGACCGTTCCGATGTGGTAACCGAGAGCGATGGCTACGGCGACAGACGCAAGGTGGTCATACACCCCAAGTAGGCTTCCGGATGTTGCTGATAAGGTGACAATGTTGTACATTTGCAGGCGATGATTGTGTGGCTTGCTGTTTCATCGTTGTTGCAGGGATATGCTTCGCAGTGTTTCCCGTATTAACAACCCTTTTGGCCACCAGAGTTCCGGGGCTGCTTGGAGACGCATGATGACTTCTAATTTCAGAGTAAGTCGCCTTGCTTGGTTGCTGCTTGCCGCAATCGTCGTCGTGCTGCTGATGTACCAGCTCAGGAGCGCGTTGCTGCCTTTCATAATCGGCGGCGCGCTGGTGTACATCCTTGACCCGTTCGTAACTTGGCTGGAACGCCGCACCCCTTGGATGTCCGATCGCCCCGAGCTTAAGCGCGTCATCGTCATCGCGGTCATCTTCATCGTTGCCGCAATCCTCGCGATCCTCGCAATCATAGCCGGCATCACCGCCATAGTTAACCAAGTGCAGGCGTTCATCGAGGATCTCCCACAACTGATAGAAGCCGCTCGCGTCACATTCGAGAGCCTCAGCACCCGCTTCGCAATAAACATTCCGCCAGAATTGAGCAGCCTCGTGCAAGATGCCGCTCAAAACATAGGCAATTTGGTAGTCGAAGCGAGCAAAAGAGTTGCAGTAGGCACCTTCAGTGTTATATCTCAGACCGTTTCCCTCTTGCTCGGGCTTGCGATGGTGCCGCTGATTCTCTTCTATGTCCTCAAGGACAAAGGCAAAATAATAGAAGGCGCGCTGAACACGCTCACGCCTGAGCCGCGAAGGCACACGGAAAACATTCTCAGTATCCTCGACGACGTATTCGGCTCATACATACGGGGGCAGCTCCTTCTTGGTCTAGTCGTAGGACTGGTCGTATTTGTCGGCTTGTTCGTGCTGAGTTTGCTGTTCGCCCCCAATATGACACCCTACACCCCGGTATTGGGAATAGTCGCCGGCATTACTGAACTCATCCCCGTCATCGGACCCTGGCTCGGCGCAATCCCCGGCATAATCGTCACGCTTGCCTTCGCTCCCAATATGATTATTCCGGTGATTCTGCTCTACATACTGGTGCAGCTTCTTGAAAACTCCCTGCTCGTGCCGCGCATTCAGAGCGACTCGCTCAACCTGCATCCCATTATGATTATCGCCGCCCTGGTAGTGGGCAGCGAAGTCGCCGGTCTGTGGGGCATCATACTTGGCCCACCGCTTGCCGCGGCAGGGCGCGCCGTGCTCCTGTACTTCCTGAGCGAGTGGCGAACGGAGGATGAAAACGAATCTTCCGTAGCAGAGGTCGAAGACGATGCTCAGCCCATGGAATCCGCGCAGGATTCTACCCCCGCAGCCGAATCATCCGGCACTTGATGATTAGCTTGCAGCATAACCTAAAGATAATGCTGAATGTTGCGCTGCTTTATGCATAAGTGTATAATCTTTCCTCGCCAATTGTTTGGCTTGCCATTTCAAAGTCGCGTGATTCGTCGCCGATAAAGAAATGTGCATAACGAGGACTTGACCTCTACTTGTAAGGAGAGATTTCGCTTTGGTTACTTGGACGCCGGATCCGACATTCTACCCTTCGCCAAAGATGGCGATGGATGCCCCCCAGGAAGAACTCGCGTATATCACTATTGTCAGCCCGCCAGGCTCGGGCAAGCCGGACGCGGTTGGCGTCATGGACGTTTCCCCCGAATCGGACACCTACGGAGAGCTGGTGGGGCGGCTTGAGTTGCCGAATGTCGGTGACGAACTGCACCATTTCGGCTGGAACGCTTGCAGCGCGTCTCTGTGCCCGAATATGCCGCACCCACATGTCGAGCGGCGCTACTTGCTGTTCTGTGGGTTGCGCTCCTCGCGCATTTACGTCATAGATACGAAGCCGGACCCGCGCAATCCCACCATCAAGAGGATAATCGAAGCGGATGAGCTTGCCGAAAAGACGGGTTACAGCAGGCCGCACACGGTTCATTGCGGCCCGGATGCAATATACATCAACGCTCTGGGAACGCCGGACGGCGGCGGACCAGGCGGCGTCTTCATGCTCGACCATGAAACATTCGACCCGAAAGGCGCGTGGGAATCGGATCGAGGCGCGCAGCACCTGTCATACGACTTCGTGTGGCATCTTCTGCACGATACGATGATTACCAGCGAGTGGGGCACGCCGGACATGGTGGAGTCGGGAGTGGTGCCGGAGCTTTTGCTCGGCAGGCAGTACGGCCACCAGCTTCATGTGTGGGACGTTGACTCCCGAAAGCTGAAGCAGACGCTCGATCTGGGCGATGACAATCAGATGGTGCTCGAACTGCGCCAGGCTCGTGACCCGCGCAAGACCTATGGATTCGCGGGTGTGGTCACCAATGTGGAGAACCTCTCCGGCTCAATTTTTCTGTGGCACCAGGATGGCGACGACTGGAAGGCGCAGAAGGTCATCGAGATTCCGGCTGAACCCGCCGACCCCGAGGACCTTCCGCCGCTGCTTCAGGGCTTCGGCGCGGTGCCGCCCGTAATTACGGACATCAACCTGTCGCTCGATGACAAGTTCCTTTATGTGTCCTGCTGGGGAACGGGCGAGTTCCACCAGTACGATGTGTCGGACCCGTTCAATCCGGTGCTGACCGGCAAAGTGCAGGTCGGAGGAATCATCAACAAGTCAGCGCACCCCAGATCCGCGGGCGAGTTGAACGGTGGACCGCAGATGGTCGAAGTCAGCCGGGACGGTGAGCGCATTTACATTACGAATTCGCTGTATGTGGCGTGGGACGACCAGTTCTACCCTGAAGGCGTGAAGGGATGGGCGGTCAAGGTGAACGCATCTCCGGATGGCGGCATCTCGATTGACGAGGACTTCTTCATGGAGTTCGGCGACGAGCGGGTACACCAGATAAGGCTACAGGGCGGCGACTCGTCCTCAGATACATTCTGCTTCCCTAACTAGCGGACGGCGCGGAATGCACGCAGCATTACTGAGCGGGAGCTGTCTTCGGGCGGCTCCCGCTTTTCTTGGCGCGAAGTCCGGCATTTCTTTGCGCTGCTTCCGGGAGAGGCATAATTGGAGCTGAAAGAGTTCGCGCCGTGGCTTGCGCTTGTCGGGTTTGGCGCGTATCACGGCATCAACCCGGCGATGGGCTGGCTTTTTGCGGTCACGCTCGGTTTGCAGGAACAGAACAGGCGCGCCGTGTATGCTGCCTTCGCTCCGATTGCGCTTGGACACACAGCGTCGGTGGCGCTGGTTGTTGCGGTGCTGATTTTCGCGGGCTTCATTGTGCCGCTGACGGCGCTGAAGATTACGGGCGCGGCGGTTGTCATCGGGCTGGGAGTGTTCAAGCTTTTACGCCCGCTGTCTCACCCGCGCTGGGTCAGGATGCGTGTCGGATTTCGCGCGCTGACGGCATGGTCGTTCTTGATGTCATCGGCACACGGCGCCGGACTGATGCTGGTGCCTATACTCTTCACGCTGCCGATTCTGGGCGTATCGGCTAGCGACATAGACCTGCGAGAACTGGAGCACGCGGAGTATATGGGCTTGGGCGCGCCGCCGAGCCTTGCCACGCTGGTGTCGCAGGCCACGGCGGTAGTGATTCACACGGTAGCGATGTTCTCGGTGATGGCTATTACGGCGGTCGTGGTGTTCGAGAAGTTGGGACTCGCGATTCTGAGGCGCGCGTGGTTCAACGTGGACAGGCTGTGGGCTATCAGCCTGGTGATTTCCGGGGCTGTTACGCTGGTGCTCTAGCCTCTTCGACGAGCACATCGACACGCAGATGGCCGGGGAACCGCACGGTCAGCCAGATTCGGTAGAGTCGCCGTTTCGACGCCGCAATAGCTCTTCAAGTTCCCTGACTCGACGCTCGGCGGCTTCTCGCGCGGCTTGTGCAGCCTCAAGCGCGGTATGCGTAGCTGCAAGCGCGGCTCCCTGTTCTTCGTAGCTCAGTAGCCATTCTCCAGCGGCAGGATCGTAAATTCTCAGTTCCAATTCTTCTAGCACACAGATGTCCAGCCCGAGCACTTCACTGCGCCCACGCAGGATACCATCAGAATCCTCAGCGACTTCGATGGCACGATATTCGCCGTCCACAAGGCGCTCTCCCGCTAGCGGAGGAGTGAAGCAATCGCCTGTCGGGTCGAAGCGCCAATACTCGTCCACACCTATGCGCGCGTATATATCCCGCTTGCCGCTTGCATCCCATCTCCAAGTGCTTTCAGAAGCCACCTCTAGCACGAAGTTCGGCTGCCTACCGCCCTCGCGCCATATCAGCCACGAGTTGCGCTTGTGATTGCCATTAGCTCCGAACACCACGAACACATCCGGAGCGACCACTGAACCGGGGGCGTTCATGCGATAGTACACGAACATATCACCTTGAGCGTACACGTCCTCTCGGTCGCTGAAGTAAGCTTTCAGCGCGGCGACGGCATAGGTCAGCGGCTCATACTGGAACTCGGTTTCAGCCAAAGGCTCATCGTCCTCGCAAGGATAAACGATTGTGGGGTCGTCGTATTCCTCTTGTATCGGAATGTGTGGTGTCGGTTGAGTAGCCATCTCCACCCCTCCTTGTCACGCCATTATACATCACTAACTCCGGCTAACTCCCTCGCCTCTCCATGCGTCTTCTGGCTCTCTGGAGCTGAACGGCTGTGTTGATGATGGACAGATGCGAGAACGCCTGCGGGAAGTTGCCGAGCATATCGCCGGTGTGCGGGTCTATCTCTTCGCTCATGAGGCCGAGGTCGTTGGTGTGCTCAAGCAGCCGGTCGAATAGCTCGGTAGCCTCGTCGAGTTCGCCCAGGAGAATGAGGTTGTCGCAGAGCCAGAATGAGCAGATGTTGAATGTGCCTTCGTCTCCGGGTAAGCCGTCGTCGAAGCCGCGATAGCGATAGACGAAGCCCTGCTCGGAGGTGAGTTCTTCCTGCGTGGCGCGGATGGTTGCGAGCATGCGCGGGTCGTCCGCCTTTATGAAGCCGATAAGCGGAAGCATCAGGTTGGATGCGTCCAGCAGGTCGCTGCCGTAAGACTGCACAAAGACGCCGCGCTCCTCGTTGAATCCGTTTGCGAGTATCTGCTGGCGTATCTCTGCGCGCACGCTTTTCCAGAGTTCCACGTCGCCGGGTACGTCAAGAGCGTTCACCATCTTGATGGCGCGGTCGAGCGCGACCCAGCACCACGCCTTGGAAAAGACGTTGTGCTGCCGTCCGGAGCGCGCCTCCCAGACGCCTTCGTCAGGTTCTCGCCAATTCTCCAGCACAAACTCGACGATGCGCAGCAGGTACGACCAGTATTCCATGTCGATGGGACCGATGAAGCGGCGATACAGGTGCGCGGAGTCCATCAACTCGCCGTAGGCGTCAAGTTGGAACTGATTGTATGCGCCGTTGCCTATGCGAACTGGTTCTGAGTCGCGGTATCCGGAAAGTTCGGGCAGCACGACTTCCGTAAGCCTGCGCTCGCCACCTAGCCCGTACATTATGTGCAGGTCGCGCGCGCGACCGACCGTTGCCCACTGTATCCAGTTGCGGAACGCCCTCGCCTCGTTCTGGTAGCCGAGTATGTGCAAGCCGTAAATGGCGAAAGAAGCGTCCCGAATCCATGTGTAGCGGTAGTCCCAGTTTCGCTCACCGCCGATCAGTTCAGGCAGCGATGTGGTGGGGGCGGCGACCATGCCGCCGGAAGGCGCGTAGGTGAGCGCCTTGAGCGTGAGGGCGCTACGAAGCACAGAGTCATTGTAGGGGCCGTCGTAAGTGCAGATTGAGCTCCAGTCCTGCCAATAGGCAATCGCTTCGGCAAGGCTCGCCTCGATCGTTCTGCTGTTGAGCGAGCGAGCGTCGTAGGAAAAGCGTGTTTCGTAGGTTACGATGGCGAACGCTTTCTGTCCCTCACGCAGAGTGCCCTCGGAGACGAATCCGCCGTCAACCATGCGCAGGGGTACGGAGCAGTACAGAGAAATAGCGCCCGATCCGCCGTGCGCGAAGCCGATGTTGGGGCGCTCCATGTGGACATAAGGGACGACGCTGCCATACTCGAAGCGGGGGTAGCATTGCAGTGTCATCTGAACGCTGCCCTCGATGCACTCGATAATACGCATAATCTGGTGGGACTCGCCGACCTTGTACGGCTCGATGGGCGCGTCCTCATCGTGATGCACAGGCATGAAGTCGGTGAGGCGGGCGCGCCCGTTCGCCGTGGTGAATGTGGTTTCGAGCACATTGGTGCCGGGGATGTAGCGGCGGCTGGCGGTGTGGGCGTTGCGGGGCGTTATCTGGAAGTAACCGCCCCTGTCCCAATCGAGGATTCTGCCGAAGATAGCGTCGCTGTCGAAACGAGGAAAGCAGCACCAGTCCACCGAGCCTGTGGAGGACACGAGGGCGCACGAGTGCATATCGCCGATGATGCCGTAGTCGGAGATGTCCGGGTAGTCGGTGCGTGTCGTCATAATTCACTTTCACACTCGCAAAGAGTTTTCAGGAATTATAAACATTGATGGACAGGATGAATAGGACGGGTTAGGCGTACTTGTCGAAGGTGAAGCGATTCCAGTAGTCGTTCATCACTTCGTCCCATGACTGCGAGAGGGTGCGCCAGGGGAAGTTGGCAGCCTGCTGCTCTGGGGTGAGGTCGCCGAATTCGGGGTCGCGCAGGGCGTCGGTGAGGAATGTGAGCCAGTGGCGGTTGAGAAAGGCGGGCATGCGGCGCATCCATACGGGGTCCAAGCGATTCTGCGCGCGGTAGCCTTCGATGAATGGCGTGAAGAAGTAGTACAGAAACTCTATATCGGTCATCGGGACGCCTGCCGCCCAGTAGTCGTACTCGCCGCGCCGGTAGTGATGCTGCTGGCAGTTGACGACATTGATGATGACTGTTGTGAAGTCGGAGATGAACCAGTCGTAGTGGGTGTTGTCGAAGTCGAAGGGGAGGATGCTTCCGTCATGGTAGAAGAAGTTCCACTGGTGCAGGTCGGAGTGTATGAGGCCGAAGGAATCGCGGTCGGTAGGCAGGGTGAGCAGCCAGTCACGGGTGCGGCGCGCCTTCTCGCGGAATTGGGGGCGCTCGCGGTACACTTCGATTTCGGTGTTCCAGTCGGCGTCTTCGTGCCAGAAGCGGCGGCGGATGCTTTCGTCGGATGGCTCGTAGTCCTTGGTGATGGCGTGCATCTTGCCAATGAGGCCGCCCCACTGCTCGAACATCCGCGGCGTCCACGCGCGCCAATCAACGAGCGCGCCCTGCGCTTTCTCGTAGGCGACGACGATGAACTCGCCGGGTGGATTCCCGCCTTCGCGGGAATGACGAGAAGAAGGGCGGGAATGGTGAGAAGAAGGACGGGAATGACGGGGATTGGCAAGCGGTATTGTCTCCACGAGATTGCCGCTGACTGAGGGGATGGCGCGGGGGACGGTTACACCGCCGTCGGCAAGGAAGTTGATGAACTCAAGCTCGCCTAGGATATGGTGCGGCCGGCGGTGGAGGGTGTGGGTGATTTTCAGGATGTATGGATTGCCGTCGCGCATGCAGTCGTACACGTAGCTATGGCTGGCGTCGGGCAGGACTTCGAGGGAAATCGGGGTGAAGGCGAAGCGGCGCAGTGCTTCGGTGCGGATGGCGTCTGTGTAGAGGTGCTTGAAGTGTTGGAGCATAAGAATCTAACAGGATGGACAGGATAATCAGGATAAGGGGTGTTCATCACCCCCATCCTAACCTTCCCCCGTAGAGGGGGAAGGGACTTTGTTAGCCGCCGGACTTGATGAAGTCGGCGATGCGTTCGCCGATCATCATGGTGGTTACGTTGGTGTTGGCGCGGGGGCAGTCGGGCATGACGGAGGCGTCGGCGATGCGGAGGCCGTGTATGCCATGGACGCGACCGCGCTGGTCAACTACGGCGAGTGAGTCGGATGCGGGGCCCATCTTGCAGGTGCAGGAGATGTGGTGCATCGTGGCTACGGTGCGGCGAATCCACTCGTCTAGGGAGTCGTCGGATTCGAGCTGCTCGGATGTAGGCTCTTGCGGCGAGTCTATTATCTGCGCCATTTCGGGGTGCTCGGCGAGGCTGTGCGCGAGGCGGACGCCGTTTCGCAGGCGCTCGATGTCGAATGGGTCGCTGAGGTAGTTGTAGTCCAGAACGGGCTGAACGGCGGGGTCAGGCGAGACGATGCGGAGTTCGCCGGCGGACAGGGCGAGATAGATGCCAACTGACATGAGAAGCAGACGCTCGTCGGAGTTGAAGCGCATGACTTTTATCATGTCGTTGCGGAGGTGCGAGCCTTCGGCGGTGTAGCGGAGGGCGACTTTCTGCGCGCCGACGCCGTCGGGTGGGATGGGGAAGTCGGGGTTGCAGTGCCAGCGCACAGTTACGGCGGGGTGGTCGCGGAGGTTCTTGCCGACGCCGGGCAGATTGTGAGTTACGGGAATGCCCGCGGCTTCAAGCTGCGCGGAGTCGCCGATGCCGGAGAGCATGAGGAGGTGGGGCGAGCCGACCGCGCCCGCACTGAGGACGATCTCGCCGGCCTCGATGGTGAAGCGCTCGCCGCCGCTTACGACTTCGACGCCTGTGGCGCGTTTTTCGTCCAATCCGTCGAGCAGGATGCGCTGCACGGCGCAGTTGGCGCGGATGGTGAGGTTGAGGCGATGGCGCGCGGGGTTGATGTAGCCGAGCGCGGTGCTCCAGCGGATGCCGTTGGGGTTATTGAGGGCGTAGGGGCCGACGCCGGTGGCGTCCGGGTGGTTGTGGTCGGGGTTGGCGGGGAAGCCCGCGTCAAGACAGGCGTTGTAGAAGGCAATCTGGTCGGTGAGCAGGTCTTCGAGCTTGTGGCGATTGGCGATGATGGGACCGTCGCTGCCGTGGAAGTCGTCCTGAAAGTCCATGTCGGTTTCGAGCTTGCGGAAGTATGGGAGGACGTCCTCGAAGCGCCACTCTTCGTTGCCGAGCGAAACCCAGTGGTCGAAGTCGTCGGGGATGGCACGAAGGAAGACCTGGCCGTTGATGGCGCTGGTGCCGCCCATGACCTTGCCGCGCGGAACGTCCATCGGCGGGGCGGTGTCGGTTGCCTTGCCGGTGAAGAGCCAGTTGTGGCGGTCTTCGATGTTAAAGAAGTCGGCGCCGGTGCCAAGCCCGAGCTTGATGTCGTCGGGCATGTTGTCGAAGTCGGGGTAGTCGGCGCCAGCTTCGAGCAGCAGGACGGAGCGTGCGGGGTCTTCGGAGAGACGCGCCGCAATGACCGCGCCTGCGGAGCCGCCACCTATGACGATTGTGTCGTATCGCATGGCGATATGGTAACACAGGTTTTGAGTTGTGAGTATTCAGTTTTGAGTTGTCAGGCGTCAGGAGACGGAGATAGCCACAGAAGGCACAAAGGGACACAGAATAGGAGACTTGCCCTCACGCTCTGCCCTCTGGATTCCCATTCCCCGATCGGAGTCGAGGACAGGCTTCACGGGAATGAGGATCATGTTGCGTGGATAGAACAAACTCCCGCTCCTACAAGAAGAGGGGAGTTTGGTTTGTGTGGGTTAGATAATGTAGATGCTAGCAGGAAGGGCCTATGCACCAGCCTGCGCCACCGTCCTGGGCGATGGGCGCGGTGTCGTTGCCGCCGTCAGCGAATGCAGTGGCAGGCTGGGTCGTTGCCATGGTTGCGAGGGCGAGGGTAATGACGAGCAGGGGGACTACCATCCAGCGGAATGCGCCTGATATTGCGAAGTGCGAGTTTAGTATTTTGACTAGCATATTGGTTGCTCCTCTCTCAAGATTGCCTTTGATGTTGAGTTGTTTCCTGAGTAATCGGTTGCTATGTGTTAGCCGCGCCGGACTTAGCAGATAAGGGTTAGGCGGCGCTTCGCAGTGTTGGCGGTGTCGGCAGGTCGGGATTGATGTCGATTACCTGCTGCTGCCGTGCTATCGCCTTCTCGGCGAGGATTGCGATCACCCTGCGCTTGTGAGTGGCGGGCAGCTTGATGGTGCGGACATGCCGGGGAGCGTTCCGGTGTTCGTGTGATTTGTATCTGTTGACTGCATTTGATATACCTGACTTAAAAATAAGATTGTGAATATAGGTGATGGTTTATGACTCATTGGGCTTATATTAACATTGTTTATCATAAATGTCAACATATATTGCTGACATACTCCATAAATTATGTGCGTGGTGCTGGAATTGGTTGAGCCTGCCTGTGGAGCGTCTACCGGCTGTGCGGTGGAGTGGCTTGCCGGAGGGTGGTGGCGGTGCGAAATTGAGTGCAAGCGGAGGATGTTGGGTGTTATGATTGTTGGCGGCAATCAAGGTATCAAAATCAACGTAGGAGGATTTGCGGAATATGACGAAGTATGCGCGGTATGAGCATGATGGCAGCGTGTCTTATGGGATTGTGGAGGGGGATGATGTGCATGAGATTTCGGCGGCGCCTTACGAGGATTACGAGCGGACGGGAAACTCGGCGGCTCTGTCGGATGTGAGACTGCTTGCGCCGGTGATGCCGGGGAAGATTATCGCTATCGGTCGGAATTATGTGAGCCACCTGGCGCATTCGGCGTCTCTGGTGGGGGGCGATATCGAGCTGCCTAAGGTTCCGGAGCCGTTTTTCAAGACGCAGTCTTCGGTGGTGGGGCCGAATGATCCTATCGTGATTCCGCGAGAGGCTATCGAGGAGGGCGTGCTTGTGGAGGAGGAGGCTGAGCTGACGCTGGTTATCGGGAAGACTTGTCGAAGGGCGACGCAGGAGAATGCGCTGGACTATGTGCTGGGGGTTACTTGCGGGAATGATGTGAGCGCGCGGAACTGGCAGCGGGGCGACCTGTCGTGGTGGCGGGCGAAGTCTTGCGATACCTTCAGCCCGATTGGGCCGTATGTGGTTACGGGGCTGGACCCGGATAATTTGCTGCTGACGGGTCGGGTGAACGGCGAGGTTATTCAGCAGTCGAATACGGACGATCTGGCGCATGACTGCCGACGGATCATCGAGTTCGTGAGCAGCGTGGTTACGCTGGATCCGGGTGATGTGATTATGACGGGGACGCCGGGGGAGCCGGGGGAGATCAAGCGCGGGGATGTAGTGGAGGTGGAGCTTGAGGGTGTTGGGACGCTGAGCAATCCGGTGGTGGCGGAGGAGTAGGGACGGGGCTTACAGGATGGGTAGGATGGGGATTTTCGTCTTTGCCCTGACTGGATAATATAGAGGAACGCCCGCCGATTAATGTTGGCGGGCGTTGCTTTTTGGTTGACATGTGCGGGCTAGCCGAGGACGTTGCCGATGGTTAGCCAGTAGAAGACGATGTATGTGCCGGCGATGAGCATGAGCCAGGTGCCGATGGGCTGGATGTAGGGCATGACTTTACGCATGCCGCCGACCATCGCGCCCTTGAAGAGGGCTATGCCGAGCGTGAGTGTGATGATGACGGCGCCCATGCCGAGCGCGTAGAGGATGAATTGGGCGAAGGCTGCCCAGATGTTGGCGGATGCGAAGGATGAGCCGATTACGGCGAGGAATATGGGCAGGGTGCAGCTGAGGGACGCGAGGCCGTATGCGAGGCCGAAGATGAAGTATCCGCGTATGTTTGCCTGTCCGGGATCGCCGAACTTGTCTGCCATCTGCTGGGCGAGGGCGGTGTAGAGCTTGCCGCCGCCGAGGAGCCATGCGCCCGCGAGTGTGAGCAGAACGCCGACGCCGAGTCCGATCCATGGGAGGACGCTGCCGACTACGGAGCGCGCGCCGAGTCCGATGACTGCGCCCGCGGCGGCGAATAGCAGGATGAAGCCGACGGTTACGGAGCCGCCGATGAGGAGCGCTTTGCCGATGTGGGCAAGGAATGAGGTGTTGTCATCTTCGCCGACGCCGAGGTAGAGGCCCATGTATGCGGGGAGCATTGCGAAGCCGCAGGGGTTGAATGCTGCGGCGAGTCCTGCGCCGAACGCGAAGCCGAGGGGGGCGATGATGCCGAGTCCGCCGAGCTGCCGGGATGCGCCGCCGGAGAGGTTTTCGACGAAGAAGTTGATGGCGTCGATGTCGCTGTCTCCGCGCACGATGAGCGCGCCGATGACGGCTATGGCGAGGGCGACGGTTGCGGCGGCGACGGGCAGGATGACGGTGCGGGCGATGCCGGGGGATTGCTGGGTGTCGGTGTAGGCGGTGGTTTCGTTCATTTGCGTGCCTCGCGGTGTGCTGATGTAATGCAACGGTTAGGTCTTGCTTCGGATTTTCTCTCACCCCCATCCTAACCTTCCCCCTTCGAGGGGGAAGGGACTTGAAGCTACATATGAGGGTTTCATTATATTGGATGCAGATTGTGGGGATGGGATTTGCGGTTCAGAAATATGCAGAAGGATTGTATCAGCACTCTTTGGGCAACGATTTTCTGGTTTCCCGCTCCCCGATCGAGGTCGAGGACATGCTTCGCGGGAATGACGGATTGGAAACGGCGCAAGACTTCTGCGTATTTCTTTGCGGTTGCCATTGGATGGAAGGATGCCATATCCTGTTTGCCTGCTAGTTATGAAGAAATATGCAGAAGGGTAGTTTCAGCACTCTTTGGACAACCAATTTCTGGTTTCCCGCCTTCGCGGGAAAGACGAAAGGGCACATTGCGGGACTTTTGCATATTTCTATAGTTATGAGGACAGTGTAACGTTTGAGTTGGATTGGGAGATTATGACTACGGATTCGATGAATCGGGCGACGGAGACGGTCGGGATGGATGAGGTGGAGGCGATGCCGCTGGCGCAGGGGGAACTGCCGGAGCGGTTCGAGAACTTTCAGCCGTCGCGGGAGTCGTCGCTGGATAACGAGGCTATGGCGACGCACGGGTTTCCGGGGAGCGACGCGGAGCGGTTCCGGCGTATGGGTCGGATAGGCGGGCACATGCGGGAGTTCGTGTCGGTGGTGCCGTCGTTCGGGACGGACGGTGTGGATTTCATGGTGGCTACGGTGGCGCACCTGTTCGAGACGCCGGATGCGGTGCATGAGTGGATGCATGAGGTGTTTCTGAGGGATTTCGAGGTGAATGTGGGAGCGGATATCGGGAGTAATCAGAGGCTGGTGGGTTCGGAGCGGCTGGATCCTGCGGGATTTTTCGATGAGGCGGTTGCGCTGAAGGCTCTGCATGAGGATAACGGGAGACTGATTTCGGTTACTATCGTGGATTTTCGGGTGGGGCGCGTGCTTGGAGTGGCGTTTGTGGGGACGCTGGGGGATCATGCGCGGCTTGATGAGGCGACGGAGCTTGCGGTGGCGCTGGAGCAGAGCATCGTGAGCGTGGCGCTGGGGTAGGCGTGGCAGTCGCGATGGGTTGTGTTAAACTCGGTGTATCAGACTGCCGGAGGGATGCGGCGCGATGACTATCCATGATCCACTAAAAGCTGCGCTTACACCAAAGGCTGCACTCGCACCAGAGCCTGCTCTCATAAATGAACACTCCGCGGACTGGAAATTTCCCGATCCGCCGTATATGTGCGATATGAACCAGTTGCCACACATTGTTTACGCGCATGGCGTACTTTCCGACTACTACTGGGGGCGCGAGGATGTGCTTGTCAGCGGGGAGGGGTATCTCTGCTATGACAGGCGTGATCGGAGCAATTGGGTGAAGCCGGACTGCGTGGTGGCTTTTGGCGTCAGTCCGAACGCGATAAGGTTTCGCAACGGCTACGAAATACTGGAGGCAGGCAAGCCGCCGGAGTTCGTGCTGGAAGTGGCGTCCGAGAGCACGGGAGCGCGGGACTATACGGTGAAGAGGGAGATATACGAGAGCTTCGGCGTTTCCGAGTACTGGCGGTTCGATTCGACAGGCGGGGACTTTCATGACGCGCCACTTGCTTTTGACTTACTGGTGGACGGCGAGTACCGGCAGATGGAACTCGATGTGAAGCCGGACGGCAGTGTGGAAGGGGTCAGTCCGGCTCTGGGCATCGGGTTGCGCTGGGACGCGGGAATTCTGGTGTTCTTTGACGCGGAGACGGGCGAGGCTATTCCGGACTATACGGAGTTGAGGCGGGAGCGGGATGCGGAGCGGATACGCGCGGAGGCGGCTGAAGCAGAATTGCGGCGTCTGCGTGAGCGGCTGCGGGACGGATGATGAGGCTTGCGGTGGCGCTGGGGTAGGGCTTGCGATGCGGGGAAAGTCCGGTATTGCTAATGGGCGTTGGTGGCAGATTCGAGATTACTTTTGATGAGGCTTCACCCCCATCCCCCGCTTCCGCGAGGGCAGGCTCTAACCTTCCCCCATCGAGGGGGAAGGGACAAAACTCCTCATCTCAACACGTGTAGGCAATACCTAGAATCCGGGGCTAATCGGTGGGGGTGGCGATGTAGCCGATGGGCTGGACCTTGACTGTGATGAGGTCGAGGCTGTGGTATTTGTGATGCCTGACGGAAGAGGCGTAGTGCCTGAGCAGGCGGAAGGAGATTTCGCGGTCGTCTTCGATTTCTGACTGCTCGGTGAGGTAGGTCAGACTGTCCTCAAGGTTTTCTTCGTAGGCGGCGGCGGAAAATTCCAGGTCGGCAACTCCGTCGGTGAGTGCGGCGGTGATTAGCAGCGTTTTCGGCGAGTGCGCGAGGGCGTCGTCCTGGAGAAGGCAGGCGAGGGTCTCTTCTCCTGCCGAGCACAGCCTGTCTGCCGAGGCTTGTTCCCATCCGGCATTGTTTGCGAAGTTGCGGAGGAAGTCGTCAATCTGAGGGAGCGCCGAGTAGTCCAGGGCTGTCCTGATGCGTCTTCGTCGAGTGCCGGTGATGCCTATGAGCATCGTGAGCAGAATAGCGATTGCGCCTCCGACGACCATGCCATTTCCGAGCAGAGTCTCCCAAGCGCCTGTGAGCAGGTCGGGCAGTATAAATCTGTACTCGAAGCCCAGCCCTATCCAGAATGACACGCCCAGTATCAGCGCCTTCTGCTGGTCGATGCCTTCCTTGAAGACGGTTCTCAGACCTTCCACGAATACCAGCCCAATGAGGACGGTGAGGTATGCGCCTACAACTGGACCCGGTATCGCGAGCAGGATTGCCGCGATTCTGGGGAGGAATGCGGCTATGACAAGGATTATTCCGGCGTATATGCCTACACGCCGGGCTGCTACGCCGGTCAGGGCTATGAGCGGGATGCTGGAGGAGTAGGTGGTGTTGGGCACGGTCCCGGCGAGGCCGGACAGCAGATTGCCAAGCCCATCGGCGTTGAGCGCTCCTTGTATCACGCGGAAGTCGGTTGCGCGCGCCCGGCGTCGAGAGACTTCCTGCACGGCTACGCCGTCACCGATGGTTTCCATGGAGCTGACGATGGCGACGAGCACGAATGTTGCGAGAAGCGCCCATGTGCCGGCGGTAAAGCTAATGTCAAAGCCTGGCCATGCGAGTGTCGGGATGCCAACCCATGAGGCTTCAACGACGCTTTTGAAGTCGTACAAGCCAAAGAAGGATGAAACAATGCAGCCTACGGCGACTCCGATGAGCGGCGCCCAGAGCTGCCATGCGAGTGGGGCGCGGAGTGAGATAGGCAGGATTACGACAATTGTTACTCCGGCGATGATGGGAGCAGCCATTGTAGTGGTGTTTTCGGGAACGTTGGCAATCATCTTGAAGATGATCGGCGCCGCCATAGCCGCGAGTAGCATGATGACGACACCGGATACGAGTGGAGTTATGACATGGCGAAGCAGCGAGAGCCGCCATGCCAGAAGGAAGTAGAAGACGGATGAAAGGACGATCATGGTCGCCATCAGCGAGGGACCGCCGCTTTCCAGCGCAAGCACGCAGACGATGAGGAAAGTGCTGGATGTGCCCATAAAGAGCATATTGCCGGAGCCGAAGCGCCCCAGCCGCATGGACTGCAGGACGGTTATCGCTCCGCTGATGACCATGGCTGAGAAGACTGCCCAGGTCAGATAGCTTTCGGATTGGCTGGCGGAACGAACGATAATGGCGACTATGACGACGATGGGGGGCAGCAGGGTTAGCGTTGCCTGAAAGCCGAGTCCGGCGGAGAGCAGGTGTGGGGGTTTTTCTTCAGGCTCGTAGCGGATGTTTTCGTTGACACGCATCGGATACAGGAACTCCGGACGGGATCGTGGACTTGTTGTGGTGTATGTGCATATACGGCGCGCTATTCAATGTGCCTGACGGTCCTTTCAGATGGTTGTTGCGTCAGATGCACTGGAGTCCCGCATGCGCGAGAATGACGAAGGAAGATGTCCACTGAAAAGGAAACGCCATTGATGATAACACGCGCAGGCGCAGAGTTTCAGCCTTGAAGTGGTTTTTGAAATGCGTTCAAAAGGGTTGACACTTTTGGCGGCGTTGTGATAGTTTTCACCAGTATTTTCAATAGTAGGTGTTGTGCCTCAGAAGCCGTGTGGATTCCTGCTTCCGCAGGAATGACTGAAAAGAAATTTGTTATCGGCGGGGCAGGACGCAGAGGTTACTAACAGGGTCTTCTCAGGACGTTCGGGATGAGGATTTTTACTCTCATCCTCTGCCTTCGCAGGGGCAGGCTCTAACCTTCCTCCAGAGGGGGAAGGGACATTGGTAATGAGAAGACACATCACAGAGGCGACTTTTCTATGGAACCAGCCGCTCTTGGCGCAACGCAGTGGAGCGAACTCGGCAGCATGCTGTTCGCGATGTGGATGGTGGTCATATTCATAGTGCTGTTCGCGGCGAATATGCTGGTGGGGCATAATATGCTCCCGTCGTTCATCGCGTCCCGGCATGTGCCGGAATCGCTGCAGAAGGCGCGGCTGTTTTTCTACGCCTGCGCGATAATCTGCTTCGTGATTGCGATGTATTTCCTTGTCAGCACGGTTCAGCAGGGTGATGTGTTGCAGGATTTCTGGCCGGATTATTGGATATAGATTGTGAATGATAGATTGTGGGGGGAAGCTTCGCCCCCATTCCTTCGACAAGCTCAGGACAGGCTCTAACCATCCCCCGTCGAGGGGGAAGAGACAAGAGAGTGGATTCCCGCCTTCGCGGGAATGACGAAAAAACTGCGGGAATTACTAAGAGAACGCGGGGACGACGAAAGAGAACCGCGGGACGAAAATTTTTGGCAATAGCTTAGGTTTTTGATTTGATACCAGGCGATTTTCAGATACTCAAGCCGACACGCAGGCAACTAATAAAGCATGGCATTTTGGGCGTCATAACTTTAGGCGTCCTTGTTGTGGCGGCGTTGGCGCTGACTTTTGTGATTTCGGCTTGGCTGGGCAGGCCCGTGGTGTTCGCAACTGAGGGGCCGGACCAGCCGATCGCGTTCCCGCATCCCACGCACGTCGAAGACCTTGGGATGGACTGCACTTTCTGCCACCGCAATGTTACGGAGGGCGCCGCGGCGACTATTCCTTCGGCGGGGCTGTGCATGACTTGCCATGATGTGGTGGGCGACGGCCTGGAGGAGATCGAGAAGCTGCGGGATATGCACGAGGACGGACGCCCAATTCACTGGGTGCGCGTGCACAGGGTCCCGGACCATGTGCATTTCGTGCATGAGGCTCATATCAGGTTCTTCTCGGAGCGAGACGGCGTTGAGGAGACGGCGGTGTGCGCGACTTGTCACGGCGATGTCGGCGCGATGGAGAAGGTGGAGCAGGTGCGCGACTTGAAGATGGGCGACTGCGTGAATTGCCATCGGGATAACGGCGCGCCTACGGATTGCACGGCGTGTCATTATTAGACTAATAACCTAACTGGATGGGAAGGATTTTGCCCCCATCCTAACCTTCCCCCTGAGGGGGAAGGGACTGAACTGAAAGAAGAGCTTTCCCTATCGAGGGGAAGGGACATATTGAAGGACTGGATTCCCGCTTTCGCGGGAATGACGAAGTAAAGACGCGGGAATAGAGGTTATCATCCCCATTCCTTCGACAAGCTCAGGACAGGCTCTAGCCTTCCCTTGTCAAGGGGGAAGGGACAGATTGAAGAGCTGAATGCGAGAGAAATGGCTTTAACGCGAAGACAATTCCTGACACTTGCCGGCGGCTCGGCGGCGGGCGCAATCCTGTTCCAGGCTTGCGGCGTGCCGGAGGACGAGCTTCTGGTGCAGGCGCCGGTGGAGATGCCGGAGGACCTGGTAACGGGGCGTGACAACTGGTATGCCACGATTAGCCACGAGTCCGGCGAGGGCGTGGGGATCGTGGTGCGCGTGATGGAAGGTCGCGCGAAGAAGATTGAGGGAAATGTCGATTACCCGGTAAATACGGGCGCTCACAGCGCGCGCTGTGAAGCGGGCTTGCAGGCGCTGTATCACCCAGACAGGATACGGGGGCCGATGGTGCGCTCAGGAGAGCGCGGCTCTAAGCAGTTCCGCGAGATAAGCTGGGAGGACGCGATAAGTCGTCTTTCGTTCGCGCTGGAGAATATCGCCAGCGAGGGCAGGCAGTCTTCAGTGGTGATGGCGACCGATCCTATTAACGCCCATCTGGAGATGGTTGTGGACTCATTCGTCTCGGCATACGGCGCGAGGCGAATGACTTATGACCCGCTGGAACAGACTACGGTCAAGGCGGCAGTGAAGCAGGTGTTCGGCCAGGACATGATGCCGGACTTGGACATCGGCAACGCGGGGGCTGTGCTCTCGTTCGGCGCGGACTTCCTGAACACATGGATGTCGCCTGTGCGATATGGGCGCGGCTATGGCGCTTTCCGCGACGACGAGCATGACCGCGGCACTTTCATACATGTGGATTCGCGGTTCTCGATGAGCGCGGCGAATGCGGATACATGGGTGTATGTGAAGCCGGGCATGGAGGGCGTTCTTGCACTAAGCATCGCGCAGGTCATCATCGCGGACGGGCTTGCTGACGCGGGCGCGGCGGACGCACTGACTTCTTCCATCAACATCAACGCTTACGCGCCGGAGGCGGTAGCCGTCCAGACGGGCGTGAGCGCAGAGAAGATTCGCACGGTGGCGCATGACTTCGCTACCCATAAGCCGGCGGTCGCATTCGGCGGAGGTTCGGCGGCGGCGCATACGAACGGGATGTTCAACCTCGCGGCGATATACTCGCTGAACTATCTGGTGGGCAGCGTGCAGCATGAGGGCGGGATTGTGTTCAATCCGGGCGCCGCGATACGCGGGCTTTCCGCCGCCAAGAGCGGTTCGCCGTTCTCGGACTGGCACCGGCTGGCGGATGAGATGTCGCGCGGCGAGATACAGATGCTGATGGTGCGTGGGGCTGACCCTGTGTATGGGTTGCCGGACGCGGTGGGCTTCGAGCGCGCTGCGTACAATGTTCCTTTCATCGTGAGCTTCTCCGATACATGGGACGACACGACGGCAGTAGCAGACCTGATTCTTCCGCAGCACAACTTCCTCGAAGACTGGGGCAGCGATGTTCCGGATCCGGGACCCGGATACCAGGTAGTCGGATTCCAGCAGCCTGTTGTCAGGCCTTTCTTCGAGCCTCGCGGCGAGCAGCTCGGCACGCGCAATTTCGCGGATGTGCTGATGGCTACGGCGCAGGGGCTTGAGCTGGACCTCGGGCTGCCGGGCGAGACATACCGCGAGATACTGCAAGACGGCGCGATGAAACTGTACGAGTCGGGCAGCGGCTCGGTAAAGGCCGCGAACTTTTACGGCTTCTGGAACGGGGTGCTCCAGCGTGGTGGCTGGTGGGACACATCGGCAAGAGCGAGCGGTGGCGCACCCACTCCACCGAGCCTGATGGATGCGGCAGAGCCTTCGTTCTCCGCGGGTGAGTTCCACCTGATACCCTTCGAGACTACCGGGCTTGGAAATGGGAGTGGCGCGGCGCTGCCGTGGATGCAGGCGACGCCTGATCCGCTATCGACCGCCGTGTGGCAGACGTGGGTGGAGATAAACCACCGAGTCGCAGAGGAGCGCGGAATCAGCGAGGGCGATGTCATCAGCATCGAGTCGCAGTACGGGCGCATAGAGGCGTTGGCGTATCCAAGCCCAGCCGTGCCACCGGATACGGTGTGCGTTCCGTTCGGGCAGGGGCATGCGTCGGGCGGGCGGTATGCAGAGAGGCGGGGCGCGAATGTGTATTCGATCCTCGCGCCGAATATAGACGGCGAGACGGGCGCGCTGGCGTGGGCGTCAACGAAGGTGAATATATCAAGTACGGGCGAGTGGATTCGCCTGCCGAAGTTCGAGAATACGGTTACGGAGTTCCCGCGAGACGAGCATGAGCACATCATCAAGCTGACGCCGATAGACGGCAGCGACGGGGGCGGGCATTAAACGAAATTAACATCGATGGGCAGGATGGGGGAGGATCCCCTCCTACCCTTCCCCCTGAGGGGGAAGGGACTGAATGAGAGACGATAAGTCTGGAGCCACTGGATTCCTGCCTTCGCAGGAATGACGAAGAGAAAATGGCAGGGATGGCGAAGAGAGAATGCTGGGATGGCGGAATGAGTGTGCATCGGTGGCGATATTGAGGAACTGACGCAAGGGCTAACGGAGAATACGGAATGCACAGGATGTTGGGGTTTTTCACCCCCATCCTGATCTTCTCCCATCAAGGGGGAAGGGACTGATTGGAAGGAGGCTCTCCTTCCATCAAGGGACAAGAGGAGCAGAGCATGGCGGATGCACAGTGGGGCATGGTGGTTGACATAGACAAGTGTACGGGTTGTCAAGCCTGCGTTGTCGCCTGCCAGTCCGAGAATAATGTGCCGATAAATGAGGAAGCGCACTTCAATCAGCGCCGCGCAATCGAGTGGATTCGCGTGGAGCGGTACTGGGAGGGCGAGTTTCCGGATGTGAAGGCGCGGTTCATACCGCTGTTCTGCCAGCAGTGCGGCGATGCGCCATGCGAGCCGGTCTGCCCTGTGTATGCGACATACCACAACAGCGAGGGGCTGAATGTGCAGGTGTATAACCGCTGCATCGGCACTCGCTTCTGCGCGAACAACTGCCCTTACCAGGTGAGGTTCTTCAATTTCTGGGAGCCGGCCTGGCCTGAGACGCTGAAGAATCAGCTGAACCCGGATGTTACGGTGCGCAGCCGAGGCATCATGGAGAAGTGTACCTTCTGTGTGCAGCGCATCCGGCGCAGTTCGCGGGAGGCCGCCAAGGAAGGCACGGAACTTGAGGACGGCGACAGGGCGCTGAGTCCGGCGTGCGTGAACGCATGCCCGACGGAGGCGCTGATGTTCGGCAATCTGAACGATTCTGAGTCGAAGGTTGCGAAGAAGGCGGAGAAGGAGCTGCGGGAGACGACTCCGGCGCGCAAGGGCGGCAGGGGCTACGAGTTGTTGGACGAATTCGGGACGCACCCGAAGGTCGTTTATCTGAAGAAGTATGACAAGGATGCCGGGGAAGCGCATTAGATTAGTATGGTTAATCATAACGACGCCGCGATAGGCGGCGCGGGGCACAACGGTACGCATAATGGCGCCGGCGGTCATCATCATGGGCCGCGCGAGGGGCTTTACGTGCCCTTCACGACGCAGTCCGATGTGGTACAGGACCTGATAGGCAAGCACGACAAGCCTAGCGACAAGTGGTGGAGCGGCGTGGCGGCGGGCGGGATTCTGCTCGTGCTGGGTCTAATCGGGTTTGCGCTGCGGCTGTCGGATGGCGTGAGCGACCGCGTAGTGTGGGGCTACTTCGCCATGATGTTCGCGTTCGTGCTGACTACGGCGCAGGCTGCTCCGATGGTGGCGATAGCGCCGCGCATAGCGAACGGCCACTGGCGGCGTCCGATTTCACGCGCCGCTGAGATATGGACGGCGGTCGGGCTGTTCAACATGATTTTGTTCATACCGATGCTGTGGATACTGCCGCCGCTCTCGGAAGGGCGGCGCACGCTGTGGTTCGGTCAGTCGGAAGAGTGGAACTATTTCAGCACTCTGTTCCACCTGCCCGCTTATGACTATGCGCCGCACATAATGGCGACGCTGGCGATGCTCGCGCTGGTGGTTACGGGTTTGATGCTGCTGTGGCTGTCGGCGACGCCGGACCTGGCACTGATACGGGACAATGGGCCTGAGGGCTGGCGAAAGCGCTGGGCGACAAAGCTGTCGCGGAACTGGATCGGCACCACGGGCCAGTGGAATATGCTGCATCACAGAATGGGCATACTGGGCGCTTTCTACTTCATGATGCTGATATTCGTGCATTTCCTGATTTCGGTTGACTTCCTGATGGCGCTAGTGCCAGGCTGGATTGACGCGCTGTTCCCGATCACGCATGCGGCGAACGCGCTCCAGGCGGGCGTGGCGACTGTCATCCTAACGATGATTGTGCTTCGGCAGTGGGGCGGATACAAGGACTACATTACGCTGGAGCAGTTCTGGGGCGTTAGCAAGCTGCTGTTCGCGCTGTCGCTGCTTTGGTTCTGGTTCTGGTTCTCCAGCTTCAATGTGCTCTGGTACGGCAAGAAGCCGAATGAGCAGGGCGCGCTGGAGCTGATAATGGTGGGGCCTTACCTGCCGGTGTTCATCGGGGTGTTCGTGCTGTGCTTCGCGGCTCCGCTGTTCGTGATGATGTGGAACGCAGTGCGTAAGAGCATCTGGGGTCCGACGATAATGGCGGTCTCGGTGCTTTTGGGTACGCTTCTGGATAGGCTGCGGCTGTATGTGTCGGCGTATTCAGCGCAAGTCGATAAGATAAAGGACGACAATCTGACGCATCATTACATTCATCTGGATGAGAGCGGACGATTGCCCTTAGCACTGCGCGACGCTTATATCCCTTTCATGGAGAGTGATCCTGTCGGCAAAGCGTGGTTTATACCAGAGATTCTGATAGTGCTCGGCGTGATTGGCGGCAGCGTACTGGTGTATCTGCTGTTCGCGCGGCTGATACCGCCGGTGAATGTCTGGGAGCAGAAGGAGCTGATGCTGTACAAGATGCACAAGGCGTATCATCGGACGCAGGTGTTTGTGTTAGGGAAGCCTCGTTAAAACTAACATCGATGGACAGGATGGAGGGGATTTGCCCCCACCCTAACCCTCCCCCATCGAGGGGGAGGGGACTGAAAGAGAGACTGGATTCCCGCTCCCCGATCAGGGTCGAGGACATGCTTCGCGGGAATGATGAATAAAGACTTAGGATTGAATGAGACGGCAAGGATGGGATAGAGAGATTTCTCACCCCCATCCCCCGCTTCCGCGAGGGCGAGCTCTAACCTTCCCCCTCAATGGGGAAGGGACTGAAACGAAGCCTTCCTTCGCGAGATTGACGAATAAAGACTTAGGATTGAATGAGACGGCAAAGGATGGGATAGAGGGTTTTCACCCCCATCCTAACCTTCCCCCATCGAGGAGGAAGGGACTAGATAGGGCGGCAGATGCAAGAGCTAATTTATAAGAACCAAAGGGAAGTGAACCGCGACCTGCTGGCGGGCGTCCTCGGACTGCCCAAGTGGTGGTGGGGCGTGGTGGGCTTTCTGCTGCTCGTCATCATCGCCGGCTTAACGGCTTACGCCTATGAGGTCAACAAGGGCGTGGGCGTCGCGGGGCTGAACCGCCCGGTGCTGTGGGGCGCGTATATCACGAACTTCGTGTTCTGGATCGGAATCAGCCACGCGGGAATCATGATTTCGGCGATTCTGCGCCTGACGCAGGCGGAGTGGCGGCGGCCGGTTACGCGAGCGGCTGAGGTTATGACGCTGTTCTCGCTGGTGGCGGCGCTGTCGAACATCATGTTCCACGTGGGTCGCCCGTGGCGTCTGTTCTGGGTGTATCCATACGACTTCTCGCGGGGCATCTTCATGAATGTGCGCTCGCCGTTCGTGTGGGACCCAAGCGCGGTCATGACCTACCTAATCGGAAGCTCGCTGTTCGTGTTCGTGGCGCTGATACCGGACCTTGCGGTGGTGCGCGACAGGGCGACGGGCAAGTACGCGCCGAAGATATACTCGGTGCTGTGCCTGGGCTGGCGTGGAACGCCGCGTCAGTGGAGGTTGCAGGCTATCGCGGGCATACTGCTGTCGGCGCTGGTGCTGCCTGTGTTCGTGTCGGTGCATAGCATCGTGTCGTGGGACTTCGCGGTCGCCATCGGCGTGGAGGGCTGGCACTCGACGATATTCGCGCCTTACTTCATCATCGGGGCTATTCACTCCGGCGTGTCGGCGGTCGCGATGATAATGGCGTTGATAGTGTGGATGTGGAAGGTCGATGAGTACATCAGGCCCGACCACTTCGACGCGATCGGCAGGCTGCTGATTGTCGTAGCGACGACATGGTTCTTCTTCTTCTTTATAGAGTGGGTATTCGCACTGTACACGCTGGAGCCGCCGGAGCTGGCATTGCGCGAGCTTCAGATATTCGGGCTGGACAACCCGTATTCGTGGCTGTTCCTGGTATTCCTGCTGACGTCGTTCTTCATACCTGTGCCGATGTGGCTGTTCAAGGCTGTGCGGCGCAGTCCTATGTGGATGTTCATTACGACCGTGCTGGTGAATATCGGGATGTGGCTGGAGCGCTTCCTGATTATCATTCCTGGTCTTGCGCGGCGGACGCCGTTCACATTTGACTGGGGGAGCTACCATCCGAGCATCATCGAGATTCTGATTGTGGCGGAGACGTTTGCCTTCGTGTCGCTGGGCATGATCATCTTCGCCAAGGTGTTCCCTCTGATACCGCTCTTCGATGTGAAGGAGGGCATGGTGTTCCGAGATGAGATTAAGATTGGCCGGCGGACGGTGCCGGCGAGCATACGGGAGACACCGTAGGGAGTTTTCAGTTATCAGTGGTGAGTTTTCAGTAGTCAGTATGAATTCCTGCTTATACAGGAATGACAGGACTAACATTGATTGAGAGGATGGAGGAGATTTCACCCCCATCCTAGCCTTCCCCCATCGAGGGGGAAGGGACTAATTGAGTCTGAAGAGGCGAGATATGGCAAAGAGAAGCGTGTTGGGACTGTTCCCGGAAGAGCAGGTTGACACAGCTGCGGACGCGATGGAAGCGTTGGCGTCCGCGGGATACAACGACAGCGAATATGAGGTGCTGACGGGGACGCCGTACCCTGAAGGGACTTTCGGTGAGGCGGAACCTGTGCATAAGCTGTTTCGGTGGCCGTTGATGGGCGCAGCGTGCGGCTTCGTGGTCGGCTTGCTGGTTACTGCCGGCTCACAGCTTGCATATCCGCTGGTTACGGGCGGAAAGCCAATACTGTCCGTGCCGCCGATGGCGATTATCATGTACGAGGGTACGATGCTGGGTGCGATTATCTTCGCGGTCATCGGCATCATCATCGAGTCAAGGCTACCGCGCATCTTCATGGGAGCATACGACACGCGGATTACCGAGGGGTATATCGGCGTGACGGTAACGGCGGACGAGAGTCGCATGGCGGACGCAGAGAAGGTGCTGCGAGACTCGGGCGCGGAGGACATCAAGCGCGGCTGGGAGTAGCAAATTAGCAGGGGTAGTGTTTTTTCGTAGGGCTGATGTTTAGAATTCACCCCCTTCCTAACCTTCCCCCTTGATGGGGGAAGGAACTAAAAGGAAACCTTACCTTCCAAGGCTTGAAAGTTGATAGAAGCAAGAACGCAGGAATGATTGAATGGTAATCAAGTTGAGGGGCAGTCGCTGGAACAGGGCTTGCGGGCTTGGAGCGCGCATGGCGCTGATGCTGGTCGCCGCGCTGCTGGTGCTTGCTTCGCTGGGCTGCTACAACATCAGGACGGGTCGTGTAGATGTGGGCGGCTCGATAAACTTCAAGTTGCCGGCGTTCACGCAGACGGGGCCGCATGCGGTGGATATATTCACCGAGATGCACTTCCAGCCGTCGTATCGAGTGCAGGAGGGGCCGCGCATACTGCCGCCTGAAGGTTCGGTACCGATTACGGGCAGGGAGATCGAGTACAAGAGCATAGAAGAGTACCAGGCTCTTGAGATTCCCTCGTATATCTCTTCGGACGCGCAGGCTCTCAGCCGGGCGCGAGACACCTACGACACCAACTGCCTAGTATGCCACGGCTCGAACCTGCGTGGCGAGGACGGCGACGCAAGGATACTGCCGTACCTGGCGAACGCGACGGGAGCGCGCCCGCGCAACCTGGTGGATGTGAAGCTGAGCAGTGACGGGGAGCAGATAATAGGGGCGGCGAGCGACGACACGACTGACGGCGAGATATACGCATGGATCGCATACGGCGGACAGGCGGGGTTCGCGTCCGCGCTGCGCGACAGGCCGACAAGTTCGTGGATGCCGCAGTTCATCAACCTGCTTAGCGAGGAGGAGCGGTGGGAACTGGTAATGCTCATCAGGGCGGAGCAGAACAGGTAGAACTGCCTGGCATCGATGCACAGGACAGGCTAGGATAGCGGGTTAGTTAAATCCCCTTTCTCCGATGAGCGGAGAGGGGGATTTTGCTTAAGAGCGATGGCGTGAGTATCTGTGAGAATCACTTCGAGACGCAGCCGATATGATAGTGTTTCCTTTCAGGTGGATGAATAGTATTTTCACCTCCATCACCTGCCTTCGCAGGGGCAGGCTCCAACCTTCCCCCATCGAGAGAGAAGGAACTTCTGTCACATCGTAGGAAACGCTACCAGGCGATATTCTCAAATTGACAGCCATTCACTACGCAAGTAGCATGAAGTGAGAGTAGTTCATCAGCCTGCTGCTAATCGTCCATTGCCCTTAGTGCAGGGATAGGAGATATGAACCGAGAGGGCTTTTGGGGCATATTGCAGTCAAGGCGCGGTTCGTATCTTCGCGCGTATCTTCTGTGGATAGCGTACTTCCTGGTGTGCGCGTTCCTTAAAGACTGGTGGTATGCGGAACCTGCCAATCCACCGTTCTGGGAATTGTCGCTGAACATCGCGGATAGCATGTTCGCTCCGGCGGCGCTTGGGATTCCGGCCTCCATTTTCGTGGTGGAGGTGATGTGGGACGGATTGAAGATACTGAAGAAGAAAGGAGAGTCTCTGGTGGGATTGATATTCAAGGACTTTGAGAATAGGTGGGTTAAGAAAGGGCGCGAACAGGGCATTGAGCAAGGGCGCGAGCAGGGGCGCGAACAGGAATACAAGCGCATAACCGAGGAACTCCGCAGGCAGGGCATAGACTACACGCCACCGCCGCCCGAGGACATGAAAAAGGATTAGGATTAGCGTCTCGCAAGATGTACCTCACTGACTCTATAGAAGGACGGCAAATGACTACGCATAGCCTTGAAACGGCATACACGATAGACACCTCCAGCATCAAGTTCGGACCTGGGGTTACGCGCGAAGTCGGCTACGAGATGAAGCGGCTTGGCGCGCGGCGCGTGATGGTGGTTACGGACCCAAGGATGGCGAGCAGTGAGGCGGTCGCGATTACGCTGGAGTCGCTGCGTGACGAGGGGATAGATGCGGTGCTGTTCGACAGGGTGAGCGTGGAGCCGACGGATGTGTCGTTCAAGGAGGCGATAGAGTTTGCCACGGATGGCGCATTCGACGGGTTTGTGGCTGTTGGCGGCGGTTCGAGCATAGATACGGCGAAGGCGGCGAATCTGTACGCGACATGGCCTGCGGACTTTCTGGCATACGTGAACGCGCCAATCGGAGAGGGCAGACCTGTGCCGGGGCCGCTGAAGCCGCTGATCGCGATTCCGACAACATCGGGGACGGGAAGCGAGACTACGGGGGTTGCGATATTCGACTTTCTTGAGATGGAGGCGAAGACGGGCATAGCGCACAGGGCGCTGCGTCCGGTAATGGGCATTGTCGATCCGATGCACTCGCGAACGCTGCCGAGCGAGGTAGTGGCGTGCAGCGGGTTTGATGTGCTTTGCCACGGGCTGGAGTCGTACACGGCGCTGCCGTTCAGCGAGCGGGATGCGCCGGAGAACCCGGGATTGCGCCCGTCGTACCAGGGGGCGAACCCGATAAGCGATGTGTGGGCGACGCGGGCAATCGAGATGGTCGCGGGGAATATGGTGCGGGCTTATGACGACGCGGAGGATATAGAGGCGCGCAGCCATATGATGCTCGCGGCGACATTCGCGGGGGTTGGGTTCGGGAATGCGGGCTGCCACCTGCCGCATGGGATGTCGTACCCGGTGTCGGGGATGGTGCGCGAGTTCTGCCCGGAGGGGTATCCGCAGAACGCGCCGCTCGTGCCGCATGGGATGTCGGTGATACTGAACGCTCCGGCTGTGTTCCGCTTTACCGCGCCCACGAATCCGCAACGCCATCTGTACGCGGCACGGCTGATGGGTCAGGATGTGCGCGGCGCAAGCCCGGAGGACGCGGGGGAACTGCTGGCCGATGCCATAGTGGGACTGATGCAGCGGGTGGATGTGCCGAACGGACTGAGCGCGATCGGGTATTCGGAGGATGACGTCGGCAAACTTGTGGAGGGTACGCTGCCGCAGCACCGCGTGGTAAAGCTGTCGCCGCGTCCGGCGGGGGCGGAGGAGTTACGCGGGCTGTTCAAAGACTCGATGACGCTTTGGTAGGGCGTAAACTGTCAAGCCGCCTTCAGCAGGCTTTGACTCTCTCCTTGGGGAGAGGGAATCTATGGATGTTTCTTCACCAGACAAGGCAATTTCACAAATGCAGTTTATCCTTGTCATTTCTCGCTTAGCTCGAAATCTTAAGTCGGAAACAGGTTTGCATGTAACGATTTCAGATTCCTCACTGCGTTCGGAATGACAGTGTTAGGGAATTTGTGAAATCGTCACCAAACAACCCAAATTGACATTATGATGTGAAATTGAATAAGATAGTGGCTAGGAAGTATGTGTAAGGAGGCTTGAGCGTTGACTTCGGAAGCGGCAGAATCCACCACCGTACAGGAAGCCTTGGACAGGTATGTCCGAAACCTAAAGACGGGCAGCAAGTCCAGGGGTAAATCCAGCAGCTCCGACAAGCCCATAGACCACCAAGCCCTCTATCATTTCGTTCAATACTTTTCCCCCGACACCCTTGTGCAGAAGCTGACGCCGGCAGACATAGGCACATACGCGGAGAGCGTGAATGGGACGGGGACCTCCCCCAAGGCGATCGAGCATCTTCAAGCCGTCAAGGACTTTCTTGCATACGTGCATAAGGTGCTGAAGTGGACGGCGACCAGCAAGAACCCCGCTACTTATGTGCGTATCCGCAAGGCGCGGACGCGCACCGGAGCCACTGTGGTTTCAAGCGAATCACAGCTTATCGAGTTGACATCGGCGGGACATGCCCAGCTGGTGACGCAACGCGAGAGGCTTGTGGTGGAGAGCGAGGCGCTGGTACAGGAGATACGCAGGGCAAGGGCGGACGGAGATGTTACCGAGAATTCGCCGCTTGACGCCGCTCGCGAGGAGCAGGGACGAGTTGAGGCGAGAATCCAGGAGATAACGGCGACTCTGGAGAGGTCGGTCATCATCGAAGAGGGGCAGGCGAGGAACAGCCAGGTGGTGAAGATTGGCACCCGAGTTGAGGTGAAAGACCTGAACAGCAGCGGAGAGCCGAAGACTTACACACTCGTGAACAAGACGGAGGCGAATCCCCTAGAGCGTCGGATATCCGACGATTCACCGATGGGGAGGGCGCTGCTGGGGAAGCGAGTCGGACAGGAACTACTGGTTGAGACGCCGCGCGGCAAGATGAACTACGAGGTTCTAAGCATCGCTTAGCGCGCACTTGCTCCATGACTGTCAACTTATTCATCGACATGCAGCCGGTATGCCTTGCGCTCGCCCCCGACACTACACAGACTCACATCATCGCACCTGCGCTTTTGCACGCCCAAGATTCAGAGAACCCACGATAGCGCCTTGCGGTCTGCAAGGGAAGGATTGGAGTAGCAAGCCTTGACCACGAACGGAGCGAACGGCAAACTCTGGGCTTCGATGGTACTGCTCGCGGGTGTGGGCATACCCGGCGTAACCATCAAGTTTGCGAGCTGGTTCGCCGGCGTTGACTTGCATCTCAATCCAGCGCTGGAGGCATTGATATTTGGCGTGGGGATAATCGGAGCTGCCTTCCTGCTATCGTGGGCTGCCGAAGTGGCGCAGTTGGACGTATCGGCGTCCTTCGCGATTGCGGTGCTCGCGCTCATCGCGGTGATGCCGGAATACATGGTAGAGGCGGTGCTCGCGTGGGACGCGGGAGAGTCGTTCAGCCAGCTGCAAGATCGTTCGGGGGAAGTGACGAAGGAGATGTCGCTCGCCGCGGCGAATGTAACGGGCGCAAACAGGCTGCTCATCGGCATAGGCTGGTCGGCGGTCATCATAATATTCTGGCTTAGACGGCGCACCGGATTCGACATGCGGGGCCTATTGAGGCTGGAACTGCCGATGTTGGTGGTTGCCACACTGCTGACCCTGGTAGTCGCCTTTTCCAAGGCAATACCCATCTGGCTGGCAGCGGTGTTCATCGGCGCGTACATCTTCTACCTGTGGCGGAGTTCGATTCAAGAGTCGGTGGAACCGGACCTGCTGGGCGCGGCGGCGATGATAGCCAGCTTCAAACCGCTGTATAGGCGGCTGTGGGTGCTGGGGCTGTTCATATTCAGCGCGGCGATTATCATCATATCTGCGGAGCCGTTCGTGCATGGTCTGCGCGCGACAGGCGAGACGCTGGGCATCAGCGAGTTCCTGCTGATACAGTGGCTCGCGCCGCTGGCGTCGGAGTCTCCGGAGATTATCGTTGCGGTTCTCTTCGCACTACGCTCCAACCCGAATGACGGACTGACTACACTCATATCGTCGCAGGTGAACCAGCTCACTTTGCTGGTGGGCAGCATTGTGTTGGTGTTCAGCATCTCGGCCGGGCAGCCGCTCAGCTTCCCCCTCGACCATTTTGAACCCGGCAACTTCTTCTCCAGGCTCGCCAGCCCGTTCGGGTTGCAGTCGAGCGAGTTCCTGCTGACGGCTGCAATGGCGGCGTTCGCGCTCCTGATCATCTCTACGCGCCTCGTCAGGCTATGGCACGGGCTTACCCTGCTCGTCGTATTTTTGGCGTACCTGGTCGCGATGTGGCTGCTGAATGTCTTCGGCGGCTTTGATGTGGAGTGGGTGCCGCTGCGGATGTGGTCGTCGGCCATCGTGTTCGGGCTTGCGGTGCTGCTGGTTGCGCTGAACTGGCGCCGTGTGGTGTATGTGTTCAAGGGCGTGCCGCATCCTGACGAGGACAGAGGCTAACAGGATATGCAGACAGGTATAGGTATGGATAGGATTTTCCCTATCCACTCCTATGTCCTGCAATATCCCTCTTGAGTATAATGCTGGCATGCGTATTTTCCTTAGCATTACGGAGCGAGTGCTATGACGACCGCCAAAGAGAAGCTGTTGACAGCCGATGACCTGCTGGAATTGCACAGCAGGGGAGTTCGCGGCGAACTGATTCGGGGAGTGTTTTGCGAAACGATGTCTGTTGGAGCGGACCACGCTAGAGTGGTGGGCAAATTGACCTTCCTGTTAGGGACTATCGTGTTTCCTCAACGACTGGGGTCGGTAATGGCCTCGGATATGGGAGTTTGGCTGGAGCGTGACCCAGACACGGTTCGAGAACCTGACATAGCGTACATCTCTGCGGAAAAAATGCCACTAGGATTTAGTGTGCCAGGCTATGCTCAAGTCGTACCTGACATCGTCGTTGAAATTGCGTCACCCAGCGACAGTTTGCAGGGCCTCAAAGATAAGGCGCGGATGTGGCTGGATTTCGGTGTGCCGTTGGTTTGGGTTGGATACCCAGGGCGTCGTGAGGTAGAAGTGTACACAGCCGGCAACTCGGTAATTACGCTGACAGAGAGCGACGTACTGGACGGGGGAGACGCGCTACCGGGGTTTTCGTGCAGGGTGAGTGAGATTTTCGACATTTAGAGGCAGGCTATGACTGATAAGGGGACGAGGATTCATGTACTGGGGGCGGGGACGCCTACGCCCACGCCTACGCGGTTCGGGTCGGCGTTCGCGCTGCAGATCGGCGACGAGCAGATGATGGTGGACTGCGGGCCTGCGGCTACGCATAAGCTGGTGAAGGCGGGGCTTTGGCCGACGGACATAGATTACCTGTTTTTTACGCACCACCACTTCGACCACGACATTGACTATCCCTGCTTCCTGCTGTGCCGGTGGGACCAGAGCACGGGCAAGGAGAATACGCTGCAAGTGTTCGGGCCGACGCTTACGGAGCGCATTACGCGGGGCATTCTGGACGAGAACGAGGGCGTGTTCGCGCATGACTGGAAGGCGCGAGTGGGGCATCCGCTCAGCCAGCGCATCCACCAGAACCGGGGCGGTACGCTGCCGCGCAAGCCGCCGCATGTGGAGGCGACGGATGTGGGACCGGGGCATGTTTTTTCGGGGAGCGACTGGGAGGTTACGGCCGCGCCCGCGGAGCATGTGCAGCCGTTCCTGGATTCGCTGGCTTACAGGTTCGACACACCGGCGGGCAGCGTTGTGTTCACCGGAGATACACAGCCCTGCGACACGGTTACGGAGCTGGCGAAGGACGCGGATCTGATGCTGTGCATGTGCTGGGACGACCAGGAGATAATGGACGCGGACGGCGAAGCGCCGGGGCAGTGCGGCACGTTGGGAGCGGCGCGAATGGCGCAGGCTGCGGGGGTGAAGCGGCTTGCGCTGGTGCATATAGGGCCGCATTTGTCGCAGCATGGACCGATGGAGAAGGGTATCGGGGATGTGCGGCAGATATATGACGGCGGCATCCTGTTCGCGGAAGAGCTTCAGACTATCGACCTGTGAGGCGGATTCAGGGCGCTAGATGCTCAGGCTCTAGTTGTTGGGCGAGGCGCAGTGTTTCGGATGACAGCGTTCCGTCGGAGAGCGTGTATCGCGCCGCGAATTCGTCGAGTATTGCCTGGGCTGCCGCATCGTAGTCGGCGACGCCAAGTTCGTCCTCGATGCTGCCGACGGTCTGCGGCCGCCATTCCACGCCAAGGGCATCGTACACAGGAAGCAGCACATCGCGTATGCGGTCGCCGTCCTTTACCACGACCACGCCGCCCACATGCGCCGCGCCCCTGATGAGCCGCTGTCCCACGCCCATCAGCTTGCGCTCGCCTCGCGCGTTCACGCTGTGCTGCCCGGGGCAGTATTCGCCGGGTACCTCTCCTACCCGCGCGTCTATGCCCAGACGTCGGAGCGCCCGCATCATGATGTCCGCCGCCTCGTCGAAGCGCGCCATGACGTCCTCCCTGGGCACGGTGTCGGGCATCGTCCAGGAGAATGCAATCGTGCCGGAGTGGAAGACGGCAGCGCGACCGCCCGCGAGCCGCTCTATCGCCTCGAAGCCGGCTGCGCGCGCCGCGGCAGTTGCCTTGCCGTAGCCGGTTGCGCGTGTGTCCTGGGGGCCGAATGCGACGACATCGGCGGGCGTGTACAGGCGCAGGGTTTCAGGCTCGTCGCCTTGCGCGATCTGACGGAGCAGCGCCCGCGAGACCGCCGTATCGAGCGCGGCAGGCTCGCGGAATGCCTCTTGTGTCAGCCTTATTTTTCGTGAAGTCATGCGGGGAAGGATACCATAGTGCAATGCCTCATCCTGTTTATCCTGTGCATCCATGTTAAACTCCCATGAAATTTGCCGAGGAGACAGCAACTATGAAAATCAAGTCCGTAAGAGCCGTAACCGTCAACATCCCGCGCACGCCGCCTAAGACACCGGCGCGGCGTCCGAACTGGAATACGCATGCGCGCAGGGCGCTGCCCATCAACAAGTACCCAGAGTTTCCGCGAATGCACGGGGCGATGCCGGGCGCGAACACGCGGGAGGAGATATGGGTGCAGGTGGTGGCGGAGGACGGCACATACGGGCTTGGGCAGTGCAGCTTCGGTGAACTGACCGCAGCGCTGGTGGACTATCACTTCGCGCCGCTGCTGGTGGGACGGGACTGCTTTGCCACCGAGTTTCTGAACGACCTGATGTGGCGCTCGACGCAGCGATTCGGGGCGGGCGGACTGGCAACGGTCGCGCAGTCGGGCATTGATCTCGCGCTGTGGGACCTGAAGGGCAAGCTGCTCGAACAGCCGGTGTATCGGCTGCTCGGAGGGTCGTGCCGCGACAAGGTTGACCTGTATGTAACGTCGGACGACCTCGACTGGTCGATGGAGCTGGGATTTCACGCCTTCAAGGTGAGCAATCCGGTCCACTATGAAGAGGGCATAGACGGGCTGAACATACTGGACGAGCATATCGGCAAGGCGCGCGATATGGTGGGCTACGATGTGGAGCTGATGTACAACCCGGTGATGTCGTTCAATGTGGAGTTCGCGGTGCGTGTCGCGGAACGCCTGCGAAAGTACGGGCTGCGCTGGCTGGAAGAGCCGCTAATCCCGACGGACCTAGAGGGACATATCGAGCTGAGGAAGGCGATAAACTGGGTGCCACTTGCCACCGGCGAGGACCATCACGGACGGCACGCCTTCCGGCAGCTTATCGAGCATCGCGCCATAGACATCGCGCAGCCGGACCTGAAGTGGTGCGGCGGTCTGACGGAGGCGGTCAAGATATACACCATCGCGGAGGCGGCGGGCATTGCCACTATACCGCATGCGGGCGCGGGCACACCCTACGGCCAGCATTTCGGGATGGCGATGCCTGAGTCGCCGATGGCGGAGTTCTGGATGGGGTCAGATCCGGGCGTGCCGCTGGAGGAAGTCTGCCCGATACCGGGGATGCCGATGCCGAAGGACGGGTATGTCGTGCCTTCGGACGCGCCGGGATTTGGGATGGAGATTAAGGATGAGTGGGTGGTGCCGTGGGATCATACGGTGGCGATGAAGGAACTTTGAATCTAAGTAGCGAGGCGTTAAATCTTGGGTGTTGATATAAGGTCCAACATTGCTTTTCATGCAGGCTTCACCCCCATCCTAACCTTCCCCCATCAAGGGGGAAGGGACAATATGCCTCGCCTCAACAGGTGTGAGCAATACCAAATCTTGGAAAGGCGATTGATGTTGATGCGATCGATTTTGGCTTCTCGAATAGTTGTTGGAATTGCCCTTGTGCTGCTGGTAGGCGCACTCGGCGCGTGCGGTGGACAGACGCAGCCGGCAGAGGTGGTCAAGTATGTAACCGTAGTCGTGTCCCCCACGCCCGGCTCGCCCGCCGATACGCCGACTCCCGTGGTGATCGAGAAGATTGTTGAAGTTGAAGTCGAGAAGGTCGTAGAAAAGGTTGTTGAAGTCGTTAAGGAAGTGGAGGTGCCGGTCGAGGTTATCAAAGAAGTCGTGGTGGTGAAGGAGGTGCCGGCAACAGCGCCCACGCCTGTCCCGTCAACTCCTACACCGATGCCTGCCACCCCTACGCCCGAACCGGCTCAATCCGGGGGGCAGGCGGCAAGCGTGGAGCCACAAGAAGTGCCGCTTCGCATCGTAGCCATAAATGACTTCCACGGTCATATCGCAACTACTTCGAGCGCTTTCGGGGGCGTCGGACGAGTGGACTATCTTGCCGCCAATATCGCAGCCGCAAGAGCCGAATACGAAAACTCAGTGTTCGTTTCCGCGGGCGATCTTATAGGCGGGTCCCCTTTGGTCTCGGCGCTTTTTCATGACGAACCAACAATAGAAGCGATGAACCTGATGGGACTGAACATCAACAGCGTGGGTAATCACGAGTTCGATGACGGACCGGAAGAACTTGCCCGAATGCAGGAGGGCGGAGCGCATCCGACAGACGGCAATCTGGACGGGGACCCATTTGACGGAGCCGACTTCGAGTTTCTTGCCGCAAATGTCATCGACGACGAGACGGGCAATACGGTCTTCCCGCCATACACGGTCCGGGAATACCAGGGGGTCAGCGTCGCGTTCATAGGCCTGACGCTTGAAGGCACGGCGAATATCGTCGCCCACACCAGCGTGGAGGGTCTGACATTTCTTGATGAAGCGGAGACAATCAACGCGCTGGTTCCTGAGCTGCGGGATGAAGGCATCGAGGCGGTCGTTGTCCTGCTGCACCTGGGGGGTTTCTCCGATGGCGGCCAGGATGATTGCGGGTCGGGCCTCGAAGGTCCCGTCGCGGAGGTTACGGCGCAACTTGATGATGCCGTGGACCTGGTGATCGCCGGTCATACCAACGACGAGTTCGTGTGCGAGATAGCGGGCAAGTGGGTGACGATGGCAGACAGCGCGGGGCGGCTGTTCACGGTCATTGACGTTACACTCGACAGGGCAACGCGAGACCTGACGGTGCAGGATATAAGAAACCTGCCGAACTCACAGGAGGGGGTAACCCCGGTCAAGGAACTTACGGCACTTATCGAGAAGTACGAGTCTCTCTCAGCGGTCAGAGCAAACGCCGTAATCGGCTCCACTACTTCTGATATTCTTCGTCAACAGAACGATGCCGGCGAGTCGGCACTGGGAGATGTGCTCGCCGATGCCCATCTTGAGGCGACACGGGACGCGGGCGCGGTGGTCGCGTTTATGAACCGAGGGGGGATGCGGAATGACATCCTGTTTGCCTCATCCGGGCAGGAAAGAGACGGGGAAGTAACCTACGCGGAGGCGTTCTCTGTACACCCGTTTGGCAACAGCATGGTGACTATGACCCTCACGGGCAGGCAGATTCACGCTCTGCTGGAGCAGCAGTTCAGGGACGGTGAAGTCACGACAAGGGGAGTCTTGCAAGTCTCAAGGGGTTTCAGCTACGCATGGGACGGAACGCAGCCCGTCGGGTCGAGGGTGGACATATCCAGCGTAACAATCAACGGAGACGAGCTGAGTCCTGACGCAAGATACCGGGTTACCGTGAACAGCTTTCTGGCGGGCGGCGGCAGCGGATTCAGCGTGCTTACAGAGGGAACCGACAGGGTCGGCGGCATGATAGATGTGGAGGCGCTGGAGGCTTATTTCAGAAGCGCGAACGCGGTTGATGCGGGGCCGCAGGACCGCATAAGGCGTCTTGACTGACGGGTTAGCGAAGCTTGTTATTGGGGGGGCCTAGGGATGTTTGCGGGCGCGGGTGCGCCGTATGGCCGGCATTTTGGGGTGGCGATGGCGGGGATGCCGATGGCGGAGGACGGGTGTGTGGTGCCTTCGGACGCGCCGGGGTTTGGGATGAAGATTGGGGATGAGTGGGATTATGGGGCGGCGATGAGGGGGTTAAATTAACATCGATGTACAGGATAGACGGGATGAAGTCCCTTCCCGTTGATGGGGGAAGGTCAGGAGGGAATGAGCAGGACAGAAGCACGCCGTCCCACCATTTCTGCGAGGGCAGGAATCCAGAAAATCGCAATTAAAGGGCTGATTAGCCCAACCGCCATTCTTCCTTCAGAACATCCAAGAGAAACTCTTGGCGGCGTTGCAAAACGCTAGGCGTCCATTCCAACTTCTCGATTACCTGAGTGGTCAAAGCGAATGAAGGGATGCCATACCTGCTAAAGTATTCGGTTTTCTTGCGTGTAAAATCGTGGTTTTGAGCGCGCGCATTCTTCTTGTGAGACAATAGCACAAGGTTGGCAAGCCTATGTGTCCAATCTCCCCGTTCATCATCATCGGAGAAAATCTCTAACCACTCCGAATCCTGCGGAGGGTTTTGGGGTAGAACATGTTCAACGGTGGCTTTCTCAAAATCAGATATTGGTGTATCAGCCATCGCATTGCTAAGGCGAGCCAGCAGAGGCGTGGTAAATCGCCAAGTCTGCTTCTGATATATGCGCCCATCCAACGTCCGCAGAATATCCCGCTTTTCCTGAGCAGTCAGTGCAAGTGGTCCCCCGGCAACAGCACTGAGTTCGCTGCCTGTTTCTATGGCATCTAGCACTTTTGCGTAGCGATTGACGCGCGGGTCCCTTCGGAATCGCAGGATAAATAGCCCGTATGCCAGTCTGTCAAAGTCTTTCAGGAAACGAAGCATGGCGTCACTATCGCTTCTGTGCTGATGGTAAAATGCCATTACAGGCGGAATCCAGTCTGTGTTATCGATCCAACTAAGGTACTGCAAGTACAAGTTGACATCGTTGGCGTTGTCAGCGCTCTCATATATAGCTTTGGATACTGCTTGGTAGGCATCAGCGTATGGTTCCAACACATTGTCGACGAAAGGCATGCCACCCACTTCATTTTTCTCCAAGACATCCATCCTGAAGGCTTCGGAAAGTTCCCTATGGTGTCTGTTTTTGTTGTATATCACATACAGATGAGCGAACAGACTCCCGAACTCATCACGTCCAAGTTCGTCTTCTAAATCTTCCCACTTTCGAGTGTATTCGACCTCTCTGTCTTCCGGCACATAACCGAGAATTTCCGCTTTCAGGATGTCGGTTGCGTCCAAATTCATACCACGAGCGTTCAATACCGAGAAGATGCGGTGAGCGGAAGTTGTATCTGATGCTGTAACGACCACTAGATAGCACTTCTGAGTGATGTAAGTTGACAGAGCGTTTCGCCTTTCTACACTTTGCTGTTCAAGATTTTCCCAAAGAGACTTGGCATTCTCGAAAATTCTTTGTTGGCTCTCCCTCTCCAATGGATGTTCCACCTCGCGGTGAATGAAATCTTCGAGTTTCCCACTGTCTTGAACATTATCCTGAAAGAAGACCTTGTCTCTATTTCGCAGCGTCAGGCGATAGCCGTCTTCAATTCCGGCCAATATGTCCCCTTCCACCTTTACATGTTGATCGAGACTTCTCGCCACTCGACTATCGCTAGAAAGTTCGCGCAGGACGCAGAACAGGATGGTAAGCGTAGCAAGACGCTGCTGCCCGTCTATAATTTGACATACCGACGATTCTGAATCCCTGATAAGTACTACGCTTCCTAGAAAGTAAGCCTCTTCGTTGTTATCCATGGCGACCATCGTGTCACGAAGAAGTTCGTCAGCTTCTTCAGTCGTCCACGCATAAGGCCTCTGATACGGTGGTATCTCAAAGAGAAAGCCGCGTCCGAACACTGTTGTGATTTGGAGCTCTTGCGCCTCAAATGTCTTCTGTTGCATAGCGAAGGTCTCCCCTAGTTCTTCAGGTACGCCAGTTAGAATAGCGCCCATCTCATGCACTCGTTGCCACCCCACGCTATTATCTGCTTGTACAGATAGTCATTGTCAAATAGGTATTTATCCTCTTCATCATCATCGCCTGTATCCGCGTACATCCGGCGCACTTCGTCCAGCCAATCTCTCATAGTGCCAGGTCCCCCACTGGTGAAAATCTCTACTACCAGAAATGCCGCATCAACGCCATTGTATTCAGCCGAAATTACCGATATAGGATTCCCATTACTGGCCGTCCAATGAGCCTTGCCCTCCTGGAAGTCAGAAAATGTCCAATTCTCTGGCATGATCAACTACCTCCATCCTTTTAGAAGCAGAGTACATTCGCATGACTTAAATGCCAAGGACATTGCCAGAATGGAAGCTGATACTTAAAACACTCGCCTGATGTCTCGCAACATCCCGAACCATATCGTTAGGATAGTCGCACAACCTCTTGAGATGCTTCTTGATGTCAGGGTCATTCCGAAAGACAAGCAACCCACGAACCGCCTGCAACGCCACTTCGGGGTTATTGTCCTCCGTATAATGCATCAGCGCCCACTTATTCCGTATATCGCGCTTGCGCCCAATAGACGACATAGCCTCTTTCTTATCGGCTGTTGAAGCGTCGCTCTCAAGAACTTTCAAACACTCCGCCATCGGAAAGTCGGGTGAACCAAGAGTAGGCATTGTGTTGCTATCCATCCCTTGCCCTTAAAGTTGTTTTTATCATCTTATCATAATGCGCCAAACAATAGTTCTCGTAATAAGAACCACAATCCCCTAGATAGTATGGAGTGACATTGAATACATTTATATGGAGGGGGCATGTGCCGAATGGTTAGGCACCCTGTTTTGCACGCGGGTGTATGCGGGTTCAAGTCCCGTTGCCCCCTCCAGTGTGGCGATGCTCTAACACGTCTGCCACATTGCCGATTGTATATGCCATCTTTGATGCCGCGCAAGTTGAATAAAGTCTAGTGTATTTGTTCCAAGCAAATCACTGGCTGCGAGTTGCTAAATATCTGATGCTCTCGGTACCTCCCGCGACCGCATCTTTCGCACTCCTTCGTGGATACGCCTATCTTCCATCCTATTCACCCTGCACCGCTCTCACCTGGCAACCACCCTGTGCCCTCTGTGTCTATTACTCCTCGCACGCCGCTGGCGCTTGCTCCCGCCTGCCCAGGAAGTGGACTAGGAGGTTGGAGGTTACTATTAGGGCGGCGCCGGCGGCTAGGTATAGGGGGCGTTCTACTTGGATTTGCTGAAGGAGGGCGAGCCATAGTAGGGATAGGGGCAGGGTGGCGTAGGTCATGCCGATGATGCCGAGGTTGCGGGTGATGAGGTTGGCGCGCCTGAATAGGACGGTACAGAAGCCGAGGGAGAAGAGGCCGACTACGAAGGCGAGGGTGTAGTCGGATGCCGCTATGCCGACCGGGGATTCTCCGCGCGCCAGTCCAAGGAGAAGATTGACGGGAGTGGCGACTAGCGCGGCTATGACTATGCCGGTGAGGACTCCAGCGACTTCTAGCTGGCTTTGCTCATAAGGATGGGCGGCGGCGGCATATACTCGCTGGGCGGTGTCCACGCCCCACTTCAGCACGAAGGAGCCGAGCGTTGCCATGCTCATGGAGATGACGGCAAGCACGACGCCGATGGCGACCTCGACAAGGGGGGTTATGCCTTGCCCGAAGTCGAAGAGGTCGGAGCGCTGGCTGAGGATGGCGAGGGCGAATCCGGCGAATCCGATGAGCATGAAGCCGACTAACGCGCCTGATGTGCGCTCGTAGCGCCGCTCGGACCTGAATGTCCAGCCTACGAAGAGGACGGTGGAGAATGTCCAGCCGCCGAAGATTACGGTGGTTACGGCAGGGTCGATGTACTCGGTGGACCAGGAGTAGAAGGCGTAGTTGAGGTAGCCCGTAAGCGTGAGCAGCATCGTGGGCCTGACGACCTGACGCGCTATTATTCCGAGCGGATGCCGCCGAAAGAAGAGCGCGCGGTATCTCGCTACGGTGTATGCGCCCAGCCCTATGAACTGGCCGGCGTACAGGAAGGCGGTGAATATGAATGGGGCGCGGTGGGTGTCGGCGACGGCGATATAGACGGGTATCGCGGAGAAGCCGATGACGGCGACGAGCATGAAGCGGGTCGCGCGGGACTGCCGGGCAGAATCCGGAGTTGTCGGTTCAGCCATGGCACTCCTCAGATTCTGCGGCGACAGAGTGCGCGGCGCACGTCTGCGTTGGGCGCGCAGTCAAGCCACCAAACTCCGCTTCTACAAGACGGTCGCCGTGCGCTGGCGGATAGCGGCTATATGGTAACGCCGAGGGCGGATGCTACGGTGTCCATGTCTTTGTCGCCGCGTCCGCTGAGGCCCATCAGGATAATCCGGTCGGCTGGGAGCGTGGGGGCGAGCTGGGCGATGTAGTAGGCGGCGTGGGCGGGTTCGAGCGCCGGGATGATGCCTTCGGTGCGGCACATCAACTCGAAGCCTTCGAGCGCTTCGGTGTCGGTTACGCTGACGTACTCGGCGCGGCGGGTGTCGCTGAGCCAGCTATGCTCGGGGCCGACGCCGGGGTAGTCGAGGCCCGCGGATATGCTGTGCGCCTCCATGACCTGCCCGTCGTCGTCCTGCAAGAGGTAGGACATGCTGCCGTGCAAGACCCCTACCCTGCCCGATGTGAGGGTGGATGAGTGCCTGCCGGTCTCTACGCCGTCGCCGCCTGCCTCGACGCCTACGAGCTTTACCGTCTCGTCGCCGATGAACTCGTAGAAGAGACCCATGGCGTTGCTGCCGCCGCCCACGCAGGCGACCGCGTAGTCGGGCAGTCTGCCTACTGTAGAGAGCAGCTGGGCACGGGCCTCTGCGCCTATGACTTTCTGGAAGTCTCGCACCATCATGGGGTACGGGTGGGGGCCTACGACGCTGCCTATGAGGTAGTGGGTGTTCTCGACGTTGGTTACCCAGTCGCGGATGCACTCGTTGATAGCGTCTTTGAGGGTGCGGCTGCCGGAGGATACGGAGCGCACTTCCGCGCCCAAGAGGCGCATGCGGAAGACGTTGAGCGCCTGCCTGCGGATGTCCTCTTCGCCCATATAGACGATGCACTCCTGGTTGAGCATGGCACAGACGGTTGCGGTGGCGACGCCGTGCTGTCCTGCGCCGGTCTCGGCGATGACGCGGTTCTTGCCCATGCGCTTGGCGAGCAGCGCCTGTCCGAGTGCGTTGTTGATTTTGTGCGCGCCGGTGTGGGCGAGGTCCTCCCGCTTGATGTATATTTGCGCGCCGCCAAGCTCTGCGCTCAGGTTCTCGGCGTAGTAGAGGGGTGTGGGGCGTCCGACGTAGTGGGTCGAGAGGGACTGCAATTCCGCCTGAAAATCTTCGTCACTCTGAGCCGCAGCGTACTCGCGCTCAAGCTCCTCTATCGCGCTCATCAGGGTTTCGGGGACGAAGCGACCGCCGAAGTCGCCGAATCTTCCCCGCTCGTCGGGCAGCGTTTCTTGTGTAGTAGTCATCGTAAGCCCTTTTGTATTGGAATTAACAAGATGGACAGGATAGATAGGATATTGTCATTATCGAGAATCTTGCATAAGTGCAGTTATAGCGACAGTGCAGGTTTTTTCACCCCCATCCTAACCTTCCCCCATCAAGGGGGAAGGGACTTATACAATTGTCTCCATTATCGCCTGTTGGTTGACCTGACGCAACGATAACCCTAGAATCATGCAATGCCAGTCATTTTTTCCAGCGAGGTTACCTATGCCCATCTACGAATATAGTTGCGTTACATGCCATAATCGTTTCGACAAGCGGCGCTCGATGAGCGAGATTGACGAGCCAGCGCCGTGCCCGGACTGCGGGAGCGAGTCGCGGCGCGTGTTCTCCGTGTTCGCCGCGTTCTCGTCGAACGGCAGCGGGCAGACGAGCGCGGTCGCGGGCGCCGGCGGGTGCTGCGGAGGCGGCGCGGGCGGTGGATGCGCGTGCGCGATGGGTGTGTAACACGCGCATGGTTTGGGGTAGGAGACGGTAATGTCAGCAGAGTTTATTGCTATTTTGAGTGTCGGCGCTACTTTGGTAGGCGTTATAGCCGCGTTCGGTGCGGTGATTCTCACTTCCATGCATCGCATGGAGACACGTCTTAACAAGCGAATCGATGACGCTATCGCCGATGGCAAGTCGGACAACGCAGCCTTGGAAGTCCGCTCCAATGCAAGATTTGACGAAGCCAAAGAGTTGAATCAAGTGAGATTCGACGAAATCAGAGAGCAGAGCCAAGCCATGCAAGCCCGCACAGACAAGGGCTTCGACGATGTTGCTGAGGAACTTCGCACTACAAACACCCGAATGGCTTCTATCGAACAGCGACAGGCGCGCCTCGAAGGCTTGCTGGACGGACTGCGCGAGGCTCTGTTTCAGCGTGTTCAGCAGTAGTACGGGATTCTCCATTTCTTTGCCGATAAACACATCAGGAGGACAACAATGGTCGTAGAGACGAGACAACGCTATGTGCTGGTTGACCCGACGACGCTGCCGATTGTGCCGGAGTTCGAGGGTGCGCCGCGCCTGGATGACCTGAGCAACAAGCGCGTGGGCGTGATAGACGACAGCAAGGTGAACGCCAAGGAGTACCTTGAGCAATTGACTGACCTGCTCAACGAGCGCTTCGGCATCGAGAGCATCAAGTACCATGCCAAGCCGTCGGCGTCCAAGCCGGCAGACCCTGCCGTGGTCGCGGAGATGGCGGAGGAGTGCGACTATGTGATTGTCGGTGTGGGTGATTGAGGGTCGTGCAGCGCGTGCAGTGTGCACGACGGAGTACATGTGGAGAAGGCGGGCATCCCTTCGGTTACGATATGCACGGACCGATTCATCGAGACCTCGAACTCTATGGCGGCGATGTGGGGCGCGTCCGGCTATCCGGTGATTTTCACGCCGCATCCAATCGCGGGGCTGAGCGATGAGCAGCTTCGCGCTCACGCCGATGAAATCTTCGACACGGTGGTGACCATCCTCACGGGTAAATAGCGACCCGAACGGTGCCAAAAGGAGAGAAACTGATGGCGCAGCAAGCGGCTACCAAGCGCAGCGGCATGAAAATGCCGCCGGGTCCCAGAGGACTGCCCATCATAGGCTCTATGCTGAGCCTACGCAAGGACCCGCACCATGCCTTGGCGCGCATCTCCCGGAAATATGGCGATGTATGCACCGTTCGGCTAGGCAGCGTGCCTACCGTAGTCATCAGTCATCCGACGCTGCTGCGCGACGCTTTCAGCAGGGTTACGCTTGCCGACAGATGGATTGGCAGGATTACGGAAATAATCACCAACGGCGACGACTTGGCATTCGCGCCTTACGGCGAACACTGGCGACAGCTACAGCGATTTGCCAACAGGGAACTGCTCAGCTACAGGCGTGTTCAAGATATACGGGAACGGTACATCGAGGCATCGGTGAATAGCCTCGTGGATCGAGTTGGCGATATGTGCGATGCGGGCGCAGCGCTGGAGCCGCGTGATTTTCTGCCCCGCGCCAACGGCGAGATGATGTTTCGCGCCATATTCGGCAGAGGTGAGAGCGATACGACGGAGTTCCACGAGAAGCTGGACGACCTTCTTGAAACCGTATTCTGGTTCTTCGCAAATGCTTCAGCAGCAAATCCGGCCGACTACATTCCTATACTGAAGTTCCTTCCCAATCGGGCATTGGAGGAGGCGGAGAAGGTCTCGGATCAGATGACCGATATTCTGGATTTTCTGATTGACAATGTGAAAGAGCGCCCGGACTTGAACTTGAACGAGCCTACATGCCTTGCCGAGGTGATGCTTGCCAGCGTAGAAAGGGAAGAAATCACTTATCCGGCGATGCGAAGCCTGATAGGTGACTTGCTTGTGGCAGGCATCGACACTACGGCGCAGACGACCGGATGGCTGCTGCTCATCCTCGCCAATCGCCAGCATATCCAAGAGCGGGTGTATGAGGAACTTGACGCAGCGGTCGGCGCAGACGGACTTCCGGGCATGGAGCATCAACACGACCTTCCGTACCTGCATGCGGTCATCCTGGAGAGCATGCGCTACCGCACCGTGGGACCCTTGGGACTGCCGCACAAGGCGATCGAAGATGTCGAACTAGACGGGTATGTCATCCCGGAAGACGCGCAGGTGCTGGGCAACATCTATGCCATCCACCACGACGCCAGATTCTGGGATTCACCGGACGAGTTCGTGCCGGAGCGCTTTCTGCCCGGCGAGGACGGCGCGGCTGTCCTGGTCAGGGTTTTGCGGAAATCGTAATCTGGCTTCAGGCTTGCCGTCTGCTGAATAAGTACAGGTTCACACCGCACGGAGCAAGCCGTCTGTCCGAAGATGAGATATTCGGGCTGGCGGTAGGTCCCAGACCGTTCGCGCTGGACATTGCGCGCAGGTAGAACAGGCGCAGCATCAATTAGACATCAGCGGAGGAACAGATATATGGCACAGGCGAACACACCACAGCCGCCGTACTATGCGGCGATATTCTCATCCACGCACACCGGACAGCACTCAGGGTACGCGGAGGATACGGAGACCATCCTTGAGTTGGCGAAGAACCATCCCGGTTTTCTCGGCGTCGAGGCGGCTGGGGATGACGACCTGAGCATCGCCGTCTCGTACTGGGACAGCGATGAGACGATACGGGCATTCAAGGAACTGGCGGAGCACCTCATCATCCAGCAGCGAGGCCGCGACACCTACTACAAGAGCTACAAGGTGCGAGTGGCAAAGGTCGAGCGCGACTATGGGTTCAACGTGTAGGGATGGCGCGCGCGATTATACGCACGATGCGCGGGATGGCGACTAGCACAGCGGCTGACGCGATGGTGCAGAAGGCTATGAACATCGTGGCGTCGAAGAAGAAGCCCTGCGGGAACATGGCTATGAGGTAGTCGCGGCGCGGGTCGAGCATCCAGAAGTCGTTGCTGAAACTGATGAGATGGAACAGCAGGAACAGCTGGTTGAAGGCGACCAGCGAAAGCAGCCCCACGACGACGACTAGCGCCAGCGTCAGCTTGCCGCCCCTGCTGACATCGCGTCCCAGCGTTTCCCAGAAGGCGGCGCGGCGCAGCCAGAATCCGATGGCGATGTACGCTGCCATGTACAGCAGAACGAGCATCTGCACCAGATAGACGCCGCGAACCAGAGCCTTCACATCGCGCATGTGGTGAATCTCGCGCTCGTTGTACAGAGATTCTGCCAGTACGCCGCCTACATAGGTGCGAATAATCAGGTCTTCCTCATCGTTGTTGAAATAGTCGCGTATCTGCTTGCCCGCGGTTATGAGGTCGGCACGCTCGATGCGGGTGTATTCCGCGATGTCGTACCTGTCGAAGCCGTAGCTGTACAGCGCGGGCAGGTTGATGACGAACCTGACGCTGCTGGTAATCAGCAATAGCGGAACGAGCGCGGTGAAAAGCACGGCGGCGGCAATTCTTGCGATGCGTAACATACTTCAATGCTACCATCCGCTTCGCCAATCTGATAGCGTTTCGTAGAGAATTGATATGAATGATTGGTGGTGTTTCCATTCAGGTGGGTGAATAGCAATTTCACCCCCATCCCCGCTTCCGCGAGGGCAGGCTCTAACCTTCCCCCATCGAGGGGAAGGGACTTTTATCATCTAAAGGAATCGTTGCCAACATGTAGGAACAGGATGGGATGATATGACGGATGCGAAATACGCCGCCAATTACGAAGGGGTTCAGCAGGTTCTGGACCACCTGCTGGGGCCTGACGGGTGCCCCTGGGATAAGAAGCAGACGCGCGAGACGCTGGCGGATATGTTCCTCGAAGAGTGCTACGAACTCATAGAGGCGATAGAAGAAGGGGATACGGGCAAGATTGTGGAGGAGTTGGGCGATGTCCTCTTTCATGTCATGTTCCAGCTGAAACTCGGCGAGGATAGCGGTGAGTTCGGGCGGGATGAAGTGATGGGCGCGCTGGTGGACAAGCTGGTGCGCCGACACCCACATGTGTTTGACGGCAAGTGGGTGCCCGACGCAGAGGGCGCAATTGCGAACTGGGACGCGATAAAGAGGCAGGAGAGGGCAGAGTCCGGCGCTTCAATTCTCGATGGAGTGCCGAAGAATATGCCCGCGCTCGCGTATGCCCAGTCAATACAGTCGAGAGCCGAGCGCGCGGGCTTCGACTGGGACGGCTTTCAGGGCGTGCTGGACAAGGTGGCGGAGGAGCTTGCCGAGGTCGAGGCGGCAGGGTCGGACGAGGAGCGCGAAATGGAGTTGGGCGACTTACTGTTCTCGGTGGTCAACGCGGCACGCTGGCTGGGTATCGAGTCGGAGGCTTCGCTGCGGGGCGCGAACCGGCGCTTCTACCGGCGATTCGTCATCATGGAGCGGCTTAGCCGGGAGCGGGGCGTATCGTTCGATGCGCTGACTATGGACGAAAAGGAAGCGCTGTGGCAGGAAGCGAAGGCACAGGGGGCGGGCAATGAGGGCTGATAGTTCTTGGGCTGCTATTCTCCGTCCCCGCGGACGATACGCAGGACGTCCTCTATGGGAAGCCTGTCCACGCCGCGCTTGCTAAACAGAGCATCCACTTCTCGCTCGATGCGCTCGCGCTCTTTCTGAAGACCTTCCTGACGACCTTTTTGCTCTGCTCTTTTCTGGACGAATTCGTAAGCTGCGAAGACCATGCTTGATACTCCCGACTACTCTCTGTCCGGGCGGATGATGCGCTTGATGTCATCTGGGGAGATCGCGTCCGAACTTTCGCCGTTGCTAAACAGGGCATCCACTTCTCGCTCGATGCGCTCGCGCTCCGCATTTTGCCCTTTATGTAATCCCTCTTGCAGGCCTTCCTGCAGGCCCTCCTGACGGCCTTTCCGCTCTGCTCTTTTCTGGACGAATTCGTAAGCTGCGAAGACCATGCTTGACGCTCCAAAGGCTATGATGGTTGACGGAAGCAGCAGTATCGAAGCCAGAAGCATCACGCTGTCAGTTTCCTGAACAGCCGGGAAGGGGAAATAGCCTCGTCCCAGCGCCGCCAGCAATGCGCTGAGGCTAATAGATGCCGCTCCATCGAATAAGAGACGAAAATAGTTGGCTTCAAGCAACGCTTAACCCTTGCTGCCTCCGTTGGAGGTAGCAAAATTATAGCACATGAGGCGGTATTCTATTTCAGTCCTGTCCTCTGCTCCCTACATGGGCAGGGGATAGTCTTCCTTCGTTGAGGTCTGATAGAGGGTGAAAATAACCGTGCTTGCAATTGAGATTTCACCCCCATCCTAACCTTCCCCCATCGAGGGGGAAGGGACTTTGATCCCGTGGACACTTTGGATATCTACCTACCCTTGTCAGCCCATCAAGGGGGAAGGGACTTATTGTTACAGCCTTCTGATGGATGGGAACAGGACCATCAGCACGCCGGCAGCTATTACTACCAGTCCGCAGGCTATCAGCGTTGCGGCGGGCGCGCTCATGTTTTCTGAGATGATGCCTGCCGCGAGATTGCCTGCCGGCATCGCGCCGAATGTCAGGATGTATATGCCGGATACCCTACCGCGTATGCCGTCAGGGAGGATGCTCTGCATGGTTGCGCTCGTTATGGAGAAGTAGCCCATCGTGCCCATGCTTCCAATTGCCACTATCGGGTACGCTAGCGCAACGGATGGATTGAGCGCGAAGGCAACCATGGACACACAGATGAGCGCAATGCAGCCGATAATCATCAAGCCTTTGCGCGGTATGTCGCCCAGTGAGGCGAGCGCGAGCGTGCCGGTGAGGAAGCCCGCGCCAACCGCGGACATCAGCAAGCCGAGAGTTGCCGCGCCAACGTCGTACACCTCGGCGGCATACACGGGAATCAGGCCGTGCAGGAACGGCGAGATGAGCACAGTCGGCAGGAAGCCGAGGAGCAACAGTCCGAGTACGACCGGAGTCTCACGGATGTAGCGCACGCCCTCCAGTATCTCCGAAAGAGCTGCTTTCGGGTTCAGCTTGGATTGCGATGCCGGCGCGAACGTGCCGAGGCCCAACGACAGCGCCGCGGCTAGGGCTACGAGAGCGCCTTGCAGCAGCAGCGCGACACCCGCGCTCGCAAAGACGATCAGCGCGCCGCCGATAGCCGGAATCGCGAGGCGCGTTATGCTGAATGCGAGCGAATTCAGGGCGAATGCATTTACCAGACTGTGGCGCGGCACAATCGCCGGAATGAGCGCCATTCGCGCAGGGTCCACTATCACCCATCCGATGCCCATGAGGAAGACGAAGCTGAACACATGCCATGCGTTGACATTGCCCAGCAGGACCAGCAAACCGAATCCGAGTGCGAGGAGCGACTGGTAGGCGAATACGCCCGCCAGCAGCTTGCGCTTGTCCCACCTGTCCACGAGCAAGCCGCCGATAGGCCCGGCAATCAGGATGGGCAGGGCGTCCAGGCCCATCACAACGCTTGTGAGCAGCGCGGACTGCGTAAGCTCGTATGTCAGCCAGCCGATGATGACCTGCTGCATCCAGAACGCGCCGCTGAAGAAGAGCGTGGATGCCCAGAGAAAGCGATAGTCGCGGTGCAGGAAGGAATCAAAGGTATGCACCCGCATCGGGCGGACGCGGGGCACACGAGGAGCACGCATACGAGGGACGCGCGGCTTGCGGATGTGGGGGCGCAGCCGACGCCTCGGCGCAACGGGAGTCGTCAAGGCGGTGTCGGGGGCGACGACAATCTCGCCTACGGGATGCGCGGCAGCAACCTCCCGCTGCTCCGGCGTGGGCGCAAGGCTCACATCGGGGACGGGAATCTCCGTAGAAACGAGGCTTTTGACCGACTGTTCGGCAGTGTCGGCAGGCTGACTGGAAGTGAGGTCCGTAGGTAGAGAGTAGCTTACAGGTTTGCGAGATGCGCCAGACCTATTTTTGTTCACCTATGTTTTCTTGATGCCTCCAATCTAATGGTTCAGCTACTGCTTGAGCCTGACGCTATGCAAATCAGGTGAACACGATTTTAGCAAAGGTTCAGAACACTGCACAGGGTTATTTTGACCAAAATCCAGACGGGTTTTTTGACAAAAGGGGGATAAAATCTCTTTTATCCTGCTTGTCCCGACTATTGGATCAATTTACCGCAGCCAACCGGACCAGAGACGGCGCTCGACCTCGTTGCCGATGGACTCGGTGAGGGCTTCGGCGGCGGGATTCAGAAGCAGTTGGCGCAGGTTGCGGCGGGGGCGGAAATAGACCGGCTTGCGCGGCGCGCCGGAAATTTCGGCGGCGATGTCGAGCGCCCTGTCGAGGTCGCCGAGCTCATCGACGAGGCCGAGTTCGTGGGCGCGTGTCGCCCAATAGACCTCGCCCGTGGCGATGCGGCGCACATCCTCCTCGTCCATCTTGCGCGACTTCGCGACGATGTTGATGAACGCGCTGAAAGAGTCGTCTATGAGCGCCTGCATCTTCTCTTCCTCTTCGGGCGTGGCGTCGCGCCAGAACGCGCCCATGTCCTTGTGCGCGGCGCTCTTGTTCACATTCACGCCGATGCCAACGCGCTCCATAAGTTCCTGCAAGGCGGGACGCACCGATATGACTCCGATGGAGCCGACGATGGCAGCATGGCTGGCGACTATCCTGTGGGCGGCGCAGCTGATGTAGTACGCGCCGGATGCGCCCAGCCCGCGGATGCTGGCGATTACGGGCTTTTTCTCGGCGACCTTGAGCACGCTGCGGTAGAGGTAGTCGGACGCGGACACGCCGCCGCCGGGGGAGTCGATGTCCAGCACGAGGGCGCGGATGTTGTCGTCGCTCGCTATGGTGGCGAATATCTGCTCATAGGCGGGGGACTTTATCTGTGTGCCGATAGCGCCGAAGAGTTCCACGACGGCGATTCTGTTGCGTAGTTTTCTGGTGGCTCTGAGTACAAGCAATGTAACGCTCCAAATGAAGATTTTCGTTCATTGTAGCAGTCTTCAGTGAAGGAACGGAATGTTACTTTGCTGACAGCCTGGAAAGTCCTACGCTATCGGGTGACGGCAAGCCGAATGTCCAAGGATTCAAGCACCTTGAACAGCGTGTCGATGCGCGGATTGCCTTCGCCGGATAATGCGCGATACAGAGATTGCCTTCCCAATCCGGTGTCTTCCGAGACGGAGGACATACCCTTTGCGCGAGCGACATTGCCGAGCGCCTTTGTGAAATACTTGGGGTCGTTCGTTTCCAGCGCAACATTCAAATACTCGACAAGGGCTTCGTCGCTGTCAAGGAAATCGACCACATCGAACTTTTTGAGCTGCATAGCGCGTATTCTCCTAAACTTCGGTTGCCATACGCTGCGCGCGCCTTATGTCGCGCCGCTGGCTGGATTTGTCGCCGCCGCAGAGCAGAATCACTACGGTGCGTTGGCGGACAGTGTAATAGACTCTGTATCCTTGACCGACATCAACACGAAGTTCGCTCACACCGCTCCCAACGGACCTACGATCACCAAAATTGCCGTCTTCGATGCGCTCTATACGAGAGAGAATAGTAAATTTGGCGCGCTGGTCTCGCAGCCCCTTTATCCACATCTCGAAGGTTTCGGTATAGACGACATTCATAGCCATTATTGTCTCACATAAGAGACAATGTGCCAAGTGATGTATGGTGAAAGAAATGTTCAGAACGGCAGTGGGCAAGCGTTTTTCTTGTCTATTCGGAAATTGACTCTAATAGTGCGCGGCACTATTATGGAATGGTGATAAGGAGTTACCGAAATAGGGAAACGAGAGATGTTGCCGCGCGGCGGCGTGTACGCAATTTGCCCGCTGACATCCAGAGACGAGCGCAGCAGAAGCTGATGATGCTCAACAATGCGAGTAACCTCAATGATCTGAGGATTCCGCCGGGGAATAGATTGGAAGCGCTCTCAGGCACGCGGTGGGGACAGTTCAGCATTCGTATCAATGCGCAGCGGCGTATCTGCTTTAGCTGGCGAGATGGGAACGCATACGAAGTGGAGATTGTTGACTACCAATGAGATTGAATTCTGCAAGGAAGGGATATGAGAGAGGACATGGAAGTGGGCGCGGACAGGCTTCCACCGATCCATCCGGGTACAATTCTCAATGAAGAGTTTCTGGTACCGATGGACATCACCCAATATAGCCTGGCGAAGTCGATAGGAGTGGACGCGCGACGGATTCAGTTGATAGTGCGTGGGGAGCGTGCTATCACGGCGGAGACGGCGCTGCTATTTTCACGTTTCTTTGGAAACTCTGCGGAGTTTTGGATGGGACTTCAGAGCCAGTATGACCTTGAGATGACAGAGGACCGCCTTGGTGAACGGCTAGACAAGGTAGAAGCTTATTCGCTGGGGTGAACGAGTGACGGGTCTTCGATGAACTCCCGCAGGGCGGTGAAGTATGGTTTGCCGCCGACCATGTGCGTGTCGTCGTGGGTCGCGCCCTTGATTTCGTAGAAGCGCTTTGGCTCGTTGGCGGCTTCGTATAGCTCCCTGCCCATGTGAATGGGAACGGTGATGTCCTTATCGCCATGCACAATCATCACGGGGCTGTGGATGCGTGGCATCTTCGAGAGGGAGTCGAACCTGCTCCGCACAAGCAGGCGAGACGGGATAAAGAAGGCAATCGCCGGTCGCTTGTAGCGCGACATCGCATCGACCGATGTGAAGGACGACTCGATTATTACTGCCTTGGCGCGATGTTGCATCGCAAGTTCGGCGACAACGCAGCCACCGAGCGAGCGCCCGAAGAGCACAAGCCTGTCGTGATCAATGTCATCGCGCGAGCGCAGGTATTCCAGTGCGCCTTCTCCGTCGGAGTACACGCCCTTCTCGGACGGCCTGCCCTCGCTGAGTCCGTAGCCGCGGTAGTCGAATATGAACAGGTTCGCGCCCAGATGGACGTTCATCAGCATGATGTTGTACACGCGATTGCTGATGTTGCCGGCGTTGCCGTGAAACCACACTATGGTGTCGTCGCCTCTGCCGGGTATGAACCAGCCATGCAACTGCGTGCCGTCTGCTGCCGGGAAATAGACTTCCTCGAAGGACATTCCCAGATCATCGGGGGTGTTGGTTATCTCTTTAGTGGGGAAGAATGCCAGAAATCTGTCGAACAAGTAAGCCTGCCTCGCTGCAAGTGTGACTGCCAAGCCCGCGATAAGGATGCATACCAGTAAAAGGATTGTGGGCGGCACGCGATGTATCGGTTTCAACGAAGTGCTACCATTTACCCTCACCCAACCCTCTCCCAGTGGGAGTTTGCAGGAGTAGGTGTTGAGAATAGTCGCGCCTGCATTTGCGATTTCACCCCCATCCCCTGCCTTCGCAGGGGCAGGCTCTAGCCTTCCCCCGTCGAGGGGGAAGGAACTTTACCTACCCTTGCCAGCCCAGTGGGAGAGGGGGAGCTGATTATCAGACTCATGGCAAACTATGGTGTCTGCGCGCCTCTGGCGTTCAGGACGATTGAGTAGAGCGACTTGTCGGCGCAGATGTAGAGGCGGTTCTTGTCGGGGCCGCCGAAGCAGCAGTTGGCGTTTCGGTCTTCGGGGACGAGTATCTTGCCAAGCAGTTCGGCTTCGGGGCTGTACACGTGGATGCCGTCAGCGGAGCTTGTGAAGATGTTGCCGTCGGTGTCGCAGCGGAAGCCGTCGGACTTGCCGGGACTGACGACCGCGAACTCGCGCGCGTTGGCGAGGCTTCTGCCGTCCTGCACGTCAAACACCATGATGTTGCCGGGTTCGCCGGTGTCGGCGACATAAAGCACGCTCTCGTCCGGGGAGAAGGCGATGCCGTTGGGCCTGTCCATCGAGTCCACGACGACGTCGAGCGCGCCGGTGTCCGGCTCAAGGCGGAACACGAAGCAGCCTGCGAGTTCGCTGTCCGCCTTGTATCCCTCGCGATTGCTGAGGATGCCATAGGGAGGGTCGGTGAACCAGATTGTGCCGTCGGACTTGACCACCAGGTCGTTGGGGGAGTTAAGCCTGTTGCCTTCGTAGTTGTCGGCAAGGGTTACAATCGTGCCGTCAGGCTCGGTGCGGCTGACCCGGCGATTGCCGTGCTCGCAGCTCACAAGCCGCCCCTCTAGGTCGCGATAGTGGCCGTTGGTGTATCCTGCGGGCTGCCTGAACACAGAAACGCCGTCCGCGTCCGAGTAGCGCAGCATGCGGTCGTTGGGGATGTCGCTCCAGAGCAGGTAGTCGCCCTCGGCGAAATAGACGGGACCTTCCGCCCATTCCATGCCGGTGAAGTGCTGGACCAGTTGCGCGTCATCCGGAATCATGGCGGCGAAGCGGTCATCGTAAATCTCGAATCCTTCTCGTTGTGTGGTCATAGAAATAACTCCCCAGAACGGCGGTGCTAACAGGATGAACAGGATAGATAGGATAGTATGTGCAGTATAATTCGGATATGCTAGGGTGTCTATTGGGTTGGCATCAGTATTGAGGATACAAGGCTTTTCTCATGCGGAACATTTTCAGAGGGTTGAAGTCGGTGGTGGGTGGTGCCCGAGTGGCCGTGACAGCGGACGACCTCACATTGCGCGAGATCGAGCGGGACGCGGCTAGGATTGCCAAAGAGGCGGGTGAACTGCTGCGCTGGCACTTCGAGCGCGCGCTGAATGTGCAGTACAAGGACGAGAGGCAGTCTGACCCGGTTACGAATGCCGACTTTGCATGCCAGCGTCTGCTTCAGGAGGAAATCTCAAAGCGGTTTCCTGAGCATGGCATACTTGGCGAGGAGGATGACGCGGCGGAGCGCGAAAGGGTGGACGGCCAGCCCGCGCCGGATTTCGTGTGGGTGCTGGACCCGCTGGACGGCACGCGCAACTTCCTGTCGGGGCTGCCGCTTTATGCCAGCTCGATCGGGGTGCTGTACCGGGGCGCGCCGGTCGTCGCGGCGGTGTTCCTGCCTTGGCCCAGCGATGAGGGCGGTATCGTGATGCACGCGCGCAGAGGTGGGGGTACGCGGATTAACGGCGTGTCCGTGCCTGCATTGAACGCGGCTGCGCCGGAGGGAAACAGGCTGGTTACGCTGCCGGGCGGATTCGGTGGGATGTTCAGCGTGCGGAAGGACCTGCGAAGAAGGGCGGGCGAGCTGCGAATGACGGGGAGCATCGCATACGAGCTTGCGATGGTGGCGAAGGGCGTTACACAGTACACGATAACGACCGCGCCGTTCCTGTGGGATGCGGCGGGCGGCTCGCTACTGGTGAAGGAGGCGGGCGGCATCGTGCTGCAGGGTGGCGAGCGCAAGCTCCTGGGCAGATTGCCGGCCGGGATGAGCTGGCAGCACCTGGAGTCGTTCGCGCCGTCGTGGAGCAGCGGCACGACAACGATGAAGGAACTGCGCGAGTGGCGCGCACCGCTGCTGCTGGGCAGCCCGCAAGTGGCGCGATATGTGGCGAGCAATCTGCGCGGCAAGACAAGAGTCAAGCGACGGCTCAGGAGGTTCGTGCGGCGAGGAGGCTAACAGGATGGATAGGTTGGCTGATGGGGTCATTGCCCGGCTTGAAGGGGTGTACAAGGAGTACGAGGTCGGCGATGCCATCGTCTATGCGCTCAGGAATGTCAGCCTCGATATTATGGAGGGACAGTTCGTGGTGCTGCTGGGGCCAAGCGGTTCGGGCAAGACGACGCTGCTGAATATGATAGGCGGGCTGGATGCGCCCACTCGCGGGCGGATATGGGTTGGCGGCAGCGAGATTACCGACATGGGCGAGGCAGCTCTGACCATGTACAGGCGCAGAAGTGTGGGATTCGTCTTCCAGTTCTTCAACCTCGTTCCATCACTCACTGCCGCCGAGAATGTGGAGATGGTGGCGGAGCTTACGGGGAACGCGGGAAGTGCGATACCCGCGCTCCGGTCGGTCGGACTAGGTGAGCGCACCGGCAATTTCCCGGCGCAGCTTTCGGGCGGAGAGCAGCAGCGGGTAGCCATCGCAAGGGCGCTGGCGAAGGGTCCCTCGATTCTGCTTGGTGACGAACCTACCGGCGACCTCGACTATGAGACAGGCAAGATGATTCTGGGGCTGATGAGGCGCATCAACCGGGACGAGAATGCCACGATGCTGATAGTTACGCATAACGCCGCGATAAGCCGCATGGCTGACCGCGTGATAAGGATGCGGAGCGGGGAGATCGTGGAGGACACGCTGAATTTGAATCCTGTCAGACCTGAGGACTTGGAATGGTAACAGTGGCATTCCCATCATAGTAGTCTGATGCGCTTTCACCCTCATCACCCCCATCCTAACCTTTCCCCGCCGAGGGGGAAGGGATTTGTTAAATCGTCTCCCTTGATGGGGGAAGGGACTTTGAAGGTCGTGAGGTACTCGTGAACCCACTGATGAGAAAGGCGTTCCGGGACCTGTGGCGGTCGCGCGCGCTGTTTATCTCCGTCATTGCTCTGCTGGCGCTGGGTGTGGGCATATTCGTCACGATGTACTCGGCGTTTCTGAATGTGAAGAGTTCGGAGGACTTCGCTTATGAGGAGTTGAAGTTCGCCGATGCCTTTTACATTGTCGCGCCGCCGATACCTCTCAGGGCTGCCGACGTGATTCGAGACATGGACGGCGTTGCGGTCGCGCACGGCAGGTATGTCGCGGACATCGTCATTCGCAATCCCGATGACCGGAACGAAACGCTGTCCGCGAGGGTCATCAGCGTGCCGGACGACGATACGCCGGACATCAATCACGTAATCGTGAGGGAGGGTGAGTACCTCGATGCGGCTAGCGGGCGGCAGGCACTTGTGGACAAGCTGTTCACCGAATACCACGGCCTGGAGCCAGGGGATTCGGTTTCACTGGTCTATCAGGGCAAGGACAGGGACTTCGACATAAGCGGCGCAATCACAAGCGTGGAATATTTGTGGAAGTCTAAGGGTGGCGCGGAGCTTATCATCTCGCCGGGCGACTTCGCCGTCATCATGGTTCGCAGGAACGCCGTTGACGACATGCTTGGCGTGGAGGGCTTGATAAACGAGATTGTCGTCCGCTTCGAGCCGGGCGCGGACACCGATGCCCTCAAAGCCGAAATTGACCGCTACCTAGACAGGTACGGCTCCCACCAGCTCATCGAGAAGGAGGACCAGCTGAGCTACGCCACGCTTAAGTCTGACCTGGACGGGTTCGGGGAGATGGCGGTGGCTATGCCCGTGCTCTTCCTCGTTATCACCGCGATGGTGGCGTTCGCAATGCTCACGCGGATAGTGCAGAGCCAGAGGCACATCATAGGGCTGATGCGAGCGGAGGGATTCTCGCGCATCCAGATACTGCGACATTACCTGACCTTTCCGGTTTTGATTGCGCTCATCGGCGGCGGGCTGGGCATACTGTGGGGCGCTTGGGCGGCGGGCGGATTCACGAGTCTGTACATTGACACACTCGACCTGCCCTTCACGGTGGTCGTCAGCCAGGTTTGGGTGCTGGTCGTCGCCTTCGTCTTCGGCTTGACGGCGTGCATCATAGCGGGCGTGCAGCCTGCGCTTGCGGCAGCGCGGCTCACTCCGTCCGAAGCCATGCGCGACAACATATCATCGGGCGGGGCGTCGGTCTTCCTGGAGAGGCTGCTGCCTATGCAGCGTCTGCCCGGCATGCTGCGGCTCGCGCTGCGGAACATGACACGCGGTCGGTGGAGAACCCTGTCGTCGATTATGGCAATTGCCGTGTCGGTCGCCCTGGTTACCGCGGTGATGGGGATGCGGGACACCCTGGACAACGCTTTCGATGTGCAGTTCAACGAGATTCAGCGGCACGACCTCAAGGCTGTGTTCGCTCAGGGGATCGACTACCGCAAGACTGAGGTGTTCGAGTCGTGGCAGCAGGTCCGCAGGGCGGAGCCGATAGCGGAGATTCCAGTGAAGCTGGTCAATGGCGAGCGTTCCGAGCATTCGGTCGTTACCGCCGTCATGGAAGACGCCACACTCCTGATGCCGGAGCATGTGGCGGGCGCGCAGCCGCTCAGCACGGACGGCATATTCCTGACGGAGACGCTGGCGCGAGACCTGGGGCTGGATGTGGGCGATACGGTTATGGTGGAGTCCGAGAGGCAGGATCAGGAGTTTCCAGTGGCGGGGCTTGTTCGGTTTCCGATGGGAGAGTCGGCGTACATGAGGTTGCCGCAAGCTGCAACTCTGATGAGAGGATTCCACGCCACATCCGTCCTGGTCGAACTGGAAGACTTTGACTACACCGAAGAGGTAACGCGGATGCTGGAGCTGAGAGCCTATGTGCTCTCGGTGGAGCGCAGCGCAGCGGTTCGTGAGGGATTCGAGGAGCTGATGGCACTCACTAACCAGTTCATCGGGATAATGATCGCCTTCGGGATGTCGCTCGCCGCGTTCGCGGTATTCAACACGGTTACGCTCAATGTTACGGAGCGCAGCCGGGAACTCGCCACGATGCGAACGCTAGGTTTCAGCAAGCGACAGGTGAATATGCTCATCACTGTCGAGAGCCTGATGACAGGGGTGGGCGGCATCATACTGGGCTTCGTTCTCGGCTACGCGATAGAAGCATATCTCGTGGGGCAGATGTCCACGCTGGACTGGAATATGGACATCATCATCAAGCCGTCCACCTTTGTCATCGTGGGGATGCTTACGGTGGCCGTGCTGCTGCTGTCGCAGGTGCCGGGGCTGCGCGCGCTGCACAAGAGGAACTTGGCGGAGGCGACGAAGGAGCTGGCTTCGTGAACAACAAGCCAATGCCCCTCATTGTCTGAGGATATTCACCCCCATCCCCTGCCTGCCTTCGCAGGGGGCAGGCTCTAACCCTCCCCCATCAAGGGCTGATAGGGGTATGTATTTGAAGCAAACGTGCTTGTATTTGCGATTTCAGCCCCATCCTAGCCTTCCCCCGTCGAGGGGGAAGGGACTTTACATGGCAGCCATTAGGGGGAAGGAACCACAAGGACTAGCCTCTGCCGACGTAGGGCATCTTGGTTGCCATGATGGTGATGAACTGGACGTTGGTGTTCAGGGGCAGGTTCGCCATGAAGAGTACGGCGTCGGCTGCGTGGTTGACGTCGTAGGTCGGCTCGACCATGACCTCGCCGTTTGCCTGCGGAACACCGCCGCCCATGCGCTCTGTCATCGGAGTTGCGGCGTTGCCGATGTCTATCTGCCCACAGGCGATGTTGTACTTGCGCCCGTCGAGCGATGTCGATTTGGTGAGGCCGGTAATGGAGTGCTTGGTGGCGGTGTATCCAACGGAGTCGGGACGGGGTGTGTATGCGGAGATTGAGCCGTTGTTGATGATGCGGCCGCCCATGGGGTCCTGGTTTTTCATAATCTTGATGGCTTCCTGCGTGCAGATGAAGGAGCCGGTGAGGTTGGTATTCACGACCGCCTGCCATGCTTCGAGCGGGATGTCCTCCATCGGCATGCGCGGGGAGCCGATGCCGGCGTTGTTGAAAAGGACGTCGAGCCTGCCGAATTTCTCGTGGGTCTGCGCGAACAGGTTGCGTATGGAGTCGATGTCGGTAACGTCTGTGACTACCGCAAGCATGCGCTCGCCTGCATCTCCTGCTTCGGCGATGGTCTCTTCGAGCGCGGAGATGCGCCTACCGCCGATGGCGACGGAGTAGCCGTCGTTGACGAGCGCGAGCGCGCTCTGTCTGCCAATCCCTGAGCCACCGCCGGTAACGATGGCGACTTTGCCGTTTGAAGTCATGGTGTGTCTCCTTGTTAGTTTTGAGTTGCGAGTTTTCAGTATCGAGTCGTCAGTTGTTGGTATGCCAAGGGGGTGGTTCGTTGAAGGGTTCGCCTTTTTCGAGGGCATCTTCGCGGCGCTTAACCCACGCAAGGATTTCAGCGCGTCCTTCCGCTCTGCCTCTCTCAAACGATTCCCTGTACTGTCTTGCGGTCAGCAGCATGGCTAACACTCTCAGGAACGGCTTTTCTTCGTTTTTCTCAAGCCATGCGCCCAGGACTTCCCTGGTTGCTTCTCGTGTGCTCGTGTCGTAGCCCAAAATTTGTGGCAGCATAACAAAGGTCTCCTAGGATTTGTCGTCCCAAGGGGGTGGTTCGTTGAAGGGTTCGCCTTTTTCGAGGGCGGCTTGCTGGCGATTGTACCAATCTTGTGCCCTCGTCAGACCTCGCTCCTCGCCACGCTTTTCACCTCGTTCCTCTCCAATCTCCACGCCTTCCGCCTTAGCCGCGTCACGTCGCTTTTGAAGCCAGTCGTTTATCAAGTCTCTTGTTCCCAGCATAAGCTCCTGTACCTCCACTAAGGCTACTGTTGTCGCGACTGACGCTCCGCCGACAACGGCTATGCCCCAAATTATAGCCTTAATGGTGTCGATAGGGGAATCCGCAGTCGTGTGTGCAAGTTCCAGCCAAACGATGAACGCCATGCCTGGGAGCGTCTGGGCAACATAGAGTATGGAGAACAGCAGGCGCCATCGGCCTCTGATGCTTCCGATGTTCCATCGTTGCTGCTCTTGTCGCTCATCATTCAGTGTAGCCAATAATTTATGCCTCGCCGAAAGTCTGTCAAAATGCACTGTCATTGTCAATTGCGGCTGGGTAGTTTGTAGCGGCTGCGGGTTAGCCAGTTTCTTGACACTTTGGCGGGTGCGGCTTACACTTTTGCCAAACTGAAATACATCACTGGATTCCCGCGTGCGCGGGAATGACGCAGACCATAGGAGAACGCCGCATGACACAGGAGTCGGTGATAACCCAGCAGATGCGCGACGCCGTTGGCGTGGAATCGGAGCCAATCACGCACGACGTGGAACGGGGCGCAATCGTAAAGTTCGCGCAGGCAATCGGGGATACGAATCCGCTGTACAACGATGAGGAAGCGGCGCGCAAGACGAGGCACGGCGGCATCATCGCGCCACCGACATTCATGCGCTCGCTCATCTCGAACGCGCCGCCCGCCTATAAGAATCCATACTCGGCGAATCTGGACGGTGGCAGCCAGTGGGAATACTTCCACCCTGTGCGACCCGGCGACCGCATCACGGTTACGACCAAGCTAGCCGAGCTGTTCGAGCGACCGGGCAGACTGGGCAATATGCTGTTCAGCGTGCGCGAGACGAAGTATGTGAACCAGTTCGGGCAGACGGTTGCGCTTCAGCGGACGACGGGAATCAGCTACGAACCGTAGGGAATGCGGCGGCTAACAAGGATGTACAGGATGCAGGGATTTCTCACCCCCATCCTAGCCTTCCCCCTCGATGGGGGAAGGGACGACGGCATACATAGGAGGGAGCGACACAATGGGCAGTCAGGTTTATTTCGAGGATGTTCAGGAAGGGGCGGAGGTTCCTACACTGCGTAAGGACCCGACGACGCAGCAGCTCGTTAAGTATGCGGGCGCGTCCGGGGACTACTACCAGATTCACTACGATCAGAACTACGCGAAGAACAACGGCTTGCCGGATGTCATACTGCACGGCGCGCTGAAGGGCGCCTGGTTGGGGCAGCTGATGACCAACTGGATCGGCGATGAGGGAACGCTGAAGTCGCTGACCACGCAGTACCGGGGCATGGATGTGCCGGGCACGCCGATGTTCGGCAAGGGCGTGGTAACGAAGAAGTACACCGAGAACGGCGAGAACCTTGTCGATTGCGACATCTGGCTGGAAGACCACGAGGGCAAGAAGACTACGCCGGGCGCGGCAACGGTGGCGCTGCCTTCACGCGAGTAACTGCCTTTACGCGAGGGCAGCGCCGCTTCGCGGTTCCATATAGTCTAACCTGAATAGACAGGATGGACAGGATATGATGCTTGGAGCGCTTCATCCTGTGAGTCCTGTCTATTTTGCTTAATGGCGACTATCACTCAGATTATCATTCATATAGGGCATACAGGCGAGGAGAATGAAAATGCAAATTGGCGTTGGGTTGGATGCGACGCTCAACCTGTCTTGGGACGACCAGGCGGTGCTGGCGCGGGAGGCGGCGGCTCAAGGCTACACCAGCATCTGGACGCCGGAAGGCACAGGGCATGACTCGTACCAACTCTGCCTGCGGCGCTGGGAAGCCAGCTGCGATGTGGTGGAGGGCGGTGTAACGACCGGCATATCGGTGTCTCCAGTGATGTACCGCACACCTATGGGGTTTGCGATGACGGGCGGCACGGTGAGCGACATCAGCGGGGGCAAGTTCATAATGGGCATCGGCTCCGGAGGATCGTATCGTCCGCGCCAGCGACAGGCGCTTGGACTGCCGAACTTCTCCACGCTCGCGCTGATGCGCGACTACCTCGCTACTATACGCCCGCTGGTCGCAGGCGAGCGGGTCGATTACGAGGGCGATGTTGTTACGCTGCGTGGCGCAAGCCTGGGCATAAACCCACCGCCGCAGACACCCGTGTATCTGGGGTCTCTAGGCCCGCAGATGCTACGACTGGCGGGCGAGCTTGCGGACGGCGCGTGCCTGAACTGGTGCAGCCCGGAGCAGATAGCATGGAGCCGCGAGCGCGTGAATGAGGGCGCAAAGAAGGCGGGGCGCGATCCTTCGGAGGTCAAGCTGGCGGAGTACATCCGCGTGTGCGTTGACGACGACGAGGATGTGGCGCGGCGGGCGTTTGCGAAGGCTACGATGAACTACGCGCTGGGGGCGACTATACCGACTGAGCGTGAGCGGCAGCTGGGATACCGGGCGCATTTCGAGCGCATGGGCTTCACGGACGAGCTCGCGGGGCTAGACGACATGCGACGCAACGGCGCGAGCGCGGACGAGGTGGCGGACGCGTTCTCGCCTGAACTGCTGCGGACGGTAGGGTACTATGGAGACGCGGCGGGCGCGGCAGCAGAGTTCAGGCGGCTGGCGGAAGGGCTGGATATTGCCATGGTGCGCGTGGTGGCTGCGCGTCCGGGCATAGATTCGGTGCGGGCGGTGATGGAGGCTTGCAGGCCGGACGGGAATTAACATCGATGGACAGGATGGATAGGATGGTGAAGCATTCGGCGTCTGACGAGTATGAGGTTACACCCATAAGTGTGGTGTCGCCATCGTGTGAGGATACACGCGACAATAATGATGTAACGCTGATGAGCGAAGCCGCTCTCGCAGTGGATTGGAACCGACCTGAGGAATATGAAGCGTGGGGACATCTTCAGCACGAGAAGTAGTCCTTGTTCTATTTCCCTTCTCCGGCCTGTCTCAAGCTAAGCTAAGACCCGCTGTAGTCTTGGCGAATACCGATATAGACAGGGGTGATTCAATCATGTGTCAGATTACCAGCAATCCGTATGGAGACCGCCAAGCCGTTGTAATTACCAACGAAAGTTTCGCGGTAGGTTCATTAGACAGAGTGAGTTATGCCAGACCCAGCAAATTGTTCACTGCAAATCAGAGGCTGGTGGTATCACAAATAGGGAACTTAAGGCTGGGCTTCTACAATCAGTTGATAGAGGCAGTAATAAGCGTACTGCGTTCAGGCACCAGGAAATGACAAGGAGGACATCAATGTCCAATACAGTTGGCAGCGGCAGGCATACTTATGAAGTCAATGAGGACTGGGCGCAGACACCGGAGGGGTGGAATGTGCCAATGGCGGCGGTAACGGTGGACTCGCAGGACAGGGTTTATGGGTTCAACAGGGGCGAGCACGGGGTCATCGTGTTCGACACGGACGGCAATTACCTGTACGACTGGGGCGAGACGGAGTTCTCGTTTCCACATGCTATCTATGCTGACGCGCGCGATAACATCTGGATTGTCGATCGCAACGATCAGCAGATACTGAAATATACTCCAAAGGGCGAACTGCTGATGACCATTGGCGAGAAGGGCTTCCGGTCAGACACCGGCGCGGACCCCGACGACTGGAGTTCTAGCGGGTACACGCAGGTTACGCACGGTGGCGAGCCGTTCAACATGCCGGCGGGCATCGCGGTCGCGGCGTCCGGTGACATATACATCGCTGACGGGTATGCCAACGCGCGGGTGCATCGCTTCTCGGCTGAAGGCGCTCTGAAGCAGTCATGGGGCGAGCCAGGCAGCGGGCCGGGGCAGTTCATGCTGCCTCATGGGGCGTGCGTCACCGCGGACGGGCGGGTGCTTATCGCGGACAGGGAGAATGACCGCATTCAGGTATTCTCGCAGGGCGGCAGGTTCCTGGCGGAGTGGCCCACGAGACTGATTGGGCCCGCGGTAGTGTGGGAGGACAAGGAAGGCACCTGCTATGTGGCGGAGCACAACGGCGGCTACTTCAGCGTGCTGGACGGGGACGGCGAGCTGCTGGCACGCTGGGGCGACGACAAGTATCGCAGCTGCCACGGAGCGGCGGGCGACTCGGACGGCAATATCTACTTCGTGCAACCGACTTCGGGCGAGGGCAGCACGGGGCGGCGGATCGTGAAGTACACAAGAGTTTAACATCGATGAACAGGATGGATAGGATTCTTCACCCCCATCCCTTCGATAAGCTCAGGACAGGCTCTAACCTTCTCCCATCGAGGGGGAAGGGACTAACGGGAGGTTGCTATGGTTGACAGGCTTTCTGAAATCGTTGAATCGGCAGAGGCGGAACGGCTGGCTACGGGGTTCGTGTTTACCGAAGGGCCGTTGTGGCATCCGGACGGATACCTGCTCTTTGTCGATATACGGCGCGCGCAGATATTCAAGCTGGTGCCGGGTGAAGAACCTGAACTCATCCGCGAGAACAGCGGGGGGTCGAACGGCATGACCTTTGACGCGCAGGGTCAAGTGATCATCTGCGAGATGGTGAACCGCCGTCTGACGCGGATGGAGGACGACGGATCGTACACGGTCGTCGCGGATAGATCGGAGGGCAGACGACTGAACCGCCCTAACGATGTGGTGCTGAAGTCGGACGGCAGCCTGTATTTCACGAACCCGGGGCGGGACCGGCTCGACGCGGCCGATGTGGATGTGCAGTTCAACAGCGTGCATCGCATCAGGCCAAACGGCGAGGTGGAACTGGTCGCACCGTTCGAGTATCCGAACGGGATCGCGTTTTCCCCGGAAGAGAGCGTCTTGTATGTGGCCAACACGAGGCCCGGGCAATACATCATGGCGTTCGAGCTGGACGGCAACGGCGATGTGGTTGGCATGCGCCATTTCGCGGATATGCCCTCGGAGCATGCGAACAACGGCGTACCGGACGGGATGAAGGTGGATATTGAGGGGCGAGTGTATTGCACAGGACCCGGCGGGTGCTGGGTGTTCGACCGGAGCGGCGAACTGATCGGGGTAATCGAGCTACCGGAGTACCCGGCGAATTGCGGCTGGGGCGGCGAGGACAACCGCACGATGTACTTCACGTCGAACACGTCGATATACAGCCTGCGGATGACGACCCCGGGGACGCGGATACCGGTGAGGTAGAGTGAGTACACCGCCAGCGACTTATGAAGTTGAAGCTGTTGGCGGTGTTACAGTTCAGCCCGGTGTTTGACCGTCTGAGTCATGAGTAAACTCAGTCATTTCTACGGATTGCGAAGTGCTTTCTCGTTCTTTCAAGTGCGCTAGGACACGCTGGTAACTTGCTTCCATCCTGACCCAGATATATGCGGAGATGCCTAGTTCCCTTTCTATGGCGTCTGCAATGTCCTGCGTGATTGCCTTCTCGCCCACGAAAAGCCTGTCCATATCCTGAAGTGTGATACCTATCCGCCGCGCGAATTCCTCCTCTGCTATGCCACGGCATCCAATCTCTTCTTGCAGAAGCTCGCCAGGGGGTATGGCTATATCCGGCATCAGTGTGTCAATGTCGTCAAGGTCAGTCGCCATAATGGTTCGTCACCTCTTCTATGCGTATAGTGTTATCTTGACGGCTGTATGTGATTATCAAGCGCCATCGCCTGTCTAGCACGATAGAGAATTGACCTGCTCGCTGACCGGAAAGGCGATGCAGCCTGAATGACCTTATTTCATACAGCTCATCAAACTGCTCTGTCAGACGCAGAGTTTCGATACGAGTGATGTATCTGCGGGCGACTACATTCCCCCAAGCGCGACTTGCGTTTGAATAAGAGTAATAGCATCTCCTAAGGCGGTTGTTAGCAAACTCAATTCTCATGCCGTTTCACTTATTGAATCATAGAATACATACTCGACCGAATCAACTGTCATGCGCGCCTAGAGGTGGGCATAAATGCTACTCATCTTGTCCTTTCTCCCTTGATGGGAGAAGGTTAGAGCTTGTCGAAGGGATAGGGTGATTCCAATAATGCCCGTCGCTAAACATCCTAAAACACCTGCCCTAATCCCCCTTGTCAATGCTAAAATGAACGCTGTAAGGCGTTCACCTATCTCATCACGCCTCGCCAATTTATACACACAAAGGACGAAGTATGCCGTTGGAGAATATCGTTGTTCAGGGGGCGCGGGAGCATAATCTGAAGGATGTGAGCGTTACGATTCCGCGCAATAATCTGGTGGTGATGACGGGCGTTTCGGGGTCGGGCAAGAGCTCGCTGGCGTTCGATACTATCTATGCGGAAGGGCAGCGGCGGTATGTGGAGTCGCTGTCTTCATACGCGCGGCAGTTCCTGGGGCGGATGGACAAGCCGGATGTGGACTATATCGAGGGGCTTTCGCCGGCTATATCCATCGACCAGAAGGGAGTGTCTCATAATCCGCGCTCGACGGTGGGGACGGTTACGGAGATATACGACTACCTGCGGCTGCTGTTCGCGCGGACGGGGCATCCGCATTGCTACAAGTGCGGGCGTCCGGTGGAGCGTCAGACGGTGCAGCAGATTGTGGATGCGGTGCTGGGACTGCCGGAGGACAGCCGCATCCAAATAATGGCGCCGATGGTGCGGCGGCGGAAGGGGGAGCACAAGGAGATTTTCGAGGACGCGCGCAAGGCGGGGTTCGTGCGGGTGCGGGTGAACGGTGAGGTGCATGAGCTGTCTGAGTCGTTCGACCTGGATAAGCAGAAGTGGCACGATATCGAGGTGGTGGTGGACCGGCTGGTGATCGGTGCGAGCGCAGAGCAGACGCGGGTGGCGGACTCGGTGGAGACGGCGCTGAAGATGGCGAGCGGCACGGTGCTGGTGGATGTGGTGGGCGGGGATGAGCTGCTATTCTCGGAGCAGTTCGCCTGCGTTCACTGTAATATCAGCATGGGGGAGCTTGAGCCGCGCACTTTCAGCTTCAACAATCCGCACGGGGCTTGCTCGACATGCACGGGGCTGGGGTACAAACTGGAGGTTGATGAGAGCCTTGTGATTCCGAACAGGAATCTGAGCATCGCGGAGGGGGCGGTGCAGCCGTGGGCGCGGTCGGGCGCGATGAGTCCGTGGTATTACAGCCAGCTTGAGTCACTGGCGGATGCGTTCGATTTTTCGCTGGATGTGCCGGTGAAGGATATGAAGAAGCAGGACCTGGACAAGGTGCTGTACGGCACGAAGCGAAAGCGCATTGATGTTCAGCATCACACGCGGCGGGGGAAGACGTACCGCTGGCGGACGGCATTCGAGGGGGTCATCCACAACCTTGAGCGGCGGTATAAGGACACGGAGTCGGAGCATGTGCGCTCGGAGATAGAGCGGTACATGTCGTCGAACCCGTGCAATGCGTGCAAGGGCGAGCGGCTGCGGCCTGAGGCGCGGGCGGTGACGGTGTGCGGGCTGAATATCATGGATGTCACGGGGAAGTCGATTGCGGAGGCTAGAGGGTGGATCGGGGCGATTGGGGGAGAGAGTTATCAGTCCCCCCATCCTAACCTTCCCCCTGAAGGGGAAGGGATCAATGGAAGTGCTCTCGCAAGTGTGGAAGGTATGAATGGGACGGTGAAGAAGGCAGCGAAGGGAAGGAGGAGGAAGTCGAAGGCTTCGCGGAACGGGCGGGTGCATGTGGAGCATCCGAGTGTGCTGACGGAGCGGGAGAAGGCGATCGCGGGACAGATACTGAAGGAGATCGAGGCGCGGCTGGATTTTCTGCTGAATGTGGGGCTGGACTATCTTACGCTGTCGCGGACTGCTTCGACGCTCAGCGGCGGGGAGGCGCAGAGGATACGGCTTGCGACGCAGATAGGGTCGGGGCTGATGGGTGTGCTGTACGTGTGCGACGAGCCGTCCATCGGGCTGCATCCGGCGGACGATTACAGGCTGATTCAGACGCTGAAGGGGCTGCGGGATCTGGGGAATACGGTGCTGATCGTGGAGCACGACGAAGCGATAATGCGGTCTGCGGACTACATCGTGGACCTGGGGCCGGGCGCTGGCGAGCACGGCGGGCATGTGGTGGCGACGGGGCCTGTCGAGGACATCATCGCGGAGCCGCGCTCGATTACGGGGCAGTATCTTAGCGGACGGCGGCAGATTCCGCTGCCGGAGTCGAGGCGCGAGGGGAACGGCGAGCATCTGGTCATCAGGGGGGCGGCGCAGAACAACCTGAAGGACATAGATGTTGAGATACCGCTAGGGATGCTGGTGTGCGTAACCGGCGTGTCGGGGTCGGGGAAGAGCACGCTCATCAACGAGATCCTGTACAAGAAGCTGGCGCAGCAGTTCTACCGGGCGCGGGACAGGGCGGGGGCGGTGCGCGACATCGAGGGAGTGGAGAATATCGACAAGGTGGTGGACATCGACCAGTCGCCTATCGGACGGACACCGCGCAGCAATCCGGCGACATACACGGATACATTTACGCCGATACGCGAGCTGTTCTCGACGGTGCCGGAGGCGCGGATGCGCGGGTACAAGCCGGGGCGGTTCTCGTTCAATGTGAAGGGCGGGCGCTGCGAGGCTTGCACCGGGGACGGGCATATCAATATCGAGATGCAGTTTTTGCCGGATGTTACGGTGCCTTGCGAGATATGCGAGGGGAAGCGGTATAACCGGGAGGCGCTGGAGATCTTCTGGCGGGAGGCGAATATCGCGGATGTGCTGGCGATGACGGTTACGGAGGCGCTGGATGTGTTCGAGAATATCCCGCGCGTGCGGCGGCGGTTGCAGACGCTTCAGGATGTGGGGCTTGGGTACATACGGCTGGGGCAGCCGGCGACGCAGCTTAGCGGGGGCGAGGCACAGCGGGTGAAATTGGCGAAGGAGCTGTCGAAGCGGGCGACGGGGCAGACGCTGTACATCCTGGACGAGCCGACGACGGGGTTGTCGTTCGAGGACTGCGCGCACCTGCTGCGGGTCTTGCAGCGGCTGGTGGACGCGGGGAATACGGTGGTGCTGATCGAGCATCATCTGGACCTGATAAAGAGCGCGGACTGGCTGATAGACCTGGGGCCGGGCGCGGGCGACAGGGGCGGGGAGCTGATCGCGGAGGGGACGCCGGAGGATGTGGCGCGGATGGCGCACTCGCAGACGGGGCAGTATCTGGCGCCGCTGCTGGGGGTTGATGTGGAGGCGGTGAGCGCGGCGGATTAGGGGGATAAGAACTGACATGGATGCACAGGATAGACAGGATGGGGGGCAGTTGGACGTGGATGTGCAGGAGCGTCTAGAATCTAGGGGATTATGCCATTTCTTGGATGATCGCTCCATGAAAGATGATCGCTCCATGAAAATGGATGCTGACGGCGCTCCGTCATTCGGATCTCGCTGGCGTGGCAAGTTCAAGGCGGCTGAGCGTGGGGAGGCGCGTTACGATGCTCTGACGAAGAAGTATCTGACATGATTCTTCTTGATAAGGTAAAGTCCCTTCCCCCTTGAGGGGGGAAGGTTAGGATGGGGGTGACGGAACGCTGGGCATGAATAACGCAGCAAGGGCGCGCCAACTTAGAAGGAACGCCACGGATGCCGAACGAGCGTTGTGGAACATCCTACGCAACCGACAAGTGTCAGGTTGCAGGTTTCGCAGACAGGCGCCGATAGGACCATATATCGTTGACTTCGTTTGCTTGGAGAACAGGCTTGTCATAGAGGTGGACGGCGGGCAGCACGGAGAGCGGATGGGCTATGATGACAGGCGTACCGCATGGTTGGAGGATGAGGGTTATAGGGTGATCAGGTTCTGGAATAATCAGGTGTTGGAGGAAATGAAGGCTGTGCGGGAAGCGATATTTGTGGCTGTGCGGGAGAATTCACCCCCATCCTAACCTTCCTCCATCGAGGGGGAAGGGACGTATTGAACGAGGATGGCGGTTGGAGATTTCACCCCCATCCTAGCCTTCCCCCCTCAAGGGGGAAGGGATTTTTTTGGCTTAGGATTTAGTATGGCTGGGTATCCACACATAGAGCGCTACCGCGCCGAGCTTGAGCGCCTCATCGAATACGGCGGGGCGGATAATGAGCTGAATATCCGTCCGGCGTTCCAGAATTGCCTTGATACTTACTGCCGGGAGCACCGGGAACGGCTGGCGCTGGTGCCTGAGCTTGCGGCGCAAGGCGGGGTTGTGCCTGACGGGACAGTGAAGGACTCGCTGCGGATGGCGCGGGGGTACTGGGAGGCGAAGGATACGCACGATGACCTGGATGCGGAGATTCAGAATAAGTTCAACCTTGGATACCCAACGGACAACATAATCTTCGAGGACTCGCGGGAAGCGGTGCTGGTGCAGAACGGGGATGTGGCTATGCGCGTGGATATGACGCGCCGCGGCGAGCTGCACCGGCTGATACGGCGGTTCCTGGACTACGAGCTGCCGGAGATCGAGGATTTTCGGAAGGCGCAGTCGCAGTTCAAGGACGACCTGCCGAGCGTGCTGGAGAGCCTGCGGGCGACTATCGAGGAGGCGGAGCGCGATAACGCGGAGTATCAGATCGCGGCTGCCGCTTTTCTTGACTTGTGCCACCAGAGCATTGGGCCGGATGTGTCGGAACTGGATGTGCGCGAGATGCTGATGCAGCACATCCTGACGAAGGACATCTTCCTGCGGGTGTTCGAGGTGGACGAGTTCCACCGGGCGAACAACATCGCGCGGCAACTGGACGCGCTGGAAGGGACTTTCTTCACGGGGGATACGCGGTGGCAGGCCATCAGGCGGCTGCGGTCGTACTACGGGGCTATCACAAAGGCGGCGACAGGGATTGCCGACTATGCGGAGAAGCAGCGGTTCCTGAAGGCGATATACGAGGACTTTTACAAGGCGTACAATCCCGCTGCCGCCGATAGATTGGGGGTGGTCTATACGCCGAACGAGGTGGTGGACTTCATCATTCGGGGGGCGGACTACCTCTCGCAGAAGCATTTCGGGCGGGGGCTTGCGGACGAGAATGTGCAGATACTGGACCCGGCGACGGGGACGGGGACGTTCATCACTAACCTGATTGAGTACCTGCCGGCGGACAGGCTGGAGCACAAGTACAGGCACGAGATGCACGCGAACGAGGTGGCGATACTGCCGTACTACATCGCCAACCTGAACATCGAGTACACATACCGGGAGAAGACGGGGCGGTATCTGGAGTTCCCGAACCTGGTGTTCGTGGACACGCTGGACAACATGGACTGGCAGGGCGCGACCGGCGGCGCGGTGCAGCGGCAGGGCGCGTTTGAGCTGGGCGGGCTGTCGTTCGACAACTGGTATCGGATGCAGGCGCAGAACGAGAAGCCGATAAGCGTGATACTGGGGAATCCGCCGTATAACGACAAGCAAGGTAACTGGTATGAGTTAAACCCGAACCGCAAATATCCTGAAATTGATGATCGAATTAGAGAAACCTATGTTAAGGAAAGCGTTGCTCAAAGAACTCATCAATATGACATGTACAAGCGGTTCATTCGTTGGGCGTCAGATAGGCTGTCAGATGACGGTGTTCTTGCATTCATCACCAACCGCGCTTACCTTGACGCAAGGCAAGACGACGGATTCCGTAAAGTTGCGGCTCAAGAATTCAGCGACATTTACATACTTGACCTAGGTTCAGATGTGCGGCGCAATCCCAAGATTTCAGGCACGACGCACAATGTGTTCGGCATACAGACAGGCGTCGCTATCGGGTTCTTCGTGCGTGAAAAAGCCAAATCAGGCAAGTGCGGCATACACTACGCCATGCGTGAGGATGCAGAACTTGCAGTCGATAAATTGGCTTATCTCAACAAGGCCACGCTGGATAGCATAACCTTCAACGAAATCACGCCTGATACAAAGCATAGTTGGCTCAATCAGTCCGACAGTGACTTTGAACGGTTACTTCCTCTTGCTGATCGAAAAACTAAATTGGCCAAGACACAGGACGATGAACGGTCTATTTTCCGTCTATTCTCAAATGGCATAAATACGAACAGAGACGATTGGCTTTTCGACTTTGCCAGAAAAACCGTGTCTTCCAAGGCATATTTCTTCTGCCGAACATATCGAAAGGAGATGCAGCGATATGAAACCGAAAACCCTGACCCTAGCAACATCAGGGATTGGATTGACAAAAGCATTAAATGGACGACGGAATTGGAAGCCCACTTTGTCAAGGGTCATGCTCTTGATTTTGATACGAAGAACATCATCCCAGCCCTATTCCGACCATACACTGTAAAGCACAGTTACTACGCGCCGATCATTACTCATCGAACATATCAGCAACCGCGCATCTTTCCATATAAGGGCTTGGGCGAAAATAAAGTGATTTGCTTCCGCGGACTCGGAAGTAAGAAACCTTTCGATGTCCTTGCGACAAACAGGCTAGTCGAACGCCAAGTCCTAGGTAATATGCAATGCCTCCCGCTCTACCGCTACACGGAGGACGGGGAGCGGGTGAGCAATATCACGGAGTGGGGGCTGGGGCGGATCAACGCGCACTATCGCAAGGAGTTCGGCGACCGTTTCGAGGAGGTCGTGGGGGACGCGGCAATCACGGCGGAGGATGTGTTCGCTTATACCTATGCGGTGCTGCACGACCCGGTGTACCGGCACGACTATGCTGTTGACCTGCTGCGTGAGTTCCCGCGGCTGCCGCTGTACCACGACTGGGATGCGTGGGTGAGGATGGGGCGTGAGCTGCTGGAGCTGCATATCGGGTTCGAGGATGTGGAGCCTTACCCGCTGGAGCGCATAGACAAAGTCCCTTCCCCCTCAGGGGGAAGGTTAGGAAGGGGGCGTCCCCCTCACTCTGACGGGGAAAGTGCAATTACCCCCAGGGTGATGCTGCGGGCTAATGCGCGGGACAGGGAGCGCGGGGAGATTCAGATTGACGCGCAGACGACGTTGCGGGGTGTGCCGGCGGATGCGTGGCGGTATCGGCTGGGGAGCAGGTCGGCGCTTGAGTGGGTGCTGGACCAGTACAAGGAGAAGAAGCCGCGGGATCCGACTATCAGGGAGCGGTTCAATACTTACAGGTTTGCGGACTACAAGGAGGAGGTTATCGAGCTGCTGGGGCGGGTTTGCGCGGTGAGTGTGCGGACGATGGATATAATCGACGACATGGCGATATGGGAGGATGACGGGAAGCTGCTGGTGTTCGGGGATAGGGATAAGCATGAACTGGCGGCGGAGTCGATGGCGCAGTGGTTCAGCGAGCCGGAGGATGAGGAATGGCTGGCTGAGTGGGCGGCGATGCCTGACATTCGTGGCACAAGGGATGCAGAATAGTATCGTGGTAGGCGATGTAGTTAGGTCGCCCTTCCCGTTTACGGACTTGAGCAGCGGCAAAAGCCGTCCCATCTTGCTTCTGAGTGAAGTGGGCATGGGCGATTGGATTGTTTGCGAAATAACTACAAGACGGCAGGCTGGCAGTCGGGGGGTTATTTCCATAGACGCCGGAGATTTTCTTTCCGGCGGGCTGCCTCGTTTAAGCGTGGCGCGGTTTGACCGCCTGCATGCGCTCAACGAAAGTATATTCGACAAAGTCTATGGTCGGCTGACAATGGCAAAGACGTGGCATATCAAGGCGGCGGTGCGGGGGCTGTTCTAGGCTTGGCTTGGGCTGATAGGATAAGAGGGATGCAGCAGAATATAGTTGCAATCAACTATGGAGCGACTGCTATGACGACTACGCGGGAGAAGTTGCTGACGGCGGATGACTTGCTGGAACTGCATAGCAAGGGGGTTCGCGGCGAGTTGATTCGAGGGAGGCTTGGCGGCACGATGTCAACGGGGGTTAATCACGGCAAGACTGTGGCGAACCTAACCATTTTGCTGGGCATTTTTGTCAAGCCGCAGCGTCTTGGGACGATTATCACCTCGGACACGGGTATCTTGCTCGACGACATACGCCACACGGTCCGAGAGCCTGACATAGGCTATTTTTCCGCAGAAAAGATGCCGCTCGACGCGGATATACCCGGATACTCGGATGTCATTCCCGATTTGGTGGTTGAAGTGGCTTCCCCCAACGATACGATACAGAGCATTCATGACAAGGCGCTGATGTGGCTTTACAATGGCGTGCGGCTGGTATGGGTCGGGTTTCCGGACGAACGTATGGTGGACGTGTATCCGGCGGGTGGCGCGGTGTTCACGCTGGGCGAGAACGATACGCTGGACGGCGGCGATGTGCTGCCGGGGTTTTCGTGCGCGGTGAGCGATATTTTCGATTAGGGCTGGGCATAATTCGTCATGCCCCCCTTCCTAACCTTCCCCCTAAGGGGGAAGGGATAATATGAGCGGCAATTATGCCCAGCTCTAGCCTGTTGGAAATGGGTTGACAGTGTAGAATAGATGTACTATTCTGGTTGGCATCAGGGGACGGACCCTATTGGGTTCGTCTCTTTTTTGTGGATTTTTTGGCGGATGGCGGCGATGCGCGCAGATAGCAGGGTGATGGGGGTGGATGAGTGTCAACGAATGGGCATATCAACTATTACGACTGGTTTGGGGAACATGACGAGTATCAGTGGAAGCGAGATGCTGACAGCGAGTTCGGGGGTATGCCGGCGCTGGAGTTCGTGGAGCAGGTGCTGGGTGAGAAGCCTTTCGGGAAGCAAGAGGAGATTCTGCGGCTGATGGACTCGGATGCGCGGCGCATATCGGTCGTGGGGTGCAATGGCTCAGGGAAGGACTGGACTACGGCGCGGATTGTGCTGTGGTGGGTGCATAGGTTCTCGCCGGCGAAGGCTATCGTTACGGGGCCGACGCTGCGGCAGGTTGAGGACATCGTGTGGAATGAGGTGCGGTTCGCGCACGGCAAGGCGGCGGACAGGTTTCCGGGGAAGATGCTGAAGTCTCGCTATGAGATAGACGAGCAGACTTTCGCGCTGGGCTTTACGTCGAATTCGCCGTACAAGATTCTGGGCTTTCACTCGCCGAAGCTGCTGGCGGTCATCACGGAGGCGCACGCGCTGCCGAACGACTACTACAACGCGGTGAGGCGGCTGAATCCGTCGAAGATTCTGCTGACGGGGAATCCGTTCACGAATCGGGGCGTCTTCTATGACTCGCACCACCGCAACCGGCACCTGTGGAAGACGGTGCAGATAGGCGCGGAGGATACGCCGAATTTTCAGGAAGGACAGTCTAACATTCCCGGCCTGATAACGCGGGAGGATATGGAGGACCATAAGCAAGAGTGGGGCGAGGACTCGCCGCTGTACATCGGCTCGGTGCTGGGGCAGTTCTCGGAGAGCCTGGACGATGTGCTGGTGCCGTCTTCAGCGGCACAGGCAGCGGTGGAGCGGGAACTCACGCCTGATGGCGAGGTTGTCGTGGCGTGCGATGTGGCGCATAAGGGGCATGACCATACGGTTGTGATGCGGCGTCAGGGCGGCGTGGCGCGCATAGTGCGGCGGGTGCGCGGGCACGACACGATGGAGGTTTCGGGCATCCTGAAGTCGTACTGCGACGAGCATAGGGTGGATGTGCTGGTGATAGACAGCGTGGGAGTCGGCGCGGGCGTGGCGGACAGGCTGCGCGAGGTGGGACTTGCTACTGCGCGGCTGGAGGAGTTCAACGGCGGGGAGAACGCCAAGCGCGGCGACCGCTTCGCCAACAGAAATGCTGAGGTGTGGTGGGCGATGCGTAAGCGCTACCTGGACGGGGAGCTGGATACGGAGAATGACGATAATCTCATCGGCCAGGTTAGCACGCGGGAGTACACGATAGACAGCAAGGGGCGCGTGAAGTTGCAGAGCAAGCGGGAGATGACGGATTCGCCGGACGAGGCGGATGCGCTGGCGATGACTTTCGCGCCGCAGCCTGCGAAGGGGTTGAGCTTCAAGATATGGGTGTGAGGACTAACATCGATGGACAGGATGGGGAGGATTTGCCCCTGCCCTGCCTCTCTGGATTCCCGCCTGCGCGGGAATGACGAATTGTGAAGAGGGGGAAGGGATAAGAGGAACGGAGTCAAGGGAGGCGATAATTTGAACATCGTACAAGGGATAAGGGCGTTTTCGGCGGCGGTGAGGCAGGGTAGTTCGTCTCGGCAGAGTTCAGACAGGGCGCGGTTCGAGGGGGCGTTCACGCATGGGTTCGGGGAGATGGCGGGTGGCGGCGCTTCGGGTTGGGCGCAACCCGCGTTTGGAGAATACTACCCGCGCTCTGCGATAGTCTATGCGGCAATCAAGGTGCGGCAGGATGCGATAGCGAGGCTACCGCTGCGTGTGCTGCGGCGGGTTCCGGTGTCGCGGCGGCGGGAGGCGGATGTCCTTCGACAGGCTCAGGACGAACGGGGGGCTAACAGGATAAACAGGATGGGGGCGAGGGCGGGAGGTGAGGCTGTGGGGGCGGCGCATCCGTTGCAGCGGCTGCTGGATTCGCCGAATCCGTTCTGGAGCCGGAGCGACTTGTGGCGGGCGACGGAGACTTACCTATCGCTGTGGGGTTCGGCGTTCTGGGGGCTGGAGCGGGATGAGCATGGCAGAATCGCGGAGATATGGCCGCTGCGCCCGGACAAGATGCGGGTGATACCGGACATGCAGCGCTACATCAAGGGATTCGTGTATGTGGGCGCGGGGAGCGAGCTTGTGCCGTACCTGCCGGAGGATGTGGTGTGGATGCGCTATTTCAACCCGCTGGACGAGTATGCGGGGCTGTCGCCTATCGCGCCGCTGCGCCAGTCGGCGGATATGGGCATGGACGCGCTGCGAGCGAACCGCAAGCTGCTGCAGAACGACAGCACGCCGGGGCTAATCATCGAGATGGAGGGCATCCCGACGGATGCGGAGGTTAGCGAGTTCTACGCGCGCTGGGAGTCGCGCTTTCAGGGCGTGGAGAAGACGCGGCGGCCGGCGCTGCTGAGTCCGGGAATGAGGGCGAGCAACCTGGGGTTCAGCCCGCGCGACATGGAGTATATCGAGAGCCTGCGGTGGAGCCTTGAGGACGTTACGCGGGTGTTCGGCGTGCCGAAGGTGATGATCGGGGACCTGGAGAATACGACGTTCTCGAACTTCAGCACGGCGCGGCGGCTGTTTTGGGAGGATACGGTGTCTTCGCAGCTGGCGTTTTACCGGGAGGCATTGCAGCAGCACTTGCTGCCGCACTTCGGGGATGATTCGCTGACGGTGGAGTTCGACCTGAGCGAAGTGGATGCGCTGAAGGAGAGCGAGGAGAACAAGGCGAAGCGGCGCAGCATCTATGTGAAGGCGGGCATCATGACGGTGGACGAGGTGCGGCGGGAGATGAATTTGCCGCCGGTGGGAGTTTAACATCGATGGACAGGATGGGGAGGATTTTGCCCCCATCCTATCCTTCCCCCTGAGGGGGAAGGGACTTTTGCCCTCTCCCAGAGAGGGGACTTATGTTGTTGTTTGGAGTTGCTGATGGAATCGAATAGGACGCGGGCGATACGGTGTGAGCATGACGGGCTGAAGATGGCGGAGGTGAAGTCGGGCTGTCTGATACTGCGGCAGAAGCATCATGGGGAGACGCATGTGCAGGTGGTGCCACTGCGGGAGTTGCTTACCGGCGCGGGCAAATACGCCGAACGGAAAAACCGACACGAGTAGAGCAGGACAAGGGAATAACAGAAATTGAAAAGGGGATTGGAACGATTGTTTCCAACCCCTTCGTTTGCCTATGACGCCATTGGTCGGAAATCGCTACTCAGAAGATGTGACGGTCTCCTGCGAATACCCCATCCCCTCCATAATGCCTTCAAGACGCGCTTGGCGCTCTCTAACCTCTACAAGTCCTAGCCTCACATCCCGCAGGTCTTCTCTGAGTTCGCCATGTTTCAGGTTCATATCGGCAACAATGCGAACTTCCATCTTTTCCATGTCCGTCCTGATTCCAGTCTCCATCTTTTCCATGTCCGTCCTGATTCCGGTCTCCGTCTTTTCCATGTCCGCCTTTATATCGGATTGCAATCTGTCCAGGCGACGCAGGAAGAATAACATAAAGCCCACTATCCCTATCAGGACGCCAATGTTCGCAGCTATCTCCAAAGGCATGGCACTATACTCCTATTTCCGTCTCATTTCCAATTATCCCGACTGTTTCGCTGCTAGTCAAGGATGAATCCCAAAGCTAGTGATGGGGATTATTAATTTGACCCTCACCCTAGCCCTCTCTAAGGATAGGGGACAACCACCCCTATTTCAGTCTTCCATATCTCTATTAAGCAGGAAGGGACATGTTGCTGAAGCAGCGCACGATAAACCTTTCATGGACGCGAATTATTGGTACAATAGATAGGTGCGCGCTTGTTTGCGGGCACTCAACTTTAACTTGGATTGAATCTATTGCAGCGAAATGCTAGGGTCGCGGTTCGGGCGCGACATCTTATCAAGCGGTACGGCGAACTTACGGCTGTCAACGGCATCAGCTTCGACATCTTCGAGGGCGAGTGCTTCGGCTTTCTCGGTCCCAACGGGGCGGGCAAGACCTCGACGATGAAGATGCTGTCGTGCGTCTCGCCTGTGAACGGCGGGGAGCTTCTGGTTCACGGCATGGATGTGGGGCGGGAGCAGCGCCGAATCAAGTTCGAGCTGGGCATCGTGTCGCAGTCGGACAGCCTTGATCCGGACCTGAGCGTCCTGCAGAACCTTCTGACCTACGCGCGCTACTTCAATATGCCGCGCAAGCTTGCCGAGCAGCGCGCGATGGAGTCGCTGAGGCAGTTCCAGCTTGAGGAGAAGGCGCACCAGACGATAGACCAACTTTCAGGCGGGATGCGGCGTAGGCTGCTCATCGCGCGGGCGATGCTGCACGATCCGCGGATTCTGGTGCTGGATGAGCCGACTACGGGGCTTGACCCGCAGGCGCGGCTGCTGGTGTGGGACAAGCTGGCGATGCTGAAGTCGCGGGGAATAACGATTCTGCTGACCACGCACTACATGGACGAGGCGGCGCACCTGTGCGATAGGCTGGTGGTGATAGACCAGGGGAATGTTCTTGTTGAGGGCATGCCGCGTGAGCTTGTTCACGAGCATGTCGGTGAGCAGGTTGTGGAGATGCGCGTGAATCCCATACACATGGCGGGCGTGGTAGAGCGGCTGACGGACGAGGGGATGGAGTTCGAGTATGGCGGCGACTCGCTGTACTTTTACGGGGACAGCAGCGCGGCGCTGAGCGAGAACGGCAGCCTGAACGGGTACGAGATGTTCCAGCGTCCGGGCAACCTAGAGGACCTGTTCCTGCGCCTGACGGGGCGTGGGCTGCGTGAGGGGTAGGGCTGACAGGATATACAGGATGGGTAGGATAAAGTCTCCCCGTCTCAGTTGCCACTCTGAACGAATCGCTCCTTTCACTGTCATTCTGAACGCAGCAGAGTGGAGTGAAGTATCTAAAGTTTTTGAACACTCACAATGCAACGATTTCAGATTCCTCACTTCGTTCGGAATGACAGCGTTAGAGGGCGCTCGGAATGAAGGTTAGGCGCGTTTGAAATGACAAACCGACTTACTGACTGAACGCCTGAAATACTGACGGACTACTATGACGACATTGGCTACTATGACGACGATGGTGCAGCGGACGCCCGTGTGGGGCGGGTTCCGGGTGTGGCAGCGCAACTTCGATGCCTTCCGGCGCGCCTGGCGCTTCGAGATCGGCGGCCTCTTCGTGGAGCCGTTCGTGCTTCTGCTGGGCGTGGGTTTCGGGCTGGGCGCATACATATCAAACCTCGGCGAGGGCATAAGCTACCCGCACTTCCTTGCGCCGGGCGTTATCGCCTCTTATGCCATGTTCCACGCGACATTCGACGCCTCATACGGCGCGTATATGCGGATGACGACGCACAACCTGTACGAGTCCATCCTGTTCACGCCGCTGGGGCCTGAGGACATCGTGGTAGGAGAGGTTTTGTGGGGAGCGACGCGCGGGTTGGTGTCGGCCGTGGCGGTTCTTTTTGTCGCGACAATATTCGGTCTGGTAAGCTCGCCGTGGGCTATTCTGGCGCTGCCGGTGGCGTATCTCGTGGGCCTGACATTCTCCGCTATCTCGATGGTGATGACGGCTACCGCGAACACGATAGGCTCTATCAACAACTTCCTGACGCTGTTCATCCTGCCGATGTTCTGGGTGAGCGGGGTGTTCTTTCCGCTGGACAGGCTGCCGGATGTGGTGCAGAAAGCGGCATGGGCGCTGCCGTTGACGGCGTCGGCGGCACTGGTGCGGGGTCTGTTCGCGGGCGAGCTTACGCCGTGGATGCTGCTGTGGGTGGTGGAGTTGCTGGCGTTCTTGCTGGTGGGGGTGTGGCTGGCGGCGAGGCAGATGCGGAAGAGATTGATAAAGTAGGACGGGTGCTAACATCGATGTACAGGATGGGAAGGATCCTTCACCCCCATCACCCACTTTCGCGGGCGCAGGCTCTAACCTTCCCCCATCGAGGGGGAAGGAACAAACACCCTCACCCTAGCCCTCTCTCCTAGGAGAGGGGACTTCGGCTACCTTTCTTGAACGGTGGCGGATGACGGCGAAGGGGATTAGGGCGGTCAGGAATACGGCGAGGAGAGCGGGGGCGATGTATTCGTAGCGGGCGCTGGAGACGGCGTTTTGGGCGCGGTCGGCGAGTGTGGTGCGAGGCAGCCCTGACAACTGCACTTCGATGCGCTTGCCGCGCTCAATGTCCGCGGTTTCGATGAGCTGGTAAGGGCGCTCACCTATGGTTACAGGCTCTGGCACGCCAATGTCCTGGCTTGCGATTGTCAGTACCTCGTTGGGCGAGAGGACGCGCAGGCTGTCCGCGCCGAAGGGGAACGACTTCTCGAATGTCGTTTCCGCGCCGTCGTAAGGGAAGGCGTAGGTGAACATGATGTCGTGCTCGCCGGGGGGGACGCTGCCGATGACTGCGAAGCCGCGGTCAACCTGCACTATGTCCGCACCAAGCAGGCGCGTATCAACCTGCAAGCCTTCCGCGCCGGAGGGCAGTCCGAAGCGCAGCAGGCTCATGGGGCCGCCGCTGCCAGGCACGAATGTGTAGTCGGAGTCGTTGACGACCTTCACGATTTCGAGCGCGGAAACGGTTTGCGTCATGCGGTCGGCGTCAGCGAAGAGCAGGGATGAGGAGCCAACGCGTATGACATCCTGCTCATAGACGGCATCGTACACCTCAATTGTGACTAGGGATGGCGCGCCGTTCGCCAGATTGACTTCGGTGCCGTACAGGGTGTCCTGGTAGCGTACCGAGACGCCATAGACAAGGGCGGGATCGTACACGATGCCGTCAAATGTGAAGCGCCCGTCGTTGTCGGTGATGGTGGTCTTGCTGTCGTAGGTGGTTTCGCCTTGCATGTGCAGCACGACCGCCAAACCGACGACTCTTTCGGACTGAGGGCTGGCGTTTACGACCTGTCCTGATATGGAGATGGGCGAGGACTGTGCCAGCGACGTGGCATGAACGGTTGCCACCAGACTGCAAGCGGCTACAAGTAGGATCAGCAAGGTGGAGAGGGGATTTCGCAGACGGTAATGAGTTCTCATAGCATGTTCAAAGTTATCAGTTTTCGGTAGTCGGCGGCTAGTGAATACATACATCAGCATTGCTGATGGGTATCAGTGTCAGTTCAAGATTGCTTTTGATACAGGCTTTACCCCCATCCTAACCTTCCTCCATCGAGGGGGAAGGAACAAAACGTCTCACTTCAACACGCGTAAGCAATATCTTTCTTGTCTCTTCGACACCAAGGAAAACCCGCGGAAGTATGCTACAATCGGTCCACGGCGGTGTCTTGTGCGTAATGCGTTCAGGAAGGCTTTGTGGACACGAAACGAGTTGATTGGCAGTCAATATACCTAGTCATACTCAGCATCACCGTCGTTGTTACAGTCATCATAACCGGGCTGTTCGACAGATGCCCGAATGCATGCTCAGACTTACTCGAAATCGTTGAAGTGGGCACCCCCAAAGGCATAATATACGGAACTTTCATCGTTAGCGTGATGGAGATGATACGCATCATGGTTATGCTGCCGGCAGATTATCTCAGACTTAAGTTGATAAAACCGCTGGAGGATCGTATTTTCAATCGGGGCAAAGCCGAAATGCATGCAGAGATCGTGGATTGGATGGAGCGCAAGGCCGAACATGAGCGCGAAGGCAAAGAGTTCAACGAGCCGATGCCTGGCGCTGAGTATAACGGCAGGGAACCGAGGCGATAGCAGGCGACACGGTGCTCGCATCCAACCTTTAGCCCGCAGGCTGCTCGTCCCCTAGTACGCGCTCTCTGACGCGCTTGCTTTCGACTTCTATCTGCGTCAGCAGGGCTTCCTCCTCTTCTTGCTCCAGTTCCATTGAACGCATGACCTGCGCTGCTTCGCGCATGTACTGGCGGCGCAGCCAGTGGTAGTCTTCTTCGCTCAGGTTGCCTATGGCGTGTTCCAGCTCGGCGCTGCGTATGCCGTCGAGCGCGGCTTCCCATCGGCGCTGCAATGTCGCTGCCGGAGAACTTTCGTCGTCGAGCCACTCGCTGCTTTCGCCGCGCCGCAGGAACGGGTAGGCGATGATGACGGCGGGTATGAGCGCGAGGATTATGGCGAGAAGTACAAGCATGTCGCTATATTAGTAGTGGGCATAATTCGTTTCATCACCATCACCCGCTTTCGCGGGCGCAGGCTCTAACCTTGCCCCATCAAGGGAACTTTTGCTTTCGCTGTCTGCGCGCCGCCGGGTATTCGCACCACCGCAGGCGCGGGCTGTCTGGAGGGCCATAGCCCGACGAGTATTCCCAGAACCAGCACGGGGCCTGATGCCCACATCCACCAGACCATCGGGTTTATCAACACGCGGAATACTGCCTGATCGTCTGCGCCGAACTCGGAGGGGACGATGTAAAAGTCCTCTATCGGCGTACTGCGGATCGCTCCTTTCGTGGAAGCGATGCGGAATGTGGGGTAGAAGGCGCGGAACGCCTCCATTCTGCCCGTCAGTTGGTCGCCTTTCCACACATCGAACGCGGCTACGGACTCGGCTCTGTCGGGGTGCATCGTGTGGATTGCGCCGACATACCTGAAGGTGTAATCGCCGAATGACGCGACATCGCCGGGAATCATTGCGATGTCGCGCTGGGCGCTGAAGAAGGATGACGCCGTAACGCCTACGGCAAGCATGGCAATGCCCAGATGCACGATGTATCCACCGTAGCGGGGGCGGTTGCCGGACAGCAGGTTCAGGAATGCGGTTGGGTACGGTTCGCCGCGCCGATGCCGTGAGCGCGTGCCGCGCAGCCATTCGGTCATGATGCCGCCGACCGCAAGCGCGACCGCCGCAAATCCCACCAGCGCAAACGGCTGGCGGATGCCGACTATCAGCAAGACTACGATGGTCAGCAGCGCGGTGATGAGCGGCGCGCGGAGGGCGCGTACTAGGCTCTGCGTGGTCGAGCGTCTCCATGGCAGCAGGGGACCTATGCCCATAAGCATTATGATGAGCAGCAGGATGGGGCCATTCACGCGGTCGAAGAAGGGGCGACCTACGGTGATTACTGTGTCGTCCGCGGCCTCGCTGAATACGGGGAATATAGTGCCCCACAGAGTTACGAACGCTACGACGAGGAAGAGGATGTTCTGTCCGAGGAAGGCGCTCTCGCGGGAGACGAAGGATTCAAGCTGCGCGCGGCTTCTCAGGGAGTCGTAGCGCCAAATGAAGACGGCTATGGAAATCAGCAAAGTTCCTGCCATGAACGCGAGGAACAGCCAGCCCATAGTGCTCTGGGCGAAGGAGTGTACGGACGGCACGGGGCCGCCGCGATTGATGAACATGCCCATCTGCGCCATGGTGAAGGCGGTTATGATGAGAGCCATGTTCCACATGCGGAACATGCCGCGCCGCTTCTGCACCATGATGGAATGCACAAACGCGGTCATGGCGAGCCATGGCATGAGCGCGGAGTTTTCGACGGGGTCCCAAGCCCAATATCCGCCCCAACCCAGGATGGTGTACGCCCACCAGCTGCCGAGCAGTAGTCCCAGGGTCAAGACTAGCCACGAGACCATCCCCCATAGCCTGCCGAGGTCCACCCACTCGTCGCGTCCGCCGCGCCGCGCCGCAAGCGCGCCCATCGCTATGCTGAACGGCACCGCGACGAGCACAAGTCCCGCCATTTGCAGCGGTGGGTGTATGAACATTCCGAAATGAACGAGGAGCGGGTTGATGCCCTGCCCGTCGGGGGGCGCAATCGGCAGTCGCTCAAGCGGGTTGGCGAGGAATAGCATGATGGCGAGGAAGAACAGCAGTATGAGCGCCATAGTGCCGAGCGCGTAGGGGGTCGTGTGTGGGAGGCGCTTGCGAATGGTGAGCACGGCGATGGCGGATACGACCGCCAACACGAGGGCGAGGTAGAGCAGAGAGCCGGCGTTGCCGGCGTAGAAGGCGACCCATGTGTAGATGTGCGACATGGCGAGGTTGCTGTTTTCGGCGACATATCGCACGCCGAAGTCGCGGGTTACGAAAGCGTACACGAGCGCAGCCGTGGATACGAGTAGCAGTAACGGCACGGAGTAGAAGCCATATCGGGCGCTCGCAGTCAGGTCGGGTATGCGCTGCCATGCGCCGATGAACGAGCCAATGGCGGCGTATGCCGTTACGACCAGTGCGATTACGAGGGCGAGCTGTCCAGCGTCAATCATATAAGTCTTTCAGTTTGTCAGTCGGTCAGTGTTTAAGATAGTTGGGAGTGAATTATTCCCTATCATCCCTGTCATTCCCGGATACGGATGCTTCTATGCGCGTATAGTAAGGTTGCAGGTCGGCATCGTCCGTATCGCCGTTCGATGCGGTGTCCCTGCGGCGCATGTGTCGCAGCGCGAGGACGAATACCGCAATCGCTGCGGCGACGCCTATTGGTGGCAGCAGCCAGACAGCAAGCGATACGCCCTCGGTCGGCGGTTGCAGCAGAACGCTGGGGCCGTAACGCTCTATGAAGAACTCACGAATCTGATCTTCCGACCAGCCCTCCGCGAGCTTCTCATTGACGATGCCGCGCATCTGCACGGCGAGGGCGACCTGCGACTGGTCAATGGACTCGCCGGGGCATACGGGGCACATGATAGACCTGTTCAGCGCCTGAGCGCGCTGCTCGATGGGTGGCACGTCGGATTGCGCGTTGCTACATGCCGCCACCACGACGCTTATAAGGATGCATGCTATGGGGATAAAAAGAGAACTTCTTCTGTTCACCAAGACCTGCCATTTGTAGATATTCTCCAACTAACTTTAAGAAATATGCAGAAGGATAATTTCAGCACTCTTTGAACAACCAATTTCTGGTTTCCCGCCTTCGCGGGAAAGACGAAAGGGCACATTGCGGAACTTTTGCATATTTCTATAACTTTAGCACAATGTACACGCTGCACGCGCCTTTTGCTATAATTGCGGCGGCGTATCCTCAAGCAATCTGAAGCAATTTGCGGGAGCGGTGAATGAGCATCCTATATGTCGTATCCGACCGACCGGGCGCAGGCAAGACGGCGGTGTGCATGGCGCTGACCAAGCTGCTAAGAGCGCAGTCCAAGTCTGTCGCCGCAATCAAGCCCGTCGCGGACAGCGAGGATGACATGGACGCCGCGATGTACGCTGAGCTGCTTGGCGCGGACACTCAAGGCTGGCCCGTCGAGGTTGCGGATAGAGTGAGCGGCGGCAATCTCGACGAAGTGAGCGCACTCATCAATGGTCTGGCTGCGGATAACGACATCGTTATCGTGGAAGGCTCGAACGGGCTGGCAGGGACGCTAGGGCGGATCGTGTGCGACAACGTTGATGCGAAGGTGCTGGTTGTGGCGGGGTATGACGCTTCGCTGTCACACGGCGTAGTGCTGACGACGGGCGCACCCTATGGCGGAAGGGTTATAGGGTACATCATCAACGGCGTATCCCAGTACATGGGGACTGAGGCGCGCGCCAATCTGGTGCCGCAGTTAGCGGCGCAGGCGTCGATGAGGGGTGCGCGTGTTCTGGGGCTGATACCGGAGGACAGGCGCTTGCTCGGAGTGAGCGTCAGCCAGATAGCGGCGCACCTCGACGGGGAGTTCATCAGTGAGGAGATGGAAGAGGACGCGCTGGTAGAGTACCTGATGGTGGGCGGGATGAGCCTCGACCCGGGTGAGTATTACTATGGAATACACGATAACCGCGCTGCCATCGTGCGCGGAGACAGGCCGGACTTGCAGATGTCCGCGCTGGGAGCGCCCGGCTCAACGGCTTGCCTTGTCGCCACAGGGGGCATCACGCCAATCGAGTATGTGCGCTATGAGGCGGAACAGGAAGAGACGCCGATTATCCTAGTGCAGACAGACACTCTGGATACAATGGCGAGGCTGGATAACCTGCTGAACAGCAGCAGTTTCAGCCATCCGGACAAGCTCAGTCGAAGCGTTGCGCTTCTGGATGAGCATGTTGACATTGAGGGGCTGCTGCACGCGCTGTAATAGACGCCGCAAGCCAACCGAAACGATGATGGGCAGGGTTGAGTGAGAGCCTCAATCCTGCCCATTACGTTTAGCTATGTTGGGTGTGTTCGCTTATCCGGCGTTGGCGATTGCCGCGCGTATGGCGCGTCCGGCGTACACGGAAGTCAGGTGCGCGCGGAAGTCTGCGGATGCATGCACATCCTCGTTGAACTCGATGCCGTTGCCGGCTGCGCTCGCTGCCGCGTCGATTGCCGCATCGTCGAGGCTGCTGCCTACGAGAGCGGCCTCCGCGTCGCCGGCGCGCACCGCAGTCGGTCCCGCGCCCGTAACGCCGATGCTGGCTCCGGAGCAGTTGCCGCTGCCATCCACTGTGACGACCGCAGCCACGCCTACGATAGCATAATGAGATGCCTTGTTTCCGAACTTGGCATAGGCAGAGCCGCTACCCGCCGCCAGCGCGGGGATACGAATCTCATTGAGTATTTCGTTGGGTTCGAGCGAGGTGGTGAGCAGGTCAACGAAGAAGTCGTCGATGCCGATGGTACGATGTCCGCCGGTGGAACTTGTAACCAGTTCGGCGTTGAGGGCGATGGCGACTGCCGGCATGTCTCCGGCAGGGTCGGCATGGGCGAGCGAGCCGCCAAGCGTACCCATGTTGCGGACCTGCTGATCCGCTACCTGCCCTGCCGCATCAGCCAGGACAGGGGCGCTGCTCTGGACCAAGTCGGACGATTGCAGGTCAGCGTAGGTCGTCATAGCGCCTATCGCCAGTCCGCCGCCGTCCGCCTCACGGATATACGACATGCCTTCAATCTTGCCGAGGTCGATGAGTACGCTCGGCTCGGAAAGGCGGAGCTTCATTAGTGGGATCAGGCTGTGACCGCCTGCAAGAAGCTTTGCTTCGTCGCCGTGTTCAGCCAGCAGCCGCGCTGCTTCTGAAACGCTTGTTGGCGCATGATATGCGAATGCACTTGTAACCATTTTGTCCTCCCGGTGAGTCAAGATTCTGGTGTCAGGGAACGGGGGCTAACAAGATATACAGGATGGGGAGGGTCGCCAACCCCATCCCAGCCTTTCCCTCATCGAGGGGAAGGGATTTTATCTTACCCCGACATCTTTTCGGCGGCGTACTGGACGGCGCTGACGATGTTGTGGTAGCCGGTACAGCGGCAGAGGTTGCCTGCGAGACCTTCGCGTATCTCCTCTTCCGAGGGGCTGGGGTTCTTTGACAACAGGTCGTGGGACATCATAATCATGCCCGGAGTGCAGAAGCCGCACTGGAGCCCGTGCTTCTCCCAGAAGCCTTCCTGAACGGCATGGAGTTCGCCGTTGGTGGCGAGTCCTTCGACGGTCGTAACCTTGCCGCCATCCGCTTGCACAGCGAACACGGTGCAGGATTTGACCGCGTTGCCGTTGAGGATGACCGTGCAAGCGCCACAGTTGCTGGTATCACAGCCGATATGCGTGCCTGTCATATTGAGCGTCTCGCGCAGGTAATGCGCAAGAAGCAGTCGCGGTTCCACTTCGCTGGTATGTGATGTGCCATTGACCGTTACGGTAATTGACTGACCCATACGAATCCTCCCAAATAGAATAAGAGCAGAGTCATTTTCCAATACACATAAGGGCGATGCCTCCCAGCATACACGCTTATGTAAGCGGGGCTTCTCTCGTCACCCCGGCGGATTTGGCGCGATTATAACAGGATAAAGCGGAACGGGCTACATGCCGCCGTGTGCTAGAATGGTGCTGCGCGAACGGAACGGACATAGATTGAATATGAAGGTAATAGATAGACATGACCATGCAAGAGGAACGCATATCGGCGCTGGAGCAAGGATTCGAGAACGAACAGGAGTGGCGGCGCGAGATGCTGAACGAAATGCGCGCCGGGTTCGATAGACTGGATACGAGGATAGACAGGCTGGGAAGCAATCAGCGATGGCTTGTCGGATTGCTGTTGGCGATTCTGATAGCCATCATCGCCAGTAACTGGATTGGCTAAAAGCGGAGGAATGGATATGACCACGCAAGAGGAACGCATATCGGCGCTGGAGCAAGGATTCGAGAATGAACAGGAATGGCGGCGCGAGATGTTGAAGGAAATGCACGATGGGTTCGCGCGAGTGGACGCCAAGATTAACTGGTTAATCGGCTTGCTGATAGCGCTGCTCATTGCCATCATCGCCAGTAACTGGATTGGCTAAATCGAATAATCCAGAGTCCGTCCCTTCTTGCGCGGGGATGAAAGCGTTCCTCGCAACCGAGTCCTGTGATATGAGAGGAGTTCCCGATTGAAGGTAGAAGGCACATTCACGATTGACGCCGAGCGCGAGAAGGTATGGGACATGCTGATGTCCCCGGAGACGCTTGCGGGCTGCATACCCGGCTGCGAAGGCTTCGAGCCGGTGGACGAGGACACTTACAATGTGAAGATGCGGGTCGGCGTGGCTGCGGTACGCGGCAATTACAGCGGAAGCGTTACTATCGCCGATAGGCAGCGCCTCGAATCTTACAGGATGGTTGTGCAGGGAAGGGGAAGGGGCGGCAGCGTGCGCGGCGAGGGGGTGCTGAGCTTCGCCGACATAGACGGCGGTACACAGGTGAGTGTCGAGGGAGACGCGCAGGTTACGGGCGTGGTGGCGCGCGTGGGACAGAGGCTGATGGGCAACGCTTCGCGAATGCTGATGAACCAGTTCTTCAATTGCCTGAAGTCCAAGATAGAAAACTAACATCGATAGACAGGATGGATAGGATAAGATGGGTTACGAATATATTGATGTGCAGGAAGTGGGCGGGGTGCTGGTCATCACGATGGACGATGCGCCCACGCGCAACGCCATCGGCGACGAGATGGCGGCGGAAATCAACGCGGAGATAGAGCGGCTGGAATCATCGTCCACGCTACGCGCACTGGTGCTGACCGGGCGCGACCCTTCGTTCTGCTCGGGCGCTAATGTGAAGCGCATGAACCAGGCAAACGAGGAGCGCGACGAATCGCCGATTCCCGAAGACCTGACGCCATGGGAGCACCTCGACGAACAGTGGGAGGCTGCCGCTTCAGGCGAGAGTTATATGGACGGCGTGCGCTTCCTGCCGCTGACGCTGCACAATATGCAGAAGCCCACCATCGCCGCAGTGAACGGCTACGCGATGGGACTGGGCATGGGCATCGCGCTATCGTGCGACATCCGCATCGCATCCGAGAACGCGCGCTTCTCAGAGACTTTCATCAGGCGAGGGTTGATTCCGGCGGACGGATCATGCTGGCAGCTTCCGCGCATGATCGGCATTAGCAATACATTCATTTTGCAGTACACGGGCGACATCGTTAGCGCAGACGAGGCGTATCGCTTAGGCATGGTGAGCAAGGTTGCGCCTCATGGCGACCTGATGGAGACGACGCTGGAGCTGGCGCATCGCATCGCGGACGGGCCGACATACTCGATGGCGATGATAAAGCGGCTCGTGCAGAAGTCGCTGCATACCGATCTGGAAGAGAGCCTGAAGCTCGCTGGTCCCGCGCAGAACATCGCGCGCCGCACGGCGGACCATAAGGAGGGTGTGCAGGCGTTCGTGGAGAAGCGGCAACCACGGTATATCGGCAGGTAGCGGGCGAATGAAAGCGAATGTAGGTGCGATGATGGTTGAGCAGAAGCAAAAGACCTACACGAAAACGACTCCGATGGGCCATGAGGTAACGGTTACGGAGTTGACTCGGGAGGATATAGAGCAGGAACTCGCCGATTTCGAGGCGAAGTACGGGATGTCCTCGGAAGAATTTGCGGGCAAGTGGAAGCGCCTTGAACTGGAATGCACCCATGACTACATCACTTGGGCGATGGATTGCGACTACATGGCAAGAGCGCATGGGGTCAAGGAATTGTCGATACCCAGCCGCGGAGTCGGGGAAGAGTGGAAGATTTGATGGAGGAGTAGCTGATTTCTGTGCAGGAACCGCTACTAGAGACATACTTCGACCGCTCTCTCGACGTCCTCTTGTCTGCGGGCGCAACGGCAATAAACCGACTGCCGTCCCTGACTACGGGCGATGGACGTGTGGAAATGCGCGCTATTATGACATTCCCTGGGCCTAGTTACTTGAATATCCGGCTGGTTGCCATAGTGTCCAATGATACCCCATTGCTAGACAAATACTCATCCCAGTACATGGCAGCCGATGGCGCGACCATCTTCCGGTACGACAACAGCGACTACCATCCGGGGCTGCCGCACGCTCCGCACCACAAGCATGAGAGAGCTGACGAGCGCGTGATAGGTTGTCCTCAACCGAGCGTCAGCGAGATACGCGACGAGATTGCAGCTTACTTAAGGGCTTGAACTGAATATGCCATCCAACGACAAGTCAGTTGAATTTGCCACATATCCCAACGAGATGGAGGCGCAGATGGTCGCTCAGCTTCTGCGCGATAACGGCGTCGGTGCATTCGTCCAGCCGTTGGGTTTCGGGTATGGCGGCGTAGGCACGTTCCAGTTCATTCCCCACCGCGTACTGGTGTATGAGCACAACATGGAACGCGCACAGGAAATACTTCACGCCGAAGCTGACTGGGAAGAAGTGGAGTAGTCAACCTCACTAGACAGTCCTACTGCACCGCTAATTCGTCATCTTTGGACACGTCCCTGACGGCGCGCATGAACCAGCGGAAGGTCATCTCGAACGCGCCGGGGAATTCCTGGTAGAACCAGTGGCCGCCGCCTTCAAGTTCGGCAAGGCGCACGATAGGCGCGGTGTTCGCAATAGCCTCGCGCATTCTGACGGCAACTTCGTGCGTGAGCAGATTGCTCTGGCGTCCGCGCACGATGAGCGTGGGCACAGAAAGGGTTCCCCACTCTTCCCACAGGTCGGGGCGCTCGTAGGCTGCGAGGAGTCGTCGATCGCGTTTCCATGCGCGCTTGCCGTTCGGGAGTTGGCGGGTCATTACTTCTGCTTGGTGCAGCAGCATCTCGTCGGTGGATTGGGGTTGACGGTCGCGCAGCCTTTCCACAACGGCGTCAAGGGAGTCCCACTCGTCGGACTCGGTATTGTAGCGAACGAACATGCCCTGTGAGTCGGGGTTGACAGCGTCGGGATCGATGTCCACGACGATAAGCGCCCGGATGAGTTCGGGGTGTTCGGCGGCGAAGACGAAGGCGTAGCGCGCTCCTGCGGAATGCCCGACTAGAATGAAGTCTCGCAAGTCAAGGTGCGCGACCAGCGATTCAAGGTCGGTGATGTAGTCGCGGAAGCCGTAGGTGTCGGGCGTGGCATGCGCGCTGTCGCCGTGGCCGCGGTGGTCGAGAGCGATGACGCGGTAGTCGGAGCTTATAGCGGCGGCGAAGACATCCCAGCTTCGGGCGCAGTCCTGCAAGCCGTGCAGCAATATCATAGCGGGCGCGTCGGGGTTGGGAGCGCCCCAGTCTGCGTAATGCAGGCGCACACCGTCAACATCGAAGAAGTTTTGTGAGGGTTGGGAGTCGGGCATGTCGTAAGGCTATCCGCTATTGTCAATAGGCGTTGATGTGAGATTCAACATTGCTTAGGATGCAGGTTTCACCCCCATCCCTTAGGCAAGCTCAGGACAGGCTCTAACCTTCCTCCTTGATGGGGGAAGGGACTAAATTGCTCAGGGCGAGGTCATGTGCATGATTTAGCTTCGGGGCAGGTAACGCTTGGGGAACTTAGCGACGACCGAATATAGAATATCCACCATGTTGGCGAGACGCACGCGAGCGACCTGCGAACAGAGCTGATATGCGGTCAGGCGCTCAATGCCATAGGCGGATTCAAGCCACATGACGAGTTCGTAGAATGCGATGCGGGCGGCGTCCTCCATAGGGCGGGCACTGCCCACGGTCATCAGGAATTCGCCTGATTCGACTCGCGGCGTGGCGACATACTGCCCCTTGATGAGGTCAACGGTGAGCGTACCACGTGTGGGAATCTCTGTGGCGACGCCGCAGACTTCGGCGTCGCCTTGCGCGGCGTGTCCGTCGCCTATGTGCAGAAGCGCGCCGGGGACGTTGACGGGCAGGTGAATGGTATTGCCGGGACAGACATCGGCTGCGTCCATGTTGCCGCCGTGAAAGCCGGGCGCGAGCGAGGAGATTGCTTCGAGTTCCGGCGCAGTGCCGATAGTGCCGTAGAACGGCTCATAAGGTATCGCGGCGATGTCGAGGTCTTGGGAGAAGGTGATTTCGCCGTTGCTGATGGGGTGCAGCATAACGCGGGGTGGCAGGGGTGGGTTGAGCGTGCGCGTGAAGACCGTGCCGCATAGACCGCCGAACTCCGGTATCAGGGCGCTCACGCCATAGTTGCGGGTAACATCGATGGAGTGGATGGTTACGGCGAGCGTGTCGCCCTTCTCTGCGCCCTCGACATATATGGGGCCGGTGAGAGGATTGACATAAGGCAGCGTGATTATCTGCGTTATGTCGTCGTCGGGCGAGGTTATTCTGTTCTCGAAGGCATCCGCCGTCTCCACGATAAAGGTTTCGCCTGGCGTGACGGTAGCGACGGGCTGCTTGTATGGCCCGATCACATAGGAGAAGTCGCCGGGGTCGTTGATAATGGTTTGCATTGTACGGCTGTCAATATTTTCAGTCGGTCGGTTTGTCAGTGTTCTCAATCAGCTTTCCGTTGCTTCCGCAGCCGTTTTAGCCTTTGCTTGTTTATAGTTTTGCGTTGCATCAAGGGATACACCGTACTTCGCCAGAATCGCGTCCACGAACGGCTTGAGTACATGCTCCGCGAAGTCGAGGCGTACAGCGACGACTTCGTTCACACATTCCCGGTCATAAAACACCGTAATGAATTGGGCGATTTCCTCGCCGTCTCCTAGAGGCTTGCCGTTGTATATTTCCAGCACTTGATCGTCTGCCCAATACTTGACAGTAGCTTCCGACAGCACGTCAATCTCTCGAGGAACACTTAAAGGCTCTGCCATGGTCTCCCTCCGTATTTCTTCGATAGCCTTCTGTCAGGATATGCAGTGAGCAACTCGCGAGTATTACCAACGCCGGTGAACACTACCTTAATCCATTGTTCAAATTGTGGGACTCTACCAACAATGATTGTTCTGCTTTGTCCGCCTTCTTCGTGGGTTTCAATCCATTCGTCGTAAGGCTCTTCAATGATAGATATTATCCACTCTGGTTTCACATCAGGGTGGCGCGATGTGACGGCTCTGCCATGACTGCCGCTTTTTGGCAGGCGGTCAAACGCTTGCCGCAGCCTTGCATTTTCGTCGCTTATTCCCAAATCCTCAAGTGTTCCCTTATGCTAAGAAAATTGCATTAGCCCTTCCTCCTAGATGGGGGAAGGGACTTTTTCTAGCTGGCGCCGACGACTTCCTCATCTACGAGCGCCTGTACCTGGTCGTCTGAGTAGCCGAGGATGTCGCTCAGAAGCTCGCGGGTGTGCTGACCGACGGTGGGCGCGGAGCCTACGACCATCGGGGTGCGGCTGAATTTGATGGACTCGCCGCTGACCCACATGGTGCCTGCTACGGGGTCGGGCACTTCCATCAAAATATCGCGCTCGTGGAGTTGCGGCTCGTTGGCTGCCTGCTCGGTGGTGTTCACCGGGGCTACCGGGATGCTGTGCTCCGAGAGTTCATCAACGGCTTGCTTCGTGGTGCGCTGCTTCAGCCAGTTGCCAATCTCTTCTTCGAGCACATCCACATTCTCGGTGCGGGAGTCGCGTGTCTCGAAGCGCGGGTCCTCAAGCCACTCGGGATGGCCGAGCGCCTCGCATGTGCGCGGCCACATGTTATCGTTGCCGGCAGCGAGAATGACATAACCGTCCGAGGTCTCGTACATGCCGCCGAAGGGGGTGCCACCGCCGCCGACCGCGGAATCCGCACGCTCGGTCTCAACGCCTCCGCTGAGGTATGCGGAGATGGGGATTTCATTGACGGTGAAGCCAGTGTCGGCTAGGCAGACTTCAAGCGCCTGCCCCTCGCCGGAGATTTCGCGCTCGCGCAGGGCTGCCAGTGCGCCGATGCAGGCGTGCAGCGCGGTGATGCGGTCTATCAGCGGGAAGTATGTCTTGATGGGAGGCAGGTCGCCGTAGCCGGTGAGGGACATGAGGCCGCCCATTGCCTGCCCTATCGGGTCGAAGCCGACCTTGTCGCGATTGGGGCCATACTGACCGTATGCGGACACATTTATCATGATTATCTTCGGGTTCAGCTCCTTGAGCTTGTCGTAGCCGAAGCCCATGATGTCGATTGTGCCGGGGCGGAAGTTCTGCAAGAGGATGTCAGACACCTTGACGAGTTCGCGCAGGACCTCCTTGCCCTTGTCGGTGCGGAGGTTGATTGCGAGGCTCTTCTTGCCACTGTTGTACTGCACCCAGTAGGCGGACTGCCCGCGGACGCGCGGACCATTGGCGCGGCTCTCGTCGCCGCGCACCGATTCCACCTTGATTACCTCAGCGCCCATGCGCGCGAACATCAGGGCGCAGCGGGGGCCTGCCTGATAGCGTCCAAGGTCCAGCACTCGAATGCCCTCTAGCGGTGTGTTGAGTTTGCCATTTGCAGATGTCATCGGCGTATGTCCTCTCGCAGTTTGTTAGGTTGGTCGGTTGGTTGGTCAGTTGGTCGGTCCCATCAATCTTCCATTATAGGAGACATCAGGAGTCCGTCTACCGGGATTAGCTCTTGTCTCACCGGGTCAACGCCAAGGAATAGAGCTTCTAGAGCAAGCGCGCCTAGTAGGGGGAGCGTGCCTTCGTCGTTGAAGACAACGAGCGTAACTTCTTCGCGTCCTTCTACGCTAATCCAAGTGCGTCCCATATCCATACGCCTTCGCTCACCCTGCGCGAAACGGAACCGCTGGCTGGCTACGGGCGTTACGCCAAGTTCGCGCAGTATGGAGCCCGGCACAGACGTTACGGACGCGCCAGCATTCACCAAAGCGTCGAACTCAATCCAATTTTCGCCCTGCGGGTCGCCGATGCTTATCGGTACGCTGAATGTGCCCATGTCGTGTTAAGCTCTTGAGATGTGTTGAAGTTGGCGTCAACATCCCTATCCTAACCTTCCCTCCTTGATGGGGGAAGGAACTTTAGGCATCTTTGCGTCCCTTGCGCGCGAGGAAGTCGGCGAAGCCCTCCTCGACGGGCGTGGGGGCGAGTTTGCCCTTCTGCGCCGCTGCTTCGTTGTCGTGCATCCAGCGCCAGCCCTCACCCACATCGTCAATCATCAGTTCCTTGATGCCCTGAACCATGCGCGGGTCGTTGGCGGCAATCTGTTTCGCAATCTCCATTGCCTTAGGCATAAGCTCGTCTGCGGATACGAGGTGGTTCAGCAGGCCGATCTTGTATGCCTCTTCCGCCTCGACCACGCATGTGGTGAATAGCAATTCCTTCGCCTTGGGCCAGCCGACTTGCATCGGCAGCGTCCATGTGGAGTTCACGCGACCGTAAGACGCGGCGAGGAAGCGGAATCTCGACCGATCGCAGCCGACGCGAATGTCGAAGCTGGATGCCATTACAGCGCCACCACCATAAGATAGACCGTTGAGCGCGCCGATGGTGGGCTTGGTGCATGCCGCGACGTGCCAAGAGTATTCGGAGCGTTTCGGGTCGGGCGGTGGCGGATTCTCCGCATCTCGTACCTGCTCGTGAATGTCCGCACCGGCAGAGAACGCCCGGTCACCCGTGCCGGTGAATATCACGGCTTTAACGTCTGCGTCTGCTTCCATATCGCTTATGGCGGTGTCAACCTCGCGGTACAGCCTCTTGCTCAGCGCGTTCAGCACCTTTGGCCTGTTCAGGCGGATGATGCCGACTCCCTCTTCTTTGGTAACAACAATGTCTTCGTAGGTCATGGCAAGTCCTTCAGTGTTTCAGTAAGTCAGTCTGTCAGTGCTTCAGTGTATCCACCTACGCCGTAGTATATTCCGATGCAAACGGGGCGTCAAAAGAGGTGTCAGGCATCAAACGTCAGCCAATAGACTGACTTACTGACCGACCATCTAGTCTAGCGGGATGGCAACGGATACGCGAGTCTCATCGCCAACGGCTTTTGTGGTGTGTCCTTGGCCGGTGAGGTCTTCGGCGAGCATCATGTCGCCGGGACCTAGGGTATAGACTGTGCCGTCGCCCAAGCCAATCTCCACATTGCCGCGCAGGGTGATGATGTACTGCCGGCGCGGGGCGGGATGCCAGTCGATGAAGTATCCGACTTCCTGCTTGCGGACGACGATGCCGGTGGCGTCCTGCACCTCCGGCGGTTCGAAGCCTTCTTCCATGTGGGACTGCCCGTCATCGCCTGTGTATAACCTGTAGAACATGCAAACTCCTCCATAGCGTCAAGGTGACGAATCATATGGGAGCAATTATACACACTGACGGCTATGGAAGCGCGGGCAGGCCTTCGGCAGATGCGGCGCGGTCGAGGGCATTATCTAAAGTAATAAGAGGGATACGGCGCCTCTTCGCAAGTTCCAGATAGGCGGCATCATAAAATGACAGCCCATGTGCCCTTGCAAGCGTAAAGACTGCTTCGAGATTAATATCCGTATCAATCTCTATTCGCAATTCGCTTAATCTGAGTAAGTGCGTGCTGACTTCATCCGCAGAAGCACGTCCCCTTCGTTCCGCCCGGAGCAAGGCGTTACACACCTCGAATCGCCAGTGCTGTGTAACAAACCCACCATCGGACAAAACATTGTCTAGAGCGTCATCGGCTTGGGAAGCGGATTCGTCTTCAAGAAACCACGCCACGGCAGCCGAGGCGTCAACAACCAGTTCGCCCAAGGTTAATCTCTCCCACGGACCAGTTCGTTGATCTCCTCGGCAGCCATGCCTGTCTTCGGCAATTTGCTGCGATATTCGCGGAACCGCATCCCTACCTCTTTACGCAATTCTCGCTCGCGCTCTTCATTCGGAGGGGTCAAATGAGCAACCGATCTGCCATGCCGAGTGATGATGATAGTCTCGCCATTCTCAACACACTTCAGGAGTTCCAGCAGTTTGTCATCGGCTTCCGCCGCATGCACGTAGCGTATCAGCCTATCTCTTTTGACATTCTTGTCCACATCAGCCCCCTTCCAGCGCGGCACGCGCCTTACCCGCAATCCCGGCGTACTCGTCCAGTACGTCGTTGCTCAGCAGGACGGTCGGCTTGGATGTGTCGCGGTATTCGGGTCGCAGTTCCAGGCTGCCGAGGAAGTCTAGGTCCAGCTCGTCGGCAAGCTCTTCGCCCGCGCCACTGCCGAAGATTTCGCCGGAGAAGTTTTCAACTACACCGAGCACCTTGACTTGCAGCTTGCGAATCATGTTGATGGAGCGCTTGGCGTCAATCTTGGCGAGTTCCTGAGGCGTGGTTACGACTATGAAGCCGTCGAGTTCAAGGTTCTGCATGACCGTGAGAGGCGCGTCTGATGTGCCGGGCGGCAGGTCAACGACGAGGTAGTCGAGTTGTCCCCAATCGGTGGTTTGCAGCAGCTGATTGATGGCGTTGTGGACCATAGGCCCGCGCCAGATGATTGCCTCTTCCTCGTTCTGCTGGAAGAAGCCCATGGACATGACCTTGACACCGAAGCGCTCGGACGGCAGCATCTTGTTGTCCTCGCCAACCTGTGGACGCTCGGCGACCTTCATGGCGCGCACCACATTCGGGCAGTCTATATCCACGTCGAGGATGCCCACGCTGTGCCCTTCGTGCGCGAGTGTTGCGGCGAGATTCACGGCGACGGTCGTCTTGCCGACGCCGCCCTTGCCACTGTACACGCCAATCTTGTGGCCAATCTGCGCCAGCGCGTCCGCGACCTGCCGCTTCTGCTCGAACTGGCGTCGCATCGACTCTATGCGCTGGCGCGCGTGCGCCTGCTGCTGCGGATTCATAGTCATAGCAGTTCCTCAGTCTTTCAGTGGTGTTAGTTCGTCAGTAAATCAGTCTGGTCAGTCGAAAGGCTGATTATTACCCACAGCACCCCCATCCTAACCTTCCCCCATCAAGGGGGAAGGGACATGGAGGGACTGACTGAGCAACCGAAATACTGACCAACTTCCCTAATCCAGCCCCAGCAGCTTCTTGCCTTCCTCGGTAATCTCGTCGGGTGTCCAGGGCGGGTCGAAGACGAGGTCAACATTGATGTCGTCAACGCCTTCCAGTTCGGCGAGCCGCCACTCCGCCTGCTGCGCGATATAAGGGCCCATTCCGCAGCCGGCGAATGTGAGCGTCATCTTCATATCGATGTTTCCCTCTACCAGAGACACGTCACGCACCAGTCCGAGGTCAACGATGTTAACCGGAATCTCGGGGTCGTACACATCCCTGAGCGCCTCATATACGTCGTCCAGCGTTAGGTCTATCTTGTTGGTCATGCTGCTCCTCCGTTGTTCATAGCTTCCCAGAATGCCATTGTATCACGCCGCACCAGTCATGTGTCTCTAATGCTGTCGGCAGCAAAGTCATCGCTTGGGAGTGTAGTGGGCAGAGACGCTTTCAGGGGCAGAATATCAGTGTTCGGCGGACGGCAGCGGCATGTTCTCTTGAAGCTACCTATGCGCTATGCTATTCTGAGAGTCGGCCGGGGAGTAGCGCAGTTTGGTAGCGCACCTGCATGGGGTGCAGGGGGTCGCTGGTTCGAATCCAGTCTCCCCGACCATTTTGGGGGGCAAGCAAGGGAATTGCAGCGGGTTTGCTCATCGCAGCAGTTGTTTGCCGCATTTCCCTGCGTTCAGTCATAAAACCTTTCCGCTCATCCGCATGGTGGACACGCGAACGCTCAGTTAAATCAGATGCCTGTTGAGCAGCGTTCTGTGTCCGTAGTATGCACTGCCTAGGAGCTCGGTCGAGAATCGTAAATCCCTGGATTACTACGATGTCGCTCACGCGGATTCCAGCGCCCCTCTGAAGTCTGAAGTTCACAAGATAATTCCTTGTGTCTTTGCAGGGGTTTTCGGCTGCGATTTCGACCTAGTCTCCGTTCTGTATTTTCCCATCCGCACACTCCATCGGGAGCCGTTCCTTTCGATTTCGGCGCGGTTCCTCGCGAGAAGCTGCAACGAGCGCTGACTACCTGAGAGTCAGGCGGAGCAGTTCCCTGACTGTGGATAAAGATGTTAATACAGTCGGGTTTTGTATAAATCACTCCAAATCAATAGGCTGATGTGTTAAAGTTCGAGATACAGGGAATTTCGCAAGCTTTCGAGCACGAATGATTAGCGCTATTCTCGCATCAGAAGATCCTATGCTTGTGGAGGAACAACATGACTACGCAGAGCCGTGCGCCATCTTCCCGTTCTACTACTGTCAATACGGAAGTTCTCAATCGCATCGGGCAGCAGACAGGGGAGCCGATAGCGATTGTCGGAATGGCTTGTCGCTTTCCCGGCGCCAACGACCTCGACTCCTTCTGGCAGCTATTGGAAGAGGGAGGGAACTCGGTAATTGAGGGAGTTCCCGGTTCCGGCGAAGGGCGGCTTGCGGACATTATGCGCGATCCTGCGACGGCACAGATCGAGGCGTGTCGCTACGGTGCCTTCGTGGACGACATTGACAAGTTCGATGCCGCGTTCTTCCGCATTTCACCCGTCGAGGCGGAACTGCTGGACCCACAGCAGCGCATGATGCTGGAGACAAGCTGGGAGGCACTTGAGGACGCGGGAATCGACCCGCTCAAATTGAAGCACAGCCTCACCGGCATGTACACCGGGATCAGCAACGACGAGTACCGCATGCTGGTTCTCGACACGAGCCGCCCTACGGAAGCCGCAGGAAGCCTGTACGCCCTCAGTGGCACGAACCTGAACGGCACGGCCGGTCGCGTATCCTTCGTCCTGGGCCTGATGGGACCGGCAAAGGCTGTGGACGCCGCATGCGCTTCCGCTCTGGTTGCCGTAACGGATGCGGTGGCTGACCTTCAGCAGGGTAAAGCAGACCTGGCGATAGCCGCCGGAGTGCAGGCGATACTGAACGGCCGCATATACGAGCTTCGCGCGGAGGCAATGATGCTGTCTCCGGAGGGGCAATGCAAGACGTTCGATGCCTCTGCCGACGGCTATGTTCGAGGTGAAGGATGCGGAGTGGTTGTGCTGAAGCGGCTGTCGGACGCAGAGCGTGACGGTGACAGAATATGGGCGGTAATCAAGGGCGCTGCCGTCAACCATGGCGGCGACAGCGTAGGGCTGACCGTTCCGAATCCCCCCGCATTGAAGCAGGTGATGGAAACTGCCCTCTCGGATGCGGGCGTCCTCCCACAGGACGTTGATTTCCTCGAAGCCCACGGCACGGGAACTGCCGTAGGTGATCCGATAGAGCTTGAAGCCGTTTCAGAGGTCTATTGCAAGGGGCGCGACGCAAGCAACCCCATTCTGATCGGTTCGGTGAAGACGAATATCGGACATCTGGAATCTGCTGCTGGAATCGCCGGACTGATCAAGGCGGCGCTCGCATTGAAACATCGCGTAATTCCGAAGCAGTTGCATTTCAACGATCCCAACCCGCGTGTGGATTGGGACAAACTGCCGATTAAAGTTACAACGGAGCATGTTGACTGGCAGCGCCGAGGCGAGCGACCTCGCGTGGCAGGAGTGAACTGCTTCGGAATATCGGGGACAAACTCCCACATTGTGGTCGAAGAATATTCTGGAGCTGAAGCCGACGCCGAACAGGAAAATCCAATGGCAGGCTCTGTACAGGAAATACCTGTCACAATGCCGGCCTCGGGAACCGACCTGGCGATGCCGCAGGAAGCATCAGCACCGCGCAAAACCCGTTTCTTGCCGCTGTCGGCCAAGTCCGATGGCGCACTCAGGGACCTCGCGGGTCGGTATCTGTCCTGGCTCGATGAGCGAGAGTCGGAACTCTCCTCTGATGGTGTAGCCTCAGGGACGCTGCTTTCGGACATGTCTTGGACGGCAAGTGTAGGTCGCGGCCAGTTCGAGCGCCGCGTGGGCGTGGTGTTCCGTGATGTTGCGTCATTGAGGGCGCAGCTTGGCGATCTGTCTGAGTCCGATGCGAGCATTGAGCCGCGAACAGCGAGCAAGGTGGCATTCATCTATACCGGGCAGGGAAGCCAGTGGGTCGGGATGGGGCAGGCGCTCTACGAGAGCGAGCCGGTTGCGAGGGCGGTAATGGACCGCTGCGAAGAAGTGTTCCGAGAAGTCAGGGGCGTTTCGCTTCTGGATGTGATGTTCGCTCGAAACGGCACAGACGAAAATCTTGGCGATACTGCGTGGGAGCAGCCCGCCCTATACACCCTGGAATGTGCGCTGACCGCGCTCTGGTCGAGCGTTGGCATCCGTCCCAGCGTTGTATTGGGGCACAGCGTTGGGGAGATTGCGGCGGCGCAGGCGGCAGGCGTGTTCAGTCTCGAAGACGGAATGAGATTCGCCGCCGCGCGCGGCACACTGATGTCACAGATGGCATTTGGCACGATGGCCGCCATTTTTGCAACTCCGGAGCAGGTCGCATCTGAAGTCGAGACCCACAACGCGATTTCTGACAGCGTTGGTTTGAGCATCGCGGCGGACAACGGAGCGCACCAGGTGGTCAGCGGCCCCGTCGAAGATATTGAAGCTATCGTGGCGCGCTTTGTGGCTCTGGAGATACGCGCGCGGCGACTGAACACGACCAAGGCATTTCACAGCGCCCTGGTCAATCCGATTCTCGGCGGACTGGAAGACGCGCTCAAGGGTCTGGAAATAAAGTCTCCTTCGCTGACCTTCGTCAGCAACCTGACGGGGCAGGCTGTGGAGTCCGGCATGGCGCTGGACGTAGAGTACTGGAAGCGACATGCAAGGGAGGCGGTGGCATTCGCAAGCGGCGTCAGGGCAATGGCGGAACAGGATGTTGACGTTGTGGTGGAATTAGGGCCGCATGACATTCTTGGGACGATGGCGACTCTTGCATGGCCCGACTCCGCGCCGCCGGCGTTAGCCAGCCTTCGGCGACCTCCAAGGGACGGTTCGTCACCGGAACCTGAGAGCAGCTTCATCGACGCCGTTGCGGCAGCTTACGAAACCGGACTTGACGTCCGCTTCGATGGGCTGTACGCGGGAGAGAAGCGCTGCCGGATTTCGCTGCCGAGCTACCCGTTCCAGCGAGAACGGTTCTGGGTTGAGCAGACTAGACAGCGCCGACAGAACGCGGGACACGCGCTGCTGGGCGAGCGGCATGAGTCGGCTCGCGGTGAGCTTATGTATGAGACGGAGGTGTTCCCGTCGGACCCGGCATGGCTGAACGACCATCGCGTATTCGGACGGCTGGTAGCGCCGGGCGCGCTGTACGGCGCTATGGCAGCCTCTGTGGCGCTTGTCGAAGAAGGAAGCAGCCCGATCGTCGTTGAGGACTTTCAGCTGCACAATCCGCTCGTCTTTGCCGAAGATGACGCGACAGACGGATCGGACGAACAGGGCAGGACTGTTCAGGTCTTTCTCGACGATTCCGAGCAGGTTGGTTCAAGTAATGTTCAGATATTCAGCAAGGGGAGCGAGAACGAATGGATTCTGCACATCGAAGGCCGCGTTTCGGCCGGCGCTCAAGCGCCGGAAGCCGGTGGGCGAGTTGACCTCGATGCGCTGAAGGCGCGCCTGTCGCCGGCGGACGTACCCGACTACTACCGCGCAAAGGCTGATACTGGAATCAATCTCGGTCCATTCTTCCGCACATTGGGGAATGTCTGGTCCGCGCCTGGTGAGGCGCTGGGCGAGGTGATTCTGCCGGACGCGGTGGGACGCAATGATCTGGATGTACACCCCTTACTAATGGACGGCTGTTTCCAAGTTATCGGCGTAGCGCGCAATATGACGGGCGAGCCGGGCGAGGCGACATATCTGCCGTTCGGCTGGGAACGGTTCTGGCTGACAAGGCAACTGCCGGACCGATTAGTCTGCCATGTAGTCATGAGCGAGGCATCAACGACGGCTGAGTCCGAATCGGAACAACAGCCTGAGGTCCTGAGCGGCGAGATGCGAATCTACGACCCGAACGGCGTTCTCATCGGCGGCTTCAGCGGCTACACGGTCAAGCGCGCCACACGAGCCGCGCTGCTCTCGGCATTCGAGGGCGTGAACGACCTGCTGTACGAAATCGACTGGCGGGACCGTCCCCTTGAATCGGGGCTGATGTCCGCCGACTTCTTCCCCTCGCCTGCAACTGTCGCTGAGGCTTCGGAACTCTTCCCCGAATACCTCACCGGCGCGGGAGTCGATCCGCAGGGCAGAAACATGCTGCTCGCTGACTTGGAACAGTGGTCGCGTTCTTATGCGCTCAGAACTTTGGAGAAACTGGGCTGGGAACGCAAAGCAGGCGAAACTATAAATGCCGATGAACTGCGTGAACGCCTGAACGTCAACGCTGAACACAGCCGCCTCTTCCTCAGAATGCTGGAAATGCTTGCCCAGTCGGGAGTTCTTGAGCAGAGAGATGACGGCTTTCATGTGCTGGTGGGTGAGGGTGATTCGCTGCCGTCCGAACTGCCGGAGAATCCTGAAGAGTTCGACAAGCAGATGGTCGAGAAGTATCCGCATGGCCTCACCGAGACAGGGCTGTTCAAGCGGTCCGGCGCCGCACTCGCGGATGTGCTTCGCGGTCAGCAGGACCCGCTGACACTGCTGTTCAGCAGCGGAGAGCCGACGGCGGCAGACCTCTATCTGAAGGCGCCGGTGGCGCGCGCAGCGAACCGCATGCTCGCGGAAGCGATGCGAGAACTTGTATCCCGGTTGCCCGAAGACAGACGACTGCGGATTATCGAGATTGGCGCAGGCACGGGATCGGCAACCGCTTCCGTGCTGCCGGAGCTGCCGGAAGGCCGGTTCGACTACGTGTACACGGACATCTCGGCGGGCTTCTTCGCGGAGGCGGAGGCGAGGTTCGGCGATGGCGACGGGTGCATCGAGTACCGCACTCTGGACATCGAGAAGGATCCCATCACACAGGGTTATGACGCGCACAGCTACGACATAGTGCTCGCCTCTAACGTGCTCCACGCTACTCGTTACCTGCAGGAAACGCTGGGACATTGCCGCGACCTGCTATCACCGTCCGGTCAGCTGGTGGCGCTGGAGAACCTGCGCGGACTGGGCTGGATGGACCTTACCTTCGGTCAGCTGGACGGCTGGTGGCGGTTCGCCGATGACTACCGTCCGCACCATGCACTTGCCACTCCCGCAATCTGGCGTCAGGCTCTAGGGGACGTTGGATTCGTCGAGGTCGAAGTTCTGGGCGTTGACGATACATTCACTCACGAGATGCTGGATAAAGGCGTGATTGTGGCGCAAGGACCGGCGCAAGTTATTGAGCAGCCAGGCGTGTGGGTTCTGGCGGCATCTGATCAAGGCGGATTGGCTGAGGAACTCGCGGCGGAGATGGCAGCGAGAAACCAGACCGTCGTGCTTGCAGGCAAGGAATCATTGAAGAATAACTCGGCGCGGGCGGCTGTGGTCAAGGCTGCCGTGGATGTGGAGTCCCGCGAGTCGTGGCAAGCGTTGATCGAGGAGTTGCCCAACGATGCGCCGTTCAAGGGTGTGGTGCATCTGGAAGCGCTGCAAGGCAACGGACCTCAGGCAACCACTGAGGAAATTGGGGAGGATGTAAAGCGCATCGGCGCGAGTGCGCTTGCACTGGTGCAGGGCTTGTCCGACTCAGACGTGATACCCGAAAACGGTATCTGGTTCATAACGCGAGGAGCACAGATACTGGAGCGCGAGCTTACGGGAGAACTTGCGGGCGCGACTCTCTGGGGTCTGGGCAAGGTGGTTACTCTTGAGGCAGCTCACTTGCAGCCGCGAATGATAGACCTCGACCCCATTGCATCCGGCGCGCCGTCCAAACTCGTGAACGACCTGATGTACCCTGACGATGAGAACCATATCGCGTACAGATTGGGTCGCCGACATGCCGCGCGGCTCGTCAGGCCGGGCGCCGCAACGGAGCGGCTGGCGCTGCCGGACGATTCGGACTGGGTGCTCGCACCGCACAAAGACGGCGTATTCGATAAGCCGGAAATCAAGCGCCTTCCAACTCGCACACTGGAACCAAGGGAGGTGCTGGTGTCGGTCGAAGCCACAGGGCTGAACTTCTGGGACGTGTTCCGCTCACTTGGATTCATTGAAGAAGGGGACTTGGGACGCGAGTTGTGCGGCCACATCCTCGACATTGGCTCGGAAGTAACGAACGTATCCATAGGCGAGCGAGTAGTCGGGCTGGGATTCGGCGCTTTCGCGCCGGAGATGGTTACGCACGAGGAGCTGGTAGCGCCCGCGCCGGACGGCATTTCCGTTTCGGGCCTCGCTACTATTCCTAGCGCGTTCGTTTCAGGTGCTCTCTCATACCATTACTCTGGCCTTGAACCCGGAGATCGCGTGCTCATTCACGCCGGATCAGGCGGCGTCGGGCTGGCGGCAATCCAGCTGGCGCAGGCGGCGGGCGCGGAGGTGTTCGCCACGGCGAGCGCCCCGAAGCAGGCATATCTCAGGTCCGTTGGCGTGAAGCACATTTACGACAGCCGCCAGACCAAGTTCGGCGAGGAAATCCTGAAAGACACCGGAGGCGAGGGCGTTCAGGTGGTGCTCAACAGCCTAACGAGTGAAGGATTCATAGATGCCAGCCTTGCCTGCCTCGCGCAGGGCGGACGCTTCGTCGAGCTGGCAAGACGCGACATCCTCAGTCACGAGGAGATGGCGGCATTACGCCCCGATGTCAAATACGACATCCTTGAACTGGACGTGCTGAAGAAAACAGAGCCGGAGTGGGTTGGAGAAGTGCTGCGCGAGGTGATGGCGCGGATTTCGACGGGCGAACTGAAGCCGATTGTTCATAGCAGATGGCCGCTTGCAGAGGCAGGTACGGCGCTGTCATTCATGCGCTCGGCGCGGCACATCGGCAAGATTGTGCTGACACCTCCACCGCTCACGAAAGGTCAACTGCGGCAGGACCGCTCGTACCTCGTGACGGGCGGACTGGGCGGCATCGGGATAGCGGTCGCCGAATGGTTGGCGGACCACGGCGCAGGCACGATAGTCCTGAACGGTCGTCGCGACCCCGATCCGGAAGCGCAGACAGCCATTGAGATGCTGCGAGGGCGTGGCGTCAAGGTTGAGGTCGAGTTGGCAGACATGACCGACACGGCAGCAATAGACGCGATGCTGGCACGTATGGACGTCAATTACGCGCCGCTGGGCGGTGTGATACACAGCGTAGGTGTGCTGTCGGACGCCGCGCTTACCAACCAGAGCTGGGAGAGCTTCGAGCGTGTGCTGTCCCCGAAGATTGTGGGAGCATGGCACCTGCATCGCGCGACAATAGACCTTGACCTGGACATGTTCATCCTGTTCTCAAGCAGAGTCGGAGTAATGGGCAATCCGGGGCAGGCAAATCACGCCGCCGCGAATGCGTTCCTGGACCAACTTGCCGGGCACAGGCGCGCGCTGGGTCTCCCCGGACAGGCGATTGCCTGGGGCGCGTGGTCGGAGATTGGCGAAGCAGCGGAGCAAAGGGAGCGAATCGAGCAGCGTCGGGCGGCGCTCGGTGGGCGCTGGTTCACGCCACAGCAGGGCATAAGGGCGCTGGAACAGCTGGTGCGCGAGGATACTACGGCGTCTGTTGTGATGTCCATGGACTGGTCAGTGTTCGAGGAAGCGGTAGAAGACCGTCCCGCATTGCTGGAGGATATGCTGTCCTCGCTGAACGACGGTGCAGCCGAAGACTCCGAATCTACTGAAGACGTGCTGACCCGGCTGCGGAATACGATTGCTCCGGCAGACGAGCAGCAGGAATTGCTGGTGTCCTTCTTGCAGCAGGAATTGCAGGCTGTGTTGAGATTGTCCTCAGCACCGTCCCCGACGGTAGGGTTCTTCGACCTCGGCATGGACTCACTGATGGCAGTGGAGTTCCGCAATCGCCTGAACCGTGCCTTTGCGGGCGAGTACACCGCATCCAATACAGTCGTGTTCGACTATCCGGACATCGCGAGCCTGGCCGGTCATCTTGGCGAGGAGCTTGGTCAGCTTGGCGATGCTCCACCGGCGGCTGAGCCGGTCATTCCGGTAGAGCCTCAGCCGGTCAGCAGCGACGAGGACGGAATCGCGATTGTTGGCATGGCATGCCGATTCCCACAGTCGAAAAACCTGTCCGAATACTGGAAGCTATTGGAGTCCGGCACCGATGCCGTTACAAACGGACGTCCCGGCAACGGGATCGCCCCTGACATGCGCGGAGCGTTCATAGAGGGCATCGAGTGGTTCGACTCTCGCTTCTTCCGTATATCTCCGGTGGAAGCGCGCATGATGGACCCGCAGCAACGCATGATGCTCGAAACGAGCTGGGAGGCGTTAGAAGACGCGGGCATAGACCCTGCAGGACTGCGCGGCAGCCAGACGGGAGTGTACGCCGGAATCGGCGGCAGCGAATACCGCGATGTCATATCGACCAGCGGCAGGCTGGGGAACTATCTTGGGACAAACGCGAGTGTAGCCGCCGGACGAATAGCCTTTGCCCTTGGGCTGGAAGGTCCTGCGATGGCGATAGACATGGCGTGTGCGTCTGCGCTCGCGGCAGTGCATCAGGCCGTATCCGGCTTGCAGCGCGGCGAGGTGGATGTCGCCCTTGCGGGAGGCGTGCATGTCGTTCTATCCTCATCCGTCGCCGACTTCATGACGGAGTTGGGGATGCTTTCCAAGAGCGGGCAGTGCAGCCCCTTCGATGCGTCCGCGGACGGCTATGTGCGTGGCGAGGGCTGCGGAGTCGTAATTTTGAAACGGCTGAGTGATGCGGAGTCAAACGGAGACCGGATATGGGGCGTCATCAGAGGCTCCGCCGTCAACCAGAACGGTGCGAGCGCGGGATTGACCGTCCCCAACGGCTCGGCGCAGGAGCGTGTCATGGAAGCCGCGCTTGCACAGGCGGGCTTCTCCGGCGCGGATGTTGATTACATCGAGGCGCACGCTACCGGCTCACAACTCGGCGATGCGATAGAGGCGCATGCGGTGGGTTCGGTGTACGGTAAGGACCGCGAGGCTGACCGACCGCTGCTGATGGGCACGGTGAAGTCCAATATCGGGCATTTGGAAGCTGCGGCAGGCGTCGCAGGTCTCATAAAGACGGTGCTCGCTATGAAGCAGGGCGTCATTCCCAAGCATCTGCACTTTGAAGACCCAAATCCGCAGATAGAGTGGGCTTCGATGCCTGTGCGGATCACTTCTGAAAAGACCGACTGGCCTAAGCATGCCGACAGACTTCCTCGCGCGGCGGTGAGCGCGTTCGGCATTTCGGGGACAAACGCGCATGTCGTAGTCGAAGGCTATGAGAACGGCGCGCCGCCGGACGGAGTCTCAGAGCGCAAGACGCGCTTCCTGCCCCTGTCCGGCAAGACGGACGGCGCGCTTCAGGACTTAGCGGCACAATACATCTCTTGGCTAGACGAGCGCGACGCATTCACGCCCGCCCTCGCTGATATGTCTCTTGCAAATATGGCGTGGACAGCGGGCGTCGGACGCAGCCACTTCGACCATCGCGCGGGCGTGGTATTCCGCGACGCAAAGTCTCTGAAGAACGGCTTGCAGGCGCTCATGCCGAAGGATGGCGCATCTGACGAATCCGAGCCGCAGACCGCGACAAGGGTTGCGTTCCTGTACGCGACAGACGCCAGCCGTCTGGCAGGTATGAGCAGGACGCTGTACGATACCGAACCGATAGCGCGCGCGGTGCTGGACAGGTGCGACGCAGTGGTGAAAACGGAGCGTGGCGCGTCTCTGCTGGACGTGATATTCGGGAGTAACGAAGCTAAGGGCGAGTTGAGCGACACGGCATGGGCGCAGCCCGCCCTGTACGCACTGGAATGCGCCTTGACTTCGCTCTGGGCAAGCATTGGAGTGCGCCCCAATGTCGCGCTCGGAGTAGGCACAGGCGAGCTTGCGGCGGCACAGGCGGCAGGCGTGTTCAGCCTTGAGGACGGGTTGCGCTTCGTCCTCGCGCGCGGCACTCTGATGGCAGCGCTGCCCGGCGTCGATCCGAACCAGGCATTGGGCGGGCTGGAAGCGGCATTCGCCGGCATTGCGACCGCGCCGCCGTCCATGACCCTGGTGAGCGGGGTTACCGCGCAAGTCGTAGATTCGGACGGTGCGCTAGATGGCGCGTACTGGCGCAGGCAGGCGCGCGAGACCGCGCCACTCGACGCATGCGCCGCCACTCTTGCCGAGCTGGGTGTGGACGCGATAATCGAGATTGGCGCTGACGCCGCGCTGGGAGCGCAAATCAGCCAGGAATGGCAGGCGTCGCAGAACGGCGCAGGAGATGGAGATGCCCAGCCGCTCTTGATTGGCGGTATGCCGCACCCGTCCGACGACGAGTCGGCAGAGCAAAGCGCGGGCTTTGTTGAAGCGGTCGCGCACGCTTATGAGGCGGGCTTGGCAATTGACTTCGATGGGCTGTTCGCGGGTGAGTCGCGCCGTCGCATTTCGCTACCTACCTACCCGTTCCAGCGCAGGCGACACTGGGTGTAATGCGAAAACGCCGGTAAGTAAAGGTATTGAATACAGCAAGAATACTCTGGTAGTTTACATCTAGCTATGAACATCTTTTAGGTATAGGAGGATTGACCAAATGGCATCAACTGAAGATCGAGTCAGGAAGCTAATCGCGGATAATTTGGAAGTGGACGGAAAGCCAGTAGATGCGTCTATGGACCTGAGTTCCAACCTTACTGACGCCGGAGTGTCCTCTATGGACGTCGTTTCTTTCGCGCGGGTGATTCAGGATGAGTTCGGCATCAGGTTCACGCCCGAGCATTGCACCGAGCTCCAGAGCATTGGGCAGCTGATCGAGTTCCTGGACGCCAGCGCCGCTTAACTTGCGCCAATGAAGTCGGCTCCGACCGATTACACATATTGAACTTGCGCCTCACGTTTCTCGTGAGGCGCAAGTTTTGCTGTGGCCGGTGAAAGTGGCTGACAGCGTTAGTGTTAAGACTGCCGACCGCCGCTTTCTGATCCAATCAGGCAAGGAGCTTGTCTGCCAGATCAGGGAAGTCAGCCGCGACCACATCGAACTCGGAGGCAGCCGAGGACAGGCTCGATGACCCCGGGGGCACGTCGGACTCCCCCTCCCGGTGGACATACGCCGTGTGAAGGCCCGCCGCTGCCGCCCCTTGGAGGTCCCTCTTGTGCGCTGCGACCATCATCGCCTCCGAAGGCTCGACCCGCAGCAGATTGAGAGCTGTCAGGTACGCTTCAGGGTCGGTCTTGTAGTGTCCGAGGAACTCGCAGGACAGAATGCCGTCCCAGCCGATGCCGTTATGCTTGGAGCAGTCCACGACTATGGAGTAGCTGAGAACTGTAAGCACGATAGTCGTGTAACGGCCTCGCAGCCTCTCTATCGCGTCTGCGGCGTCGGGCCACGAACTTAGCCTGTGCCAGACCTCGTTGAGCTCGTCCCGCTCCGGCGCGGACAGATCTAAGGCGGAGTGCTTCTCCAGAACGTCGTCCAGGACGTCGCGGTGAATCCGGTCGGCGTTCCTCCAAGAGAGTTCACCAGTCCTGACGCGAGCGAGTGTGTCGAACATCCATGTACGCCAGTCAGTGGCAAACTGGGTTACATCGATGTCGGCTTCCTGTTCGGCTGCCAGTCGAGTTACTTCCTTCTGTATCGCTCCACGCCAGTCGAATACCGTGCCGCCTACGTCGAAGGTCAAAGCCTTAATTTTCGAGAGGTCTGTCATTGCGTTTAGCGCCTTTCTACTCATGTGATGTCATTGCGCTGATGCCGGCGCGCTTCCCCGCGAGACCTGCCGGCGCTCCAGCAATGAGAATTATACTCTTTTGCGCTGATGCAGTGATTCACAAAGCACTGTTGCATCTTAGACGGCTGATTTAGTAGAGTGCCACTAGAAGGCATGTGAACCTAACGGGCTAAGTCGGATGTTACGGGAGGATGATATGGTCAGGCTAGGCGGGTCGGCTACGGCGTCTCATTTCGATGTATTTCAAGGACTGGAGGAACTGTTTCGCCGAAGGGGAATCGATCTGGATTGGGTTCTGTATTCGGACTACGACGCGATGGTGGACGCCTTTGTGAAGGGCGACCTCGATCTCGCATGGAACGGGCCACTCGGTTACGTCAAGATCAAGCGCCTGCTGGAGCAGCCGTGCCGGGTCATAGCAATGCGCGATGTTGACATTGACTTCGTTACCCAGTTCATCACCAACTCGGAGTCGGATATGCTGACTATCGAAGACTTGCCCGGCAGGCGATTCGCCTTCGGTCGTCGCAGCTCTGAGCAGGCGGGGCTTGTGCCTTACTACATTCTGAAGCAGGCCGGATTGAACCCTGACAAGGACCTGGCTGCCATCAGCTTCTTCGAGGAGCGGCAAGCAGGGAATATGTCGGACGAGCGTGACGTGGTGGAGCGCGTAGCATCCGGCGAGTTCGATGCCGGAGCGGTCAGCAAGAGAACGCTGGATGTGATGGCGGAGGATGGCAGCCTATCCGTGCGGCAGATAAGAGTATTTTGGGCAAGCCCCGCATATAGTCACTGCTGCTTCACTGCCCAGGCAGATATGGACTCGCAACTGGCAACTCAGATTGAAGCGGCGTTCCTTGCCATTACCGGGGCTGATGATGTGGAACGGGCTGTGCTGGAAGGAGAAGCCTGTGATAGCTTCGTCGCAGGCGTACAAGAGGGATGGGAGATAATCGAAGATGCGGCGGTGGCGGAAGGGCTGGTCTAATGTCTCGGACCCCGCCGAACTAAAGCGCAACACAGGACGGACAACACTAAGGAAAAGACCGACACAGAGACAGAGAAGGAGTAACCTGATGGCGACAACACCGGGGACTGAAATAATAGAACTCGAAACGGGCGTGTTCGCACGGCTTCATGAGGGCCTTACCAACGCGGGCATCATCGTGGGCGACGAGGGCGTGCTAGTGATAGACTCGCTGCGCGTTCCTTCATTCGCAAGGGACCTGATACGGGATGTCCAGCACATCACCGACAAGCCGATTCAGTACCTGGTGGATACCCACTCGCACTGGGATCATGCGTGGGGCAACGAGGAGTTCCCGGATGCCACTATCATCGGTCACGAGAACTGCTACAACGAGATGGTGGATGTCGAGTGGAACAGGCAGTGGCGCGAGTCGGTAGTGAGTTCCGGCGATCCCTGGTCCGAAGAGGCCGGACTTGTAAAGATTACGCCTCCCAATCTCACCTTCGAGACCAGCATGCGGCTTTACTTCGGCGGAAGGGAGTTGCATCTCAGGTTCTTGGGCAAGGCGCACACGGGCGGCGATACACACATCCACCTGCCGGACGACGGCATCGTTTTCTGCGGGGATGTGGCGCAGGACGGCGGGGTGCCATATCTGGGCGATTCATACCCGGATGAGTGGCCGGACACGGACGACCGCTTGGTCGGGCTGCCAGTCGAGCGTTTCGTCTCCGGACATGGTCCTGTCGGACCGCATTCCGCGCTGGAAGAGGCAAGAGACTTCATCCACGAACTCTTCAGCACGCTCAGGGCTGCTGTCAAAGAAGGCAGGAACGCACAGGAAGCGGCATCTTCGACAGTCGCGGCTCTGACTCCCCGATATGGGGGATGGCGGAGCTTCGAGCGGCTGGAGGAGACTCTGCCGGAAGTGTACGCCAAGCTGACCTAGCTCGCGCCAGTACGCTATGACACAGAGCGAGCGAACTGAAACTCACAGTTATAGCAATGGCGGAGCGGGCAGCAGACTTCGTAAAGGCAAAATGAATCCACTTGTCAGAGACGTCGGGCTTCTGTGACGGTTTCCAATGTCGCAATTACCGTACCTTGAACAAGGGGTTGTGGCAGAATCAGGGTATAGGGCGTTTGCCGCTATAATGAGATTATAGGGGTTCCACTTCGGAAGCCTTGGAGCGGAGAGGCGGGCGGATGTCCGAAATTGGCACGATTCTGGTTACGGGGGCAACGGGGTACATTGGCGGAAGGCTGATTCCCCGACTGCTTGAGGAAGGATGCAGGGTTCGCGTCCTCGTCCGCAGCAAGGCCCGGGTGCTCTCCCGCCCCTGGGTCGGGCAGGTCGAGGTGGTTGTCGGAGACGCCCTTGACGCCGAGAGCCTAGCTATGGCGCTGGACGGGGTGGATACCGCCTACTACCTGATACACAGCATGTCCAGCGGCGCCTCCTTCCATGAACTCGACCTGCAAGTCGCCCGCGCCTTCGGTCAAGCTGCCCATGAAGCAGGCGTTAGCCACATCGTTTACCTCGGTGGGCTGGGAGACCCAAAAGCCAACCTTTCCAATCACTTGCGATCCCGCCAGGAAACAGGGCGGGCGCTGCGCGAAAGCGGCGTGCCGGTTACGGAGTTTCGCGCTGCCGTGATCATTGGCGCGGGCAGCGTGTCATTCGAGATGATCCGTTATCTTGTTGAGCGCCTGCCTGTCATGGTGTGTCCGAGATGGATTTATTCTCGCATTCAGCCCATTGCGATTAACGACCTACTCGAATATCTCATTGCCGCTCCGAAAGTTCCGGCCTGCAAGGGGCTCACCATCGAGGTCGGAGGGGCGGATATGACGACCTACCGGGGGCTGATGCTCGGGTATGCCAAGGCAAGGGGACTACGACGGCTGATGATTCCGGTCCCGGTTCTGACACCCCGTCTATCGTCATATTGGGTGCATTGGATGACTCCCATCCCCGCCTCTATCGCCGTGCCGCTGGTGGAGGGACTTCGCAACGATGTCGTCGTTACCGACAACCTTGCGCGCACTCTCTTCCCTCACATCGTGCCGCAGGACTACGCCTCAGCTATTGGCAGTGTTATGAAGGATATGAACGCGGGGCAGATAGACACTTCGTGGAGCGATGCCGCCGGCAGCGCCGCAACGCCAGAGGAACTTGTATATCTCGAATCACGCGAGGGTCTGATTATCGAGCGACGCCGCCGTAGTGTCGTCGCTCCCATACAGAGCGTCTTCCGGGTATGCACCGGCATTGGCGCGGAGCGCGGGTGGTACTTTGCGAACTGGTCCTGGCGATTGCGGGGAATGCTCGACCGGCTGCTGGGCGGTGCAGGCTTGCGGAGGGGACGGCGACATCCCGACGACCTGCGCGTCGGCGATGCGCTGGACTTCTGGCGAGTGGAGGCGTTAGAGACAGACCGCATGGTGCGGCTGAGGGCGGAGATGAAGCTTCCAGGCAAAGCGTGGCTTCAGTTCGAGGTGGGCGAGAGCAAGGATGGTACGACTCGACTGGACCAGACGGCTGTTTTCAGCCCCACGGGAGTGGCGGGGCTGCTCTACTGGTATGCCCTGTATCCCTTCCACGCGTGGATATTCCGGGGATTGATCAAGTCCATCGCCCGGCGAGCGGAGCGCATGGCTGCCTCCGCATACGAGCAAGATCCCCAGGCTCAGGTGGGAGACGACTAGGGCAGGTGAAATTTTCTGTCATTCCGAGCACAGCTTTGTCATTCTTCACTCCGCTCCGCTGCGTTCAGAATGACAGTATCGAGAGACGGCCGCATGCGACTCAGGAACTTCTCGCAGCCTTGACCTTCTCCAACATGACGGGTGGCAGCGGGAATACCCAGCCCCTGTTCATGATGATTTCGCGTGCGAGTGCGGGCGGAACCGCGACGATTATCTCCGGCTCAATGGAGAACTTGCCATCGAAGCCGCCCATCGCGCTACGGGCGTGGATTCCGGCAAATCCGCCCGGGTCTATGCCGTCCTCCGCGTAGTCGCTGCGAGGTCCGCCAAAGACCGAGTGCCACCTGAACGAGAACCCGTTGGTTACGGCCGGCGCGGCTCCGCTCGCGCCACCACCCGGCGAAACTACCATGCCCAGCGCCTTCACGGTGTATAGCACATCGTTCAGGTCGCCCTCGCCTCCGCAACTCAGGGACCAGTGCAGCCTGCGAATCAGTATGTCAGCCGTATCCTGCGCTGCCTGAAAGCCGTGCTCGATACGCGCCGCATCGTCGTTCATCGGATATGTCCCGGCGGATGTGCCGGACAGATACACGAGGCCGCTCTCTTGCACGACAGCCGCCGCTATGCCAGCTCCTTCCAGCGATACTACATCCTCATCGAAACTGCCCAGGGGGATGCCAAGCTCCCGTATCCTGTCATACACATCGTAGTCGCGCCGCAACTCGTCGGGAAGCAGCGCCTCGTCGTAGAATTTGCCCAATTTCAGCACCTCTTAGAAGTCAATTCATTACTGGTGAGCATAGACCATCTCACCCCCATCCTAACCTTCCCCCATCAAGGGGGAAGGGACTTATACCCTCACACGCGCACGTACTTGTCCACGCTTTGGCTGGTCGTCAGGCCGAGATAGATGTCGCCCCGCGAGTCCACCCAGATGCCGTGAGCGTGCCGTATTCCCCAGCGCGCCAGCACTTCGCCTTCACCGTCGCGAATGGTGACATACGGAGGGTTGCCGTCAGCCTCCTGCTCGCAGATGTAGAAGAGGCCATCCACGCCCTGCACAATGTCGTTCGGCCCGCCCATGCCTGTCCACTGCGTGATGAACTCGCCTTCGCTGTCGAATATCTGAATACGGCGGTTGGTCCGGTCACATACATAGACCTTTTCATCATCATCGACCATCAGGCTGTGCGGCAAGTGGAACTCGCCCGGCTCAGAACTGCCCGGCGTTCCCCAAGACTTGACGAGATCGCCGCCCGCCGTGAACTTGTGAATCCTGCTGTTTCGATAGCCGTCCGCGACATACAGGTTGCCCGACGGGCCCTTCACAATCTCGGTCGGGTAGTTGAACGGGCCCGCGGCGCGGGGAACCATATCGCCCGGGTTTTCGCAGCCCGTGTCGGAGTGAACGCCGCGCTCTCCCAGCACCATGAGGGGCCTGCCCTCCAGAGTGAATGCCACAGCGACGGAGTCATCGCGGTCAGTCAGATAGACGACATCGTCGCTGATGCTCATACCGTGCGGCGAGTTGAATGCGCCATGCCCCCATGCGTTCAAATAGTTGCCGTCGCTGTCGAAGACGACAAGGGGCGGATCTTTGCGCTGGAAGACGTAGAGATTGTCCTGCGAATCGGTTGCCACGGTGCTGACTACCGCGAAATCCTCGCCATCCGGTAGCTTGGGAAAGTCTTGCGCCAGTTCATAGGTGAGCTTGTCTGCGCCGACGGTCGTTGTGGTCATTGGTCATTACTCCAGAAGGTTCGACGCCTCTTTGCCGTTCAACGTGAGCGTGCTCTTGATTGGCACAGCCGTTTCCACCAGCCTTTCGGCGAAACAGCCGCGCTTCGCCAACCTGATGACGTAGGCTATGTCTTCCTCGTCCGCGTCCGAACTGACCTCGAAGTCGGAGCGCACCTCGGTTACACCGCTAGTTACCGTTCCTGCCAGCACCGAGCCGGACAGATAGTAGTCCATTTCGACATGAACGCGCGCGCTGTCGATAGCGATTTTTCTCATTGTAGCGTACCGCTTCAACTGGGTAAGCAGTCAGAAGCCGATGCCGGATGTGATGTAGGTCAATGGCGGAGGATATGCGTCCTCGCCGCCCATACGCTCAGGCTCGTCGCAGTATATGACGAACTGCTCGCGAGTGCCCTTGTGGAGCATCTTCTCGACATGTTCGCAGTCAACAGCGAGGGTGCGGCGCGAAACACCGCGTGGAAGTTCGTCTCCGTGTACTTCGTGGGGTATATCGGTAGTCATATCATCTCTCACCCGGTTCGTGGATAGCCTGACGATTGCCGCTGCAAGCGCAAAACACGGCGGCGGTTGTGAGTGTAGCAGGCTTGCGTGAAAGGTCAAGGAAGGCGGGTCGCATAAGCTGGCTATGCCTCTGCTCAGAGCAGGTTGTAGGAGTAGTGCGCTTCGCCGGATTCCAGTTCCCACTCGGAGAACCAGCGGTTTATGTATGGCAGGATGTCCTGTGAAAGACGCGCTGCATTGACTTCTCTGTCCGTCAGTTCGCGCGCCAGAGACTCCTTCAGCCGTGCCGTTACATCTGCCTTATCCATCCTCATGAACTTCTTGCCCTGCAATAGCACCTCGCCGTCCACCATCACCGTGTCCACATCCAGACCCTTGCCACGATAGACAAGAGCGTCAATGATGTCGGTGTCCGGGTGGAGATAAGGCTCCTCTATGCGCTCCATGTCGATTAGCACCAGATCGGCGCGCTTGCCCGGCTCGATGGTTCCCACATCGTCGAAGAAGGTTACCTTTGCGGCGTTGGTCGTGGCGAGCCGGAAAATATCATGTGAGGTAGGCTGCGGGGAGGAGATACCCGGCTCGCGGTGTATCTTCTGCGCCACGCGCATCTCCTGAAGGATGTCGTTGTCGTCGTTCAAGCCGGCCTCATCTATGCCGAGCGCCACATTCACGCCGCGCTCCAGAAGTCTGTTGACGGGCGCGACTCCGCTCTTCAGTCGCAGGTTGGAGCTTGGGTTGGTGCAGATGGCGGTTCCGGTTTCCGCGAGGATGCCAAGGTCGGACTCGGACAGCCAGACACCATGCGCGCAGGACACCTCCGAACCCAGAACTCCCAGCTCGGCAAGATGGGCAAGCGGCGTCTTATTCCAGTGGCGCGTTCCGTACATGCGCTGGTAGATGGTCTCCTGCAAGTGGATGTGCAGCCCCGTGCTGAGCCGCCTTGCCAGGTCGCTCATAGCGGTCAGCATCTCGTCCGAACACCAGTGGACATTGTGCGGGCTTACGAATATGTTGGTTCTCGGCGCGCTTCTGTGGGCGTGAAGTTCGGCAGTGGAAGACAGGTACTCTTCCAGAGTGATGGGCCTGCTGTCGAGGCGCTCGCGGGTTCTGCCGGCGAGTTGGTCGGGCAGAGTTGACAGGAACTTCTCGTCGTCCTCATACACGAGTTGGTTGCGGTCGCGGGTGGACATCGAAAAGGCGACGCGCATTCCGCTGTCCTCGTAGGCGTTCAGAATCTGAGACGCGCCCTCATAGAGGCTCATTTCCGGTGGCAGCCTGGCAGCCATGTGATTGTGCTGCACGGTCGTGATGCCTGACTCGATCATCTGGATAGCGCACCAGAGGGTGTCGAGATACGGGTCCACCTCTCGCAGCGCCCAGCGAGCGATGATCCATGTCTCAAGCGGCATGTCCAGCGAACCGAGCTGGAACGGAGTAAGCCCGACATGATGGTGCGCGTTTATCAGACCGGGTATGACGACAAAGCGGGGCGATCCAATCACTTCATCGGGCTGATAGCGGGTGAGCAGATCGTCGTACCTGCCGACTTCGATTATCGCCCCGTCCCGGACTACGACTGCTCCATCATCAACCACCTCAGCCGAATCGCTGCCGGCTATCCTGCAAATTACTTGTCTGCCCCTGACAATGGTGGTTTTCATATCTACCTCATCACGCGATGTACACTCTAAGACGATTTCACAAATGCTAATGGCGGACTTTCGTTACTCTGGTGGGGGCAGAAATAACGAAATTGAGCGATTTTCGGCGCTCAAGTGCCCATTCACCCCCATCCCTTCGGCAAGATCAGGACAGGCTCTAACCTTCCCCCTTGATGGGTTCACAGGGGTAGGTAAAATATCCCCTCCCCCTCCGATGGGGGAGGGTTAGGGTGGGGGTGAAGAGCGCTGAGCCGCATGACAATCACCCCCATCCCAACCTTCCCCCGTCAAGGGGGAAGGAGTTAGTGGCTCGGCTTTTCGCGTGTTCTTGCTACATTTAGAACGGAATTATACCTGAAATATCCAAATACCTACCCCTGTCAGTCCGTCGAGGGGGAAGGGATTTGTGAAATCGTTTCGCAGACGGACTTGTTTGAAGCCAAACACCTTTTGTCATAGGATAGCCATACACAAGCCTCTGCCATACAGCTGAATTAGAGCATTTAGAGCATAAGGATTGAGTTGAAATGACCGCCATGAACTACCCTGCCCTTTCAGGCCCGACATACCCGGACACGCTGGACGAGCAGCTTCTCGCGCTCGAATCGGATGAAGCGCTTCAAGCGTTCGCGGATGCGCGCCGCCGCCTCTCATCCGATCCCTACCGTCCGTCTTATCACTTCTCCCCGCCGCAGAATGTGATGAACGACCCGAACGGCTTGTGCTTCTGGCAGGGGCGATGGCACCTGTTCTACCAGTACAGGCCCGGCGGCGCGGAGGACCGCGTTCACTGGGGGCATACGGTGAGCGACGACCTGATTCACTGGCGCGATCTGCCTCTAGCGCTCTACCCGGATACCGAGAAGGACTGTTACAGCGGGCAGGCGCTTGTGGAGGACGACCGCGTTATCGCCATATACCATGGCACGGAATCGGGCAACGCCATTGCCACTGCGTCCGACCCACTGCTGCTGAACTGGCAGAAGCACCCGAACAATCCCATCATTCCCATCGTGCCGATAGACGAGAACGGCTTGCCGTATCGGGTGTTCGACCCGTGCATCTGGAAGCAGGACGACGGGTACTACTACTCGGTGTCTGGCACTTACAAGGACGGCGTGCGTGGAGAGGACTGCCAGGGGATTGACCACCTGTTCCGCTCGAAGGACCTGGCGCAGTGGGAGCATATCGGGGCACTGCTGGAGGATACATTCTTCGCGGAGCGCGGCGAGGACCAGGCGGTGCCGGTATTCTGGCCGCTGAGCGACAGCGACGGCAAGCCAAGCGGCAAGCACATGCTGCTGCTCTTCAGCCACAAGCGTTCGGGGCGATGCTACATCGGCGACTACGATGCGGAGACGCACGAGTTCACGCCGGATATGCACCAGCGCATCAACTACGGCTCTTACACGGTGGGCAGTCTGCATGCGCCGTCCGCCGCCATAGGCCCGGACGGTCGATTCACCGCGATATTCAATGTGAAGGAGGGCAAACCTCCTGCCGGATGGGACGACATTATGTCTTTGCCGCGCCACTACTGGCTTGCGGATGGCGGGACGCTGGGCATGTCGGTGGCGGGCGACGTGGAGTCGCTGCGGCACGACCACAGGCAGGTCGCGCCGATGGATATTCCCGCGAATGAAGAGGTCGTGCTGGACGGCATCAGCGGTAAGGCGGTGGAGATTCAGGCGACTATCGAGCCGGAGGACGCGCGCGAGGTGGGGCTGTACGTGCTGCGCTCGCCGGACGGGGCGGAGCGGACGCGCATATCGCTGTATCCGCAGGACAACCGGCGCTTCGACACCAGTTCGTTGCAGATTGACGGCGCGGAAGCATCGTTGAACCCGGATGTGTTCGCGCGGACGCCGGAGACGGGGCCGATAAGGATAGCTGAGGGTGAACCAATACGGCTGCGGATATTCGTTGACCGCAGCATCGTAGAGGTGTTCGCCAACGACCGCCAATGCCTGACGCTGCGCGTATATCCGCAGCGCGAGGACAGCGCGGGCGTGTCGGTGTTCGCGCGGGGCAGCAGTGCAAGGCTGGCGTCGTTCGACATCTGGCAGATGGGGAGTATCTGGGGTGGGAATTGACATCGATGGACAGGATGGGGAGGATAGAAAATCCTATCAGCCCCGCGATATGCTACTATCTAGCCACAGAAACAGGCTTTCAGGAGAGGCTATGACGACGACAAAACTTCTTCAACAGGCTTTCGACAAAGCCGCCGAACTGCCGGAAGAACGGCAAGAAGCCATCGCTCGCATCCTGCTGGCAGAGCTGGAGTCCGAGCAGAAGTGGGACGAACTTTTCAGCCGCCCCGAATCGGAAGCCTTACTTGAGCGTATGGCAGCCGAAGCGCTTGAAGCGCACAGAGCCGGTAGAACTACGCCGCTCAATCCTGAAAACCTCTAAACGGTGCGCTCATATACGCTGCCGAGCTTCTGGGATGCTTATCGCCGTCTTCCAGAGAGCGTGAAACGGCAAGCTCGCGAGGCATACCGTTTCTTCTCGCTAAACCCGCGCCATCCAAGCCTGGACTTCAAGCGAGTAGGACGGCGGAGTTCAACTTACTCGGTGCGTGTGAATATAGACTATCGCGCCGTGGGCGTCGTAGAGGACGGCTACATCGTTTGGTTTTGGATAGGTCCGCACCATGAATATGATCGCCTGCTGAGGCGGCTTTGACGTTCGCGCGGGGCAGCAGTGCGCGGCTGGAATCGTTCGACATCTGGCAGATGGGGAGTATCTGGGAGTAGGTACGGCAAAAGTCTCAATCTTCGTATCATTTTCTTGCAGAGACTATTGTTGATACTCAGTATCTTGTATTTCATGTAACCTAGATGCTACCATTCTCTTTGGCGCAAATTTTGCCCACTTCATGACGCTGTTGGATTTTGCATAATTCCTTAAAGCGCTATTGTTGTTACAGGGCGTTCACCAGTCATCTGACTGATATTCGCGCTCCATGGAGCAGTCGATTAGCTCGCGCCTCAGTTACAAACCTTCGATTCGAGGCGTATGACTGCCTTTTCTTGACACAAAAGATTGAGATGGAATTAAGACAATAATGATACTACATACCAAATTGATGAAAGGACATATCACCACGATGTTAACCCGGATAATACGGAAGGGAATGATTTCAGGCATCGCCATAGGCATTCTCATCATGGGAGCGGTTGCTTGCAGCGACACTCCAGAACAAACTGCTGCCCCAGCGCAGCAGCCGACATCAGCGCCTGTGAGCCAGAGCGCGCCTGCCCCGACTCAAGCCCCAGCAGCAACAGCACCGGCAGCACCCGCCCCCACAACGGCAGCGGCAACGCCCGTTCCGGCGGCTCCCGCGCAGCCTGCATCAAGCGCAGCCGGACCGAAAGAGATCACATCATCAGCGCCATTCGCGCCGTCCTCCAACGGCGCTATCGAGTCTGACGATGCTTTCATTCTGTCGCGGACCGGATCGGTCGAAACCTTGCTGAGAATCGACTTCGACGGACAGATAAAGCCGCTGTTGGCGCAATCATGGAGCGTCAGCGGCGACGGCGCGTGGGAGTTCAATCTGCGGGAAGATGTGAACTTTCATGACGGCGCTCACTTCGACGGGCAATCCGTAGTCGATGCGGTCAATTACATTCGCGGCGTGCCGAACCCTCCGAGGGGATTCACCGCCGACAACATAGAGAGCGTTGAGGCACCAACGGATTACACGGTGGTCGTCAGCACCAGCGAGGCTGATGTGCTGCTTCCTTCAAGGTTTGCCACGCCCGGCACGGCAATCCTGACGCCCACAGCATACCTAGAGCGCGGCGACGCCCCGCCAAGTCCAATTGGCGCAGGCACAGGACCGTTTATCATTGAGGACGAAATATCTATCGAAAGCGTCAGGTCCGTCAGGAATGAGGACTATTGGGACGGGATCGCCAATTTGGACGCCGGCGAAACCTTTTATGCGCCTGACGGGTTAGTGCGCGCCGCAATGCTGGAAACGGGCGAAGTGGATTTTGTTCGCCATCTGGCGATTTCGCAGCTGCCGATATTCGAGGGCAACTCGGACTTCAACATACACCGCTCGCAGCAACCTCGAACGGTTACCCTCTATGTGAACAACAGGAACGGACCCTTCGCCGACCTGAACGTGCGAAAAGCGGCACAGCATGCGATAGACCGGAGCGCAATCGTAGAATCCGTGCTGGAAGGCGTGGGCGCACCCGCAGTCGGCCCGTTCGCGGCCAGCGAGGCGTGGGTCAATCCTGACTTGGCACCGTATGAGTACGACCCCGAGCGCTCGAAGGCGCTGCTTGCGGAAGCCGGATACGCCGAAGGCGAGGCGCAAGTCGCGCTGTGGACATATCCCAGCAGGGCGGAGTTCCCGGCGATGGCGGTCGCGCTTCATGAGATGCTGAACGACGGCGGCTTCAGCACGGAAATCAGGCTCGCGCCATGGGGGGCGCTGGTGGATGATGTGTTCGCGGGCAACTTCGACGCATTCCTCGTGTCCAGGGGGCACCTGATCGACGCCTACGACCCTGAAGGGTTCTTGTCCGCCGACTATACTTGCGCCACGCTTGATGTCAGCAACTACGCCAACTACTGCAATCCGAAAGTCGATGAGCTGATTGAACAGGCGCGTCCAATTGCAGACCTGCAAGCCAGATATGAAATCATCCGTCAGATTCAGCAGATATTGCACGATGACGCCGCTAATCCGTTCATCAATTACACCGAGCAGATATTCGCATACGGGAACCATGTTATGAACTGGCAGCCGCACATGCTTGAGTATTACATGATGACGACTCAGCTGGATATTGCGAACTAGGAAAGGCATGCAAGAGACTTCTGCGTAATCCTTTTCTTATGGGGAGAGACTTACGCGGTGATTCTGCCCCTGTCCCAATCGATAATCCCTCTGCCCTCCGAGGGAAGGTTGGGGCTGGGGCGGCACAGCGCCATCTGACATGTAAAGCGCGTATCGGGGAAGGAAACAAGCATTGTACAGGCTGGTTCTACGTCGATTGCTGCTGCTTCCTTTCATAGTCGCGGTCGTTTCGTTCCTCATCTTCCTGTCTCCGCTGGTCAGCGGCATCGACCCCGCGACGGCGGTCCTGCAAGCTCAGGTGCTGGACAGGCAACCAACGCCAGAGGCTGTGGAGCGTCTTAAAGGCGAACTCGGACTCGACCGCCCACTGCTCTTGCAATACGCGGCATGGCTGGGGCGGGTTGCGCGCGGAGACATGGGACGCTCGTTTCTGGGGCGCGTACCGGTCAGCGACAAGGTGTTCGATGGTCTGAAGGTCTCCGCCATACTTAGCGTCGTTACGCTGGCAATCTCCCTGAGCATCGCCCTGCCTGCGGGAATACTGGCGGCACTGCGCCCCGGAACGCTGTTGGACACGACTGTTGCGGTCGGCTCTCAGCTTGGAGTTGTGATTCCGTCTTATGTCCTCGCACCGGCTCTGATTCTGTTATTCGGCGTTCACCTCGGATGGCTGCCGTCCGCGGGGTGGCGCGGACCCACTTATCTGATTCTGCCGGCGCTCACGCTCGCGACGGGGCCAACCGCTTTCTTCGCGCAGGTCGTGCGCGCCTCGATGCTCGAAGTCCTCTCGATGGACTACATAAGAACGGCAAGAGCCAAGGGGTTGAGGGAGACGCTGCTTGTGCGGCGACACGCCCTCCGGAACGCGCTGATTCCGGTCGTTACCCTGTCTAGCATGTGGCTGGCAGGCTTGATCGGCGGAGCGCTGATTGTCGAAGTAATTTTCTCAGTGCCCGGAATCGGAAGGGTGCTCTTTGACGCCATCAACGCGAGCGACCTACCGCTGATCCAGGCAAGCCTGATGATGATTGTCGTGATCGCAGTTCTCATCAATACCGCAACCGACATCGTGTACGTCTTTCTGAATCCGGCGATACGCCTGGACAAGCAGCGATGATAAGAGTAACCATCGGATCGAGCCACCTCCGGAGAGCATCTGCCGGTGTGCAGAAAGCTGCCGCATTGAGGAATCTGAAAATACGCCGGTGGTCGATTGCGATAGCGCTGCCGCTCGGAGTTCTTGCGAGTATTGCGCTCATCGCGGCTTTCGCGCCCCTCCTGACTCCATACGACCCCAATGACCAGACGCTTACTGCTCGCCTGCAAATGCCGAGTCCGGCGCATCTTTTCGGAACTGACCATCTTGGCAGAGATGTGCTGTCACGTCTTCTTATGGGAAGCCGTTTCTCCCTCGCGATTACGACGGTTTCGGTGCTGATTTCCGGGATATTCGGTACGCTCGTCGGCGCGATTGCGGGCAGGGCGGGCAACACTGTGGACGAAGTCATAATGCGCGTAGTGGACGTGGTGCTCGTGTTCCCGGAGCTAGTGGTCGCATTCGCGCTGGCGTCGCTGCTCAAGCCAAGTTTCGCAACCATCGTTCTTGCGGTAACTCTATTCGCGTGGACTCCCTATGCTCGCCTGGCAAGGGCGGTTACGCTTGAGGTCAGCACACGCGAATTCATGGAGGCTGCCGTTGCGCTGGGGTCGCCTCCTCTCTTCATACTTCGCAGGCACGTCCTTCCGAACATTATGGGGCCGATCCTTGCGATGGGCTTCCTGCGGTTCGGGCAGATGCTGATTACGATTGCCGGGCTATCGTATCTCGGAGTGGGCGCGCAGCCTCCGACGCCGGACTGGGGCGCGATGCTCTCGGAGGCACAGCCTTACATGCGCCGCGTGCCTTCGCTGGTGCTGATTCCGGGCGCCACAATCTTAATTACGGCTCTGAGTGTTACGCTGCTCGGACAGCGGTTGATGCTTCGCACTCAATTGCGGGCAAGTGCGTAAATCCGTCGCACGCCTGTCTTCGCTTGACATCCGGCAGATGCGGAGTATCTGGGGCGGGAATTGGCAAGGATGGACAGGATGGGGAAGTTTTCACTCCCATCTTAATCCGTCTCCTCCATGGGGAGGGGGGCGATGAGCGCGCTAGTTGACTGTTATCGCGCCGGTCATTCCTTGCGCCTGATGGGGGATGCAGATGAGTTCATAGGTGCCCGCTTTGTCGAAGGTGTAAGTGAACATCTCGGTCTCTCCGGCATCTATCTCCACATCGATGTCGAGGTCGTCAACGGTGAAGGTGTGGAACTCGGTCTCCGCAACGATTGCGAAAGTAACCTCTTGCCCCACGGAGAAGGTGAATTCTGCGGGGTCGAATCTGTACTCGCCGCTGCCGCCCAGGTCTCTGTTAATGACCTCTACGACGCCCTCGGGCAGGGAGGGCGCGGCCGGTGCCGCTGTGGGAGGCGCGGGCGCGGTAGTCGGAGGCGGGGCAGGGGCGGCCTGGCCGCCGTTGTTAGAGCCACAAGCGACAAGCGCGCCCAGCAGCAGACATAGGGTGAATATAGAGAGTATTTTCATTTTCATGCGACCTCACAATGGTGTGAAATAGGAACAACGATACGCATTGTGAATAAAATCACTTACTGAATATATTCTAATTCTATTCTCACATTCTGTCCACTAATATGTTTGAGTATTTTCCGCGGGCGCGGGAAGGAATTCCTGTCTATTCCATTAACCTCCGTTGTCAGAACTAATCCCACTCTTCGACACGGATGAGGCTGCCGATTTCGTTGACGACTTCCAGCTTGTCTATGACTTGCAGCGCGTTCTGCACCGATTCTTCTTTCGCGCGGTGCGTCATGAGGACTATCTCGGCACGGCGGGCTGCGTCGTCGGTCTCTTTCTGAATTGCGGAGGCGATGCTGATGTCGAGATCGCCCAGCACCTTGAGTATCTGCGCGAATACTCCGGGACGCTCTATCACATTCATGCGCATGTAGTATTTCGTCTCCAGCGCGCTGATGGGGCTTATATGCACGTCGGCTGTGAGAGATGGCAGCGGCGGCGCCTCCACGCCGCTGACTATGTTGCGCGCGATGCCTACGACATCGGCGAGGACCGCGCTGGTCGTGGGCATGTCGCCAGCGCCGCGCCCGTGGAACAGCACGCGCCCGGCGAGGTCGGTCTGCACCTCGATAGCGTTCAGCACGCCGTCCACCTTCGCGAGCATCACGTCGGAGCGCACCATCGCCGGATGCACACGCACATGCACCGCGCCGTTAGTCTTGCTTGCGATGGCGAGAAGCTTGATGGCATAGCCTAGCTCGCTCGCGTAGCGGAAGTCCTGAGCCGTCAGGTGCGTTATGCCCTCGCTATAGACATCAGCGTCGCTGACCCGGGCGCGGAAGGCAAGCGTGGATAGGATTGCGAGCTTATATGCGGCGTCTATACCCTCGACATCGTTCGTAGGGTCGGCTTCGGCGTATCCCAAGTCCTGCGCGGCGGCGAGCGCCACTCCGAAGTCCTGCCCTTCCTGCGCCATCTTGGTCAGGATGTAGTTAGTCGTGCCGTTGATGATGCCGTTGATGCTGACGACATCGTTCGCCACAAGGTCGCGCAGAAGCGGCGCGATGATCGGTGTGCCGCCCGCAACGCTCGCCTCGAACAGCACCTGAACGCCGCGCTTGTGCGCCGCCGTCAGGATTTTCGCGCCGTGCTTTGCCATGACTTCCTTGTTGGCGGTTACCACATGCTTGCCAAGCGATATGCTCTTGAGGATGTAGTCGAGCGCGGGCTGCTCGCCGCCCATGACCTCCACAACGATGTCCACATCGGGGTTGCCGAGGATGTCGTCTGCCTGGGCGGTCAGAGCACCATCGGGGAGACTTGTGGCTCGCTGCCTGCTAAGGTCGCGCACGAGTGCGCCGTGCAGCGTAACGCCTGCGCCAATCATCTTTGCCAGCTGCGCGCTCTTATCGGTCATGACGCTTGCAACGCCGCCGCCAACTACGCCCATGCCCAGCAGTCCTATTCCTACGGAGTTCTTCATCTTGTTCCTATCCTATCCTGTCTATCCATGTCAGTTTCATTCAGTCGGCGAAGATGTTGGAGACGGGCATCTGCCATCCGGGTACGACATCGCCGCCATCGAGAGTGTCGCCCATTTCCAGCGTTACGGTGTTGTCGGGTGTGTGGACATTCACCGTTCGGTTGCGCGGGTTGACCACGACGACCATGCGAGTGCCTGCCGCTAGATAATCGGTAACTTTTTCGTTGACCTCAGAATAGCGGTCGTTTGGAGATATAACCTCGATGGCAAGGTCGGGCGCTTCGGGCCAGAATCTAGTAGTTTTGCCGATTGCTTCGATGCGCTCTTGCCCTACGAAGGCAACATCGGGCGCGCGTACACTGTCAGGGTCGCGCTCAAGGATAAACCCTGACTCGGCAATGCGAGTCCTGCCTAGTCGGTTTGCCCTAACATACGCACCCAAACTGATATGTATGTCAGCCGATATATCTCCATGTTCGCCGCCAGTCGGAGCCATCTTTCGCAGTTCCCCACTCACAAGTTCGTAGCGATAGCCGTCGTCGGGCATGTTGAACAGTTCTTCGGCTGTGGTTATACGCTGTCTTGTGGGTGTAGTCATGTCAGACCTCGGTTCGGTTTGATCTCAAGTGTTCGACAAGCTCACCATGGACGATGACACTGCCTGCCGTTTATCAATCTGGCTACGATCATTCATCACTTCCCAGCATGTAGAAGTGGTTCAACGGTCCGTGTCCTGCGCCTATGGGCGTGGCGGCACGCATGGCGTTCGTCACATACGCCTTGGCATTGCCGACCGCGGTGACCAGGTCGTTGCCTTTCGCCAGGTTCGCGGCGATGCTGGATGCCAGTGTGCAGCCGGTGCCGTGATTGCTGGTGGTGTCGATGCGCTCTTCGGTGAAGACGGAGAAGTCGCTGCCGTCGAACAGCACATCGGTCGCGGGACCGTCGAAATGCCCTCCCTTTACCAGAACGGCGCGCGCGCCGGTCGATTCGGCGAGGAAGCGGGCTGCGCGACGCATGTCGTCAAGCGTAACTATCTCTTCGCCCGTGAGCACGGCGGCCTCGCGCGTGTTCGGCGTTACGACTGTGGCGAGCGGCATGAGCAGCCTACGAATCGCGTCAACGGAATCGTCCTGAAATAGCGGCGCGCCCGTGCTTGTTACCATCACGGGGTCGATAACTACCGGGCTGAGCGAGTGTGCCTTTATGCGCTCTGCCACCGTCTCGATGATGGTGGAGTTGGCGAGCATGCCCGTCTTGACCGCGTCCGCGCCGATGTCGTCTATGATGGCGTCAATCTGGTTTGCGACCAGGGATGGCGGGAGCGCCAGCACATCGGTAACGGCAACCGTGTTCTGCGCCGTGATGGCGGTGATTGCGGATGTGCCATGCACTCCATTCGCGGCGAACGCCTTCAGGTCTGCCTGTATGCCGGCGCCGCCGCCGGAGTCGCTGCCCGCGATGGTCATTACCTTTTTCATTATTGTTCCTTATGTTTTGACCCTGACAAGAAATATCCCGTTCGCCCTGAGCCTGTCGAAGGGTGGTTCGACAAGCTCACCACGAACGGAGTTTTCGTTTAGTCCCAGTCTTCGCCGTGGTAGGCGGATTGCCAGAAGCGGTACTCGTAGCGCAGGGTGGTGCGAAAGATGCGTTCGATTTCGGCTCGCCTGTTGCCGATGTCCGCGCTGTTGATGAAGCCTGCCAGCCAGTTCACCAGATCGCCCAGCACTTCGGGCCCGTGTATGTCTATCCATTCGGCATAGATTTTCGGGGATTCAGGACGTCTGCCGGCTTCCAGCAGGCGGGTCGCCCAGTCGAGGTATGTGCCTTCGGTTACATACAGGATGGTAAGGATGTCGATGAAGTCACCCTCTAGTGCGGTACGCATAATGAAGTCGCCAAACGCCTGCGTTGTGGGAGTCGCGCTCGCCGCGGAGTATTCGGCTTCGCTCGCGCCAAGCTCGGCGAATGCGCGCTGGAACAGGTCGTTTTCGGGGCCAAGCGCCGCGAGGAACTTCACGAGAGGGTCGCCGTCCTCGATGCTGGGCGCTTTCGCCGCGCCGAGCGCAATCATCGGCACCAGGTCCTTCACGAACACATAGTCCTGAAGGAAGTAGCGGCGGAACTTCTCAGGTGGCAGCGTGCCGTCGCCCATCTCCTCGACGAATGGATGCGTAACCATGCGCTCCCAAAGCTCGCCGTTGGCTTCTCTCAACTCCTCGGTCAGTGACATTTAACCAAAGCTCCTTACATGGATGGACAAGATATTCAGGATTTATTTTACCCCATGTTCACCTTATTTATCGCCTATTCGTGGATAAATGCTAGCGTTTCCATTCAGGTGGATGAATAGCAATTTCACCCCTATTCCCTGCCTTCACAGGGGCAGGCTCTAACCTTCCCTTTTGAAGGCGGAAGGGATTTTAATAGGTGCATTGACTTTCACGAAATCGGGCGTATAGTGGCGCTATTGAACTTTGTACAAAATCCAATCGAGGGAGGAGAGTCATGAAGTACGATGTAATCGTCATAGGCGCAGGCTCAGGTGGAGGCGCGCTCGCCTCAAGACTCTCCGAAGACCCGGAACGCTCGGTGCTGCTGCTGGAAGCGGGGCCAGACTATCCGGACCTCGATACGCTGCCGGAGGAGCTGAAGTTCGGATACGCTACCGGCACGGACATCATGGTGAGCGACGACCACAACTGGCAGTTCATCGGCAAGGGCAACGACGTCGCCGAGCCGATGCTGGTGCCTCGCGGGAAGGTTACGGGCGGCACAAGCGCCATCAACGGGCAGGTATTCCTGCGCGGACTTACGCATGACTTCGACGACTGGGCTGCGATGGGCAACGACGACTGGAAGTTCGAGAACGTTCTGCCATTCTTCCGCAAGCTGGAGACGGACACGGACTTCTCTGACGACTTTCACGGCACGGAAGGACCTATCATCTGCCACCGCTTCAAGCGCGAGACATGGCATCCGTCGCAGACCGGCTTCTACAACGCCTGCCGGGACATGGGCTTCCCGCATGTGGATGACCTGAACGCGCCGGACTCGCACGGCGTGGGGGCAATCCCGTGCAACAATCCTGACGGCATACGCTGGAGCACGAGCGTGGGCTACCTGAGCCAGGCGCGCCACCGGCTGAACTTGACCATTCGCGGGAACTGCATGGCGCACCGCCTGATATTCGACGGGCTGGACAAGAAACGGGTAACCGGCGTGGATGTGGAGAGCGGCGGCGAACGGTTCATCGCAGAGGCGGATCAGATAGTCCTCAGTAGCGGTACAATCGCCAACCCGCAGCTTCTTATGCTGTCGGGAGTGGGGCCAGCCGACCACCTGCAAGAGATGGGCATTCCGGTGGTGCATGACCTGCCCGGCGTGGGGCGCAACTTCAGCGACCATCCGCTGATATTCATCACAGCGAGCGTAAAAGACCATGTGCCGCTGGACGGGCTTGCGCCGCGCCTTCAGGTGGGCTTGCGCTACACCTCGACCGGTTCGAACCGTCCCAACGACATGATGATGTGGATGCAGTCGTTTGCGTCCGAGCGCGTCAACAGGGGCGGCGACCGCATGGAGGCGCTGGGCATCCGAATCACAGGCTCGATATACCTCGCCAAGAGCAAGGGCAGGGTTACACTGACATCGCTCGATCCTCATGTGCAGCCGTTTCTCGACTACCATCTGCTGGAAGACCCGGACGACAGGCGGCGCATGCGCGAGGTCGTGCGGCTGGCGGTGGATGTATTCGACCATCCCGAAGTGGCGCCGCTGGTCGATGAACGGCTCGAACCGCTGGACTCGGATCTGGAGTCGGACGATGCGCTGGACGCATGGATGCTGCGCGAGGTAACGACCGGACAGCACCTGACGACGACCTGCCGCATGGGGCCGGCGAGCGATCCGATGAATGTGGTGGACCAGTACGGGCGAGTGCATGGAATCGATGGGCTGCGCGTGGCGGACGCCTCAGTGATGCCGGACACCGTGCGCGCGAACACGAATGTAACGACGATGATGATAGGGGAGCGGATTGCGGATTATATCCGGCGGGGAGTGTAGCGCCTAACTACGCGCCATCTGAGGCAAGGGGGGTGAACTGCTCCAAGTCATTCATTGGATTGAATCCTTCGGGCAATTTGCCGCTGAAGTCCACGAGGATACGGTGACTGAGCGGTGCGCCATAGTTGACTTGCGCCACCGCCACAGCGACATCAGAAACCATCCATGCGTCATCTTGGTGCATGCCGTCGACTAAGTATCTAGGAAGCCATCCGAGCGGATAGTAGTCATTAGAAAGCACCAAAATCGCGTGCTTGGTAGCCGGATTGTTCAGCTCGAACGCTAATTGGAGAGGCTCTCCGACTTGGAGATTTCCGGACCTTTCGATGGCGTGTTTATTGATATACTTCATTCCGTGCAGCACAAAGCGTGTTTCAAAATTTCCGTCGCTGTCGGGTTCGATGGCAGGGAACACCTCAAAGTTGTCGGCTCTGCTCTGTCCGCCTGAAATGGATAGCTCAGTTACGGCGTCCCACTTCGCTTCGTCAAGCCCTAGTTGCCTCAAGTATCCCGCCCTATCGGGTCGGCTCATATTCATTGTGCGGCTTCTGAACGCGGGGAACAGTTCGTTAGCCCGGTAGGCCTTATCCAACTTGGGGAAACCAGGGATTTCCAAGAAGCTCGCAGAGTCTTTAGCGTGAAGCGCGCCCCGCACATAGGTGAACTCATAATCGGATTCGTTCTTGACGAGTCGCCCCACGGGATACCAGTGGCGAGACTGGCTGTCTTGCCAAGCTAAGTAAACGGTAGTCATCGCACACTCCGCAATAATTCGTCTTGTCCGGTTACTATCGCCTTATAAGCGAACTCTTTGGCGATGTCCGACATGAATTCAGATGGAACTTTGTTAACGGTATCCCGTATTTGAGAATCCGACACTTCGGCAATTCGCGCACGGGTCTCTCGCGTAAAATCAGGCATCCAGCGACACAGCAGTTGAGCCAGCCGCAATGGAGATAAGGCGCGTCTTCTATTACGATCGACGAATACGCCACCTCTACCACGATGCAAGTAGTTTAGCATAGCGTCCGCTTCAAGAATCCGCCTTCTTCCTTGGTCGGTTAACTCCCGCCCTAGCGACGAAGCATGGTCGAACGAGGGCGCAACCTTCCAGCGAACATTGTCTCCTTCATAAATGTGCGCAACCATCCAGTTCTCATGATGCCTGTCCGTGTTGCCGATAAGACCGTCCAAAAGAGCGTATGAAGCCAACATTTCAAGTTCAAAATCCCATAACGGTATCGGGTTCAAACTTCTAGCGCCCATAAGCGCCATCATCGAGGATACTATATTCTTAACACTATGTTCTCTCTGGCCGAATCTCTGGTTAGTGTCGTAGCCTTCTATGAACATCTCCAGAATTTCATACCCATGAAAGGTATGTATGTCAATATCCGCCGAGTCGTCTGCGCTTTGCTCACTAGGAAGAAACGATTCGCAGACGGTTACCAACTGATTCTGATATGTCTGCCAATGTCCTTCCTGCTGAGTCGCAGCCTGACCAAACATCGCAAACTGCCCTTCACATCGCGCCAGCTCGACCCTGGCGCAATTTATCCCTACAAGATTCCCTATCTCCGCCGCGACTTTCTCCGCCCAATGTTCGCCTGTGTTGGGCCTTGGAAATTTCAGCAGCCAAGAGTTTGACTCCCCAGAAACACGAACCCAGAACTTTGTCCTACTCCCTCTGGATTCATTGTATTCAAGAGCTTCCGGTGGAAGCGGAACTGGGAGTATCGGATAGCGTTCAGAGGGCATTGCATTAAACCTTTTCCTTCTCAGACCAATTGTCACCAAGAAGAATAATATCAAAGAAGCAGGCATCCTTGACGCCCACACGCACCGCATATACCATCGCCCCCGAACGACAATTACTGACGCTGGAGGGCGAATCATGAAGTACGACATTATCGTTGTTGGCGCGGGGTCGGCGGGGGCTATCGTTGCATCGCGGCTGAGCGAAGACCCTAGCAAGTCTGTGCTGCTGCTGGAGGCGGGGCCGGACTATGCGGAGATAGAGCAGCTGCCTGATGAGGTGCGCTACGGCTACGCGACCGGCACGGATGTGATGGTGAGCGACCACAACTGGCAGTTCTGGGGGCAGCCATCGGCACGGGCGGAGCAGCCCATGATGGTGCCGCGCGGCAAGGTTACGGGCGGATCGAGCGCGATCAACGGGCAGATGTTTCTGCGCGGCGTGCCGGAGGACTACGACGGCTGGGCGGCGATGGGCAACCCGGACTGGACTTTCGACAAGCTAATGCCATATTTCCGCAAGCTGGAGACGGATACCGACTTCTCGGACGACTTCCACGGCACGGATGGGCCCATCATAGCGCGGCGCTTCAAGCAGGACGAGTGGCTGCCGGCGCAACAGGCGTTCTACGACGCGGCAAAGGCGGCGGGTTACCCAGAGAGCGCGGACTTGAACAATCCCGACTCGACGGGCATCAGCCCCACGCCATTCAACAACCCGCAGGGCATTCGCTGGAGCACGAACATCGGCTACCTGGGGATGTCGCGGCACAGGCTGAACCTGACGATTCGCGCGAACTGCGCCACTCAGCGCATATTATTTGAGGGCAAGCGTGCGGTGGGCGTGCAGGTGGAGTCGGGTGGCGAAACCTTCGAGGTGTTCGGCGACGAGATAGTGCTGAGCGCGGGCGCGATAGGCTCGCCGCAGATACTGATGCTGTCAGGCGTGGGACCGGCGGCGCACCTAGCGGAGTTCGGTATTCCGCTTGTGCATGACCTGCCGGGCGTGGGACAGAACTTGCGCGACCACCCCATCGTCTGGATTACATGGAAGACGAAGGAAGGATTCGAGCTGGACGGTCTCGCGCCGCGCAACCAGCTCGTGCTGCGGTACACGGCAGAGGGCAGCGACCTTCGCAACGACATGATTATGATATTCCAGTCGTTCGCAACAGAACGAGTGGATCGGGGCGGCGCGCGCATGGAGCCGCTGGGCATCCGCGCCATCGTCTCGATCTATCTTGCGGCGAGCGCGGGCGATTTGAGGCTCACATCGACCGATCCGAGTGTGCAGCCGTTCCTGAACTACAACTACTTCGCGGAGGAGTTCGACCGCGTGAGGATGCGCGAGGGCATTCATCGCGCTATCAAGCTGGGCGAGCATGAGGCGTTCAAGGACATCATCGAGGAGCTAATCGAGCCGACAGACGCGGATCTCGCATCGGACGACGCGCTGGATGACTGGATGATGCGCGATGCGACTACGGGGCATCACATATCCTGCACCTGCAAGATGGGGCCCGCATCCGATCCGATGGCGGTGGTTGACCAGCACGGGCGCGTGCATGGCATGGAGGGCTTGCGCGTGGCAGACGCCTCCGTAATGCCAGACTGCATCCGCGCGAACACGAACGTAACCACGATGATGATAGGCGAGCGCATGGCGGATTTTATCGGGGGGAGGGCGTGATTGATCGCTTTGAAACCCATATGCATTTTGACTATGAAATACCACATAGGTACAATCCAGTCCACCTATAAACCACATTCGACCACCAGTTAAGGGGCATGAGACATGGTTGAATCGAAAATTGTGTGGGATGAAGAGCGCACACTTCATCTAATTAGACTGAACCCTGAAGATGTCAGGATAACTCCGCTCGGAAACGATGCTGTAGTAATTGTTGAGGCTGGCGGTAGGCGATTTGAGGCGATGGTGCCTACTATGTCTCTTGGGCAAGGCTGGAATTTCGTTCCTGCCGAACAGGTAGGCAGACTCGAGGACAAGTTGGTTTTGATCTTACCACCAAGCAACGACGGGACGCCGATCTGGTACATAAGCGAAGACGAGCTAGGTGAGATTTCATTCCAACTGGCTGTCTGAGTAATTGCAACAACATGAGGGCATTATGCTGCTATCCGGTAAAGAGATTCACGAAGCAGTGGAGAAAGGTGAACTGGTCATAGAACCATTTGAAGCAGGAAGCATACAGCCTGCGTGCATCGATCTGAAACTCCACTCGAAAATCCGGATACAAAGCAGTACTCCAATCAGGGGTATGGCCCTTGATCCAGACACCTTGGACATACCTGACCTCTTGGAACGCTTCACCGAAGAAAAGGACATATCTGGAAGCCAGCGACATAGTTTCGGTCCCGGTGATTTTGTTATAGGACAGACCGAAGAAATAGTGGGTCTGCCACTTCATTTGGCAGGCAGAGTCGAAGGAAGAAGCAGACTTGCTAGGTTGGGCATTGGTGTGCATATCACTGCACCCAAAATAGATCCAGGCTTTCGAAATCACATAACCTTAGAGATTTACAACTTAGGTCCATGGACGATTGACCTAAAAGGGGGGATGACGATATGTACGCTACTCGTCGAACCTCTGAGCCGTCCCACTCAGCAAGGTTATGAAGGCATATTCCAAGGAACTAAGTAACGCAAAACACACTGATGAAGTAGCAGACGTTGATCGTTCTTAGCTTGTGGCCTTGTCTTCATGCCGTTTGCGCAGTTCACCGAATACTTCGTCGGCAGGTATGAGTTCTCCCGCGTCTGCCTACGCCGTACCCTTCCGCACCTTTTCACGCATGTCGGCGAATTCACATTCTAGCTTGATGTCTTGTTCTTTCATTCGATTCAAGACTCCCTTGGCTCACTCGCTATCCGCCACCACCGGGTTTCGGAGGACGCCAATCCCCTCAATTTCCACTTCCACCGTATCGCCGATGTTGATTTCGTCAACGCCGGGGCAGCCGCTTGGGATGATGTCGCCGGGGTAGAGGGTCATCACGTCGGACACCCAACTCACAAGCTCGGCTACGCCCCAGAGCATGTCTGCGCTGTTGCCGTCAACATCGGTCTTGCCGTTCACGCGGCATTGGATTCGCAGATTGTCGCCGTCTATGCCGGTGGCGACCACCGGACCGAGCGGGCAGAAGGTGTCGAAGTGCTTCCAGCGCAGGCTCATGCCCGCGCCCACATCGTTGTTTGTGAGTTCGTTGGCGCTCACGTCGTTGACGCAAGTGTAGCCGAGAACATAGTCGAGCGCGTCTTCTACGCTGATATGCCGCGCCTGTTTGCCGATGACGATACCTACTTCGGCTTCGTGGATGATGCGGACGCCTATGCGCGGGTAGATTATAGAGTCGTCGGGGCCTATGACGGTTCCGGGCTGCTTCATGAAGATGCCGGGGCCGTCGCGTCCGGCCTTGTCGCCATAGTTCGCCGCGATTGCCACGACCTTGTTGGCATGGGCGTCTATGGGAGCGAGGAGACGCGCGTCCGAAAGGGCACACAGGCGCTGTCCGGGGTGCGGATTGTCGTAAAGACCGCCTTCAAGGGCGCGTATTTCGTCACCCTCGACAATGCCCCACTGTGTTTGATCGTTCAGCGAAAAGCGTGCTATGTGCATCGGGTCGCCTCCTGCGTGTTGGTATAAATCAGCCCGTGCATTGTACATTACGGAATAGATGTATCGAGTACCCGCAATCTGCGAGAGAAAATTGGATTGATGCAGCTTGCAAGGATGGAGAGACGCTTCCACCCCCATCCTAGCCTTCCCCCATCGAGGGGGAAGGAACTTTACCTACTTACCTACCTACTCTTGTCAGCCCCTAAGCGGGAATGGACTGTACCTACTCGGGTGGAAGGGAGAAATATAGCGACCTCAGTCGTGTGTGGGTCTCCATGAGACGATTGCGGTCCGCCTGGGAGCCGCGCCGCAAACGGTCAGGCCCTCAGGAATATCCACCAGCAGTTCGTCCATAGCAGCACGCAGCCGCTCGTCCGCGTCTGTGCCTTCCTCTACGCTAAGCCTGCGGCGCAGGTGCTCCAGCGCCCCAGCGCGGTCGGTGTCGAGAACGGCGGTCTCCGGTTCGACCATCGTTACATCGGGGAAGATTTCCAGCGCCCACAGCAATTCGAGGATTTTCGGCAGTCCGGGCAACGGCGTCGGGGCGGCGCCATGCACTCGCTCGTAGAACGGCATCTCTATCGCGCCGGGCGTCTCCATCATCTCCACAATCACCACGCGTTCCCGCGCGTGCTGCTGCATCTTGCGGACGAACGGCGCGGCGTCAAGCACATGGTGCAGCACCAGCGAGCACAGCACGACGTCCGCCGCCGGCTCCGGCACATCTTCCCACGACTCGCTGATGACGGTGATGTTCTCGATACCAAAGTCTGCCACGCGTTCGTTCAGCAGCTCGACCGAATCCTCTGATGGCTCGATCACCGTTACATGCTTTGTACGCAGCGCCAAGGGGATCGCAAACCGACCAGAGCCGCCGCCAACATCCAGCACTTCGTCGTCCGCGCTCACAAGGTCCAGGATACCGTTAAGCACCGCGTCGTCCGTGCGGCGCGGGTCCAGCGGCTTATGGATAAACGTAGTTCGCCTGCCCCCTTGTGCATGACCGCCATCGCCGCCGCGCAGCTCAGCCATATACCGGTCCCATTCCTGCATCCGTTCCTGCCATGCTTCAATAACCGTGTTCATAATGCAGCACCTCGCGAAATGATTCATGTGCAATGATCAGTAATACAGGGAGCATATTACATTTCCACACCACTTCGCATTTCAAGTTGATACAGTTTCTGATATTGGTGCTAACTGATACTGCAACTGGTACTGGCAACTCCGAAAGTGAGCCAATGTCCTTCGACAAGCTCAGGGCAGGTTTAGGACGAACGGGATTCACCATTTGCGCCAAAAGTGGTTAGGCATTACCATGTTGGCGCTTCCAGTCTAGCTAATGCTGGAATGCGAAACGATGAACGCAACAAATGCAGAAGGAGGCGCATCTATGCCACATGGTTATACCACCGATCTCTATGAAGGGATGATAGCGGAGACTATCACGATTAACGGGGCGAATGGGGATGCCATCAACACTTACTTTGCGCGGCCGCTCGGCGACGGGCCGTTCCCCGCGATGGTGCTGATTCACCACCTGCCGGGCTGGGACGAGTTGTACCGTGACTTCACGCGCAAGTTCGCGCATCACGGCTACCTGGCTATCTCGCCGGACCTGTACCATCGCTTCGGGCACGGCACGCCGGACGATGTGGCGGCGCAGGCTCGCGCAGAGGGCGGCGCTCCGGACGACCAAGTAATCGCCGACATGTCCGCAGCAGCCGACTACATCCGCTCGCTGCCGTACTCCAACGGCAAGGTGGGCGTGTTCGGCACGTGCTCGGGTGGGCGACATGCCTTCCTGTGCGCCTGCCGCTCGACTTCGTTCGACGCGGCGGTCGAGTGCTGGGGCGGGCGCGTGGTACAGGGCGCGGACGACCTGACGCCGCAGCAGCCGGTCGCGCCGATAGATTACACCGCCGACCTGTCATGCCCCCTGCTGGGGCTGTTCGGCGCAGACGACGCCAGCCCGACTCCTGAGCAGGTGGACCAACACGAGGCTGCGCTGAAGGCGGCTGGTAAGGACTACGAGTTCCACATGTATGAGGGAGCGGGGCACGGGTTCTTCTACTATGACCGCGGCGCGTATCGGCAGGAGCAAGCAGTCGATGGCTGGGACAAGCTATTCGCATTCATCGGCAAGCACCTGGCATAGATCACGAAGCAAACGAATGAGGAGCGGACACCTGCATGCTTGCAGCCTGTCCGCCCCTCTATTGGTTGACCGATGTCAGCCTCTGCCTAGCGTACGGGTGGTGCGTATAGAATCCCCCCGTTGCTCCACAAATTGTTTAACCCTCGTGGGAGCGTGAAGGACTCGCCTTCAGGCCCAAGATAGCGGTCATATATCTCGCCGTAGTTGCCCACCGCTTTGATTACATCGACCGCGAAGTCTTTCTTCAGTCCCAAATCCTCCTGCCCGAAAGAGCCTTCCGAGCCTAGCATCCGTTTGACAAGGATGTTGTTGCTGTCTCGCATCTCCTCTACATTGGCTTGGGTTACACCCAGTTCTTCGGCGTTAATCAGGACATAGAAGACTGTCTTGACCAGCGCGGTCCACAATGCGTCGCCGCGAGGAACCATAGGAGAGAGCGGTTCTTTGGAGATTGTCTCCGGAAGGATCAAATGCGCCTCCGGCTCTTGGAACGCGCTCCGTGCGGCCGCCAGCTGCGACTTGTCGATGGTCGTTGCCTGGCACTGCCCCTGCTCATATGCGCGGTAGGTCTCCGATGTTTCTTCGTAGCTGACTATCTCCACCTGCATGTTGTTCTCCCGGAAGTAGTCAGCGAGATTTCGCTTCGTCTCGGTCCCCTCGGCTACGCAGACGGTAGCGCCGTCCAGCTCCAGGGCACTGGAGACTCCGAGCGATTTGGGAACCATGAACCCCTGACCGTCGTAGAACATAATGACGGTGAACTCGCCCCACTGCGCCTCACGGAGGGCTGTCCAGGTCGTTGTGCGGGATATGATGTCTATCTCGCCGCCCTGGAGCAACGCGCCTCTTTCGATGTAGCTAATGTGTCGAATTTCCAGCGCATTGGGATTTCCGAATATGGCAGCGGCAACTGCCCGGCATAGGTCAACATCGAACCCTCGCACATTTCTGTCAGAGTCAAAGTAACCGAAGCCGGGCAAATCCGTCTGCGTTGCGCAATCGAGCCTGCCCTTTTCCTTCACCGCCTTAACGCGCGACACTTCCTCCGGCGCTTCAGGCTTGGCTGTGTCAGTGGTGGTGGCGCCTTGACTATTACAGCCGACCATCATGACCACGAGCAGGCACAACAGGCAGAAGGCGACCATTACTTTGCCCCATCCGGAGCTGAGATTGCTCATTTGTAATAGACCGCCTTTGCCCGGTATGTTTAGCGCCAGTAGCGGGAGATGTTCTCCTCTTCCTTGGTCATCATCTCGAGGACTGCGGGGCGGTCTTCCTTCGTGGCTTCGAGTGCGCGCTTGATGGCGCCGTTCACCTCGTCGGGGTTGTCCACGCGCTCCGCATAAGCGCCCAGGCCCTCTGCAACCTTGGCGTACTCGCCGCCCAGTTGGTTGCTGCCCCAGTGCTCGGTAGCATGCGGGAAGTGGTCGTAGTAGTGGGTCATCACACCGTTGTTGAGGATGATTGTGAGCGTGCCGATGTTGGAGCGGGCGGCGGTCTCGATGTCGAGGCCAGCCATGCCGAAGGCAGCGTCGCCCATGATGTTGATGACCGTCTTGTCGGGGGCTGCCATCTTTGCGCCGAGCGCGAGGCCCAGGCCATAGCCTAGCTGCGTTGACTTGCCCCAGCCGAGGTATCCGCGCGGCGTGGTTACGGGCCAGAACGGGACAATTTGCTCGCGCGGATAGCCGGAGTCGTGGGTTACGATGGTGTTGGCGATGTCAACATTCGCCATCATCTCGTTGAAGACACGGTATGGGCTTATGGGCACCTCGTCGGAGACGAAGTTGGGCCCCCACTCTGCCATGTACTCGTCGCGAATCTTCTTGATCTCGTCGCGGACGCCGTTCACATCGCCGCGTCCCTCGGCGTTGCCAAGCTGGCTCTTCGCCTCTTCAATCATCTGGCGCAGCACAACCTTCGCGTCTCCGACCGCACCGTAGTCCGCGCGATAGTCCTTGTTGATGTCCTCGGCGCAGTTCGTGATGTGCGCGAGGGTTACACCTGAGGGCATAGGAGCGTTGAAGTTGGAGATGGTGAAGCTCGTGCCGATGCCGGCAACGAGGTCGGCGTTCTCTAGGAAGCGCGCGCACATGAGCGTGCCGGAGGATGCGCCCGTGCCCAGCGACAGCGGATGCGTCTCCGGGAACGCGCTCTTGCCGGCGAGCGTGGTCATTACGGGAATGTTGGTAAGTTCGGCGAACTCGACGAGTTCGGGCGTCGCCTCTGCGTACAGGACGCCCTGCCCGACATTCATGACGGGTGCGCTCGCGCCGAGCAGCGCAGCTACGACATCTCGCACATCTTCGGGGGACGCGCCGGACTTGCGGACTTCTACAGGCTTGTAGTTCAACTCGCCGGGGAACTCGGCGGCGGCGACATCGCCGGGGAACTCAAGCAGCACGGGGCCAAGCCTGCCGTGCTTGAGGTGGGTCATCGCGCGACCGACCATTTCGGGGATGCGCTCGGGCATGTTGATGAGCGCCGCCCACTTGGTGATGCCCTGGTAGTTGGGAACGGACTCGAAGTTGGGGTGAACGCCCTGCCGTGGCGCAGGGTTGCCGCCGGGTATGGCGAGGAAGGGTACGGAGTCGGCGTAGCCCTGCGCCACGCCGCCAAATGCGTTCTCGGCGCCGGGGCCGGTCTGCATCGTGAAGACGCCAATCTTGTTGCCGTTGTGGATGCGGCTAAAGCCGTCCGCCATGTTGACACCTGCGCGCTCCTGCCTGCACAGGATGGGGCGGATGCCCTCACGCGAGCATGCGTCGATTAGGGGCTGCGCCGGGAAACAGGACAGCCATTCCACGCCCTCTGCTTTCAGTATCTTTGCCATTGCTTCGTAGCCGTTCAATGTATGTCTCCTTCGGATATGGGTTTCGGTATTACGGTTAGTCAGTATATCAGTTTGTCGGTGTTCACTGCTGACCACGCAGGCGATCCAGTTCCGCCTGAAGCTGTCGATTGCGCGCTTCGGCTGCTTGCGCTCGCGCCTCGGCTTCCTGACGCGCAGATTCGGTTTCGACATGCGCTACAATCTCTTCTCCAAGAGTTTTGAGCCACTCGCCGGTGGCGCTGTCTCGCAGCAGGAATGCGCCATAGCCGTCCTCATCTACGCGATAGTAGAAGTCCACGCCCAATACTTCGCTTCGAGACCATATATCGCCGTTCGTCTCTCGATGCAACTCGAAGCGCGCATATTCCCCGCTCACAAGACGCTCGCCCACAAGCGGTTCTTCGTAGTATTCACCGCCGGTTGCATCGAGACGCCAGTATTCCCGCGCTCCCATCTGCGCGTATATCTCGCGCTTCTCGTTCAAGTCTCTATCAGCCGTACTTTCGGACGCCACTTCAAGCACGAACACCGGCGTCTGCCCCCATTCATCTATGCGGTAACTGCGCCTATCGCGTCTTATCGTTTCAGCGTCCACACCCAGCACAACGCAACAGTCCGGCACGATGAAAGAGCCGGGCACTGCCGAATCGTATATTAGATTTACGGAGGGACCGAACACTAGGGCACTCGGATTGTCGGTGAAGAGCGCCATGAGTATGGCTTTGATTAGCGTAATGACATCGTCTTGTTGCATGCCGTCCTCTGGCGGTTCAGGGACTTCGGGGATAAGATCGTACCAAGGGATTTCCCCGGCATCGGAAGACGGCGCAGTAATGGCCGGAGCGTTATGGGCGCCGGTGGTTGTCATAGCCAAGCCTCCGAACATTGCCTTCGGACTGGTTCGCCGATAATGCAATCAGTCAATATTCAATCCTCAGCTTTCAGCAGTCGATAGTCAGTTCGCGCTGACCTGACGCCTGAAAGCCGGATACCACTACTGCCGTATGAACTTCTGGATGCGCTGTCCTTCCAGAACCTCGCCCACGTAGATGTCGCCGTGCGAGTCGATTGCCATGCCGTGCGGCGCGTAGAAGAGGCCAGGCTCGTGGCTGTGCTCGTCGCCCCAGCGCGCGAGCAGGTTGCCCTCGCCGTCTATGATACTGACGCGGTGCTGAAGTTCAGGGACATATATCTCGCCTTCCGGTCCGAACGCGACCGATGTGGGCTGCTGGAAGCCGGTCCACATGAACTGGAACTCGCCTTCCTCGTCGAAGACCTGAATGCGATTGTTCTCGCGGTCGGCGACGACAACCCTGTTCTCTGAGTCAACGCCGATACCGTGCGGCAGGTGGAAGTCGCCGGGGTTGACCTTGCCGGGCAAGCCCCAGGACTTCATGTGCGTTCCGGTGGAGTTGTAGTGGTGTACGCGGCAGTTGCCGTAACCGTCGGATATGAAAATGTCGCTGTAGCTGCCGATAGCGATGCCGGTCGGCATATTAAAGGGACCGCCGGGCTTCTCTACGAGAGAGCGTTCGATCTCTCCGGTGTCCGAGGGCATATCGCGCGTGCCCAGCGTGAGCAGCAGGTTGCCCTCAGGGTCGCGCTTCTCGACGACATGCGAGTCCCTGTCCGCCAGATAGATGTTGCCTCGCTCACCCACGCAGATGCCGTGCGGCTCCTTGTGCTGCAGGTCCCACGAGTCGAGGTAGTTGCCCTCTCGGTCAAAGATTACGAGGTTGTGCGTGCCGCGGTTATAGACATACACATTGTCGTTGTTGTCCACCGCGACGTCGGCAACCTGCTTGAACTCGAAGCCTTCGGGCAGCTGCCCCCAGCCCTCTGCTACTTCGTACATGTAATCGCCACTTCCGAATGCCATATTATTGACCTCCCAAATCAATGAATTGGCGCAGCTGCGATGGCTCAATGGTTAAGCGCGCAGCCATGCGTTTTGCGTATAACATCACCATTATGCGCTGTACACATAACTACGTTGCACGCTTGTCATTGCATATATGCGTTCCACACATAATAGTGTGGCGTCAATATACGGCTTTAGGACGAGAAGGGTCAAGTGAGCGTACGATACGAGGTTGATATGATACGCTGGCGCACCCCGCAATCAATGCAGATTCACACCGTTGCACGGATGCAGAAAGTTATGACCGGCAGCGAGTTGCGCCTTTCGTGGGGTTGGCATACCATCTCTCAGTAATTTCTGACAATTGACCTGTGCCGCCGTGAGGAGATGAAATCAATGAAGATAACGAAGGTAACGCCGTGGGTTGTGAGCTTTCCGTGGGAGATGCGTGTCGGAGCCGAGCAAAAGCCGTTGGTCCACGACAGGCAGCTGGTGTTCGTGCAGGTTGACACTGATGAGGGAATAACCGGCTGGGGCGAGGTTACGACCTACCCGGGTCCGGTGGCGAACCGGGCGGTCGCATCGATGATACGGGAAGTGAGCGACTTTGTAGCCGGCGAGAACGCCAACGAGTTCGAGCGGCTGTGGCAGAAGATATTCCGTTCGTTTACTTATGTTGGCACGCGGGGAGCGGTGACGGCGGTTATCAGCGGGATCGACATCGCGCTCTGGGATATTCGCGGCAAGGAGCTTGGACTGCCGATATACGAACTGCTCGGAGGGCCGGTCCGAGACCGCATCGCGCTCTACACGCACCCACCGGAGCCTGCGAACATCCCCGACGCCATAGCGGATGCGAAGCAGATTGTTGACGCAGGGTACGAGGCGTTCAAGTTCGACCCGATGATGCGCTTCATCCCAGGTGGCAACGCAGGCATGCTGGACGGGCAGCTGAGCAGGGAGGGCATGGCTACGGCGGACGAGATAGTCGGCGCGGTGCGGGAGGCGATAGGCCCTGACATAGAGATACTAATTGACGCGCATGGGATGTACAACGTGCCGACCGCCATCGAGCTTGCGAACAGGCTGGCAAAGCATGACATTCACTGGTTCGAGGAGCCGGTGCCGGTGGAGAGCTACCGCGCGCTTCAGCAGGTGCGGCGTGAGATTCCGGTGAAGATTTCCGTTGGCGAGCGGCTGCACACGCGCTGGGAGTTCGTGCCGATACTGGAGAACAACCTGGCGGACTTCATCATGCCGGATGTTACTTGGACGGGCGGCATCACTGAGCTGAAGAAAATCTCCACGATGGCGGAGGCGTACTATATCCCGGTGTCGCCGCACGACGCGAGCGGGCCGATCAATGTGCTTGCCGGCGCGCATGTGATGATGACCACGCCGAACTTCTACAAGCTAGAGACGATGCGCTACGACCTCGGCGCATACGGCGCGTTCGTCGAGCCGGGACTGGACATCAGGGACGGCGACCTGTTCGTGCCTGATGCGCCAGGGCTGGGCGTCGAGATGGATATCGACTTCCTGCGCTCGCACGTGGTCTTCGGCGGAGAGTAGGCTGGCAGGGACCGGACGCGCTGACCCGCCGGTCCCTTCCATCGGAGCGTACTAGATTCGATACGCCTTCACAGCCGTGTCATGGAAGAGCGCAGCCTTCTCGCTGTCCGAGAAGTCGGCGACGATGCGCTTGAACGAGTTCCACATCACGTTATAAGAGTACGATACTTTATCGACGGGGAAGTTGCTCTCGAACATACAGCGCTCGACGCCGAACTGCTCTATGACATAGAGGTAGTAGGGCGCGGTCGCCTCGGCAAGCTCGACGGAGCCTATGGGCGTTTCGCGCTCGTGCCAGTCGTTGCCGTAGTTGGGCATTCCGCAGCCGCCGACTTTCACGAAGACGTTCTCGTTCTGCGCGACCTCGGCGATGCTGCGCTTCCATATCTCCAAGACTTCCGCGCGTCTGCCTTCGTAGGGGCCAATGCCGAGCGGCGCGCCGATGTGGTCCAGGATGATCGTAACATCCGGGAAGTTACGGGCTAAGTCCACGAGTTCGGGCAGCTGCGGGTGGTACATCCATGCGTCGAAGGTAAGGTCGAGCCTCTGCAACTGCTTGAAGCCTTCACGAAACTCCGGCGTCATCATCACGCCGGGACCCCGGTCGCGGTATGCGGGGATGACGGGGCTGGGGTCGTGCGATGTGCCATGCCGGATGCCGCGAAACCTGCCCTTGCCAAGCTCGATGTGCGCCTCAAGCACTTCAGCCACGGACTCGCCTAGTGTCAGGTCGGCGTGGCTGGCTATCGCGGCGTTGACATTCGTATGCACATCGGAGCGAGCCGCGGCTTCCTCGGCGACCGCTGCCGTGAACTCGGTCTCGCCTAGCGGCTTCAGATGCTCCGGCCCGTCCTCGCGGTACATGGAAGAACATTCGAGGAAAACAGTGCTGACGATGTTGTGCCCGGACCGGAGGTCGCGCAGCAGGTCGTCGAGCATGTAGTTGTTGCCGGGGCGCTCCCACAGGTGGTGGTGCGGGTCGCAGATGGGCAGGTCGGGTTCGATGGGTTCTTCGGTGGTGAGTTGGAGCCAGTCGTTGCGTGGGCTAAGCATAACCATGTGTGTGCCTCCTGGGTAAGTAGTCAATTTTCAGTTGGGTTTGGATGAGTGAGTGAATCACCAGATGCGGTTGACGCCGTAGCGGTCGAAGACGCGTTCATTCGATATTATTGCTAGATTGCGAATGAGCGCCTGCGCGATGATGATGCGATCAAAAGGGTCTTGATGATGCCCGGGCAGCCGTCCGGCATACTCGCCATCGCGCACGCTGATAGGCAACTCTTCAAAACCCGCGGCTTCTATGGAAGCAAGGATATTTTGAATTACCGACTCCGCCTCAGGCAGTCTTCCCAAGCGGTGCTTGGTGGCAATCTCCCAGGCTGATGCCGCGCTGAAGAACACTTCATTTCCACTGTTTGTTACTGCGTCGTAAGCCGCTATGGATAGTCTGTCGCTTCTTGCAATCCACCATAGATAGGCATGCGTATCGAGCAAGATTCTCAACTATCCGAGCCCTCCCATAGCGCGAGTTCTTCATCGGGCAGCGGCTGGGCGAACAGATCGTCGTCGATGAAGATTTTTCCTTTGAGCGCGCCGGGACGGCGTTTCGGCATCCAGCCATTTTTTCTATTTATCTCACGCAACTCTTCATTCGTGAGCGTGTCATTCTTCACGGCTGCACAAGGGGCGCATAACAGCAGTTTGTTGCCGATTCGTTCAAGCCCGCCCTTTGAAACGGGTATGTCATATTCAGGTAGCAGAAAGCGTTCATGGTTGAATGTGTAACTGCAACCTCGACAGACCAGGCCGTAGCTTTGGATGAGCCATTTCTTTGCTTCCGCGTCTGACCACTTATCGCTGGGCATAGGCTTAGCGGTAGCGCGCGACTTGTCGCAGGCAAGCAGTAGCGCCACAGGCTTTCCGTCCCACTCAATGACGACCAACTCGCCCGCTTCCACCTTCGCCAAAAGGCTGGGAAGCTGCGTTTGGGCTTCGGGCATATTCACATGCGTAACCATTGGTCCGCTCCTTGCGATTCTCAGACAGCATTATAGCATTTGGTATCGTTGCGTCATTGCGTCACTCCTGCGCCTTGTCACTGCTTCGCCATCCGACCGCGTCGCTTGTTTTCACGGCGGAGACCGCTCAGCGTCAGGGTGTTGCTCTTGATGCCGTTGCACGGTCCGCAGAGCAGCATGCTGTTGTTAATGTGGTTCAGGTCGCTGTCGGAGCGTGGCGTATTGTGTTCTTGTCCGAGATTATAGCACACACAACACAACAAAAGTTCTACCGAAGAACTTAACGGAGATGCCGGATTGATGAGACATGGACAAATGGAAAAGGGATGCTCCCTGCCCCTGCTATCCAGGCCGTTACTTTACATATCGTCGAATCTCGTCTAAACTCTGGCAATCCGGGAAGTAAAATTAAACGACATGTAAGCCAACACCAATTAGGGAGGTGAAATTATGCCGAAGGGAAGTGTCCCTAAGCGTGAGGCAAAGAAGCCGAAGAAGAAGGCGCAAAAGCGCGATGTCTATTCTTCGCCGATCGTCGCGGAGAACACTGTGGAGGTCGTGGGGAAGCGGCGGCGGCGGAAGGCGGAAGCGGACTTCTAGCTATTAACCTCAGGAATGGACGGAAGAGTGAGAGATTTCTCCGTCCATTCGGCGCTCTTTCAGCCATGACACGCTATGACCGGAGTCGTTCCAGCAACTCCGGCAGTTCCGAGAGTTCTTCGATGCGGGGTTGCGCCGCGTAATGCCTGTGATTTCCGTCTCTATCGAGCAGCACGGGGGTTATGCCGGCATTCTCTGCACCCGCGACATCGGATGTGAGCTGGTCGCCCACATGCACCGCATTTTCAGGACGCGCGCCGGCGCGCTCCAGCGCTCGCTCGAATATGAGCGGATGCGGCTTTTCCGCGCCCACTTCGTGCGAAGTAATCGAGAAGTCGAGGTACGGCAGCAGCCCCATGCCGCCCGCGAGTTCGTCTCCGCTCTGGTTCATGTTGCTGATTAGTCCGACGGTCAGACCCATCTGCCTGCATGTCTCCAGTGTTGGTATCGTGTCGTCGAAGAGGGCGAGGCCGTAGTCAATCTTTCGGATGCGCCGCCAAATCTGCCATGCTTCGTCCTGCGACACCTCCACGCCCGCGCCGCGCAGCACACGCCGCTCATACTCGGCGAAGAACACCCTGTTTTCCTCACGGCTGAGGCTTCGCACGGGTTTTGTGGCGTTCTGGTGCGACATGAAGGCGTCCGCGAGATTGTAGCCGCGCAGAATGCCCTCCGGCGTTACAGTAAAGCCGAAGTCGGCGAGCGCCTCGGACTGTATCTCGTAGCGCGAAGGGCGGAAGCCTGCGAGTGTGTTGTACAGGTCGAAAAAGACGGCAGTCAGCATAGTCAATCAGTTCGTCAGTCTTTCAGTCGGTCAATATCCTGTCATCTATGTTACCTTATTGCTGACGAACTGACACACTGATAGGTTGACCGACTCTCATGCTTGCTGGCAAACTGCCGATGGAGCTGCTCTCGCGGCTGCTGTCCGATATAGATGTGCGCGACCCGCGCGTCGTGCTGGGCGCGCGCGCCGGAGAGGACGCCGCGCTCATCGACATGGGCGACCGCTACCTTGTCGCCAAGACCGATCCAATCACATTTGCGACGGACCTCATCGGCTGGTATCTGGTGCAGGTCAACTCGAACGACCTTGCAGCGATGGGCGCGACACCACGCTGGCTGATGGCGACGCTGCTGCTACCGGAAGGCACCACTGAAGAGCAGACGGAAGCGATTTTCACGCAACTGACCGAGGCTTGCGATTCGCTGGGCATCACGCTCATCGGCGGGCACACGGAGATTACTTACGAGCTGCCGCGTCCTATCGCTATGGGAGCGCTGCTCGGCGAGGTGGAGAAGGACCGAGTGGTGCTGTCCTCCGGAGCGCAGGTCGGTGACAGCATCGTGCTCACGCAGGGCATCGCAATCGAAGGCACTTCGATACTTGCGCGAGAGGCGGAGGACGCGCTCGCGGGCGGGGGCGTGTCGCAAGAGGTCATCGGGCGGGCGAAGTCGTTCCTGTTCACGCCGGGCATCAGCGTGGCAAAAGCCGCATCAATCGCCTGCGATACTACCAATGTGCATGCGATGCACGACCCGACAGAAGGCGGCGTGGCGACGGCTCTGATGGAACTCGCGACTGCCGCGAATGTCGGGCTGACCGTTGACGAAGAGCGCATTCCGGTGCTGCCGGAATGCCGCGCTATCTGCGATGCGCTGTCGCTGGAACCGCTGGGACTGATAGCGTCCGGTTCGCTGCTGGCAACGCTGTCGCCAACGGAGGCGGAGCGACTTGTAATCGCGCTCGGTCAGGAGGGCATACCGGCAAGCGTTATCGGCAGCATTACGCCGAAGTCCGAGGGCTTGCGGCTTGTGTCAGGCGGGGTGGAACGTCCGCTGCCAGCGTTTGAGCGGGACGAGTTGGCGCGGTTTTTCGCTCAATAGTCGGTCGGCGCGCGTCAATTGTCTTCTTCAGACTCAGGCTCATATTCCTCTTCACGCAGGACTTCGCGCCTTTCGACGGTTCTCGTCTGTGTGGAATACACCAAGACGCTTACCAAGCCGACAATCGTGGCGACTACCAAAGTAGTGCCAGCCCAGTCATGTCCGTTGTACACCAGAAAAGTGCCGCATAGTATCAGAACTATGGCAACGATAATGCCACCAACCAACCCCATATACGCTCTGTTGGATTCGTGCGCGACTGAAGATTTTGCAGTCGTCACTACGATCATTTCAACATTCCTTCGATGCGTGGCTTGGCCTTCCGCCAACGTCATTATTCGCTCAGCCGCCCCCGGCAAAACTTCTTCGTATTGCGCGAGTATTTCAGGGTGTGGGAGCGGTCCCACGAAGAGTTCTTCGAATTCCTCAAAATCAACTAGTGTCGATTCTTGTTGCAATACAGGTTCTTCAATTGAGCCTGAGTTATCCGTGGACATCAACTCGGATGATTGACTTTGATTAGCATCTTTGCCTTGGTTACGCTGCATATTTCTATTATTGCATGTTAAGGTGGTGCGGTTTGCCCGCACAGTTAAAGCTGTCGATCCTTTGTACCTATTGTTGAGCGGATTTTTGTGGAATCCTCATACTGCCCAATTGCGCTAGCCATATCCTTGCCCACAGCCTCCCAGTCCGATGCGATGGCGCGCGCATCCACTTTTCTCGGGTCTTCGTCCGATGATACGAGATAATAGGTATTGAGAGTGCCACCGAAGTCAAAGATACGCGCAATGCCCTCTAAGAACGAAGGCCGGGCATATACAATCCTGCTGCCCCCTATCGTTCTTCCAGTCTTCTTCCCGTTTCTCCTTCTCTGTCTCTTTATTCTTATAATCACGATTGGCAACCCTTCTGAGAAATCTCTGAACTATATCAATTATCTATCACAATTCTAGCAGACACGGCTTTGCAGTCAATCTTCGACTGCTTCCCTATGCTATCCTGTATGCATGCGATTGTTCGCGAGCCAGCACATCGGAGTTATGCCCTAATGCCCTATTCCCTCAGCCGCGTCTTAGCTAGCGCGGCGCTTTTCGTCGTCTTCGCAGTAATCATGGTTGCTTGCTCTCAACAGCCGGAACCTCAGCCGACCCAAGTTCCCGTAACGGCGCCTACCGCCGCTCCACCCGCACCAACGGCAGCGCCTCAGACGCCTCCAACCGCTGTTCCCGCGCCAACAGTCGCTCCGGTTGCGACTGCGACTACTGCACCAGAACCGGCGGCGACCGAAGCACCCGCGCCGACAGCCGAGACACCCGCCGAACCTGCTGAAATGTCACAGGGCGCGACGGCTTTCGTCCTCGGCGAGGGGACAGTTGCTCGCTATAAGGTGGAAGAAGAATTGGCGCGGCAAGGCTTTTTCGTCGCCACCGGCGAGACGACTGAGGTGGTCGGACGCATCGCATTCGACGAGGACGGTGGGATCGTCGCAGACGAGAGCAGCATAGTCATACAGGCTGGCACGCTGAGGACAGACAGCGACCGCCGCGACCGCTATGTGCGGGAGCGCACGCTGCTGACGGCACAGTACCCTGAAGTAGTCTTCCACCCCACTTCGGTCGAAGGGCTACCTTCGCCTATCGGTGAGGCGAGCGGCACGGTCGAGTTCACTATCAGTGGCGACCTGACTGTCCGCGACCAGACCCGCCCGGTTACCTGGGATGTGACGGCGGAGTTTGGCGACATCATCACAGGAATCGCGGCTATTGACATCACCTTCGAGCAGTTCGCAATGGACAAGCCCAGTGTGGCAATAGTGCTGAGCGTGGAGGACACGATACGCCTGGAACTGGCATTCGTGGGAAGCTTAGAGCAGGCATCCGCGATGAGCACGGACTCGGACAACGGCGACGCGGAGATGGATGTTGCGAACGAGGCATTCGCGCAGATGCTGGGCGACCCGGACGCTCCCGTTACGGTCGTCGAGTTCTCAGACTTTCAATGACCGTACTGCCGCACATTCGCCCTCGGGCCAGGGCGACAGATAATCGAGGACTTCGTGGAGACCGGCAAGGTGCGTTTCGTCTATCGCCACTTTATCGTCATCAGCGAGAATTCGGTAATTGCGGCGATGGCAACCGAGTGCTCCGCCGAGCAGGATATGTTCTGGGAGTTTCACGACGCCATATTTGACAAATGGGTTGAAGCGCGAGGCAGCGGCTTCTCAGTTGCATGGCTGAGGGAAACGGCGGACAGCCTGGAGCTGGATGCCGTGGAGTTCGACGAGTGCATGCAGAGCGGGCGTCCATTCGAGCGCGTCAAGGCGAGCCATTTCGACGGCATCGACCGCGGAGTTGACAGCACTCCGACGGTGCTGGTCAACGGCAATCGTGTGGGCGGCGACTATGAAGCGTACCGCCGCGCGATTGAAGACGCGCTGGCGGAAGCTGAGTAAGCGGTCAAGCGTCAGGTTTCATTGGAAAGCCTTTTGCCACCCTGTCGAGTGTATTGTTAGGAATGTGTTGACGCCAGAATGTCCGCTGTAGGCTTCGCCCCCATCCTAACCTTCCCCCATCAAGGGGGAAGGGACAATTTGGCTCATATCAACAATGAACATGACACCCTATCGCTGATGCCTGACCGCTGATTGCCTGTGCCTAGTTGTCGTACACGGTGGTCTGGCTTTCGGGATGCGTCAGCGAGATGTGCGAGAAGTCCTCGCCGTCAACTGCGCCGTGCCAGTGCCTTTCGCCTGCGGGAATCAGCGCGGTGTCGCCCTCGCCGACTTCGACTTGCTCGGCATCGGTCGCCACATAGCCTTTGCCGCTCAACACGAACAGAATCTGGTCGCTCGTGTGCGTGTGGAAGTGGTTCTTCGCGCCGTTGAAGAAGCTGACTTTGTTGAAGTTGAAGTCTCCGCTCATGCCGCCGCCGACAATCGCCTCGCCCGTTACCTTGCCGCCGTAGAATATCGGTGCGTCCGTGCGATCTTCCGACTCGTTCTGTCCTTTTCTGACAACCTGCATCGTCTGTCCTCTCACTGTTCTGTGGATATTAAAAACTTGTCTGCGTTCATTATACAGGTTAGGGCAACATCGATGCACAGGATGGGGTGAATTGCTGAACCGACAAGTCCTTCGACAGGCTCAGGACGAACGGAGTTATTATTCAAACCATCTGATAGAAACGCTATCAATAGTCCGGTATTGCTAATAGGTGTTGGTGTCATATTCAACATTGTTTTTGATACAGGCATCACCCCCATCCTAACCTTCCCCCATCGAGGGGGAAGGGACTGTTGCATATTTCTCCAATAGTCTCAAACTCTTGTCATTGGCGGGCTTGTGCCGTAATGTATAGTGCGGCTTTTTATAACGGACGGCTGTGGCAGCCATAGGGAGAATACCTTCAGGAGGGACGGTTACGATACCATGAGAGCAGCACGAATTGCGGGCCCCAAGAGATTTGAGATTGAAGAGGTTGATGTTCCGGAAATCATTGACGGCGAGTGTCTCATCAAGCTGGAAACATGGTCGGTCTGCGGCAGCGACATCCGCCACGCCTACGGACCGGTCCATCCTGAAGAAGAGTATCCGATGCGCGTGGGCGGTCCCTGCCATGAGGCGGCAGGCACGGTGGTCGAGAGCCGCTCGGACAAGTTCTCGGTCGGCCAGCGCGTCATCGTGCTGCCGGGTCCCAGGACTAACGGCGGTCTGGTGGAGTACATCAACGGCGACGAGGGACGCATGGCGGCACTGCCGGACCACGGCGACCTGACGAGCTGGGTGATGTGCCAGCCGTCCGGCACGGTGCTGTACTCCTGCCAGCAGATGGGAACGATACTGGGCAAGGATGTGCTGGTGATGGGACAGGGCAGCATCGGTTTGTCGTTCACAGCGATATGCGCGCGGGCGGGCGCTCGCAAGGTCATCGCCGCGGACTTGTTCGACTATCGGCTGGACTTCGCCAAGCGATTCGGCGCGACTCATACCATCAATCCTACGAAGGAGAACCTCGACGAGGCGGTGATGGAGCTTACCGGCGGGCAGGGCGCAGACATTACCGTTGAGGCGGCTGGCTACCGGGACTGCCTGGAAGCCACGCTGCGGCTGGTGAGGAACCTCGGCAAGGTCATTATCTTCGGCATACAGGAGAATGCCTCCGAGGATCGCGTGCCGCTGGACACATCGCTCTTCCTGCGGAACGCGCCGACTATCATCCCGACGCAGGGCGCGACTAGCGGCGATCCGATTACGCATATCGAGACGATGATCGATCTGAAGGAGCGCGGCTGGTGGGATCCGGGCGAGATGGCGACGCACATGATGAAGTTCGATGATGTGCAGAAGGCATACGACATGTACGAGGCGCGGGAGGATGAGGTCATCAAGTCGGTGATGACGCTGTAACGGGGGCTAACATCGATTAACAGGATGGGGAGGACTTGGCCATTTCACCCCCATCCCTCGCTACTGCGAGGGCAGGCTCTAGCCTTCCCCCTTGATGGGGGAAGGGGATTCTAAAGTCGGAAGCAAGTTTGCATGCGACGATTTGAGATTCCTCACTTCGTTCGGAATGACAGATGTGCGGGCTTTTCGTGCTCGAAATGACTTGTGCGTCAAATGCCAACACACTCTAGAAGGAAACACTACGCATCCGGCGTCTTGCCTGAATCGAAACGACGGGGCGTGCTACAATATGGTTCAACTCGCGGACCAACAGACACAATAAGGGCACGAACATGACAAAGAGGGTAAAAGCCATATTCACCAATGGCGCGCTTATGCCGCTTGAATCCGTCGATCTGAAAGAGGGCGAGGAGGTGACGGTGTCCATTGAGGATAAGCCGCAACTTTCCAAAGAGGAACGGATCGAACATCTCATGGCGGCTGCCGGGGGATGGAAGGGGCTGCACGACCCGGACGAGTTCAAGCAAATGATATATCAGGCGCGCATTGATGGTTCACGACATACACCCAAGCCGTAATCATCTGCGGTATCTAGTCGATTCGGATTGGGCTATTGACCACATGCACCAGCGAGATCGGGTTGTGAATCGCATCAGGGAGCTCGCGCCTTTTGGGTTGGGAATCAGCATCGTATCGCTTGGCGAACTCTACGAGGGCGAATTCAATTCCACAGATCCGGAAGCCGAAGTCCGCACGCTGCGAACTTTTCTCAGCGGTGTGGAAGTCATCCCGCTGGATGATACGATATGCCGCATATTCGCTCGTGAGCGAAGCCGCTTGAGAGCGTCAGGAACGCTCATCGGCGATATGGACATTCTCATCGGCGCGACGGCGCTGCGCTATGGGCTAACGCTGCTTTCCAACAATCGCAGGCATTTCGAGCGGCTGGATGGGCTGAGAATTATATCGGTTTAGCCAACTGTAACAGGACGAGCAAGACATACCCGATAGCGTTTTCGTTCAGGTGGATGAATAGGATTTTCACCCCCATCCCCCGCTTCCGCGAGGGCAGGCTCTAACCTTCCCCCGTCGAGGGGGAAGGGACTTGTCACTTCAAGGGAAACGCTATTGATATACCCACGTCCTGCCCGTCCTGTTGATTGGTGTTAGCCGGCGTTTCCGGGGTAGAGTTTTATGATGTCTTCCTGGGGTGGGTAGTATTTGCCGGGGGCTACTCCTTCGGCCTCTATCATGCCCTTGATGTGCTCTTCTGCCCACTCGTGCTCTTCTACCCAGTCTATGACCTGCTCCACTACGCACTCTGGCACTACTACAACGCCGTCGTCGTCCGCGACTATGAGGTCGCCGGGGCGGACTGCTACTCCGCCGCAGCCGATGGTTACGTTTGCCTCGAAGGGGTCAATTTCGTCCGCGCCGCCCATGGGGGTTCTGCCGCCGGCGAAGACTTTCAGCCCGTAGTCAGCTACGATTGCGAGGTCGCGTATGGAGGCGTCCGTTACCAGACCTGCCGCAGATTGCATCTTCAGCTGCAAGAGCTTTACGTCGCCACCGATAGCGGCGTACTTCTTGCCCATGCCGTCTATGACCAGCACGTCGCCCGGCTCGCACGAACCCATCGCCTGGTACTCCGGAGAGTCGGCGCCGCGGTGGGTTTCGGCGATGATGTCCTTGCGCGGCGGGACGAAGCGCAGGGTCTTGGCGCGCCCGACGAGCATGCCGCCGGGGGTGAAGGCATGGACGTCGCGCATGAAGCACGGCTCGTAGCCGAATGCTCGCACCGCGCTGTACACGGTTGCGCCCGCGACTTTTTTGTAGCGGTCGATGATTTCGGGTGTGATTACGGTGTCTGTCATATTCGCTTTTCTCCTTTGTTTGAGTTTAGTCGTCCTGTGAATGCTGCCTCAAGTACTCGGCAGGCTGTATGATTTCAACGCCTTCGATAGTCTGACCGAAGTAGTCGCCGAAGTCATGCTTGTCCCCAGTGATTAGATGGGTTGCTTGCGCTGCTATCGCGGCTTGTATGACCGGAATATCTTTTTGACGAAGGGTTGCCATTTCGTCAGGTAGGATGACATGCGTCCAATTCTCAATAACCTCAAGTTCTGCCAAGAGCCGTCCCAGCCTTTCCAAACGACTCGGTTCTACTATATGGCGCAGGACCTCGCTCAAGATATATGGGGAGATTATCAAGGCAGTATCCGGTAATTGCCAGAGCCTTTGAAAATCGGAGTCTCCACTGTACGCCGCCGAAAACAATACATTCGTGTCAAGAAATAGCCTGTGAGCCAAGTTAGCCATTCACAACTTCCCCGTCCGGCTTGACATGCAGTATCTTGTCCGGGTCAAGTCCCATCTTGACGACCTCCTTTCGCGTGCGCTGATAGTGCGCTTCGTTTATGGAGTTGGTCAGCAGGAACTCGGCGATGCGCTCGGGTGTGTACTCTTCGACCCAGTCAGCCCAGTCAGGGCGAGCGGCAGGCTTGACATGCTCAATCTGGTCGGGGTGCAGTCCCATCTTGACGACTTCCACTCTTGCGAGTTCGTAGTCTTCTGCGTCAACGGCGTTGCTCAGCAGGAATTCGGCGATGCGCTCGGGTGTGTACACTTCCATACGCTCGTCCCAGACGGGGTTAATGACGATGCCTTCGACGCTCGTCTCTACGGTAACTTCTTTGCCTTCGCGCAAGCCGTACAGACGCCGCAGTTCTTTGGGGAACTTCAACATTCCGTCCTTGCCAAGCTTTACTTTGTGCTTTTCTGCCATGGCTGCCCCCTTTGCTCTTCTTATAGATATTAACATGTAGGAAATGCGGGAGACAGGAAACGATCGCGAATCTTATCATTTACATCAGGGCTTTCGGTTGTCACCTTGGGCGAAGTGAAGGAGCTAAAATTCTGTGCGAAAACAAGGCAGCCCATAGTCGGAGATTTCAGATTTCTCGCTTCGCTCGAAATGACATGGCGGAGGAGCACGATAACCGAAAGACCCTGCCATTTACATAGCGAAGAAAATTGCATTAGTGCAGTTTAGGGCGCTGGTGATGCACTCTCACCCCCATCCTAGCCTTCCCCCATCGAGGGGGAAGGAACTTTTGCAATTTTCTCCATTTACATGGCGTTAATCCATGTCCTTGTTTGCCTGTGGTAAGATAGGCATTGCGAAATTCAATCTATTCTAAAACCACTTTAATCCACTAAGAGGTGATACACATGGTGACAATGCTCCCGAAGGAAGATTATAAGGTCGTCGGCACGCGCCCGGTGCGGCACGACGGTGTTGATAAGGTTACGGGCCGCGCTCTCTATGGCGCGGATATGAACCTCGCGGGTCTGCTACACGGCAAGGTGCTCCGCAGTCCGCACGCGCATGCGCGCATCAAGGCTATCGATACGAGCAGGGCGGAGGCGCACCCGGATGTGAAGGCGGTCGTTACATCTGCCGACCTCGCGCCAATGGCGCCGATACCGCAGGTGGCGCAGCAGGGCGTTCCTATCGGCGAGAACATACTCGCCAAGAACAAGGTTCTCTATAAGGGGCACCCGATAGCGGCAGTCGCAGCGGTCAACGCGCATGTGGCGGAGGAGGCGCTCGCGCTCATAGATGTGGAGTATGAGGTGCTGCCCAGCGTCTCCACGGTAATGGAAGCGCTGAAGCCGGATGCGCCAGTGCTGCATGAGCACTGGATCGAGCGCGGTGGCGACGAATATATCGCGGCGAGCAAGAACATCGCGGACCACGAGCAGCACGTATTGGGCGACATCGAGGCGGGCTTTGCGGCAGCAGATCATGTCTTCGAGCGCGAGTACACTACCAAGACGGTGCATCAAGGCTACATCGAGCCGCACACGGCTACCGCGTTCTGGGCTGCCGACGGCGCGCCCAACGACCGCCTCACCATCTGGAGCAGCAGCCAGGGACACTTTGCCATGCGTGACAGCACGGCGCAGGTGCTGGGCATTCCGAATTCGCAGATCAAGGTCGTCCCGATGGAGATTGGCGGGGGCTTCGGCGGCAAGACGCTGGCGTACCTGGAAGCGGTGTCGGCCGCGCTGTCGAAGAAGACAGGCAAGCCGGTAAAGTCAACGATGACGCGCATCGAGGTGCTGGAAGCGTCTGGTCCGACCGCCGGCGGCCATCTCAAGTGCAAGATTGGCGTTACCAACGAGGGGCGCATCACCGCCGCACAGATTTACTTCGCGTTCGAGGGCGGCGCGTATCCCGGCGCGCCGCTGCCCGGCTCGTGCGCTGCCGTGTTCGCGCCGTATTTCATCGAGAATGTGCAAATCGACGGCTACGACATCATGACCAACAAGCCCAAGACGGCGGCATACCGCGCGCCGGGCGCTCCGATAGTCTGCTTCGCGTCTGAGAGCCTGCTGGACGAGATCGCTCAGGAGCTAGGCATGGACGCGGTGGAACTCCGCATGCTCAATGTCGCCACACCGGGCACTCGCAGGGCGGACGGCGTTATGAACGGGCCCATCGGCGCCAAGGAGACGATGGAAGCCGTGATGGCGCACGATCACTTCAATACTCCGCTTGAGGGGCCAAACCGCGGTCGCGGCATCGCAATGGGCTTCTGCCGCAACAACTCGGGCATGGCGTCTGCCATCGCCAATGTGCTGTCCAACGGCACGGTCAGCCTCATCGAGGGCAGCATGGACATCGGCGGCTCGCGCACGGCCGTTGCCCAGATGTTCGCTGAGACGCTGGGACTGCCTATCGAGGATGTCATACCTACCGTTGGCGACACCGACTCGGTGGGCTTCACGTCCACGTCGGGCGGCAGCGGCGTGGCGTACAAGTCCGGCTTCGCGGCGTTCGAGGCAGCCAACGATGTGAAGCGGCAGTTCATCCAGCGAGCGGCGATGCTCTGGGAAGCGGACGAGAGCGATGTCGAGTATGTGGACGGGGAACTGCGCCACAAGTCCGACACCGAACTCACCATGTCCTTCAAAGACTTGGCAGCCAGAGCAGCCGAGACCGGCGGCCCCATCGTGGGCAGGGCGAACCTGAATCCCGGCGGCTCGGCAGGCTCCTATGCCGCAAACATCGTGGATGTGGAGGTTGACCCGGAGACGGGCAAGGTGGAAATTCTGCGCTTCACGGCGTTCCAGGATGTGGGCGTGGCGGTGCATCCGAGCTATGTCGAGGGGCAGATTCAGGGCGGCACTGTGCAGGGCATCGGCTGGGCGCTGAACGAAGAGTATTATATGAGCGACGATGGCGCGATGCTGAACAGCAGCCTGCTGGACTATCGCATGCCCACGGCGCTTGACCTGCCGATGATCGATGCGGTGATGCTGGAGGTGCCGAATCCGGCGCACCCGTTCGGCGTCAAGGGCGTGGGTGAGGCGAACATAGTGCCGCCGCTGGCAGCGCTGGCGAATGCCATCAATGACGCGGTGGGGGTTCGGATGTACGACCTGCCGATGAACCCGCAGGCGGTGACGAAGGCGATAAGGGACGGGGAGTAGGGAGTTACCCCCTTCCTAACCTTCCCCCTGAGGGGGAAGGGGTTATACATGCTCTTATGCTAATATGATGGGGACGGCTTAACTGGTCGTCCCCATTTGCATGCCGTGATGTGGCAAAGGCAGGTGAAAGAGGATGAAGAAGCAGATAAAGCTGACAATCGACGAAGAACTCGTTGAGCGCGCCAAATACTACTCCAAAAAGCGCGGCAAGACGCTCTCGCAAACGGTAGAAGACTACTTCGCTCTAATGGGACACCCTGTTGAGTTGAACGAAGAAGAACTGTCGCCGGAAGTTCGCTCATTAATGGGTATCCTTGAGGGCTACGACAAGATGGGCTATGATGGCGCGCTTGAAAAGAGGTATTTGTGAGAGTTCTCTTCGATACCAACGTGGTCCTCGACGCGATACTCAGAAGACGACCGCATGCGTTGATCGCAGCGCGATTGATGGAGTATGTCAGGCAAGGGCAAATTGACGGCGTGTTGTGCGCGACAACTGTGACGACGATTTACTACTTCATATCTCAGCAATTCAGCGAAACCGAGTCGCGGGAACATATCAGGACACTCTTGGACATGTTCCACATCGCGCCCGTGGATGCTGGCATCTTGCAAGGTGCCTCGACTTCGGATTTGCCAGATTACGAAGACGCCGTTATTCACGAAGCGGCTCGGCGTGTGAATGTCGAAGGTATCGTTACCCGAGACGCGCGAGGGTTTCGCAACTCCGACATACGCATATACGCGCCGGACGAGCTGTTTCAGTCCATAGTCGCGCAGCACGGCGTCTGAGTTCCACCAAATCGCACACACCAATCGGCCCCTGTCGATGTTGAGGTCGGCAGGGGCGATTTGCGTTTCTTTCTCACCGCTTCCGTATCTTTGACTCGTCGTAGTCATCGTAGATTGCCATATCCAGAGATTCCCAGTCTTCGGTGAATGTTGACAGCCTTTGACGCAAGTCCGCCGCTTGCTCTCTGTTGATGCCGTGCTCGCGCAAGTCTATCTTGCGCTCACCTCCATCCCCTAGATTCTGCTCCTCCATGTCAGCCGCACATCTGCTGTTGCTGTTGTTGCTGTTGGGCGAAGCGGTGGTAGATTTCTTCGTCGCTTAGGGCTTCGCGGCCGAACCACTGGTCTTCGATTACCTGACCGGCGTCGGATATCTTGGCTATGACTGCCGTGGCTATGTCGATAATCTGCTGCGGGGTCTCAATCGCCTCGACGGGCAGGAGTTCCAGCTCAAGGATTGCCTCGGTGAGGGCGCGCATCAACTCGACGGGGGCGACTTGCGTGGCGGACAGGCGCGCCTTGATGAGGCTCTGCAAGACGGAGGAGCCCGAGTTTCGCAGCAGTAGTTCGGCCGCCACATTATCCCGCTGCTCCACTGAGGCGCCCAGTGAGCTTGCGAGGTCGCAGAGGCAGTCCACCAGAGTGTCGGATTCACCGCCTTCGCGCAATGCTTGCTTTGCCGCGGTGTCCATGCCGCGCGCTATGCTCTCGGACCGCTCCATCCAGCGCCCGAGCCATATCAGGTTGTATGCCCTCGAATCGGTCAGCCAATTGTCCTTAGCAAGGCTCATGGATCGCGGCTCTGCCATCGTCTGAATCAATTTTTGCCTCCGGTAGTGCAATTTACGGTAGTAGGTGTTGTTTTCGCCCTCACCCCTTCGACACGCTCAGGACAGGCTCTAACCTTCCCTCGTCTAGGGTTTATAGGGTAGGTATTGAAATAATCGTGCTTGCCTTTGCGACTTCACCCCTATCCTAACCTTCCCCCGTCGAGGGGGAAGGGACTTTGCCTGCACTTATCAGTTCGTCGAGGGGGGAAGGTGAAATTTGGCGCTATCTTGATTTTACGCCTGTGAGCGCGGGAATGTGTTATCAAAATGTTAACTTTTGTGGTGTTTCTTTATCATGTTTCGTGATGTGATGGCAGATTATGCGGATTTCGCATTGTTGATGAGGCTCATCGCGTCATCGAAAGATAGGCTCTCCAATGAGGGCGTTACCTGCGCGACCACTACATCCAGCCAGCCTGTTCCTTTCGAGACGAATGATCCCTCTATGGGCGACGCCTGCGTATAGTCACGCCCGGCGGCGAACTTCACGAGGTCGAGGCCTCTGGCTATGGGCTGACCTCGCGTTGGATCGGACGGCAGCCAGCCGAGCGCGGGATGCAGGAACTCCAGCCACGCATGCGTCTCGCCTACCTGCCCGCTCATCAGGCCGCTGACATAGCGGGTGGGTATGCCCAGCGCCCGCAGCATCCCCATCGCCAAGTGCGTCATGTCCTGGCACACGCCCTGCCGTGTATGCAGCACCTGTTCGGCTGTCGTGGCGACTGTCGTGCTGCCGCGAATGTAGGTGATGTTCGAATGCACCCAACCGACTACGCTGTCCACGACCTCGAGCAACCCCTGGCTGCCGGCGGTTATCTGACGCGCGGCATCCGCTACCTTTTCCGGGTCAACCATTGGCGTCGGCGATAGAAACTCGCCCGCGCCGGCATCGTATGAGAGGACGCTCATCGCCATTTCTTCGACAGCCCACGGCGGACTGACAAGACGAACGTTGCCAACGGCAAGGATGGTCAGCTCGGTGTGCGGCGTTGTGAGACGGACGCGATGCGTCGGGTTGCCCTGTCGGTCCATATACTGCACCAGACGGGCGGCGGGAACCGTCAGGACGGACGAAGACATGGGCGTCTGGAATGCGTCCACGCATGCCGAGAGGCGCAGGAAGTTGTCGTTTAGGATGACGGTGTCGGTATAGGCGTAGCGGGCGCCGTAGGTGTAGCTGACCTGCAGGCCCGCGTAGCTTACCGAACTACCCAGGTCGGCTTGCATAGGCCACCAGAAGAGTTATTCGTTACGCGGTTGCCTGCCCGCGATACCCTCGTGAGGCCGCCGGGGAACGCCGTGGCTTCGCCGCGTCCATTCTGCACCGCATATACGCGCAGGTCTATGTACCGCTCGTCGTACTCGCACGCTTCTTCGTCGAAGATGACATGCTGCGCGAATTCTATCGTTTCCTGCGCTATCATCGCGCGCGGGTTCTCGATTATCTGGCGCGCGAGCTGCGTGCGGTAGTTGCCTCCAAGGTCCGGCATAATAAATACGCCCAGCCCGCCGTAGCCTTGCCGGGTCTTCAGCACCATCTTGTCGAGGTTTTCCAGCACATAGGCGCGGCTTGCGGGGTCGTCGAGGTCGTAGCTCCTGCCCTGGTCGAGAATCGGCTCTTCGTCGAGGTAGTGCCGAATCATGTCCGGCACCCAAAGGAACGCGAGCTTGTCGTCGGCGACGCTGGTGCCCATGCCGTTGACCAGCACGACCTTGCCATTCAGGTATGCGTCCGTTAGCCCGGGCACGAAAATCTCGAGGTCCTCCACGCGGCGGTATATGAGATCAACATGCACGTCACCGTCTATCGTCTTCATGCGAACATCACCCTCGTATCCGATGTACAGGTCGCCGCCCTCCACAAGCGGGATGCCCAGAAGCTCAGACAGGTAGCGATGCTCGAAGAAGGCGGAGCCAAACCTGCTGTCGGTGAGCAGGACGCAGGTGGGTTCGGGGTTGTCGCACAGGGATGTGAACAGGTCGAGATAAGTGTCTCGAATTTCATAGGGAACGATGTCGTAGCCTTCGCTCAACTCCGGGAAAAGCTGCTGGGCAATCTCCAGCGACTTCAGCTGGTAGGTGATGCCGGATGGAATCCGCAGGTTGTCTTCAAGCACCACGTATCGCCCGTCGCGCTGCTGCACGAGGTCGATGCCGTAGATATGCACGAAGATGTCCTTAGCCGGGCGGAAGCCCTGGAATTCCGGATAGAAATACTGGCAGGAATAGACGACATCGTCCGGCACGACGCTTTGCTGTCCGGCGTAGAGGTCGAGCAGAAACAGGTTCAGCGCCTTGAGCCGCTGCTCCACGCCCGCCTTGATGGTGCTCCACTCGTCGATGTCGATGATGCGTGGAATCCAGTCGGTCGGCACGGGGCGGAACTCTTTGGGGTCGAGCGCGAACGAGAAGGCGTCGAGTTCGACTTCGCGCTTTGCTTTTCGCCAGCGTTCGACCATTCGGTCTTCGCCCAGCCCGTTGAGCGATGCCATCAGGTCGGCGTAGAGGGGCCGAAGCTCTTCCGTATCGGTGCGGTATTCGCTGACCGTCGCTATGTCGTGTCCGGGTAGATGTGCCATTACTGCCTCCGGTTGGGCGCGTGCGCTGCCATATTAACAGAATCTGAAAGGCGGCTGATAGTGCGCGCCCAACATTCGTATTTATGATACATCAAAAATGTTACATCTATGTATCCTATTAAGTCAATATGGCGTGGGGGTGCGCTCACCCTATAACCTTGTCCACGCGCGTGCCGGCAATCATGTCGTGAATCGTTCTGCGGTCAGCCCTGAATATGAATAGCGAGTCGATTATGAAATAGAGACCGCCTAGTCCCTGACCAGCCACCGGAATGGCGTTCAGGACGCCGTAGATAATGCCGTTCACGATTGTCCTGAGCAGGATGAGACGCGCCCATCCGGGGTGCTCGCCCGTCTGAGCATCGACTATGCGAATCTTCATGATTATCTTGCCGATGGTCTGCCCGCGCGTTGCCAGCAGTACCATCTGGATGATGAATATGATAAAGAACGCCAGCAGGGTGATACCAATCACAACGACAATCGTCAGAAAAAAACCGGTGTCAAAATCAATGTCCCTAATGCCTATATCGGCTATCGTAAGCCCAATTATCAAGGCAACAATCGCAATCACGAAGTAGATAAATACGTCGATAAGCCACGCCACCAAGCGTATGCCGGGGCTTGCCAGTTCGCTCGCAGGCTCTTGCGCCGACATCTCGCCTGTCTCATAGGGTCTGTATGCCATCACTGTCCCTTTCCCCAAAGAAATCCAACTGCATGGCAAGCAAAACTATACACTACGCATACGGGTGTCAAGGGATAGGTGTGCGTGGGATAGCGTTTCTATTTAGGTGGGTGAAATTGCTATTCGCCCCTATCCCTTCGACAGGATCTAGGTTCTGTTGACATTTGCGTCATTCCCGTGACGATGGGAATCCAGAGTCGTAAAATATGCCGATTTCGCATCATTTAAGCTGGCTAAAAGCCACTGGATTCCCGCCTGCGCGGGAATGACGAGCTGAAATATCGAATGTCAACACGTTCTAGCCTTCTTCCATCGAGGGCTGATAGGAGTGTGCATTGGAAGTAACTGCGCTTGCATTTGCGATTTCACCCCTATCCTAATTCACCCCCATCCTAGCCTTCCCCCGTCGAGGGGGAAGGGACTTTACCTACCCTTGCCAGCCCCCATCGAAGAGGAAGGGACGGTATGTCTCACACGAGCAGGTATAAGCGATAACGGTCTTTGGGGTTGTTGCCATGAATGAAGTGAGGGGGCTAGAGTCTCTGTGGGAGAGTAAGGCAGCTCATGGGCAGCGATTTGAGATTTCTCGCTTTGCTCGAAATGACATGACTGAAGAATGAAATGGCGTGGCGGAGGAGCGCAATGATCGAAATGCCCTGTGTCAATATGGCGTGGCTGTGCGCTCAGTCGGTGACCTTGTCCACTTGCGTGCCGGCAATCATGTCGTGAATTGTCCTGTGGTCCGCCCTGAAGACGAAGAGGGAGTCCACGAGGAAGTAGATGAAGCCTATGAAGGGGATGCCAGTCAGAATCGAATGCACGATAACTCTCAGGAAGATGAGGCGCGCCCAGCCGGGGTGTCCGCCGGTAACCGCGTCAACGATGCGTATCTTCATCGCAATCTTGCCGATGGTCTGCGCGCGCGTAACCAGGAAGTATATCTGCACGATGAGAACGGCAAGAAATATCACAAACGAGGGGAGAATCCAGCCAAACCCCGATCCTAGCGACACAAGTCCCGCGAAGAAGGCAATGACCAGCAGTGCAACGACGATGAGGCCGTCGATAATCCATGCCGCGAGACGCGAACCGGGACTCGCCAGTTCGCTTGTGGAGCCGCCCATGGCATCCGCCTGATACTGCATCGTCAACTCCTTTCGCAAAGACGCTCACCGATATAGCAAGCAACCTATACGGCGCAAGCGCGGGTGTCAAGTGATGATGCGGGTGCGCGGACGGTATCCTAGCTACACTTCAGTTCCTTCATTGAGTATATGTAGATAGGCATCATAAGCGAACAAGCGGTTGCGCTCCTGTCCCGTTATCTCGCGCGCGATGCCCATATCTACTAGCGTTGCCATACTTGCTGACGCGGTAGAAAATGCCATCTGCGCGCGTTCTTGCACTTCAGCAAGCGATAAAATAGGCTGCGACATCAATGCTTGGTGAACGCGTAGCGCAGAACTGGTGCGTATGCCTTTGTCCACAATGATACCGTTGTCTTTGTCGAACAGGTCAGTCAACCTTCGCTGCGTTGCAACAGCGCCTTCAGCAGTTTCACGCACGCCCTCAAAGAAAAACTCAAGCCATTTTTCCCAATCTCCGGTCAGGCGCACTTCTTGCAGCAGGTCGTAATACATTCCACGATTTCGTTTCAAAAATAAACTCAGATACAAAAGCGGCTCTTGCAAAATCTTTGCGTTGCAAAGTAGAAAGGTGATGAGCAGTCGTCCTGTACGCCCATTGCCGTCCAGAAACGGGTGGATCGTCTCGAATTGCGCGTGCGCCAACCCTACGCGCGCCAGCATTGGCAAGCCGTCATTCGTGGCATGGCAGAAGCGCTCAAATGCACCCATGCAGGCGTCTAATTCGGTGTGCGGAGGCGGGACATACACAGCGTTTCCGGGACGCGTGCCGCCAATCCAGTTCTGCGACTTGCGAAACTCGCCCGGTGTCATGACGCTGCCGCGTCCAGTTGCCAAAAGGATGCCATGGATTTCTCGAATCAGCCTGTTGCAGAAAGGGAAGCCTCCACGCAACCGCTCCAGTCCATGTTCCAGCGCCGCTACATAGTTGGATACTTCCACGACATCACCGATTGGCGCTCCACGCGCTTGTTCAACCTCAAATCTCATGAGGTCAGAAAGCGATGACTGGGTGCCCTCTATCTGTGAAGATAGCACCGCCTCTTTTCTTACATAACTGTATATGAATAGGGCGGGGTCCGGCAGCAGCAGTGAGATGCTGTCCAACCGTCCTAGCGCGAGCAGCGCGTTCTCAAGCGACTGTTGAAGACTGCCGTCCAAATTTATAGGCGGCTCCGGAGGAAGCGGAGTGGGAATAAAAGATCTCACTTGTTCGCCGCCATGGTTTGTCGTCTGATACCTACCGGTCTGCGTTCTACGCATCGCCTAGATTCTCCTTATTACTCAAACCGAAATAAGGCGTTTCTCTATTTTGATTTTCGCCTTAAATCATAATAAAGTGGAGTGCAGAGAACAAGATGTAATGCCCATCTTGCTCAAACCTAATGTATGATGTGTGCATGGCAACGGCGAATATCCCCGCCTGTTAAAGTCACCGGAAGAGACAGCGACACGTCCACTTAAATCCACCGTCGCAAAGGACTACACCCATGACCACTTACAGATACTACCGTTGGGACGGCAGCCAGCAGGTCTTCAGCATGGATGCGGACGACCTGATGAATTCGATTGCGGACGACATACTGGAGCACGGAGACCCGGAGCGCGCGCTTCGCAGTTTGTTCCAGCGCGGGGTCGATGACGAGCAGGGGCAGCACGCGCCGGGCTTGCGCGACTTGCTTGAACGCCTGCGCCAGCAGCGCCAGCAGCAGCTTGAACGCTACAACCTCGACTCGGTGATGGACGACATCAAGGAGCAGCTGCAGGATGTCATAGATACGGAGCGCAAAGGCATCGAGCGCCGCCTGCAAGACGCCGAGCGGCAGCTGCAGGAGGCGGGCGAGGACGCGGACCACCTGCAAGCGCCGATGCAGATGCTCCAGGAGCGGGCGCAGCGCAACACGGACACGCTAGACTCGCTGCCGAACAGTCCGGGCGGTCAGATTCAGCAGCTTCAGGAATATGACTTTATGGACCCGGAGGCGAGAGATAAGTTCAATGAACTGCTGGATGCGCTCAAGCAGCAGATGATGCAGAACTTCTTCCAGGACATGAAGCAGCAGCTTCAGAATATGTCGCCTGATGACATGGAGGGCTTGAAGAACATGATTCAGGCGCTCAATCAGATGCTGCACGACCGCGCGATGGGCGAGGACCCGGACTTCGAGGGCTTCATGGAGCAGTACGGCGAATACTTCGACCCGAACCGTCCCGCAAGCCTTGATGAGCTTATCGAGCAGCTTCAGCAGCAAATGGCGGCGATGCAGTCGCTGATGGACAGCATGTCGCCGCAGATGCGTAATGAGCTGGAGTCTATGCTGGGCGCGGCGATAGACCCGGAGTTCATGGACGAAATTGCCGAACTCGCGGGGATGATGTACGACATGTTCCCGTTCGACGACATGGCGGGTGAGTACCCGTTCATGGGCGATGAATCTATGACGCTGGACGCGGCGATGGAGCTGATGGGCGAGTTGCGCGATATGGACCAGCTCGAACAGCAGGTGCAGCAGGTCATGCGTAACGGCAATATCGAGGACCTGGACCTCGACAATGTGGAGCAGATTATGGGCGAGGACGCCCGCCGCCAGCTTGAGCAGCTTCAACGGCTCATCCAGCAGCTTGAAGAGGCAGGCTATCTGAAGCGGCAGGGGGACAGGCTGGAGCTGACGCCGCGCGGCATACGCAAGCTGGCGCAGCAGGCGCTACGCGAGGTCTTTTCAGAGCTGAAGAAGGACCGCATGGGACGGCACGAGATATACTCACGCGGCGACGGCGGCGAGCGCACCGGCGAGACGAAGGCATACGAATTCGGGGATCCGTTCGACATTGACCTGCACCGCACGCTGTTCAACTCCACGCTGCGGAACGGGCCGGGAACGCCGCTGCGAATCAGCCCTGAGGATTTCGAGATACACCACACCGAGCACATGACGCAGACGGCGACCGCGCTGCTGATAGACCAGAGCCGCTCGATGGGGATGTTCGGCAGCTTCGCGGCGGCGAAGAAGGTCGCGCTCGCGCTGTACTGGCTCATCCATAGCCAGTACCCGCGCGACTACTTGTATATCATCGGCTTCTCGGACTACGGCATGGACATCGCCACGGACGACCTCGCGGACCTGACATGGAACGCATGGGTGTCGGGGACGAATATGCAGCATGCGCTGATGCTGGCGCGGCAGGCGCTATCGCGCCAGAAGGTCGCCACGAAGCAGATTCTGATGATTACGGACGGCGAGCCGACAGCGCACCTGGAGCACGGACGCGCATACTTCAGCTACCCGCCAAGCTGGCGCACCATCGAGGAGACGCTGAAAGAGGTGAAGCGCTGCACGCAGGAGAACATCACCATCAACACTTTCATGCTGGAGCATAACTACTACCTGATGGACTTCATAGACAAGATGACGCGCATCAACAAGGGGCGCGCATTCTACACCGACCCCAGCCAGCTTGGGCGGTATGTGATGGTGGACTATCTGCGGAGCCAGCGGAAACGGGTGGGTTAGCGAGTCTAACATCGATGTGCAGGATGGATAGGATAGGGTGGTTCGGAGGGCATCATGACTAAGTGGTGGCTTATCGGCGCGGGAGTGGTTCTTGGGGCGCTGCTCGTGGGGAGCGTCGTGCTTGCGCTGCTGTCCAAGGAGACGGAGTTCGCGCCGGGGACGCCGGAGCGCGCGGTGCAGGACTTGCTGCGCGCGGCGGAGGACGAGGACTTCGAGATAGCATACGGCATGCTGTCTGAAGAACTTCACGAGAAATGCACGCTGCAAGGGTTCCTCGATGCCAGAGGTTACGGTTACCGCTTCGACGACGGGGATATACGCGCGACGCTGCGCGAGACCAAGGTCGTCGATAACCTCACGCTTGTGAATGTGGGGATAACCGAATTTTACGGAGGGGGACCCTTCGACAGCGGCGAATCGTCATACGACAGGCGCTACACCTTGCGGCAGGAAGCAGGCGAGTGGAAGTTCACCGAGTATCCCTGGCCTTACGACTACTGCGACGAATCGGACAGCGAGTAACTTACAACTTCTCCCTATCCATCCACAACTAGGTTGTGTGGACATTTGGCGATGGATCGAGTTTTATTTGTCATTTCGAGCGAAGCGAGAAATCTAAAATCGGAAACAGGCTTGCCTGCAAAGATTCCAGATTCCTCACTCCGTTCGGAATGACAGAATTAAGGGATTCCCCCTAGGACAAACAAGCCTTTTACTTCGGATGACCACACGACCTAGCGCCCCCCTCAAGAAAAGGAATCATCCATGCCAGACGCCCTATTCTTCGTATTCGGCATTCTAGGCTCGCTCATACCCATCGCGATTATTGCTCTGATAGTCTATGGCATCATCGTATGGAGACGCCGCGCTGCCGAACACGCGCCCGAAGATGATGCAGACCCCGGCATCGGCACTGTGCGCCGCTTATATTTCTATTTCGTCGCGTTCGTGGCGCTGATGATGACGGTCAGCGGTATCGTACTGCTTATCCAAGTCATTCTCGACAGCATATTCGGCGGCGATGTAATCTCAGACTCCACCACAAAGCTTGCCGGCGGCGTGTCGCTCGTGATAGTCGGCGCGCCGCTCTGGTTCTTCCACTGGCGCTACATACAGCGCGCAGTGGCCGAGCAGCCGGTGGAGGCACGCTCCATCCTCCGCAAGCTGTACATCTACATCACGCTTGCGGTGGCGGGCAGCATCGTCATCTACACCGCGCTGAACGTCTTGAACTGGATATTCGACACGGATGACTTCAGCGGCTACGACCTCGCCGCGCTGATAGCCTGGGGCGTCGTCTGGGTCTTGCACTGGCTCATGGAAGAGCGCGAGGGGCAGTCCACATCGGAGACCGTCGCAATTCGCCGCCTGTACATTTACATCGCATCCCTTGTGGGGCTTGTGATGCTCTCTCTTGGTGTCGGGCGCGTGCTCTACTTCATACTGCTGGACGGCTACAACGCGCTCGTGTCCACGCCGCTTATTGGCGGCGAGCCGGGGCTGTGGCGTCCTGCGATGCGCGATATGCTGGCGGTCGCAATCGTGGGAGCGGAGACATGGGCGCTGCACTGGCTGTACATCGCGCGGCGCGACTACGACAGCGTGCTGCGGCAGGTGTATCTGTACATCTTCGCTATTCTCGGCGGCGTGGTGGCGACCCTGGCCGCGCTGGGCATCATCATCCACGAATTTTTGACTTGGCTTCTCGGCACGTACAGCGCGGATACTGTGGCACAGCACTTCGAGTTCCTGCCCGGCTCAGTCGCTATGCTTGCCGGGGGCGCGGCTCTGTGGGTGTACCACTGGCATCGAGTGCGGCATGAGGCAGGCATGTCCGCCGGCACGCCATTGCCCGCCCGCCGAGTGTACACATACATACTGGCGGCGATAGGCACGGGGGCGCTCGCGGTTGCAGTGTTCATGCTGGTCGGCGCGGCGATCAAGCTCATTCTGGCGAGCTTCGGCGATGTGGTGGTCGGCGGCGACGAGTGGAAGCGTCCGCTCATAAACATCATCACGCTGGCAGTTCTGGGAATGCCCGTCTGGGGATACTACTGGCGGGACATTCAGAGCCGCGCACTCGCCCTGGGCGCTGACGAGAGACAGGCAACGTCGCGGCGCATCTTCCTGTTCGCCGCGCTAGGAATCGGCGTTCTCGCACTTCTGGGCAGCGTCAGCACCTTGCTGTTCATGTTCTTACGCGACCTGCTGGATGTGTCGCTTTCGCTCGGCACGCTGAACGACATGTCGGAGCCGGTGGCGATAATCGCAGCGGCAGCGGCGTTCCTGCCGTACTACTGGGCGGTGTATCGGCAGGACCAGGACGCCGCGCCGGAAGTCGAGTCTGAGCCTGTCGCGAGCCAACGGCCGCACAAGCCCGTAACGCTGCTCGTGGCGGCTGACGCAGGCGCGCTGGTGGCGCAGATTCAAGATGCGCTGGGCTATGACATAGATACCCTTCGCTGGGCTGATGCGGACGCGTCCATGCCCGCGCTCACGGACGAGGAATGCGCTCGGCTGGCGCAGTCAATCGCGGACGCGCCGGGCGGTTTTGTGCTGCTGATACCGGACGGCGGTGGCTTGCGTGTACTGTCGCATGATTAGGGCGGAGTAAGCGTTTTCACTCCCATCCCTTGCTTTCGCGAGGGCTGATAGGGGTAGGTAAAGAAGTTTGCACATGTGATTTCACCCCCATCACCCGCTTTCGCGGGCGCAGGCTCTAACCTTCCCCCGTCGAGGGGGAAGGGACTTTTGTCACCTAGAAGGAAACGCCATCGGGACTTATGTGGCGGTTGACATGTTTGCCGCCCCTTGCCAATAATGAGGCGGAAGGGATGAAATTACATAGATGCTGCCGCTGCCGGGTTGGGTGCGAATAATATCGGTCGTCCTATTCGTAGTGTCGTTCGTTGTGGGGATGGCGCTGGTGTTGTGGCACGAGATTGTCGAAGTAGGCAATGGGAGCGCGCTGGCGACGGTAGTAGCCATCATAGTCAAGGGTGAAGCCGTATCAGTGGTATCCGCCGCTATCGCAGGCGCATTTGAAGGAGGCGCTTTCATCGTGGTTATCGCATACGAAATGGTCAAGAGAGGGTTTGACAGGGGGGTAGCCGAGGGGCGCGCTCTTGAACGCGCCGTTATCAATAGGAAGCTCGCGGACTACGAAAGACGCAGGCAAGAAGCGCACGCGCGCGGTGAAGACTTCAACGAACCGCTACCCACGTTCGATGAGGAAGAGCAGGACGACTAGCTCTGAACGCCACTGTTTGCTAAGGGCTGCACGGGGATAGAACAAGAGGCGCTTTCATCGTGGTTATCGCATACGAAATGGTCAAGAGAGGGTTTGATAGAGGACGCGCACAAGGCGTAGTAGAAGGGCGCGCTCTTGAACGCGCCGAAGCCAGAAGGCAGAACGCCGAATATTACAAGCGCATGAAGGAGGCGCACGAGCGAGGTGAAGAGTTCACCGAGCCGCCGCCCATGTTCGGCGATGACGAAGAGCAAGAGCAGGACTAACGCTCACCGAGCGGCATCCACTCCCAACTGCAAAATCCTCATATATCCTGCCCATCCTGTTAAGCCCTCGGAGGCGGCACCGGCGGAATCGGCGGAATTTCGGGGCCCGTCCCGTTCTCCGAAGAGAATACCAGTTTCCGAACGGGGTAGTTAATCTCGATGCCTTCAGCGGTCAGCCGCGAGTGAATGACTTTCACCAGGTCGCTTGTCAGGTAGAAGCTTCCCAGCCTGTCGGTCGCCTGCACGAAGACCCAGAAGCTGATGTTGGAGTCGCCAAATTCCTCGAAGCCGAACCACGGCTCTCCATCTACCGCGTGCTCTGATTCGGTTACCAGTTCCTGAGACGCCTCACGCACTACGCTCTCCACCAACTCAAGGTCCGAGTCGTAGCTCACGCCGCAATAGACCAGCACATTCATAGACGGCTCAGGGCTGTAGTAGTTCGTGACAATGCTGTTCGCCATCTGCGAGTTGGGGATAATCACCAGATTGTTGAACATCGAGCGAATCTTGGTGCTGCGCCATCCCACTTCCACCACATAGCCGGAAGGGCCCCCTTGCAGTTCGATATAGTCGCCGATATTCAGCTCGCCCTCGGTTACGACATAGGTGCCGGCGAAGAAGTTGGCGAGCGTGGGCTGCACTGCCAGCGCGACCGCCAAGCCGCCGATGCCCAAGCCCGCGAGTATGGGGCTTATCGGGATGTTCAGCACCGACAGCGCCATCAGAAAGCCAAGCGAATAGACCAGCAGCGGCATTATGCGCTTGAGCGGGGGCAGCAGCCTGTCGTCCAGTTCCGTTTCGGTCGTTGTCGCAACCTTCTGGATGTACCAAGTCAGCGCCGCGTCCATCAGGTGGTAGATGAGGTACGCCACTTCCGCGATTAGCACGACCAGCCAAGCGCGGAGCACATAGTCTTGGTAACCCGCTATCAGCTCGTAGCGTGGGCTGTGGAGACTGGTCAGAATCAGCAGCGCAACGAACAGCCCGGACAGCGCGATGAACAGCACCACGGGCCCGCGCGTCACGTTCAGCAATTCTTCGTCGAGCGTGCCGGGTATGCGGCTGGCTATGCGCGACAGGAACACCCGAAAGACTATGTTCGTAATGCCGGACGCAAGCAGGAATGCCACGAACACTATCGCGGCGGTCAGGGCCCCACCCCATTCCGATTGGACTATGAACGGTGGCAGCATATACTTTGCCTCTCCCCTGAAATCTCTTACGCCCTATGATAGCGTTTCCTTTCAGGTGGTTGAATAGCGAATTCACCCCCATCCTAGCCTTCCCCCGTCAAGGGGGAAGGGACTTTTGACACCTAGAAGGAAACGCTATGACACCCTATCCGTCTATGTTCGTGTTATTCCCCATTTATTCTACGGTTACGAGCTGGCGTATGTTCTCGACGGTGCCTATCCCGATACCGTTCACATCCAGCAAGCTGTCCACGCTGGCGAAATCGCCGTTTGCTTCTCTGTAACTTACTATTGCCTGCGCTCTCACGTCGCCGATGCCCGGCAAGTTCTTCAGCAGTTCCACATCCGCGCTGTTCAGGTCAACCTTGCCATTCTCGCGTTGGACATCTTGCACCGCCGCGGATTCGGCGTTCTCACCGGGCTTGGGCAACCCTGTGAAGGATGATAGAACCATGCCCCGCTCCGGAATGTGCCAGTGGTCCTCATCATGAACGATCGCCGCCAGGTTCACTCCGGTTAGGTCGGCCTCGGCAGTTGCGCCGCCCGCCAGCAGCAGAACGGTCGCCAGCCGGCTGCCTTCATCTGTCATATACACGCCAGGATTAATGACTGCTCCGCTCAGATACACGCCAATTTGCATCTTAGCCTGACTACTCGCGGGCGCGGGCGGGACGGTCGGGTCAATTTCGATGACCCGAATATCGCCCCTAGATGCGTCGGACCAGACGCTCATCGCCACTCCGCCTGCGACCGCAAGCACAATCAGAACGCCGAGTAGGATGTGAGTGGAATTCAGTCGCATGCCAGCTCCGTAAGCGAGTTAAACAGCACAAATATGACGCAACCCGGCTTCAGGTGTCAAGAGTGTGATTGCATCTGGTAGCGTTTCCGTTTAGGAGGGTTGAATAGCAATTTCACCCCCATCCTAGCCTTCCCCCATCAAGGGGGAAGGGACATTTGTCACCTAGAAGGAGACGCTATAATTGCATCTTCGTGTCCGTCCAGTCGGCGGCGCTTACCTTTCTTGACCGCCTTCCGAACCAATACCTATAATTGACACCAGACGCTTCACAAAGCGGCACAATCCGTTGTCGCACTCAGATCTTCCACCAATTTCCGAAAGGTAAAACCATGCCCGAAACCTCCAGTGCCAGCCATGTCGAATCAGCCAGAGACACCGCCCTAGCCGAACTCGCCGCCGCCGAAACGGATGAGGAGATCGAAGCGTGGCGCATCTCGTGGCTCGGACGGCGCGGGCAGCTGACACAGGTGCTGCGCGGGATACGCGATCTCTCGCCGGACGAGCGCCGCAGCGTGGGCGCAGCCGCCAACCGCGCGAAGAATGTCCTCGAACAGAGCCTTGCCCAGCGCCAGGACGACCTAGCGCGCGCCAGAACCGAAGCAGAAGACCTCGCGGACGCGATTGATGTAACGCTGCCCGGCTGGCCCGCGCCAATCGGCGGCTTGCATCCCACCACGCAGATGATACGCGAGATATGCGACGCGTTCGCCTCTATGGGTTTCGATGTCGTGGAGGGTCCTGAAGTCGAGTGGGACCTCTACAACTTCGAGATGCTGAACATCCCCAAGGGACACGCGGCGCGCGATATGTGGGCTACGCTGTGGGTGGACGAGCCTGACGAAGAGGGCGATTACCCGATGCTCATGCGGACGCAGACTTCGCCGATGCAGATTCGCACGATGCAGGAGCGCAAGCCGCCGGTGCGCGTGGTCGTGCCGGGCAAGTGCTATCGCTACGAAGCCACGGACGCCACCCACGAGTGGCACTTCTATCAGGTGGAGGGCCTGGCTGTGGACAGGGGCATTACCTTCGCCGACCTGAAGGGCACGCTCTATGAGTTCGCGCGGCGCATCTTCGGCGAAGAGCGGCAGGTGCGATTCCGCTGCGACTACTTCCCCTTCGTGGAGCCGGGCGTGGATATGTCCATCTCCAACTTCAAGGACCCGGAGACAGGCAAGCGCCCAATCAACCGGGACGAGGACTGGATTGAGATACTCGGCGCGGGGATGGTACACCCGAAAGTGCTTGAAGGCGTGGGGCTGGACCCGCAGATATACACCGGCTTCGCATTCGGCATGGGGCCTGAGCGCATAGCGATGCTCAAGTACGGCATCGAGGATATCCGGCTATTCTACTCCAACGATCTGCGCTTCCTGAGCCAGTTCTAGCAGTAGGAGTCTTGCGTGGATAATTCGTCGCCGGGGCTGTTCGAACCCAATTCCGGATGGCCCAACACATACCTGCTCATGCTTGGGCTATTTGCCATTGTCAACGCCGCAACATTCATGCTGGATACGACTCTCTGGCATGGCAGGATAGATATGGTAGTCTATTACCATAGCTTGGTGAAACACTTCGGAGGAGCAGCAGCCCTCTCAATTCTGAAAGCGGCTCTGGCAACCGAAGCATGGAGGCTGACAATGCTCTGGTCAGAAAGAATCAGGTACAAGCTCAGAGAACAAGGACGCCAAGAAGGACGCCAAGAAGGGCGACACGAAGGGCGTGACGAGGCCCGTGAGGAAAGCCGCGTCTGGTACGAGCGCATGCAGGCGGCACGCGAGCGGGGCGAGGACTTCGACGAGCCGCCTCCTTGGGAAAGGCGATAGAGCCTCGGTTGTCAGCCTTGTAACGACGACATGGCATGAAGGCGGTTCATGCTTAAACTTAAGTTTGAATTATGTGCGGCGCGTCCATGCGTCCTGAGGTGGTTTATGGTTGTACAGCCCTCTGAAAAGAGCCAAGCCAAGCCTGAAGTCGAGTACGAAGACCCTACAATCGAATACCCTTACGAGGACGATGAACCGTTGGCCGAAACCGAATACCAGTATGAGCCGCTCACCTATGCCGTATCCGCGCTGAAGGCTTACTTCAGGGGTAGAGAAGATGTTTATGCACAGGGCGACATGTTCGTGTACTACCGGATGAACGATCCCAGCGCCGTAGTCGCTCCGGATGTGTTTCTGGTGAAAGGCGCGCGCGGCAACCACAAGCGCAATTCGTGGTTCACATGGCGCGAAGGGGATGTAGCGCCCTGCTTCGTCATGGAGATAGCATCCGAAAGCACATGGCAGTGGGACGCGACAGGCAAGCGGGACATATACGCGCACATAGGCGTGGACGAGTATTGGCGCTTCGACCCGACGGGCGAATGTTTCAGTCCGCCGCTCGCGGGCGGGCGTCTCGTCGATGGGGAGTATCGCTCCATAGGAGTCGCCGAGGACGAAGACGGCGTACTGCGCGGACACAGCGAGCTTCTGGGCTTGGACATCTATGTGTTTCCGGGTCTGGAGTTGAGATTGTACGATCCCGAGCGCGACGAGTGGCTGCTGAGCTACGAGGAACAAATAGCCGCCCGCGAAGCCGCAGAAGCGGCGCGTGAAGCCGCTGAGGCAGAACGTGAAATCAAGCGCGAGGCGTTTCAATCCGAACGCAAGGCTCGCGAAGCCGCCGAACAGCGCATCCGCGAACTCGAAGCGCAACTACTTCGGCAGCAGGGCAACGACTCATTCTGACCCTTCTCGCCGATATTTGACATCCGACTAACCAACTAAACTGAGGAACTTCCCCAATGCGCGTACCCCTATCATGGCTCAAGAACTATGTCCAATTCGATATGCCCGCGAATGAACTGGCGCACCGCCTCACTATGGCAGGCAACGAGGTCGGCGATGTGGAGATTGTGGGCGCGGACCTCGACCCCGATAACCTAGTCGTGGGCCATGTGCTCAGCGTTGATCCGCATCCCAATGCGGACCGCCTGCGCCTGCCCACTGTGGACATCGGCAACGGCGAGACGGCGACAGTCGTCTGCGGAGCGCCCAATGTCGCCGCCGGGCAGAAGATAGCGTTCGCCAAGGAAGGCGCGATGCTCATCAACCCGCGCTCAGGCAAGCCCTCCGCGCTCAAGCCTGCCAACATCCGCGGCGTACGCTCATCAGGCATGGTCTGCTCTCCTCTTGAGCTTGGGCTGAGCGACGACCACGAGGGCATCCTAGTTCTGGAGGACGACGCTCCCGTTGGCGTGCCACTCGTCGAATACATCGGCGACGCCGTGCTTGATGTGGAGGTAACGCCCAACCGCCCGGACTGCCTCTCCATACTCGGCATCGCGCATGAGGTCGCCGCGCTCACCGGATCATCCGTAACCGAACCGGACCTGTCATATCCTGAAGACGATACGCCTATCGAATCGCTGGCAAAGGTCGAAATCGCCGATCCGGACCTGTGCTTCCGCTATACTGCGACACTCATACACAACATCGAGATTGCAGAGTCGCCCCAGTGGATGCAGGACGCGCTGACAAAGGCGGGCTTGCGTCCCATCAACAACATCGTAGATATAACGAACTATGTGATGCTGGAGTACGGGCAGCCGCTTCACGCCTTCGACTTCGGCAAGGTGCGCGACAACACCATCATCGTGCGCGCCGCCCGTCCCGACGAGAAGCTCGAAACGCTCGACGGCGCAACCCGCGCGCTACGTCCGCCGATGCTGTGTATCGCCGACACGCAGGACGCTATCGGACTAGCCGGCGTCATGGGGGGCGCGAACACAGAGATTGACGACACGACAACCGCCGTTCTGTTAGAGTCCGCGAACTTCCATGCCATCAACACGCGGCGCACACGCCTTGCCCTCCGCATGGACAGCGAGGCTTCGTACCGCTTCGAGCGCGGCATCCGGCCTGAGCTTGCGCCGCTCGCGCTGCGCCGGGCAACGCAGTTGATGATCCAGCTTGCGAGCGGCACAGCCTCAAAGGGCATTCTGGACATCTATCCCGATCCCGCGCCCATGCCCTCGGTGCAGATAAGCCGCCATCGCATCCGCCAGGTGCTCGGCGTGGACTACACGATGCAGCGCGTACAGCAGACACTCGAATCGCTGGGCTTCGAGCGAGACCGCGCCCCTGAAAGCATCATGCCCACGATGGATGCCTTCACGGTCGGCAGCACTCCCGAATCGGACAGCGTTATCTGGATGAAACCACCATACTGGCGCTCCGACATCACTATTGAGGACGACATCGTAGAGGAACTAGCACGCATCATCGGATACGAAAGCATTCCCACGACGATGATCTCCACGCCCATACCGCACGGACAGCCGCAGGCGAGCCGCGTCTTCCGCGAGCGCGTCAAGGACATCCTGACGGCGGCCGGTATGCGCGAGACCATCTCGTACTCGCTTGTCAGCGCGAACATGCTGGAGCGTGTAGGCGTTGACACGGGCGACACCGACGTGATGCGAATAGCTAACCCGATGAGCAGCGAGTTCACACTTCTACGCACCAGCCTGCGAGCGAGCGTACTCAGCACGCTTGCCAGCAATCGCCGCGTCTCGCAGACGGAGGGAATCCGCATATACGAAATCGGCAGCGTGTATTTGCCGAAAGATGAAGCCCGCGAGCGCGACCTGCCGGACGAGCGCGAGACGCTTGTCGGTGTTCTTTGCGGTCCGCGCTATCCGATGTCGTGGAACGCGCCAACCGGCGACATGGGCTTCTATGACGGCAAGGGCGCGCTCGAATCACTGTTCGCGGAACTGCGCGCGGAACTGCGATACGAAGCATACGGCGGTGACCCCATATTGCGAGACGGCAGAACGGCGCGCATCGTCTGTCACCACCGGGACGGGGGCGGCAACGCGCCAATCGGCGTCATTGGCGAGGTTCGGCAGGCAGCTCTCGACCGCTTCGACATAGACGGCCCTCCGGTCACCATGTTCGAGATCGACCTAGCGTCGCTCAGGGCTGCCCTGCCGGAGGAGACATTCCAGCACACGCCCGCGAATCCGTACCCGCAGTCGTACCGCGACCTCGCGCTCATCGTGGACACCGAGGTTACATCCGCGCGCATACAGCACATCATCGAGCGCCACCGCATGGTTGCTCGCAGCATCCCATTCGACATCTACGAGGGCGAGGGCGTCCCGGAGGGCAAACGCTCACTAGCTTATCGCATCGTCTTCCAGTCTCCGCGCGGCACGCTGACTTCAGAGCAGGTGGACGGCTACCAGACGAACATCCTCCAGCAGTTGCAGCGTGAGCTGGGCGTGGAGCTGCGAGACTGATTGATTGAGTAAGGGCGCCTTTAAGTAGTCGTTGCGGGCTGGTCCAAAAACGTAGTAGAGTGGAGGATGGATTATTACGCATTACGTAAGGCGTTAAATTGATAGTCAGCTTCAGGGATCGAAGAACGGAACGATTCTTTGAAGGTCGTTCCGTTCGCGCCTTTCAGGGATTTGCTGCACAGGCTGCTCGACGCTTGACCGTCTTGGACAACGCGGAGACTTTGAGGGACCTAGCAGGGTTGCCCAGCAACAGGTTGGAAGCGCTAACTGGTACACGAACAGGCCAATACAGCATACGCATCAACCGACAGTGGCGTATCTGCTTTCGATGGGGAGAAGATGGGCCTTACGAAGTCGAGATTGTAGATTACCACTAGCGAGGAAACGAAAATGAGAGTATCCAACGGTATGCAACCCGTCCATCCCGGCGAAATCCTACGAGATGAACTTGACGAACTCGACATGTCCGCCAGGGCGCTCGCCGCCCAGTTGGCTGTTCCAACAAACCGCGTCACAGCAATTCTCAACGGCCAGCGTGGCATAACTGCCGATACCGCATTACGTTTGTCGCGTTATTTCGGAACATCGCCCCAACTCTGGCTGAACCTCCAGAAGACTTTCGAACTGCGCCAGGCAGAAATAGAATCCGGCAAGGACATTGAAGAACAGGTGCAGCCCCGCGAAGTTGCCCATCACGCGAGTGACTAGCCGAGGCAATTCAAAGGAACGAAAATTGGCAACAACAACACTCATGACCGCAGCCAAACTGCTGGCAATGCCTGATGACGGCTTTCACCGCTACGAACTCGTCAAGGGAGAACTGATAACTATGCCGCCAGCAGGATATGAACACGGTGTAATCGGGTTTGATTTTGGAGCCGAGATCCGACAGTTTGTGAAGGCGAACGACCTGGGGCGGGTCTCCAACTCGGACACGGGTTTCATCATCAGCACAGACCCCGATACTGTTCGCATGCCTGATGTATCATTCGTGCGAAAAGAGCGCATCCCTGCTGACGGCTTGCCGAAGGGCTTTTTCCCCGGCCCGCCCGACCTCGCCGTCGAGGTCATATCGCCTTCGGATTCGTACACAGAAGTCACCGAGAAAGTGGCGCAGCTTCTTGAAGCGGGAACGCAACTTGTAGTGCTTATAGACCCGCGCACGCGGACAGTCTCGCTGCACTACGATGGCGAGATAGACAGGCTCACCGAATCCGATACGCTGACATTAGGCGATGTGCTGCCGGGGTTTGAGTGCGCGGTGGCGGAGTTGTTTGTGCAGTAAGAGGTGTGAGGGTGTAAAGATGGCGAAGTTCACCCAAATCCTCAGCGAAGAGGATTACGACCATGCATTGACACGAATGAACGAGATATTCCAAGCGGAGATTGGCACGCCGGAGGGTGACGAGCGGGACGCGCTCTTTGACCTCATCGAGGAGTATGAGAACGAACATTACCCTATCGATCCGCCCAGCGTCATAGGCGCGATAGAGTTTTATATGGACCAGCAGGGGCTGACTGAGGACGACCTGATTCCCCTGATTGGCAGCCGACAGAAGGTCGCCGAAGTGCTGTCGGGCAAGAGGGACATCACTATACCTATGGCGCAGGCGCTGCACAAACGCCTGGGCATCTCCGCCGAAACGCTATTGCAAGAGACAACCTCTTCCATGGGCGCTTCGCGTGAAGAATGAACAGAAGCAATCATCACAGATGCCTTTTCGCCCAACCCTCGAAAACTAACCTCAGACACCACACCTATGCCCTACCAGACCCTCACCAACATCCGTGTCATCGACGCATCCACCGGCATCGCAGGACCCTACGCCGGCAAGATGCTGGCGGATTATGGCGCGGATGTCATTAAGCTAGAACTGCCCGACTCGCCTGATTTTTCGCGCGATGTGGGGGCTTTTCCGGATGGGGTTCCGCACTCTGAGAAGAGCGCGCTTTATCTGCATTTGAATGCGGGGAAGCGGGGTATTACGCTGGATCCTTCGACGCCTGAGGGCAAGCGCATGTTCGCTGAGCTTGCCGCACAGTGCGATGTGGTGCTTGAGAGTTTTCGTCCCGGGCAGATGGGGCGGTGGGGGATTGGCTACGACACGCTGCGACAAGGACACGACGACCTTGTGATGACCTCGGTAACTCCTTACGGGCAGACGGGGCCCCACAGGGACTACGAGTACACGGAGCTGACGATATTCGCGGCGGGCGGAGCGATGCACCGCGAGGGCCTGCCGGACCGCGAGCCGCTGCGCTACGGGGCGGAGATTGCTCAATACTTCAGCGGCACGACTGCCGCCGCGGCCACGATGATTGCCCTTTTCGGAGTGGCGATGCATGGCGAGGGGGAGTGGATCGACATTTCGATGCAGGAGTGCATGGCAGGGCACCCGCATCAGGTGGGACGGCGAACACCGTGGATTTACGGCAATGAGCCTGACCCGCGCAAGCCTCCGCGTCTTGCCGCCGCGGGTATGCGCGAGCCTTACGCTGTCGGCTCGTTCCGCTGCAAGGACGGGTATGTCAGCTTCCTGCCGCTCGGCTCTCGGATGTGGCCGCAGCTCGCACGGATGATTGACCGCGCGGACCTGACTAACGATCCCCGCTTCGCTTCAGCGGACGACCGAACAGAACGCCGTGAGGAACTTGAAGCGATATTTCAGGCGTGGTTCAACGAGCACACGCGCATGGAGGTCTTTGCCGCCGGACAGCGTGAGATGCTGCCGTGCGCGCCGATTATGGAGTCATACGAGGCGCTGGAAAACCCGCACTTCCGCGAGCGCAGCTACTTTGTTGACCTGATGCACCCGGACGCGGGCAGCCTTACTTATACCGGGTTGCCGTTCCGCCTTTCAGAGACGGACGCCACTTCTAATACGCCCGCGCCGCGTCTCGGTGAGCACAACGCCGAAATCTACGGGGAGCTGCTGAACATCGCCGCCCCCGAACTTGCCGAACTGCGGGCAAAGGGTGTAGTTTAGTCCGCAGGTATTCCCCCTCCCGCTGGGAGAGGGTTAGGATGAAGTTCCTTTCTCCAGCCAATCCCTGTTAGCCAGACGTGAGCATATCCATTTCACCCCCATCCTAACCTTCCCCCATCAAGGGGGAAGGGACATAATAAACGGCAGTCCTGCCCGGTTCTGCTGTTAGCACCTCGGAGAAGACATGAAGAAACCGCCTCTGCACGGCATACGCGCGCTTGAACTCGCCGAGATTTGGGCGGGGCCGTTTTGCGGCGTGCTGCTTGGGGATATGGGCGCTGAGGTCATCAAGGTGGAGGCGCTCCAGCGCATCGCTCGCGGTCCCATTCGTCCTGCGCCGAATACGCCCGGCTATCCTGACTACGATCCCGGCGAGCGCCCTTGGAACCGGCAGGGCAACTTCAACGCTACCAATCGCAATAAGCTTGGGTTGACGCTCGATCTCACAACCGAACAGGGCACCGACGCCTTCAAGGAACTGGTTGCCATCAGCGACATCGTGTTCACCAACTACGCGTTCGGCGTGATGGACAGGCTTGGCCTGGGGCAGGAAGTCCTGCGTGAAATCAAGCCGGACCTCATCGTGCTGTTCACACCCGGATACGGCAACACAGGTCCCTACCGGGGGCATCGCAGCATGGGCATGGCGATTGACGCGATGACCGGGCATTCCGCGATGCGCGGATACCCGGACCTCGACCTGTCGCACAACTCGCTGGTGCATCATCCGGACGCGGTTGCCGCCGTAACCGCGACATTCGCCATCAACGCGGCGCTGCACTATCGCGCCCGCACGGGTCAGGGGCAGTTCATAGACCTGTCTCAGGCTGAAGCGTTCATGCCGCACTTCGGGGAGGTATTTCTGGAGAACCAGATGAGCGGCGCGCCACGCGAGCGGCGCGGGAACAGCCATCCGAATATGTCACCGCACGGCTGCTATCCCTGCCTTGGCGAGGACGCATGGGTTACCATCGCGGTACGCAGCGCCGAAGAGTGGGGGCGGTTCTGCGAGGTCATCGGTCAGCCTGAACTTATGGCGGATGCGCGCTTCGTAACGCTCGGCGACCGCATAGCGAACAGGGATGCGCTGGACGCGCTCATCGGCGAGTGGACGGCGCGGAACGACCGGCACGACATCGCGGCGCGGTTGCAGGCGCAGCACATACCCGCCGCTGCCGTGCTGGACTGCGGTGCGGACATCTACGATGACCCGCATCTTCAGGCGCGCCAGTATTTTCAGCTGGTTGACCACCCTGACGCCGGAATGTATCCCATGAGCGGGCCGGTGTGGAGTTTTTTGTCTCATAGCCCCCATCCTAACCTTCCCCCAGAGGGGGAAGGGAGTAAAGGAAACGCTGCAACGGAAAGGGAAGGGGTCGTAGAGCGGCTACCGGACCGGCACGAGCCCGCTCCCGGACTTGGGCAGCACAACGAGTACCTGCTTGCCGACCTGCTGGGACACTCGGCTGGCTACCTGCAGGAATTGGAGCGCGCTAACGTCATAGGCACCGTGCCGCTGGAAGGGGCTGACATGGGCGGTGTGCGCCGGTTCGCCCGGGAGCAGCAGAGCAGCGCAGCCGCGTCATAGTATGAACTGGATTGTACTGTCCCTAGCCAGCGCACTATTCTTCGCGGTCATATCCGCGCTGGACAAGGTTCTCATCCAGAAGTACATGCCGTCGTTCCGCGTGTTCATTGTGCTGGTCGGACTGTGCCAGTTCGGGCTGGCAATCGTCGCCCTTCCGCTCGCCGAGTTCAGCGGCTACGGGTTCGACACGACGCTTATTTCCTTCGGGTCCGGCGTGCTGTCGGGCATCTATCTGGCGATGATGTTCTGGGTGATGCGGACGCAGGATGTCTCGCGGGTCGTCCCGGTAACATCGACTCACACGATATTCGTCGCCATCCTTGCGATGGTGTTCCTGCAAGAGGTCATCTCCGCGCTTGCGTGGGTGGGCATAGTGGTTACGATGATCGGCGCGGCGCTGATGTCTCTGGGGCCGACGATGCGGGAGTCGGAGCGGGAGCAGAACCAGATAATCCCGTTCCTGCTGCTTCTGGTCGCAAGCTTCGCGTTCGGGCTGAGCCAGTTCCTGAGCAAGGTCGTAGCGGAGGACATAGACATCTGGTCGCTGTTCATGTGGCGCGCGGTGGGAATGGGAATCACGCTCGGCGGCTGCCTGTTCAGGCCGCGGATACTGCCGGACCTGATAAGGACGATTCGCTCGCCCGTGCCAATCGGGCTGACGGTACTGACGGAGGGCGTGCTGGTGCTGGGCGCGGTGTTTCTGACGCTGTGGGCGATTTATTCGGGGCCGGTCTCTCTGGTCGTAACCGTGATGGCGGTGCGCCCGCTGTTCGTGTTCATACTGGGTATCGCGCTCAGCCTGGGCATCTACCGCGTCCTCGACGAGCCCCTCGAAGGCAAGATACTCGCCGCGAAACTCGCTGCTATCGTGCTGACCATCGGCGGGGTGGTCGCCGTGTCGATTAACTGAGCGCATTCCGAAGGCTTTTGCGTGTTTCTCCTAAAATTTACGCACAGTACGATGCTTAATCGTCTATAATAGACATGCGTTGGAGAAATATGATGACAACAATCAATACTACAGAAGACCTGTTGCGGGTAGTTCGTGAAAACGAAGAGTTTCGCGCGGCGATGAGGCGCGAACTTCTGTCGGATGAGGTACTCGAACTGCCGAAAAGGTTAGCCCTGTACGCAGAAGCGACCAATTTGCGCTTGGACAGAATCGAATCTGACTTGAGTGTCCTCAAGGCCGATGTCGCCGAACTCAAGAGAATGAGCCAGTCGCATACGAATGACATCGGTGAACTCAAGGGTCTCACTCTTGAATCCAAGTTGTACAATCGAGGCCCTTCATACTTGGCGACGGGGCTTAATGTCTATGACATCGCCATAATCAGAGTGGCGGAGAGGGACGAGAGTTCTGCCGAGTTCAACACGCAACTCCGAGACGCCCTGGAGAGCGGCGTCATCACAATGGAAGAGTATCATCGCGTATTGCGGACGGATATGATTGTCAGCGGTCGCAGGCCGGGCGTACCCGGCACTCTCTATGCCGCTATCGAAGCCTCATACGCGGTCCACCGAGCGGATATACGAAAAGTCAAGCAGACGAAAGCCATTCTAGACAAGGTATTCCCGGATGCGGAAACAATCACCGCGCTTTTCTACACAAACATCCAGCCATTCATCGAGAACGAGGCATACGAAGATAACATCCACTTGATAGAGGTAGAGCCCCTGGAGTAACTCTAGACAAGTTCAAGCAAGAACGCCCATCATTCACCGCGCTAACCCAGGAATCTCTCCACAGCAGTCGCGATAGCCGCCGCCGCGACCATGCCTCCAAGCACCATCCCCACCATCCACTCAATCAGGTCCGCCTTCATTTCGCCCATCTGCCGAGTCAAACGAATTTCCAAGTCTTTCAAGTCAGCCTTAGTTGCCACATGCTCATAGCCACCTTCTACACGACTGACTCGCTCTTCTATCGTTGCCATAGCTTACGTTCTCGCTTCGCTTACACTTTCAGTCTTCAATGGCAAGATTATCGATGCACATGCAATAGTTTTAATGCACACATCTATATTACTGACCCAAGCAAAACGTTGTCATCTTAGATCGTGCGCTATGCGCCCGGCGGGTCAACGCGCACGGTGATGATGTCGGCGCCGCGATACTGCTGGTGCCGCACGGATGAGGCATACGCTCTCAGCAGTTGAAGCGAAAGCTCATTCTCCACCACGGCTTCCGAGTCGTGCTGCTGCAACTGTCGCACACGGTCCTCGATGTTCATCTCGTCCCCGCCGCCGCCGATGAACTCAAGCTCGGCAACCTCGCCCTCGCTGGATGCCACTACAACAAGCTGCCGTTCATCCCGCGCCTCATCGCTGCCCGTCAGGTCGAGCGGCGCAAGCGTCAGAAGCGTCTCCTCACCGACCGCGCTCAGCCTGTTTTTCATCGAGTCGTCCCATCCCCTGCGATCGGCAAATCTCTGCATGAACTCGTTAAGTTCCGGCAGCGCGTCTATATGCAGCTCTGACTCGAACCGCATCCGGCGAGGGTTGGTGAACTCAATGTAGAGAATCATCGCGATCGCGCCGAAGCCGCCGGTCGTTATACCGCTTTTCATAAGCGCGTTCACCACCGCCCCAAGGTCCGGCAGGTTGAACAGCCCGAACTGGAACGCCGCGCCGATCCAGAAGCACACGCCCGCGACTGCTACCTTCTGCCCGTCGCGCTCGTTCTGGATGACCGTGCGCGCGCCGTCCACGAACAGGCTGCCGGTAACCATGACAAGGTATCCCGTCATCACGGGTCCCGGTATCGTGCTGAGCAGTCCGGAGACCTTCGGCACGAACGCCATCGCTATGAAAATCAGCCCGATGCAGTAGCCTACGCTGCGCGCAGCAACTCCCGTCGTCTGCGTGAACGACACTATGCCGGGGTTGATGATGTTCGGCACTGCGCCGAACACGCTGGCAATCAGGTTCGTTACGCCGCCACCCGCCAGGGTTGCCTGCACTTCCCGGAAGTCCACTGCCCTGTCGCCGCGGTGCGCCGCGTGCTGCATCGCAATAGACGCGCCGTTCGCCTGTATCGCGATTATTACGCCAAGGAATACGAAGGAGGGCACAAGCGTCCAGAACGATATGCCGAAGTCAAAGCCCAGTGTGGGCAGTTCGCTGGGCAGCCCCACCCACTTGGCTTCCACAACCCTGTCGAAGTCGTAAATCCCCACAGCCGCCGCGACCACGCATCCTATAATTATGCCGATAAGCGGACCCCACAGGCGCAGAACCCCGGAGCGGCGCAGGCTCAGCGCGACGATGACAATCAGCGTCACGAATGCCGTCAGCGTGGCAGATTTCGGCTCGACGATGGACGCTCTGTCCAGCAGGTCGAAGACTACGGACGCCAGGGTGATGGAGAGAATCATCATCACAGTGCCGCCAACGATTGGCGTAACGACCCGGCGCAGGATGAAGAGCCACCTCGATATGGCGAGCTGCGTTACGGCGGAGATGAGGACCAATGTCGCCAGCGTCGCGGGGCCGCCTTCTGCCACCGCCGCGATGCAGAACGGAATCGAGAACGCCGCAGTGAACATCGGCAGTACCGCGCCACCGCCGATGGGCCCTATCTTTCTAACCTGTATAAGGGTGGATACGCCCACTACCAGCAGCGAAGCGAACACCATCCAAGTGAGGTAGGCTTCGTCCATTCCTGCCGCTTCGGACACTACGACCGGGGTAACCAGCAGAGTGGCGGAAGCAATCAGGCTGAATTGCGCGCCAAGCCCCAGCGACGAAAGCAACGGCGGGCTTTCGTGCGCCTCGTATCTTGGGTTGCCGGAGGAAACTGCCGTAGCCAGAAGCACATCTCCAAGTTGGCTTGTGTTTAAGGTCTGAGGTTAGTTCAATGAAGAATATCACAACTAAACCCAATTTTAACATTCGTTCAATGTGCATGGAGACGATTTCACAAATCTCCGATACTGTCATTCCGAACGCAGTGAGTAATCTGAAGTCGTTGCATGCAAGCCTGTTTCCAGTTTTAGATTTCTCGCTTTGCTCGAAATGGCGAGGATAAATTACATCTGTGAAATCGACTTATGTACATGGTGTACGCATGTTGGTCGGTGGCAGCGTTTCCCTATTGGGTGGGTGAATAGCGATTTCACCCCCATCCCCCGCTTCCGCGTGGGAAGGCTCTAACCTTCCCCCATCGAGAGGGAAGGGACTTTGTCATACGGTGTCAGTCGGTGGGATGTGATGGATGCAAGGTATTTCTGGGTGTGATACTTGACATTTAGATAATCGGTATTTAGTATCTACGGAAAATCATCACAATTGCGTGAAGGGGCGTGTGTGCTTGCGTCCGATAAACATTGTAGAGACGGTGAATTCCGTCAAGTCGAACGAGAGAGGTTGGAGATGAAAAGGTCAGCGTTGCTCCTGGTGGCAATGTTCGTGCTTGGGACCGTAATCGCGGCTTGCGGCGCTTCTGAACCACAAGTGGTGGAGAAGATTGTCGAAGTCGAGAAGGTGGTGACGGAAGAGGTTGAGGTCCCGGTGGAGGTTGTCAAGGAAGTCGAAGTTGAGAAGGTGGTGGAGAAAGAGGTCGAGGTAGTCAAGGAGATCGAGGTCGAGGTCGAGAAAGAGGTCGTAAAGGTTGAACGCATCGAAGTGCCCGTCGAGAAGATCGTCGAGGTGCAGAAGATCGTTGAGAAGGAAGTCGAGGTCGTCAGGTCGAACCTTGGCGAGGCTCCTGACCTTGCGGCGCAGGTGGCGGCCGGTACGCTTCCGCCCGTTTGGGAGCGCATTCCCGCTCAGCCGATGATTATCCCGACACTTCAGGACGGCATCGGCGAATATGGCGGCACTGTGCGGCGCTTCTATCTTGGACCCGCTGACGGCTGCAACTTCTTCCGCCTGTCGCGCGCATCGCTGGCAAGGTTCTCGCAGGATGGCTTCTCATTCATTCCGGCCATTGCCAGAGGCTGGGAAGTCTCTGACGATGGCAAGGAGTGGACATTCCTCCTGCGCGAAGGCATGAAGTGGTCGGACGGCTCGCCGTTCACCGCGGACAACTTCGTATGGCAGTATGAGAATGTAATCACCAACACGGATCTCAACCCTGTAGCGCCAGTATTCATGAGAATAGGCAGCGAGGTGGGCGAGATTACGAAGGTGGACGACACCACGGTCAAGTTCATTTTCCCTCAGCCGAACTTCCTGTTCCTGGAGATAGTGGCGCAGGCAGACGAGGCTTGCTACGGGAACAACTCATGGAGGAACGTACCGTGGGCGCCGTCGCATTACATGCAGCAGTTCCACATTGATTTCAATGCTGACGCAGAAGCTATGGCAGAAGATGCGGGCTTCCCCGACTGGACTGCCCTATATGACAACAAGGGTCAGATCAACCTGAACCCAGAAAAGCCGGTCATATCTCCTTGGAGGCTAACGACCACGCTGACGGAGCAGGTAGTTTTCGCAGAGCGCAACCCGTACTTCTGGGCAGTTGACCCCGCAGGCAACCAGCTCCCGTACCTTGACGGCATCCAGCTGACCCTTTCGGAAGGCGGCACTGAAGTCGGCACGCTGATGGCGGTGCAGGGCGATATTGACATGCAGGGTCGGCATATTCAGCTTGACCAGTACACCACGTTGAAGCAAGGCGAGGAGGCAGGCGGCTACAATGTGAAGACTTGGCCGACATTCGCCGGCTCGGACGTAGCGTTCTTCTTCAATATGTCGCTGCCGGGAGGCACGGGCGACGCTATAAGAACGAAGGAGTTCCGGCAGGCGCTGTCACTGGCGATTGACCGTGAGTCCATCCGCGAGATCCAGTTCCTCGGGCTTGGACAGATACGACAGGGCGTACCGAAGCCGGGACACCCGCACTATCCGGGGGATGACATTGCCACGCTACGCACCGAGTATGATCCTGACGCGGCGAATGCGCTGTTGGATAGCGTATTCCCGAACAAGGATGGCGATGGCTTCAGGCTCGACGCTAACGGCGACAGGATAGTTATGGATGTGACCGTTACGGACGCATTCGGCACCTGGCCAGACGCGGCGCTGGCAGTGGGACGCAACTGGGAAGCGGTTGGCGTAAGCACGAATGTGAACACCACGACGCGCACGCTGCACACGACGCGCTGGCAGGCGAATGAGTGGGGCGTGATGGTGTGGAACGAGGACACGGCGGGCTTCACCTTCAGCTCAATCGGCAAGCGCGCGCCTGTGGGCATCGGCACATTCCACGGGCCCGGCTGCGCCCAGTGGCTGGATAGCGGCGGAAGGGACGGTAACCCGGACGCTCAGGGCTTCCCTTGCACACAGGAGTCACTCGACTTGCTGGACATGCACCTTGCCGGACCCGGACTGCCGCCGGCAGAGCGCAACGCGCTGGGTAAGGAAATCTACAAGACAATCGTTGAGAACCAGTACAACATCGGCATCGTCGGCCTGTCGCCTATGGTGCAGGGCGTGCTGGTTGTGAAGAACGAACTGAAGAATGTGCCTGACGAGGCGGGCAACGACTGGCCTTTGAGGACGCCCAACACGGGCTTCCCTGAGCAGTGGTACTTCTCCTCGCAGTAAGCAATACATCTAATTAACATCGATGAACAGGATGGATAGGATGTTCAAATCCGTCCATCCTGTCCATTTCGTACTGAGAGAAGCAAGCCTCATCCTCAATTTGTCATCTCAGTGAAGCGAAGACTCTAAAATCCCGGCGTGCTTGCCATTCAGTGGACTTTAGATTCCTCACTCCGTTCGGAATGACAATGGGGATGTTGGGAATGGCACACAGAAAATACTCGGAATGGCTTGAAGAGAAAACTCAGGTTGTCAGAATTGTCTGAAATAGCGGATTGACTGCCGAGAGACTGAAACACTGACTGACTAACATGCTCCAGTTCATAATCAGACGCTTCATCATATTCATCCCGATGCTGTTCCTGATGTCGGTGGTGGCGTTCGCCATCATTCAGGCGCCGCCCGGAGACTTTCTGGACGATTACATCGCTCAGCTTCAGGCCCAAGGCGAAAATGTGGACGAGGGGCAGATTGAGGCGCTGCGGTCGCACTACGGCCTGGACCGGCCTTTGTATGTGCAGTACGGGAAGTGGATTTGGGGCATCCTGCAATGGGACCTGGGACTCTCGCTTGAGTGGGGGCGCCCTGTGGTGGAACTGGTGAACGACCGTCTGGCAATGACGATTGTGCTGGGCGTTGCCACCATCCTGTTCACTTGGACGCTCGCAATTCCTATCGGCATCATATCCGCCGTGAAGAAATACACGGTGATAGACTACTTCTTCACCTTCCTGTCGTATTTCGGCGTGGGAACGCCGAACTTCATGATTGCGCTCGTCGCCATGTGGTTCGCGTTCAGCTGGTTCGGCATCAAGGCGACGGGGCTGTTTTCGGCGGAGTATGTGGCAGAGCCTTGGAGCTTCGGCAAAGTCATAGACTTGCTCAAGCACCTGTGGCTGCCGATGCTGATACTCGGCACTGACGGCACTGCGCGTTTCACTCGCATAGTGCGCGCGAACCTGCTTGACGAGATGAGCAAGCCCTATGTTGAGACTGCGCGCGCAAAGGGGCTGCCCGAATGGAAGGTCGTGCTCAAGTACCCGGTGCGTATCGCGCTGAACCCGTTCGTGAGCACGGCAGGGCTTGAACTGCCGCGTCTGATTTCCGGTCAGCTCATCGTGGCGTATGTGATGAGCTTGCCCACGGTAGGGCCTCTGCTGCTGCGGGCATTGCTGACTCAGGACATGTACATGGCAGGCTCCATCGTACTGATACTTACGACATTGACGCTTATCGGCGTCCTGATTTCGGACATCGTTCTGGCAGCGATGGACCCGCGTATTCGTATCGGAGCCTAGGTAGTGGATTCCCGCCTGCGCGGGAATGACGGAAGTAGAATACAGGAATAAGATGGCTGCACAGACAGAGTCGCTTCCGATTCAGAGACCCTCTGATGAAGAGCAGGTATTCATTGCCTCGCAGTGGAAGCTGATCTGGTGGCGCTTCCTTCGCCACCGCGTTGCGATGGTGTCCACTGTCGTCGTGCTTGGCTTCTACTTCATTGCGCTTTTCCCTGAATTCCTCGCCATCCATGACCCGCGCCAGGAGTTCGCCACACGCACATTCGTCCCACCGCAGGGCATTCACTTCTTCGACGGCTTCAAGCCATCGCTGCCTTATGTCTATGGGCTGAAAGGCGAGCGCAATCCTGAGACGCTCGGCATGGAGTGGGTGACCGACGAAGAGACGAAGCACACCATCAATTACTTCGTGCGAGGACACGAGTACAAACTGTTCGGACTCATAGAAACCAACTGGCACTTAATGGGGCTGAATGTGGATACGAGCACTGCGCCGCAGCCGTTCTACCCGCTTGGCACCGATAGAATGGGGCGGGATATGTTCTCTCGCCTGATGTATGGCACGCGAGTGTCGATGTCCATCGGTCTTGTGGGCGTGGCGCTGAACATATTCCTCGGCTCGCTGCTGGGCGGCATTTCGGGTCTGCGGGGCGGCATGTCGGACGCGATTATCCAGCGCGTCATCGAGTTCCTGCGCGCGATACCCACGATACCGCTCTGGCTTGCGCTGTCGGCTGCCGTGCCGCGCGACTGGTCGATGATGCGAGTGTATTTCGCCATCACGATAATCATCTCGCTGATCGAGTGGACGCGGCTCGCGCGTGAGGTTCGCGGTCGCTTCCTGTCGATGCGCGAGGAGGACTTCGTGCTGGCGGCGAGGCTGTACGGCACGAACGAGATTCGCATCGTGTTCCGCCACATGCTGCCGTCGTTCCTGAGCCATATCATCGCGGCGACGACGCTGGCGATTCCGGGCATCATCATCGCGGAGACTTCGCTGAGCTTCCTGGGGCTGGGACTGCGCGAGCCGGCGATAAGCTGGGGCGTGCTGCTGCAAGAGGCGCAGACGCTTCAGGCGGTTGCCGAGGCGGCATGGCTGCTGCTTCCGGGGGTGTTCGTGCTTATCGCTGTGATGGCGCTGAACTTCATGGGCGACGGCCTGCGGGACGCGGCTGATCCCTACGCGATACGCGAAGGCTAAATGAAAACTAACAGGATGAACAGGATAGATAGGATAAGCGAGGAATAAATCCTATCCGTCCTGTTTTAATTAGGGTGAACCTTTGGCGACTAAATCGAATCTACCGTCAACGCTGCTTGATGTGCGAAACCTGAAGACCTACTTCTACCTCGACGAGGGTGAGGTGAGGGCCGTGGACGACGTTACAGTACGCATCGAGCGTGGGAAGGTGCTGGGCGTGGTGGGCGAGAGCGGGTGCGGCAAGAGCGTGCTGGCGCGGTCTATCATGCGTATCGTGCGCCCGCCGGGACGGACGGTTGACGGCGAGATAATCTACTATCAGCCTACCGACGAGGAAGGCGGCTACGAGGAGATAGACCTTCAGCAGCTTCCGCAAGACGGTGAGCGGATGCGGCGGATACGCGGCGCGGACATCACGATGGTGTTCCAGGAGCCGATGGTATCGTTCAGCCCGGTGCATACGGTCGGCGACCAGATTGTTGAAGGCATACTGCTGCACCAGGATGTGTCCAAGGATGAAGCGCGCGCGATTGCGGCGGATACGCTTGGCAAGGTGGGCATCCCTAACCCTGACCAGCGCGTGGACAACTATCCGTTCAACCTGAGCGGGGGCATGCGGCAGCGCGCTATGATCGCTATGGCGCTGTCGTCGAATCCTACGCTGCTCATCGCGGACGAGCCGACTACCGCGCTGGATGTTACAACGCAGGCGCAGATACTGGAGCTGATGGCGTCATTGCAGCGCGAACTGGGCATGGCGATGATGCTCATTACGCACAACCTGGGCGTGGTAGCGCAGATGGCGGAAGAGATCATCGTGATGTATCTGGGCAAGATAGTGGAGCGCGCGGACACCGCCACGCTGTTCAGGGATCCGAAGCACCCTTACACTCAGGAACTGCTGAAGTCGATCCCGCAGATGCGGCGAGAGCGGCAGACGAATCGCCTGACTGCCATCAGCGGCACGGTGCCTCCGCCGTTCGTCAGGCCGCCGGGCTGCCCGTTCCATCCGCGCTGTCCGCAGGCAATGCCGGGCGTTTGCGATGTGGTGGAGCCGCAGACGATACAGATGGATGAGAACCATACCGTGCGCTGCCTGCTGTATGACGACGAGGCAACGGCGGTGGCGACCGGGGCTGGCGCACAGAGCGGACAAGCTGATTAAAGATTTTTCACCCCCATCCCCTGCCTTCGCGGGGGCAGCAGGCTCTAGCCTTCCCCAGTCAAAGGGAAGGAACTTTAGTTAGGATTAGTCTATGACGACTGAAGTGAACGGCAGTTCCCGGATACTCGATGTTGACAAGCTCAAGGTCTATTTTCCGATAATCGAGGGTTTCCTGCGGCGCACCACCGGCTATGTCAGGGCGGTGGACGAGGTGAGTTTCAGCCTTGAAGAAGGCGAGACTTTCGGGCTTGTGGGAGAGTCGGGCTGCGGCAAGACGACGACAGGCAGGGCTATCCTGCGCGCGATAGAGCCGACGGACGGCTCGGTTCGCTTTATGATGAAGAGTGGAGAGCGCATCGACACTGCCGCCGCGGACCGTGAGACGCTGCGGCTGCTACGACAGGAGATGCAGCTCATCTTTCAGGACCCGTTCGCCTCGCTGAATCCGCGCATGACCGTGTTCGATGTGGTGGCGGACCCGCTGAGAGTGAACAGGCTCGCCAGAGGGTCGGAGCTTGAGGACCGTGTGGCGGAGATGCTGCGGCTGGTGGGGCTGTCCGTGGACTATGCGAGGCGCTATCCGCATGCGTTCAGCGGCGGTCAGAGGCAGCGCATCGGCATAGCGCGCGCGCTGGTGGTGAACCCGCGCCTCGTCATCGCGGACGAGCCGGTTTCCGCGCTGGACGTGTCGGTGCAGGCGCAGATACTCAACCTGATGCAGGACTTGCAGGAAGAGCTGCGACTCACCTATCTGTTCATCAGCCACGATCTTAGCGTAGTGCAGTACATCTGCCACCGTGTCGCGGTAATGTATGTGGGCAAGATAGTCGAGGTGGCATCAACCGAGGACCTGTTCACACAGCCGCGCCATCCGTACACGCAGGCGCTATTGGCATCCGTCCCCGTGCCGAACCCGGCGATACAGTCGCGCGGCATGGTGCTGGAGGGCGAGGTTGCCGATCCTGCCAATCCACCGCCGGGCTGCTACTTCCATCCGCGCTGCCCGTTTGCAAAGGACATCTGCCGCGAGCAAGAGCCGCCGCTGAAGGAAGTATCTCCGGGGCGGTATGCGAGCTGCCATTTCGCCGATGAGATCGAGCTGCCGGGCGTGCCGGGCTAACTGGCAATTTTCGCTTATCATTGCTTTGCGCCATACCTGTGCATTACCATTCCAACATGAACGAGGAATGACACCACGCCCAAACCTTCGCCCGTAAGCGGGTGAAGGTTTTTTTGAAGCGAATTCTCGAAAGGACGCCGCCACACTCCGATGCCCAACACACCAGCCTCGCCATCGAGGCAGAACAGCGTGCTGACTATCAACCTTCTATCGAACCTGCTCAATCGCGCGCCGTTCCATTATGCTTGGGTTGTCGTGGGTACGCTGGCGCTAGTGCAGATGGTCGCGCTGTCGGTGAACTTCGCGGGCGGCGTTCTGGTCGAGCCGCTGATGAACGAAGGCGGCGAGTTCGGATTCAGCGCGTCCAGCGTGGGCTTGTCGTTCACGCTGTTCTTCTTGGCAGGCGCAATGCTGTCGCCGGTAGCAGGCTGGCTCGGCGAGCGCTACGGTCCGCGCAAAATGATGATAGTCGCCTCACTGAGCTACTGCGGCGTGATGGTGCTGGTGGCGTTCGTCAGCGCCCCGTGGGAACTGTGGCTGTCGTTCGGCATTTTACGCGGCGCGGTGCAGGCGATTTTCATGGTGCCGCTGATGGCTGCGGTGTCCGGCTGGTTTAGACAGCGGCTCGGTCTCGCCACCGGCTTGCTCTGGGCTGCATCGGGCATTGGTCCCGCGGTGATGGCGCCGCTGCTCATCAATTTCGTGCAAGGCGTTGACTGGCAGACCACATTCACCTATTTCGGACTTGCCGCCGGCGCGTTCATCCTGCTGCTGACTCTGGTATTCCGCAGCAAGCCCGCCGATGTGGGAGCGCGGGCATACGGCGCGCGGGCGGGCGACGTCGAAGATTCGGGCATTTCGCCGGAACAGGAAAGAGCGCGCGCCAAGGTGTTCAACCAGCATGTACGGCGCACGAAGGCGTTCTGGAACCTGCCCGCCATTCACGGTCTCGGCTGCGCGGGACACGGCATCATCCTGCTGTTCGTCGTGCCGTTCGCCATAATGAAGGGCTTGACCTTTACCGAAGCGGCGCTGACTTTGAGCATCCTGTCGCTAGTCAGCATACCGAGCCGCATGCTGACTCCGATGATAGCGGAGAAGTACGGCACAAAGCCGATAATGGCGACCTGCCTGATGATTCAGGGCTTGACTGTCTTGATGCTGTTCGTATCGACCGAGTGGTGGCACTTCTACCTGTTCGCAGTGCTGTTCGGCATAGGTTTCGGCGGCGAGTGGACAGGCTATCTCGTCATCAACAGGCAGTACTACGGCAATGGGCCAATTGGTTCGGTCTATGGCTGGCAGATGTCCGGCGCGCAGATGGGACACGCATTCGTGAGCTACATCGCGGGGATAATGCTCGACATGACGGGTTCATACAACTTGCTATTCGCAGTGTCCGCGGCGATGAGCGTAGGCGGCGCAGTGGTAACAATGACCCTAGAAGACACATCCAAGCGCCTAATCGGCGACTGGGAGGCGGCGGTGCCGGAGGAGGGGCGCGCGGCGGCAAGTGCGGCGGATTGACGTAGGTGTGCAGCAGTGATCCAGTCATTCGCAGACCGGGATACGCAAGAACTGTTCTTTTCGGGAAGAAACCGCCGTTTTTCCCCTATATCGCGCGTTGCACTGAGAAAACTGATTCAGATGAATCAGGCTCGTACTCTCAATGACTTGGCGGTGCCGCCCGGTAATCGCCTAGAAGTTTTGCGAGGCAACCTCTTGGGGTTTTACTCCATCAGAGTCAATAGCCAATGGAGAATTGTTTTCAGATGGACCGAACTTGGTCCTGAACAGGTTGAAATTATAGATTATCATTGATACCATACCTATAACGTTATAGGATATAAGATATCAGGATACGACAGATGGATAGTCCAATCACTCCCGGAGAAATTCTGCTAGAGGAATACCTCAAGCCGATGGGAATTTCACAGAACGCGATGGCGCGTGCTGTAGGCGTATCGCCGCGTGCCATCAATGAGATTGTTCACGCGAGGCGGTCCATCACGCCTGCTATGTCAATACGCTTCGGCGCGTTCTTCGGACAGTCGGACGAGTTCTGGCACGGCATTCAGGTGGAGTGCGAATTTCGCAGGCTGGCACCGGAGAAAGAGCAGCTGGTTGCGGATATTAGGCCGGCGGCGGAGTTGATTATGGCAGAGAGTTGACGGCTATGCTATGGGAGAGATTATCACACATCTGAAAGAGAGTCGCGTTCAAGTATTCCTTTGTTGATCAGAGTTGTCCTAACCAGAAGTGACGATACCGTAAAATGCTGTGCCGCCTCGTCGATTTCATCATCTCCGATAGATTTTTCCTCGCTGAGGAACTCATACAGAGAATTGAATGGACATAGCAAATCTTGGGCGAAAGCTCGCTGAAATTTTTGCCTGTCAGTTTTGGCGCGCGTCCCGGGCATAAGCCTTTCGTCCTCGTCGGCAACAATGCTGTCTCCTACCAGACGCGCCAGGGCGAAGCGTCGAGAGGTCTCCCTTCGGCTGTTCAACGAAATGCTGAACTCATGCGGATTTGAGGCGTTGCGAAAACCGGCAAACAACGGCTGCCGACTAGCGAAATCTTCATCCATAAACTTTTGCTCTTGGATATTTAGGATGTCGCAAAAGTCTTTAGTTGAAACGGGCGCGGTCAATCCCCATGCTTCTCGCACTATCTGAGCGGCAATCTCAGCGCGTTTCCAGGGAATATCAGATCGGGTAGTCCCAAGACGCTTTTGAATATCGTGGCGCTCGGACACGCTTACAATCAGCGCACGTTGCTTTGCATCGTCATAAAGGTCATCGACTTGGCGAGCCGTTTGTTCCCTAGAAACGGCTGCGACTTCTTGGATTGCGCCCTTTCCGTATAACCGCTTCTGTTCCAACAGATTGTCCAAAAGGTGAGCCGGAGCTTCGTCAGGGTCATATCCCATGCACGCTTCCAGACCGCGGCGTTCAGACACTTCAGGGTCACGGCGCTCTTCCAGCACCTCATTCCAGAGCGCGCTCAATTCGGTGTGATGATTGTGCAGGCTGGATAGCCTTGCGATAGTCGCATTTATGAAGTCTTCTACGCCTCTCTTGAAATCTTTGATTGAAATCAAATGATCAAAGGAGTTCAAGTAGCGAATGGGTTCGGCTTGCCATCGCGTAGTAGGCCGAGAACTCACATAAACAGATTGCCAGTCGCTGCTAAAAGACAGGTCAGGCCAAACATATCCGTTGCCAGCATTGCCTATCTTATGGCTGGCTCTCCAAGAATAGGTTTTGGCATTGTTTCCAGATTCCGGTTCCCAGAGCAATCTCCACCAGTTGGCGGCAAACCACTCTGCCAGATGAACGGAGGAGAGACGAGCAGAAGATCGAACCGTCTTTGCAAACAGGTCTTCGACTTCAGTGGCGCAAAACTCACCTACATTGATGGTAAGAGCGGCAAGAGTTGCCTGCTCACCCATATCCCAATACTCATTAGGCAGCCATTCGTAGTCGATAGTGAATGGTGTGGTCATGATTGATTCCATCGCTTTATAACTTCATCTCTGAAGTCGTCAGTTGTGGGGATGGGATAACCGTGGTAGATGCCCTGCTCGCGGTTGTCAAGTTGTGCTTCGAGAGGGATTCCATCTGTGGTAACGGCCCAGATATTCTGCGGAAAGTCGGCGCGTGTCTGTTCGCTTATCAATCCCCTGCGCGTGCCTTCTCGAAGCAATTGGGTCGCTTCTTTGATCGAAGTTATGCCAGCTTCATCACATAATGTCTTGTCAGGACGCGGTTGTGAAGGTGGCACAAGTCCAAAGTCTCCTGGGTTCCTTTTGTGCTGAGGATTGCCGCCGTACCTTACATTCTGGGCAAGCCAAGTTAGTCTCTCAGAGTCCTCAGTCTCCGCGATTCTGCGCTTCGGATTGAAGGTCGTACGAGGTCTCATGGAATTGCCTACTAGCCAAATTTTGATTGACTTACGATATTGTCGATTATAGTTGGTCATAAGTCCGTAGTCTATCAATCTCAATTACTTGGGCAACTCCGGCTCGACTATCTCTACGACCTGATTAGCCTGAACGTTGCGGATGACCTGGCGGATGCCGCTGGGCCAGAAGATGGTTATCTCGTCGGCGGTGTCGGAGTCGGCGATGCCAAAGTGCAGGTCTAGGCTGGACATGGAGAGGAAGCTGGAGCCGGCGGTTACGTCGTCGGTCTGGGTACGGCGGTTGCCATCGGCGTCTGTGGTGGTTACGAATACGCGCGCTCCGATGGCGTCTGCGTTGCTGCCGGTGCCGTCTTCTGCCATGCGTCCCTTGAGGCGCAGGATGAGCCAGTTGTTTTCGCCGCCGCCGTTGAGCCAGACGAAGGTGGGGCCCTTCTCGAAGGCAAGCTCGTCCCCGTTGCCCGTGAAGACGGGGCCTGCGCTGTTCGTGCCGATGAGGTCTATGTAGCCATCGCCGTTGAGGTCGCCTTTCGCCAAGCCTTTGCCGTTCTCGTGGTATGCAGTATCTAAGCGCTGCCTGTCGCGGTCGAAGCGCGGGCTTGCCGGGTCGAGGACGCCGTAGTCCACGCCTTTGATATTGAGCAGGCGCGCTTCGACTGTGATGTCCTGGAAGCTGCCGCTGCCGTCGCCGCGCAGCATGCGCCCGGCAGAGGGGAACCACTTGCCGTCCGGAGATTCGCCGCGTCCAAGAGCGGAGCCTGTCCAGTAGAGGTCTTGGTCGCCGTCGTTTTCGAGGTCGAAGAAGGCAGCGCCGAAGCCGAAGTCGTAGGCGGCGAGACCGGTCGGGACGCGCCAGTCCAGCCATATCCGCACGGGGTCTATGGAATCCGGGGGCATGGCACGGCTGGGTTCGATCGGGATGGAATCTGCTACATCGGGGAAGAAGCCGACTTCGCCGAGGCGCGGGATGACCATCGTGCCATCGTTGCGGAGCAGGTAGTGGGCGCAGGTGGATATGGAGTAGAGCTGCTCGCTGGAGCAGTCGCCGCTCGCGCCCTCAAAGGGAAGCGGGCGGGTCTTGGGATGGTAGCCGATGTTGGTTACGAATACATCTAGGTCCACATCGCCGTCGTAGTCGCCGAGCGCGAAGCCCATCCAGTTGCCGCGCTTGTCTAGTCCCATGGGACGCTCGACCGATGTGAAGCGCACGACGTTTTCGTCTGTGTCGTTGCGGTATATCCGGACGGGACCACCATCGTCAGCGGTCCAGAGGTCCGGGTCGCCGTCATCGTCGAAGTCGAAGAAGAGGGTTGCCCATGTTACGACCTGCTCGCCGCGCACGCCTGCGTCCGCGCTTATCTCGGTGAAGGCGCCGGCGCCGTTATTGAGGTAGAGGACATTCTCGTTGCCGCGTGTTGGAGCGCCGGGGTGTACGGCGTCCATGTCGGAGCGGTTGGCGACGAAGATGTCCACCCAGCCGTCACGGTTGATGTCGGCGCAGGCGGGGCTTGTGCCGGTGCGGAAGTTGGCGTCATTGCCGAATGCGGCAGCGGTGATGTCCGTGAAAGTGCCGTCGCCGTTGTTTCGCATGAGGCGGTCGCTGACGGCTTCCCGCAGCATGTCGTCATTGAGGGCGTCCTGATAGTCCAAGCCATCGCCGATGATGCCCTGCGCGCTGAGGTAGATGTCCTGGTAACCGTCGTTGTCTATATCACAGGCGACTACGCCGGTGCTGTTGGATGCGTTGGCGGAGACGCCTGCCTGCACGCCGACTTCGGTGAACTTTTCGCCGCCGTCGTTGCGGAATAGCAGGTTGGGGTTGTCGCGTGATTGTGTTATGTAGAAGTCGAGGTCGCCGTCGCGGTCGTAGTCGAAGATGGCGACGCCGGTGAGGTCGTTGGCGACGGATGCGTTTTCGCCGAGCGCGTCTTGGGCGATGTTGGTGAAGGGAACGACATCGTCAGTAGGCACGCCGATGAAGCCGGGCTGACGGAAGCGGCGGGCGCGTATGACGGTATCACTGTTTTGCCCTTCGACAAGCTCAGTACGAGCGGAGTTAATGACGAGGGGCTGCGGAGTCGCGGTGGGGACGGCGGTCGGAGTGGGCGGCGGCAGCGGCGCGGACAGCGCAGGCGTGGGTGTGGCGCGCGGCGGCGGCGGCACGCGCTCGTCATTGCAGGCGAGCGCGGTCAGCGCGACGGCGGCGGCGAGGACTGTGAGCATAAGACGAATGTGGTTCGACAAGCTCACCACGAACGGCATGGGTATAGTCGGGCCGATGTCGAGTGTTTTCATCCGACTATTTTAGCGCACATGGGAATGAGGGGCGCAAGGAAATCAGGCAGCCAAACGGAAACTAACATCGATGCACAGGATAGACAGGATGGGATTGAAGGGGATATTGCAGGCTATCCGAGGCGGAATCTGGCGAGGAACTCGATGGGGCCGGCGGCAGCGTAAATCAGGAGCGCTCCGCCTATGATGAGCGCTACTGCCCAGGGGCCTACGACTGATAGCCAGGGCGCGGCGGAGGAAGCCCAGCGGCGCGCGGGGGGAATCATGTCGCCAATGGCTTCTATCCACGGGTCAGAGTATGCGTATGAGTAGTTCATTCTGTTGAACATGTCGATGATCCATGCGCCAACGCCATATATGACACCGACTATAAACCCGACATAGAGCGCGAACACGCCGTATGTAAACCCACTAAGTGGCATGCGGAACAGGGCGTCTATGAGGTCGTTGACGAGTCTGCCTAGCGACTGAAAGTCTATGGTATTTATCTGCAAGGCGAAGGCGAAGGGCAGAGACGCGCCGATGAGGAAGACGGTGAAGATGCCGTAAGATATGCCGACGAAGAGCCAGATGGGAAGGACACGGGACTCTTCGGCGCGGCTGCCAATCCAGCGCAGCACGGGAAAGAGGAAGATCAGCGTGAACAGACAGCCGCCGACCGGGGTTGCGACAGCGCTTATTCCGGTGAGCCGCTGAGGGTCCTGGTCGATGCCGGGGGAGTATATGGAGGCGACTATGGCGGCGGCAGAGGTGAGGAGTATCGCGTACAGCACGAGGCTTAGGACGAGGCGCGACTGAAGGCGGCTTACCGCTTGCTTCCGTTGCTCGATGGTCATCTGTGATGCGGTGGTAGTCATATATGAGACTCGCTGCTAACCCTCTGAATGCGGTGGATGCCGTTACTGCGCGCCGATCCGGAGTGTGAAATACTTTACGCATCTGCGTCTATACTGGCGGGGGCTTAGTGTTTAGACGAAGACATAGTTGAAAACATAGCCACCTTCCAGTTTAGCGAAGGCAACTCGCACTATCAAGGTTTCGGAGACGAGACGATTTCACAAATCCCTTCCCCCTCGACGGGGGAAGGCTAGGATGGGGGTGAAAGGGCATCTGAGCGCCGAAAATCGCTCAATTTCGTTATTTTTGCCCCCGACAGAATAACGAAAGTCCTCCGCTAGCATTTGTGAAATCGTCTTAAGTTTTGGAGGGTATTACTAATAGGTGTCGGTATCAGATTCGACATCTCTTTTGATGCGGGCTTCACCCCCATCCCCCGCTTCCGCGAGGGCAGGCTCTGACCTTCCCCCGTCGAGGGGGAAGGAACAATATGCTTCACTTCAACATGTGTAGGCAATACCCTTCGGAGACTGACAGGATAGACAGGATGGGAAGGATGGGGATAACATGATGCGCTGACAGGGCTTAATGAACGGACAGGATTTTACCCCCATCCCAGCCTTCCCCCATCGAGGGGGAAGGAGACATATTGTAAAAGGAGCGAAGCATAATGGCAGTCGTGGAGTATGAACTGCGAGGGCGTGTGGCGTATATCACGCTTAACAGGCCGGACAAGCTGAACGCGATAGATGTGGAGATGCGAGATATGCTCTGGCAGATGCTCCATGAGGTGAACGACAATCCTGAGATATGGATGGCTGTCATAACCGGCAACGGGCGCGCGTTCTCGGTCGGGCATGATCTGGTATCAATGTCGGGACGCAGCGATGCGCTGTATGACCCGGAGATTTCGACCGAGGATCTGTATGTGTATCAGTCGGAGATATTCAAGCCGATAATCTCCGCAATCAACGGGTTCTGCCTGGCACAGGGCGGCGGCATCGCGCTGGCGTCGGACATTCGGATTGCCTCGGACCAGGCGCAGTTCGGGTGGCCGCAGGCTAAGCGGGGCATAGGCTCGGTGAGCGGTCCGTGCATGCTCTCGCAGCGTGTGCCGCTTAACTTTGCGCTGGAGTTCCTGTTCACCGGCGATATGATAAGCGCGGAGCGGGCTTATGAATTGGGCATGGTGAATATGGTAGTGCCGCACGATGAACTCATGGAGCGGACGGACGCGCTGGTGCAGAAGCTCTTGCAGAACGCGCCGCTCCCGATGCGCGCCATCAAGGAGGTCGCTGTGCGGGGTTTGAGCATGCGGCTGGAGGACAGGGTGCGGCTGGCGGGAATCGTGAACAGGCGCTTGCAGCGCACCGATGACGCACTCGAAGGCATCAAGGCGTTCCAGGAGAAGCGGACACCGGTGTTCAGGGGGACATAACTGACATCGATAGACAGGATGTATAGGATTTTCACCCCCATCCCCCGCTTCCGCGAGGGCAGGCTCTAGCCTTCTCCCATCGAGGGGGAAGGGAGAAAAGTTAGAGGAGATAGATGACACAAGCGAGTTCTAATCCCAACGCAAGCCCGGTTTCTCAGCCGTACCCGAATCCGGATGAGTCGGAAGACCTGTCGCGCAGCACGACGCCTGTGCTGGTGGTTACGCCACACCCGGATGACGCCGAGTCGGGCGCGGGGGCGACGATAGTGAAGTGGGCGGCACAGGGACGCAGGATAGTGCTGGTGGTCTGCACGAACGGGGACAAGGGCAGCTCGGACCCGGAGATGACTTCTCCGAAGCTGGCAGCCATACGAGAGGCGGAGCAGCGCGAGGCGGCGGAGGTTCTCGGCGTGTCCGAGGTGGTATTCCTGCGGCACAGCGACCAGAATCTGGCGGACACCTACGAACTGCGGGAGCAGATTTCACGGCAGATTCGCATCCATACGCCCCACACCGTGCTGACCATGGACCCGAACCGCCCGTACATCCGGCACGAGGACCACTATGTCTGCGGGCGGGTTACGCTGAACTGCGTGTTCCCTTACGCGCGCGACCGGATGGCGTTTCCTGAGCATATCGAGGAAGGCCTTGAGCCGCACAAGGTGCGCGAGGTCTATCTGTGGGGTTCGCCTGAGCCGGATACATTCCTGGACGTTACGGACACATTCGATATGAAGCTAGACGCGCTGAGCAGGCATCGCAGTCAGGTCGGGCAGGGCTGGGAGTTGCGCGAGGTGCGGGCGCGCACGCGGTACGCCGAGGTGGGCAAGAGGATTGGCGTTACTTATGCTGAGGCGTTCAAGCGGATAGAGATTTTTTAGGCGGGGCCAACAGGATAGACAGGATTTTTCACCCCCATCCAAGCCTTCCCCCATCAAGGGGGAAGGGGGAATAAGGTAGGGACGAGCTATGGTTACTAATCCGCAGGTGCGGCTGACCGTTCAGGACTATCTGAGTATTCCTGAAGAGAATGAGAACCGCTATGAGCTGATTGACGGGGAGTTGTATATGGCGCCTGCGCCTAGTTGGGAACATCAGGAATCCATTATAAATCTGGCGTCTGTGCTGCGCGATTTCGTTCGCGCAAACGAACTGGGCAGGATTGTCGCATCGCCCGTCGATGTATATCTGTCGGATGAGGATGTGTTTCAGCCGGACATCGTATTCGTTTCCATAGAGAGACTTCATATCGTCCAAAGCAGCGGCGTCCACGGCGCACCAGACTTGGTGATAGAAATGCTATCGCCAAGCACAGAGCAGCGCGACCTCACCATCAAACGCGAACGATACGCGATGTTCGACGTGAAAGAATACTGGCTGGCTGCCCCCATAGCCAAGACGATTACCGTGTTGCGCTTGCGGGATGGCAAGTTCGAGCGGGTCGGCGTGTTCGCAGAGGGCATGACGGTGGAGACGCCGCTGCTGCCGGGGTTGCGGGTCGATGTGAGCGCGGTGTTCGACTACTATGTCCCGCAGGAGGCGTAGAACATGAACCAATATCAACGGACAAAGACGATTTCACAAATGCGTTTATCCCTGTCATTTCGAGCGAAGCGAGAAATCTAAAGTCGGAATCAGGTTTGCGGGCAACGATTTCAGATTCTTCATTGCGTTCGGAATGTCAACATTAGGGATATGTGAGAGCGTCTTACGGACAAAATGGATATGACCGACCACTGACTAACTGAAACACTGATAGACTGAGGTACTTTCATGACAATGGACAAGTTCGAGGCGGGACAGAAGTTCGAGCAGGAGATTGAGGTTACGCTGGAGCATACGACGAACCGCATGGGCAAGCCGGGCGCGGATGTGCTTTCGACGCCGGCGCTGCTAGGGCTGATGGAGGGCGCATGCATTCAGCAATCTGAGCCGTACATGCCGGCCGAGCATACGACTGTCGGGTATGCTGTGGACGGGCTTCGGCATCTCGCGCCGACACCGGTGGGGAACAAGGTGGTCATCAGCGTAGAGCTGACCGAGGTTGACCGCAATCGCCTGACATATCAGATAGATGCGCACGAGGGCGAACAGCGCGTCGCAATGGCAACGCACAAGCGGGCAGTCATCCCCATACAGTAACGGAAACTCACATCGATAACAGGATAGATAGGATGGGTGGAATGGACGCTGAGCGGGCTGAGCTGTACTGGAAGTGGGGAGTGAGGGCTGGGCTGGCTCTCTTGCTGCTGCTCGCGAATGTGCTGCTTGTGGTCGTCATTGTCAACGCTTCGGACGCCTTTGACGCGCTGGACAGCGTTGGCGAGGCTGCCGATGCGCTGGAGAAGACTGCGGGAACGGTTGATGTTCTAGCCGCCGAACTTGGCGAGGACGCAGAGCGGATAACGAACACGCTTGAGCAGGCGGGCGACGATGTGGCGCGCGCGAGGGATGCGATGGAGCGGGCAGGTGAGGATGTGACACGCGCAACAGACGCGATGGAGGCTGCGCGCTCGGACTTGGAGCGCGCCGCAAACGACTTCAGACGCATTGCCGACACTCTGGAAGAGGCGTTCGCGCAGTAAGAGGCGATTTCACAGATCCCTTCCCCCTTGATGGGGGAAGGTTAGGATGGGGGTGAAATCGCAAGTGCAATCACGATTATTTTCAATACCTACCCCCCAGCCTACAGAGAGAAAGAACTAGGACGGATGATTGAAGGGCTGAAAATCCTCGACCTGACGCACTATGTCGCGGGGCCGTATGCGACGCGGCTGATGGCGGCGCAGGGCGCGGAGGTCATCAAGGTGGAGCGCCCGGGAGTCGGCGACCCGTCGCGGCGTATTGGGCCTTTCCCCGACAATGTGCCAGACGCTGAGAAGAGCGCGCTGTTCCTGTACCTGAACACGAGCAAGAAGTCGGTTACGCTGGACCTGAAGAACAGCGCATCCAAGCCCATCATGCGCCGCCTGCTGGAGTGGGCGGATGTGCTGGTGGAAAATTACTGCCCCGGAGTGATGGAACGGCTTGGATTGGACTACGCCAGCGTTGCCTCAGTCAACCCCGGCCTGGTGATGACCTCCATCTCGAACTTCGGGCAGACGGGTCCCTACCGGGACTACGGCGCGCGCGAAATCAACCTGTACGCGATGGGCGGGCTGATGTACATCACCGGCGACCCGGAGCGGGAGCCGCTGCACATGGCGGCGCGACTGGCGCAGTACGGCGCGGGACAGAACGCATTCGCCGGCACGATGGGCGCGCTGCTGCACCGCGACATATCAGGCTTTGGGCAGCATGTGGATGTCGCTATCTCGGAGTATCTAGCGACGATACTGGAGAACGCGCTGAGCCAGTACAGCTACACGGGCAGCAACTTCCGGCGCACGGGCAATCGCGGATACGGCCGCGCGGCATGGGGTCCGTATCCGTGCAGGGACGGGTATGTGGGCGTGATAGCGGGGCCGGACCACAAGTGGCCCGAAATGGCGGAGCTGATGGGCATCGCGGAACTGGCTGAGGAACGCTTCGGGGACCGCGCGGGCAGGGGTGCGAACGCCGACGAGTTGGACGCGCTGATGCTGCCCTGGCTGATGCGGCACGACAGGCACGAGATATTCGAGCGGGCGCAGCACAGCGGGCTGGCGTTCGCGTATGTGGCGACGCCGGAAGATATTTTGAGCTGGGAGCATCTTCGAGTGCGCGGATTCTTCGCGGATGTGGAGCATGCTGAAGTTGGCAGGCTGGAACATCCGACGATGCCGTGGAGAGTGAGCGGCAATGACGGCTGGAACCCGGATGCCGCGCCGACGCTTGGTCAGCACAATGAAGATGTGTATTGTGAGATGCTGGGGTATTCCAAGTCGGACGTAGTGCGGATGCGGGGGATGGGGGTTTTGTAGGCCTTACGGAAGGTGTTCATTTTGTCATAACCCGCTAGCATTGGCACGGAGGGCTTGACATGGACAGTTATTTAGCTTAAGCTTAAGCTGTACAGAGGATGGTAAGTACCTTTAGGAAGGAGTGTTGTACATGGATTTTGATCAGTTAGTCGGAAAACTGAGGGAAATGTACTACGGTGCTGATAAAGGTGAAGAGGTGGCAATGATTCACCTTTTTGGCATCAAGTATGCCAAAGAACTTGGTCGTATCTCCAGCACATCAATTGCAAGGGAAGCTCAACTAAGAGAGTCAACCAGTTACCACACCGAGATTAGTAAGGGGCGCAAATTGGCCAAGTTTGTCGATGTGAAGCCGCAATATATGGATTAACCGATTCACTGCATTTATGAGGTATGTTTCGATCCTCGAATAATTAGAGATTTAAGAGGAAGGTTAACGATTTTGGCAAATCGGGTGATAGCGTACATAGACGGGTTCAACCTGTATTACGGCATGAGGTCTAAGGGCTGGCGGCGGTATTACTGGCTGGACTTGAACCGTCTCGCCGAAAGGCTGCTGCGCGCGGGGCAGACGCTGGCAGGTGTCAAGTATTTCACGGCGCGCGTCGTGCCTGACACGGACAGCGTGGACAAGGCGCGTCGACAGAATATCTATCTGGAGGCGCTCGGCGCTCGGCCTAATTTGGCTATCCACTACGGGTATTACTTGCCCAAAACGCGACAATGCCCGGACTGCGGTTCGACTTGGCAGACCTACGAAGAGAAGATGACCGATGTGAACATCGCGGTTGAGTTGCTGTCGGATGCCTACGACGACAAGTTCGATACGGCAATCGTGATTTCCGCAGACAGTGATCTGGCGCGCCCTATAACCACTATCCGCGAGCGGTTTCCGGGGAAGCGGGTGATAGTCGCATTCCCGCCCAATCGAGCTTCAAAACACCTGCGTAGCGTTGCAACGGCATCGTTCAGTATAGGTCGTGACGCAATGAGGGACAGCCAGTTGCCGGAGAATGTCGTCGGGCGCGACAATAGTGTGTTCACACGGCCTTCTACTTGGAATTAGAGAATGAAATTTGACGAAAGAGACGTCTCCCAAAGGGCCCTTATGGGAGACGTCGGGCCAGCGGAACTACCCGCTGGGGGGGTACATACATGGTAGGCGTAGTCGTTTCGGTTGTCAATGCAGGCGAAAGATAATACACTTGGCTAATGAGATGAAAATGGTGGACGAGTCAATAAGTCTCGCCCCCATCCTAACCCTCCCCGTGAGGGGGAGGGGACTTTTTGTAGGAGGACTCACCGATGGCAGATGCCAAACCGTTTAGCTTCAAAGAACTCTTCGCGAAGAACGCGCCCGAAGGCAGGGATGCGCCGGTAGTGAGGCGCGGCAAGTATGACTTTGCCGTGGCGTATCCGGACCCCAAGTCGATGCCACTGGACGGGCTGGTGGAGGCTCTAAAGCAAGGGCTTGACGAAGAGGGCGACGACCTCGCGATTTACGCGCATCACAGCGGTTACGCACCACTTCGACAGTTGGTTGCGGACAAGCTGGCGCGTGACCGCGACATCAACATCGGCGTTGACGACCTCATAATTGGGGACGGCTCAGGGATGCCCATTCACATGGTGTGCGAGTCGCTGCTAGACCCGGGCGATGTAGTGCTGGTGGAGAATTTCGTATATTCAGGCACGCTTGGTCAGCTGCGCCGCTTCCATACGGACATTCGCGGCGTGGAGTGCGATGACGAAGGCATGCTCCCCGATGCACTGGAATCTGCCATCGTGAAGGCTATCGGCGAGGGCAAGCGACCGAAGTTCATATACACGATTCCAACCTTCCAGAACCCGCAGGGCTGGACGATGACGCTGGAGCGGCGGAAGGAGATGGTGCGACTGTCACAGAAGCACGGCGTGCCTATTCTCGAAGACGACTGCTATGTTGATCTGCGCTATGATGGGGAAGATGTTACCTCGCTGCACTCGCTGGACGACACCGGCAGCGTGATGTACGTGGGCTCATTCTCGAAGATTATCGCGCCTGGCATGCGGCTGGGCTACCTGACCGCACCGCGTGAGGTCTTGGATGTAGCGCGCGGGGTGAAGAGCGGCGGCGCGGCGAACCAGTTCGCATCCTGGGCGGTGCATCGGTATGCGACGGGGAACCTCGATGAGCACATCGTGGAGATCAACGACATCCAGCGTGCCAAGCGGGACGCGATGCTTGCGGCGCTCGGCGAGAACTTCGGCGGCGCGGCGAGCTGGAGCAGGCCCGAAGGCGGCCTCTTCATCTGGCTGCAAATGCCGGAGGAGTCGGACGTCACCGCTATCCGCGACAAGGTGCTGGAGACGGCTGATGTCGGCTATCAGGCTGGGCCGCTATTCGCGCCGGACGGCGTTTCAGGACGCAACTACGCGCGCCTGTGCTTCGGCTACAACACGCCGGAAGAGATTCACGAGGGCATCGCGCGGCTTGCTGAGGCGTTTGAGAAGGAAGGCGTTCTCAAGAACTGACAAGGGCTAACATCGATATACAGGATGGGCAGGATTTTTCACCCCCATCCTAACCTTCCCCCATCAAGGGGGAAGGAGCTTTTGAATCACGGCTTGACTTTGGGATGGGCAGGGCAAGAAAACTCTGCCCATCTTTGTATTTGCGGGGGTTTTGGCATGCGTATCTGTTCATTCTTGCCGAGTGGCACGGAGATTGTTTATGCGCTTGGGCTGGGCGACTCGCTGTACGCAGTCAGCCACGAGTGCGATTATCCCAAGGGGGCGCTTGCCAAGCCGAAGATTGTTCGCAGCAGGTTCGATGCGGACAAGCTGAGCAGCCAGGAGATCGACCGCATCGTTACCGAGATGTACCAGCGCGGCGAGCGCATCTACGAGGTGGACGAGGATGTGCTGCGCGACGCCGCGCCGGACCTGGTTCTCACGCAGGAACTGTGCGATGTGTGCGCGGTGTCCTATGAGGACGTGCGGCATGCGGCTTCCAGGCTGGCATATCCACCGAATGTGGTCTCGCTGGACCCGGCGTCAATCGGAAACATGCTGGAAGACATTCAGATGGTGGGTGACCTGTGCGGCGTACCTGACGCGGCATCAGCGTTTGTCACCGAGTTGAACGGGCGGATAGATGTGGTGCGCTCGCGGGCGTCTGCCGCTGACTTAGCACCTCGCGTGGCGTGCATCGAGTGGCTGGAGCCGCCCATCGTGGCAGGGCACTGGATACCGCAGATGGTGGAGCTTGCGGGCGGCGTTGACTCGCTTGCCAAGCCGGGAGAGGCATCACGCCGCATCACGATGGAGGAGCTTGCAGAGGCAGAGCCGGATGTGCTGGTGCTGATGCCCTGCGGTATGGATGCGGAAAGAGCGCGCGATGAGTTCGAAGCTTTGGAGAACCTCGCGGAGTGGCGCGAACTGCCTGCCGTCGCCAACGGGCGTGCCTACTTCGTGGATTCAGGGTCGTATTTCAGCCGCAGCGGGCCGCGCCTCGTGGACGGGCTGGAGCAGATGGCGTATATGGTGCATCCGGACAGGTTCAAGAAGCCAGCCTCTGTTATCGGTGCCTGAGTGATGGATGCTGGCAGGGTGTTTTCACCCTCATCCCCTGTCCATCAATGTTAGCTCCCGTTACTGGCGGCTGAACTTGCTTCGCAGCTCGATGGCGACGCGCTGGCGCAGCTGGTCGATGTCGCGGCGCAACACTTCCGCTTCGGATTCGAGGCGTGACGCGGTATTGGGCTTTTCGAGCAACTGCTGCTTTTCGGACAGGTCGATGAGCAGGGTTTCCGCGATGTAGTACGACAATGCTGCCGGGTCGCGGGAAGTGCGGACTTCGCTCGTCCAACCGCCTTGCAGTCCGGTTATCAGGCTCAGGTACTCGTTGAGCTGCTCGCGGATGGCTTCCGACTGAGGGCGGGCATCCTCGGCATCGGTGTCGGGCAGGACGGATACATCGGCGGTGATGTAGGGGCGGTGGCGCGTGATGGTGTTGATTTTGAAGCGGCGCTCGCCGGTTACTGCGACGAAGAAGCGATCGCCCCGGATTTCGTTGACCTGCGTGATGTGCGCCACCGTGCCGACGGGATGCGGTATGGCGGGCTGCCCCACCTCATCGCCCGACTTGATGAGCACGATGCCGAAGCGCGAGTCTGAATCGAGGCAGTCTTCCAGCAGGCGCTTGTAACGCTCCTCAAATATCTGAAGCGGCAGCGAAGCGCCCGGAAACAGCACCGTGTTCAGAGGGAACAAGGGGAGTGTGCGTCGTTCTGGCAGTTCAGGTGGCATGGTGTGAGTATAAACGGAAGCTAAGAAAGGGACAAGTGCGAAGCGATAGCGTTTCCATTTAAGCGATAACGAGGCGTTAGAGGTCGGCATATTTGCCGTTCATCTTGTCCCTTCTCATCCTGTACATCCTGCTTGCAAGGGACAGATACGTTGTGAGTTAATCAGTTCACGCAGAAAATCCTGTATGTACATCCTGTTTGAATTAAACCCTTGACACCTCAAAACATTAGTGCTTATAATGCCGAACGTATGATTGCAGAAACACAACAACAAACACAGCACACCACCCGCCGCGAACTCGTCGAGTCGTTCAGGCAGATGGCGCTCGAAAAAACCGACGGCGGCAGCCTCATAATCGAATTCCTCATCTCCGCTGTCAAAGGCGAGCTGGAAGACTTCCAGCCCTGCCACAAGCTCGAAGCCGCAAGACTCCTCGAAAAGTTCACCGGCGTGCAAGCCCAGTCCCTCATCAACGGCCTGGACTCGCAGCCCGCCACTAGGCGCGAACGCCGCGACGGACGCCGTGCCGACAGGCGCATAAGCTCAGAGATAGCACAGATAGCGCAGGAAAAGACAGACAACGGCGGAACCATCGTTGAGTTCCTAGTCTCAGCTATGGAAGGCGAGCTGCAAGACTTCAAGCCCTGCCACAGGATGTCAGCATCCAAGGAACTGCTGCGCTGCGTCTTCGACTTCATAGAGGAAGAACCTGTCGAAGGACCGGAAGAAAAAGAAGAACGCCTGCGCCGTGAGGAATACGAGCGCCGCCGCAACGCAGCCGTCGAGTTCAGCCTGCACGGACCCGCGTACTACGAAACCCATTCATTCCCCTGCCCCTGCGAGGACAGGCGGCACGACTGCGAGGGCAACAAGCTTACCGATGAGGAAATCTCCGAAGTCGAGATGGAAGCCCCCGGCTACGACACCTTAATCCACGACCCCGACAAGCAGGCAGCCTTCAAGGCACACTATGAGGCATACCTAACCCGCCTCAACCCCGGCATGGACATAGACTTCAGCCGCATCCGCTGGCGCAAGCTCACCCGCGACCCCTGATAGCCAACTCACTCACAACTGAATACTCCCACCTCCCATCCTGTCTATCCTGAGATCCTGCCTTGAACTCGATTCAGAGATGGGAGTGAAGTCTCTCTGTGTCCTATGTGCCTTCTGTGGCTATCCCCGTCCTGACACCTGACACCTGACACCTGCGAAAGCAGGGATGCAGGTGAAATGAATATGCCCACTCCTAAAAGCGGTGCAAGTGTTTGACATGCCGAGTTGCGCGTTGCTACCATGAGGATTGGCGCTCGCAAGGAGCGCTAATATGAGAGGGAGAATGCCTGCCTTGTCTAATGTAAAGAGCCTGCAATGCCGCGAGTGCGGCAGCGAGTACCCGGTCGAGCCGCAGTATGTCTGCGACTTCTGCTTTGGGCCGCTTGAGGTGAGCTATGACTACGACGCCGTGGCGCGTGTCATCAGCCGCGAGCGGATAACCAAGGGCCCACTGACTATGTGGCGCTACCACGACCTGCTGCCGGTGGACGCGGAGATGGCTCTGGACATGAACACGGGCTTTACGCCCCTCATTCGCGCGAAGAACCTGGGCAGGTTGCTGGGTCTGAACAACCTGTACATCAAGAACGACAGCGTGAACCCGACGTTCTCGTTCAAGGACAGGGTGGTATCGGTGGCATCGGCGAAGGCGCTGGAGTTCGAGTTCGACACGCTGGCTTGCGCCTCGACCGGCAACCTGGCCGGCTCGGTGTCGGCGCACGGCGCGAAGGCGGGCCTGAATACGATGGTGTTCTTCCCGTCGGACCTGGAACGCGGCAAGATTCTGGGCGCGGGCATATACGGCGCGACGCTGGTGGCGGTGGACGGCACTTACGACCAGGTGAACCGCCTGTGCAGCGAGCTTGCGGACAACCATCGCTGGGCGTTCGTGAACATCAATATGCGCCCGTTCTACTCCGAGGGCAGCAAGACGCTTGCGTATGAGGTGGCGGAGCAGCTTGGCTGGCGCGCGCCGGATGCATGCGTTGTGCCGGGCGCTTCCGGTTCGCTGTTCACGAAGATATACAAGGGCTTGAACGAGCTTGCGGACCTGGGGCTGATAGAGTCGGCGGCTCACACGAAGATGCACATCGCGCAGGCTGAGGGCTGTTCGCCCATCGTAACGGCTTACGACGAGGATACGCCGCATGTGCGCCCGGTTACGCCGGACACCATCGCGAAGTCGCTCGCCATCGGCAACCCAGCGGACGGCTTCTACTCGATCAAGACCATCGAGAACAGCGGCGGCAGCGCGGTGGCGGCGCCGGAGGAAGAAGTGGTGGAGGGCATACAGCTTCTCGCAGAGACGGAGGGCATCTTCACGGAGACGGCGGGCGGCGTTGTGATTTCCGGACTGCGTAAGCTGGCGCAGAGCGGCAAGATACAGCCCGACGACCTGACGGTGGCGTACATCACGGGCAATGGATTGAAGACGCAAGAGGTGGTCGAGCCTGTAATCGACCCTGTGTTCACCACACCCGCATACAATGACTTCATGACCAGCATGGCGGCGCGAGAAGAAAGGAATGGTGAAAGCAATGGCTAAACGAAGAGTCAGGTTCACCTTTCCCGAACAACTGATTACCGAACCCTTGATTTACAACCTCGGGCGCAAGTTCGAGATAATCACGAACATCCGTCGCGCGAATGTGCAGGAGCGCGTGGGCTGGGTGGTGCTCGAACTCGAAGGCTCCGACGACGAGATTGACCGCGGCATCGAGTGGATGACCGCCGCGGGAGTGCGCGTCGATTCGGTCACGGGCGATGTGATAGAGGGGTAGGCGAGGCGCATGGTTGTACAGGACCTGACCGCCGCCGAGTACAAGCAAATGGCGTTGGACTTGCTGGTGCGCGCGGACGATGCGCTAATGTCGCGCGACTACGATAGCATTTCGCCGACACTATGGAGCGCCGTCGAACATGCCATAGCCGCCGCCGCGGTGGAGCGCGGCTGGGTGCCACCGCAGAGCGACGGCAAGGACGAGTTGCATAAGATAGTCAAGCGCCTCGATGAGGAACGCGATGATGACCTGATGGGCTTCTACCGTAGGGTCTCAATTTACTACGACAATAATCTCCACGCCTTCGTAGATGACTATGAGTTTGAGTATTTCGTTCCAACCGCCCGACAATTCATAATCAAACTGCTTAAACTGTATGGATGGAACATTCGCGATGGCAGGACGACACGGACGGTTAGGTATGATAGATAGCGAGTCTGTGTAGTTAATGGATGCCGCAGAACACGCTCGGCTTGCGGTGGCATGGCTAACTGTATCGGACGAAGAATTCGCCGAGGGCAGGCGGATGCAGGCATCGGAAAAACTCTGGGGAGCAGCGTCGCACGCATTGACAGCGGTTGCCATTGAACGCGGTTGGCGTTACGGCAGACATGCACACTTTGATATCAACACTCGGCGGCTTGTCGAAGAGTCCGGCAACAGGGAGATGTTAGACAATTTCAATATGGCACAGCGCTTCCACGCGAACTTCTATCAAGGTCACCTTGATGACGCTGAAATCGCTGAATATCGCCCACTCACTCGCAGTTTCGTTCGATTTGTCCTGAACTTTCTCACTGAAAGCCCCTACAATTGAGCGCCACAGAGTCCCTTCCCTCTTGATGTGGGACGGTTAGGATGGGGGTGAAATTGGCGCGAAACCTTGTCATACAAAAGATTTATTATATTCATGGCATGAAAAATCATTTGGAGGAATACCCGACATGAGCATATCGGTGAGAATACCGACACCGCTTCGGCGCGTAACTGACGGCGCGGACAAGGTGGACGCAGACGGCGCGACGCTGGGAGAGATTATCGGCTCACTTGAGAGCCAGTATCCGGGAATCAAGGCTCGGCTCTGCGACGAAGAGGGCGAGCTTCGCAACTTCGTGAACGTGTATATCAACGGCGAGGATGTGCGCTTCCTCGACGGCCTTGGCACCGCCACGAAGACCGGCGACGAGGTCAGCATCGTCCCCGCCGTCGCGGGCGGCTGCTAAGTTCTGTGGACATTGCGATTCTAAGCCCGTCATTCCCGCGAAGGCGGGAATCCAGAGGTGTGGGGCAGGGGATGGAGGCAAAACCCCCTCCATCCTGTTCATCGATGTCAATTCCGTCCGAATGAGGCGAGCCATTTTTGCTTCTGGGCGCGGCGCACCTGTTCGTCCGGCGGCGTGAAGCGACTGTGGAACTCGCGGCGATATTCTGCGAACTCACCTGCGACTATCGCGGCGCGCATCTCTTCCATCAGGCGCAGTATGAAGCGCAGGTTGTGTATTGTCGCCAGGCGGTATGCCAGCAGCTCCTTGGCGCGGAACAGGTGATGCACATACGCCGCCGTGTAGGTGCGGCAGGTATAGCAGTCGCATCCCTCTTCGATGGGCGTGTACTTTCGCTTATATCGCCCCGCGGTAATGTTCAGCCTGCCTTCGCGCACGAACATCGAGCCGTTGCGCGCTATGCGCGTCGGCAGCACGCAGTCGAACATGTCGATGCCGCGCGCCACGCTCTCCACAAGGTCTTCCGGCGAGCCGACGCCCATCAGGTATCGCGGCGCGTCCTCCGGCAGCATCGGTGTGGTCAGGCTTACGGTGTCGTACATCGCCTGCTTCGACTCGCCGACGCTCAACCCGCCTATGGAGTAGCCGGGGAAGCCGATGCCTGTTATGAACTCCGCCGACTTGCGCCGCAGCTCCGGGTATAAGCCCCCCTGCACGATACCGAACAGCCGCTGGTCGGCGCGCGTGTGCGCCTCCACGCAGCGCATCAGCCAGCGATTCGTCTTGTCCACCGCGACGTCAACTGCCTCGTAGTCGCTGTCGGCGGGCGCGCATATATCTAGGGGCATGATGATGTCCGCGCCGATGCGCTGCTGATGGTGTATGGCGGCTTCGGGTGTAAAGGTATGCTCGCTGCCGTCTATGTGCGACTTGAAGATGATGGCGTCTTCGGTGATTTTACGGAGGTGCTCAAGGCTGAAGCCCTGAAAGCCGCCGCTGTCGGTGAGTGTCGCGCCGTGCCACTGCATGAAACCGTGCAACCCGCCGAGGTCTTGCACGATGTCCACGCCGGGGCGCAGATATAGGTGGTAGGTGTTGGCGAGGACGATGTTCGCGCCGATGTTTCGCAGGTCGGCGGAGTCGAGCGCCTTGACCGAGCCTTGCGTTGCGACGGGCATGAAGGCGGGCGTGGGCGCATCGCCGTGCGGTGTGTGCAGGACGCCGGCGCGGGCGTTGTCGTCAGTATCGGTGAGGGTGAAGAAGGGCATGCGAGTATTTTACAGGGATACCGCTACTTACGCATTTCCTGCTCTACGCGCTCCGCGACGAAGATTTTGAGCAGCGACTTGTATGGAATGTCCCGCTTGCGCGCCAAGACTTTCAAATCATCAATGACCGACTGCGGCAATGTAATTGACACAAGCTCGTCAGAAAGGCTGGGATGCGACAACTTCAAATTGGGCATTTCCGCTCGATTAGCCTCGCTCAAGTCTATGTAGTCGGCGGAGTCGTGGGTTGCCCAGAACTCGCGCTCTTCGTCCTCGGAGTCAAACTTAGGAGTATATTTAATCATCATGGTTATATTATACAGATCGTAAAGGGAGTGAAGATGAATGATCAACAGTTAGATAGAAATTTACGTTCAGTGGGCATGGAATGCTTTGTTACATACTTCAATCAATTTGCCGATCCTTCCATAGACACTACGGCACTTCTGATGAGAGAAACGGATTATACGGACAAATCCTGTCGATCTCGTACAAGCCACGCTCGCGCTATCATCAAAGCTGGAAGAGCACGGGACGCGCTGGAGAAGATAACTCATGCCTCGCGCGTACAGCCCCACGTTGCTAAGATAGCAAAGAAGCTGCTGAATTCAAACCTCCTAACTTGAGCATAAACTTAGAGGAAGCCTCTTCATCTTTATCTCGAATGTCTTTGGTCTAAATCTGTCAGCCCCGAATCCCCTGAATGACTAGCTGAACGCCCATGGCGAGGATGACGAGCATGAGGAGGCGCAATATCCATGGTCCCTGTACCTTCCCGGAAAGGCGCGCGCCAATCTGACCACCCGTTACCAAGCCGATGCCGGCGAATACGAAAGTCGGAAACCACTCGATGTTGCCGATGATGGCGTGGGTTGCCGCGCCCGCAGTGGTGTAAAACGACAGCGCGAATATGGAAGTGGCGACCGCGACCTGCACCGGGAAACCGAAAGCATAGACCAGTATAGGAGTGCGTAGGAAGCCGCCGCCAACGCCGAAGAAGCTGGAAATGAAGCCGAGCACGAAGTTGATGAGAACGGCCCATCTCTCGCTTAGACGATAGCGGAATGTCTCGCCCGACTCTGCCGTGATGCGGCGGCGATGAAGGGTACTCGGACTGACGAAGCTGCGCCGCCGACTTCTGGCGCGCTCTAACCTGGAATGACGCCGCGAGTCTAACTGCTGGGTAGCCATTCGCACCGCAAGGGCGACGAGTAGCAGTCCGAACATCGCGTCGAAGATGCCCGGCAGCCCTTCGAGCGCCTTCTTGAGCACGAAGGGCGCGAGCACCGATCCAGGGATAGCGGCGGCGGCGAAGAGGTAGGCGCTGCGCCTGTCCACGAGGCGCATGTAACGATAGGCGAACGCGCCGGATATGCTGTTGGCTGCCACAAGAGCCAGCACCGTCCCGGCGACCAGGGCAGGGTCCTTGTCAAAGAATATGCGGAGAATGGGGACAAGGATGAAGCCACCACCCGCGCCGACAAGAACTCCAAAGACGCCGGTTATGAATCCGACAACGGCAAGCGTCAGCCACTCGACAGCCTGCTGCCAACCGAAAGCAGGCAGCCACTCGATTCCGGAGCCGGTGAGCCAATCCAGCCCCGGCATTTAGTCCACCGCCAATGCCTCTAGGGTCTGCTGCACCAGCGCCGGAGGCACATCGTTGCGCGTGGTGGCGTTGCCGATACCGTCGAGAAGCACCCAGCGTATCGCCCTGCCCGCAACCTTCTTGTCCGACAGCATGGCGTTGCTGACGGCTTCGATGTCCATCTCGCCACACGTCAGCGGCAAGCCGTAGCTTTCGAGCAGCGCGCGCTGGCGCTCCACCTCGTCGGCGGACATCATTCCCATAGCCTCGCCGATGCGCGCCGCGCCCATCATGCCCACGCTGACTGCCTCGCCGTGCAGGAAGCTGCCGTAGCCAGTGGCGGCCTCTATCGCGTGTCCAATGGTATGACCGTAGTTCAGCAGGATGCGAATACCGAGCGTCTCGCGCTCGTCCTGGGAGACGATGTTCGCCTTGATGGCAACGCTGCGGCGGATAATGTCCGTGGCGATGTCCTGTTCGAGCGCAATCAGGGAGGGTCTGTGTGTCTCGAACGCTTCAAGCAGGTCGCGGTCAAGAATCAGTCCGTGCTTGATTGCCTCTGCCCAGCCGGAGGTGAGTTCCCGCGGGGGCAGGGACTGGAGAGTGCTGACATCGGATAGCACGAACTTGGGCTGGTAGAACGCGCCCACGAGGTTTTTGCCCTGCGGAAGGTCAATCGCGGTCTTGCCGCCGATTGCGGCGTCCATCATGGCGAGCAGGCTTGTCGGCACTTGCGCGAAGGGCAAGCCGCGCAGATAGGTCGCCGCCACAAATCCCGCGAGATCGCCAACCACGCCGCCGCCGACCGCTACTATCAGATGGCCGCGCTCTGCCTTGCGCTCGGCGAGCCAGCGGTATATGAGCTGCACCGTCTCCAGCGTCTTGTGCGTCTCGCCGGCGGGCATGATGAACATGTGCGCGGCGACGCCGGCGGCTTCGAGCGAGAACTGCGCCCGCCGCGCCTGCCTATGCACACCCTCGTCGGTGATGATGTACGCGGTGGATGTGTCAATGACGGAGTTTACGCGCTCGCCGATCTCATCGATTATGTTCCAGCCCACCCATATCGGGTAGTCTCCCTGAGATGTGTTAACGACGGCGGCGAGATCTGTGTATGAAGTCATTTCAGTCTTTCAGTCGGGGCTAACAGGATGTACGGGATAGATGGGATTTCTAGTCTTGATTTTGCAGGTCTTCGGCGCGCTGTCGCATCCAGTCCGGGTAGGCTTTCCAGCATATCGCTTCATCATCGTCGTTGAGTATGTCGAATGCGCGGACGACTTCGCGCGCCGCCTGTTCCGGAGTCAGTATGTCGGTGTGAACTGTCCAGTGTGCAAGAGTATAGTTCAGTTGGCGCAGGGACTTCAAGGAACGGATGCGCTCCAAAGGGTCGTCAGCGGCAAGCATGGGGCGGACTATGGCATCATCGCCCACGCTCTGAGCCAGCACGCGCTCGTATATTGTTTCCGGCGAGGCTTCCAGGCAGACGACCGCACCGTTCCGCATCATGGCGGCGCGATTGTCTGCGCTCTCAGCGATGCCGCCGCCGGTGGATACGACCTGTCGTTCAGACTCGCAGGCGGCGAGGAGGGTCTGCGTTTCGAGGGCGCGGAAATAAGCCTCGCCGTGCTCCGTGAAGATGGCGTCTATGGTCGTGACGGCGTCCGCTTCGATGCGCTCGTCGAGGTCAACGAAGCGCCAGCCGAGAATGCGCGCCGCCTCTCGCCCGATGGTCGTCTTGCCTGCGCCGGAGAAGCCTGTGAGAAAGATGTTGGGTTTCATGCGGAGTGTCCTGATAGTTAGAGTGTCTCGCTAGGTTCTGTTGACATTTCGCCGATGACTTTAGTTTCGTTTGTCATTTCGAGCGGAGCGAGAAATCTAAAGTCGGAAATAGGTTTGCATGCAACGATTTCAGATTCCTCACTGCGTTCGGAATGACAGGTGAGAGGGCTTTTCGAGCTTGAAATGGCTTGTACGTCAAATGTCAACACACCCTAATGATAACGCACCTTGCATCCCAGTGGACATCGCCGAGGCTTATCGGATGGTATTTCCATTCAGGTAGGTGAATAGCGATTTTACCCCATCCCCCGCTTCCGCGAGGGCAGGCTCTAACCTCCCCCGTCGAGGGGGAAGGGATTTCTGCATATTTCTTACTTATCGCAGGAAATATGCAGAAGAGCGGGTCTCATGCGGTCAGGGCTAGTTCCTAAATTCACAAAGTTTTAACACGGTTGCAATACAAAGGAAAAGACTGAGGGATAGGGTACACATTGGGACAGGTTTCTCAGTGGAGGATATTCACCCTGATTACGGAAATTGCGCGCGAAGATATAGGGGGCGCCACTCGAACCCATTGCCCATACTGCGCGTTCCAGTGCGGGATGGTGATCAAGGGAGCGCGGGCGAATGCGAGCGTGTACGGCAATGACGAGTTTCCGGTGAACAAGGGCGCACTCTGTATCAAGGGATGGACTGCCGCGAGCGCGTTGAATCATCCTGAGCGGCTGCGGTCGCCGCTGATGCGCGATGCAAGCGGCAGGCTGACGCCCGTTAGCTGGGACGCGGCTATGGAGCGCATCGTGAGCGAGTTCCGGCGCACGCAGGACGACTACGGCCCAGATGCCGTGGGAGTGTTCGGGGGCGGCTCGCTGACGAACGAGAAGTCGTACCTGATGGGTAAGTTCGCTCGCGTTGCGCTCGGCACAGCGAACATCGACTACAACGGGCGCTTCTGCATGTCGTCCGCGGCGGCGGCGAGCATCAAGGCGTTCGGAGTTGACCGGGGGCTGCCGTTTCCAGTGGAAGACATAGCGGGGGCAGAGGCGATTCTGCTGGTGGGAAGCAACGCATCCGAGACGATGCCGCCGATAATGCAGTATTTTGAGACACAGAGGGTGAACGGCGGGCGTCTTATCGTCGCCGATCCTCGCCTGACTCCGACCGCGCAGAGGGCTGACCTGCACTTGAGATTGACGCCGGGCACGGACGCCGCGCTCGCCAATGGCATTCTGCACATACTGGTGCGGGACGGGATGATAGATGCCGACTATATCGAGTCGCGCACGGAGGGATTCGCGTCCGTAAGAGGGACGGTTTCGACATACTGGCCGGAGCGGGTGGAGCGGATAACGGGAGTGTCGGAGGCGAACCTTGTGCAGGCGGCGCACATGCTGGGCGAGGCGCGCACGGCGATGGTGCTGACGGCACGCGGAGCCGAACAGCAGGCGCAGGGCGTGAACAACACGCTCTCGTTCATCAACATCGCGCTGGCGCTGGGACTTGTGAGCAGGGCGAACAGCGGGTATGGCTGCCTGACGGGACAGGGGAACGGACAGGGTGGCAGGGAGCACGGGCAGAAGGCTGACCAACTGCCGGGCTATCGCAAGATTGACGACCCGGCGGCGCGCGAGCATGTCGCATCGGTGTGGGGCATCAATCCGGAAACGCTGCCCGCACCCGGCAAGTCTGCCTATGAGTTGCTCGATTCGCTGGGACAGGAAGGTGGCGTGCGTTCACTGCTGGTGCTGGGGTCGAATGTGGTCGTGTCCGCGCCGAATGCGCTGCATGTGGAGAGCAGGCTGCGGTCGCTGGACTTCATGGTGGTGTCCGACTTCTTCCTGTCGGAGACGGCGGAGCTGGCGGATGTGGTGCTGCCGTCGGCGCAGTGGGCGGAGGAAGAAGGCACGATGACGAATCTCGAAGGGCGCGTAATCAGGCGCAGGCGCGCATTCGAGCCGCCGGATGGCATCCGGGACGATATGCGGGTGATATGCGAACTCGCCGAGCGGCTGGGCAAGGGACAATACTTCCGCTACGAGAACGCTGAGGAAGTATTCGAGGAGTTGGGACGGGCAAGCGCAGGTGGATCCGCGGACTATTCGGGCATCACATACGAGAAGATTGAGGCGAATGACGGCGTGTTCTGGCCATGTCCGAACGAGGACCATCCCGGGACCTCGCGCATGTTCACACAGGGTTTTGCCACGCCAAGCGGCAAGGCGGTCTTCCATGCGGTGCAGCACCAGCAGCCCGCGGATCCACCGGACTCGGACTTCCCGCTGTATCTGACGACGGGACGGCTGCTGGCGCAGTACCAGTCCGGCACTCAGACGCGGCGTGTGCCGGAGCTTGTCGGAATGGCGCCTGAAGCGGCGGTGGAGGTGCATCCGACTACGGCGCGCCTGTACGGGCTGCTTCACGGCGGCATGGCGCGGATAAGCACGCGGCGGGGCGATGCGGACTTCAGGGTGCAGGTTACGGCGAACATCCGCGAGGATACGCTGTTCGTGCCGTTCCACTGGGGCGGGATACGCGCGGCGAACCGGCTGACCAGCGCCGCGCTCGATCCAACCAGCAGGATGCCGGAGTTCAAGGTGTGCGGGGCGAGGATAGCGGCACTGGCGAACTAAGACGATACCCGATCGTAGTCGGGCACATGCTTCACAAATGCAATTTATCCTTGTCATTTCGAGCAAGGCGAGAAATCTAAAGTTGGAAACAGGCTTGCATGCAACGATTTCAGATTCCTCACTGCGTTCGGAATGACAGCATCGGAGATTTGTGAAATCGTCTCAACAGGATATGCAGGATTGATAGGATATTTGGATAGGGGTTAGATATGGCTGAAAAGAAGAAGCTGGTGGTCGTTGGCAACGGTATGGCGGGCGCGCGCTTCGTGGAAGAGGTGCTGGCGCTCGGCGGCCAGGACCAGTACGACATAACCGTGTTTGGCGAAGAGCCGTATGGCAATTACAACCGCATACTGCTGTCAGGCGTCCTTTCGGGAACACATGACGCGAAGGACATTTTCATCAATCCGATTTCTTGGTATGAGCAGAACGATATCACGCTGCATGCGGGAGTCCGCGTAATCGGAATCGACCGCAAGTCGAAGATGGCTTACGGCGCGGGCGGACTTCTCGTTCCCTACGACAAGCTCGTAATCGCTACGGGCAGCTCGCCGTTCATACCGATGATGGACGGGCTATACAGCGACGACGGCGCGCTCAGGAACGGCATATTCCCCTTCCGCACGCTGGACGATTGCAACGAGATGGTGGAGTATTCGGCGCATGCGGGCAAAGCGACGGTGATTGGTGGGGGCTTGCTGGGGCTTGAGGCGGCGCGAGGCTTGATGAATCGCGGGATGGAGGTAGATGTGGTGCATCTGACCTCTTACATTATGGACCAGCAGCTCGATCCTTCGTCAGGTGACATGCTGAGGGCACTGCTTGAAGACATGGGTGTCCGCTTCCACCTGGAAAAGCTGACCACGACCGTACACGGCAACGGCAAGGTTACCGGAGTGAGCTTCCGAGATGGCGACTCGCTGGACTGCGAAATGCTGGTCATATCCGCCGGCATTCGCCCGAACATTGACCTTGCGCGGATGTCCGGGCTGAACATACGGCACGGGATACTGGTGAACGACGACCTGTCCTGCCGCAACGACCGCGACATCTACGCCGTCGGGGAATGCGCGGAGCACCGCAACAAGACATACGGCCTTGTCGCGCCGCTGTGGGACCAGGCGCGCACGCTCGCGGAACGGCTCACCAACGACAAGTCAAGCGCGACATACACGGGTTCCAAGGTATCGACGAAACTGAAGGTGATGGGCGTTGAGCTGGCGGTCGCGGGGGATAAGGAGCCGGTCAACGATGACGATGAGGTCGTCTCGTATGTCGAGCCGAACCGTGGAGTCTATAAGAAGGTCATCATCCGCGACGGCAAGGTCGCGGGCGCGATACTGCTGGGTGACGGCTCCACAGCGCCGCGCCTGCTGCAAGCCTTCGACAGGGGCGAGACTCTGCCGCAGAATCGCGCAGAGCTGCTTTTCCCGCTGTCGGCGGACGGCGTGCCTGTGCTGGATGTAGAGGATATGCCGGATGATGCCCAAGTGTGCAACTGCAACGGCGTGTCCAAATCCAAGATAGTCGCGGCGGTGGACGCCGGCTGCCGCAGTATGAAGTCAGTATGCGACGCGACAAAGGCAGGAACGGGCTGCGGTTCGTGCATTCCACAGGTGCAGGCGATTCTGGAGCTTGCGGCGGACGGGCTGGTGGCAGATGACCCGTCCGAGCACTACTATGTGCCGGCGATACCCATGACGAAGCCGGAGCTTACGGCCACAATCAGGCTGCAAGGACTACGGAGCGTATCGGCGGTGCTGGAAACGCTGGCGGGCGGCAAGGAGGACGCGCCGAGCAAGATGGGGCTGGCTTCCCTGCTGAAGACGATATGGGCGGACGAGTACGAAGACGAGCGGGACGCGCGCTTCATCAACGACCGGGTGCATGCGAACATACAGAGGGACGGCACATTCAGCGTGGTGCCGCGCATATACGGCGGCGTTACTTCACCGGATGAGCTTCGGCGGCTCGCCGATGTCGCGGAGAAGTACGAGGCGAAAATGGTGAAGATAACGGGCGGGCAGCGCATCGACCTGCTCGGCATACCGAAGACGCACCTACCGGATGTCTGGCAGGAGCTTAAGATGCCGTCCGGACATGCGTACACCAAGGCGTTCCGCACCTGCAAGACCTGCGTGGGCACGGATTTCTGCCGCTACGGTGTGGGCGACAGCGTGAAACTGGGCATCGAGATAGAGAAGCGCTTCCAGGGCGTGGAGTCGCCGCACAAGATGAAGCTGGCGGCGTCCGGCTGCCCGCGCAACTGCGCGGAGTCAACAACGAAGGACTTGGGCGTGGTCGCTATCGAGGGCGGCAAGTGGGAGATTTACATCGGAGGCGCGGCGGGTTCACGGGTGCGTAAGGGCGATGTGCTGTGCATTGTGGACAGCCATGACGATGTGCTGAAGTTCATGGGCCGCTTCATGCAGTATTACCGCGAGAACGCCAAGTACCTGGAACGCACTTACGGCTTCGTGGAGCGCGTTGGCATCGAGCATCTGAGAAGCGTGCTTCTGGACGACAGCGAGGGAATCTGCGAGCGGCTGGACGCGGATATTCAGGCGGCGGTGGACGCCTACAAGGACCCGTGGCTGGAAGCTGAGATTCCGGTGCATCCGAACCAGTTCGTGAGCGTCGCGAGTAGGGGATAACATTGATGTACAGGATGGGGAAGATTATGTTTTCTTTCACCCCCATCCTAACCTTCCCACATCAAGGGGGAAGGGACTCTAATAGGCAGGATGAGCATGATGAGTGTCATGGAAGCGGCGCGGGAACTGACATATAGCCTGGGACCGGTGGAGCAGATACCGCTCGGCGAGGGACGTGTGTTCGAGGTGGAGGGGAGAAGCATCGCTGTGTTCCGCACACGGCAGGGGGAGGTGTTCGCTACTCAGGCAGCGTGTCCGCATAAGGCGGGGCCGCTGGCGGACGGCATCATCGGCGGCACGCAGATTGTGTGTCCGTTGCACGCCTACAAGTTCGACCTTGCGACTGGCAGCCCTGTGGGGAACGACTGTGAGGCATTGCGAACATACGAGGTTTCGCTGGGCGAGGACGGGGATATTCTGTTATCCTACGGGAGCGCGGGCTAACTCTGCTATAAATGGCGTCCGATGTAGTTCGGAGATGGCTACCGATAAACGTCGCCGCGCGTGTTGGCGTGAAACACATGGATGACATTCTCGTCGTCAATGACTTCATAAAGAAGGCGATATGTCCCCTGACGCCAGCGATAGTTGCAGTGCCATCTTGCTTTCAGGTGAGTAATCCGTCCGCCCTGCCTAGGGGATGCTGATATTTGGCGTCTGATCTCATCCCAGTCGGACGCCAAATCTCGATGACTTCTGAGAAATCTTCTTACAGTTCTATGTAGTTCCACTTCGTATCGTCTTGGTCCGGAAGTCATCTATTTACAGGGTTATCGGGCGCACGTCTTCTCGACAGAATCTCATCGATGTCACCGCCGGCTGCAATCGTCTCTTCCATAGATGCGAACCATCCGTTCAGAAATCGAATCGTCTCAATGTCAACATGCCCGCTAAGCGCAGCCTGCACTGAGGCATTCATGACGGCAGTGGCGAACTCTCTGAGGTCATCCGCATTTAGCTGCGAGACAACAGCCGATACTTCTTCGGGGTTCGGCAACATATCTATCTGAGCATGCAGTTCGCCGTCATCTATTTTGCCGAGCGTTTTTAAGTCGGTAGCCATGCGTTCTGCCGCCCAATCCTTGCGATAATGATATAAGTAATGCAACGATGTTACAGGCTATGGCGTGGCACTGCAATGTCGTCGTGGGTATGGGTAGCGGAAATAGATGCATGGAAGGATAGTGCGCGCATGCACCGGGCATGGAATGGTCAGTATTCATACATGCAATACTGTAAAGATGTAACATCCAATTTACAGCATTGTCACATCTGTTTAACGCCTTTGTAACTGGGCTGTAAAAGTTGCTCCTTAGCATGGTTGGCATGCCGTGAGATGCGGCAGGCGAACTCATCCGGAGGAGCAAAATGAGCACAGTAAGGGACGCTTGGGAGAGCAGCAAGGCGACGCGCATCAACCTGTTCAGTGTGAAGACTCCGCAGATGCGAGCGTTTCACCTGACCTGGTTGGCGTTCTTCCTGGCGTTCTTCGGGTGGTTCGGGATTGCGCCGCTGATGCCACTGGTGCGCGAAGACCTGCTGCTGACGAAGGCGCAGATTGGCAACACGATCATCGCGTCGGTTGCGATAACGATAGTGGCGCGGCTGGCTATCGGATGGCTGTGCGACAGGATTGGGCCTCGTCTCGCTTACAGCGGCCTTCTTGTAATCGGCTCCATTCCGGTGATGTGCATCGGATTCGCGCAGAGCTACGAGACTTTCCTGCTGTTCCGTCTCGCGATTGGCGTCATCGGGGCATCCTTCGTCATAACTCAGTATCACACTTCGGTGATGTTCTCACCGAACGTCGTGGGCACGGCGAATGCGACGACAGCGGGCTGGGGCAACCTCGGCGGCGGCGTAACGCAGATGGCTATGCCGCTGGTGCTTACGGGTGTGCTGATGTTCGGCGTAGGCGAGACCCTGGGATGGCGGCTGGCGATGGTGGTGCCGGGCGTGGCGCTGTTCCTCGTGGGCATCGCGTACTTCTTCCTGACGCAGGACGCGCCGCTGGGCAACTACAAGGAGATGCGGGCGAAGGGGCTGATGCCGCAGGCGTCGCAGGTGCGCGGCTCGTTCCTGATGGCGGCGAAGGACTATCGTGTGTGGGTGCTGTTCATCATCTACGGCGCGTGCTTCGGCGTGGAGCTGACCATCAACAATATCGCCGCGCTCTACTACTTCGACAGGTTCGGCCTCGATCTGAAGACTGCCGGGCTAATCGCCGGGCTATTCGGGCTGATGAACCTGTTCGCGCGCACGACGGGCGGCATGCTTGGCGACAAGTTCGGCATAAAGTTCGGGCTGAAGGGGCGCGTAATGTTCCTTGGGGTCGTGCTGCTGATAGAGGGCATCGCGCTGATGGTGTTCTCGCAGATGACGACGCTGTTGCTTGCCGTGGGAGCGATGATCGTGTTCAGCCTGTTCGTGCAGATGTCGGAGGGAGCAACCTATTCAGTAGTGCCCTTCATAAACCGCAAGGCGCTCGGCTCCGTAGCAGGCATCATAGGCGCTGGCGGCAATGCGGGCGCGGTGGCATACGGCTTCCTGTTCCGCGCGGAGAGCATCTCGTACCAGGACGGTCTGCTGTTCGTGGGTGTCGTGGTTCTGCTGGCGTCGGCGCTGGTGTTCCTGGTGCGCTTCTCGCCGGAGACAGAGGCTGAGGAACGGCGCACAATGGAGGAGGCGCTGGCGGCGAGGAGGGCTGCGGTCGTTGCGGCGGCGGACTAGTGGCGAGTTCCGGTAGTCAGTTCTCAGTAATCAATAGTCGCCCCTGCTTCGTGATTATATGAGGCGGGGCGACTTGCTTTTATGTGTGTCGTTTATCAGGTTTGCGGCTCGCCAAGGGCTTCGGTAAGAATAGATTCTACTAAGGGATCAACGTGGGCTGCTTCGCGTACCTCCCCCTCATAACATTTCGGAACGACTTCTCTATCATGGCAGATCTAATGCCGCGCACTGATGCTAACTGACTGAACGATTTAATGTCGTTTTGCTCTTTGAGGGTCTCTATAATCTGTCGATTTGAGGACTGGGCAGGTCTCATTTCAGCCAAGTAGAAATCTTCTAAGATACGCCGCTTGTAGTCCTCGAACAGGTCATCTTCGGCTTCGGGATCGTACCGATAGATTTCCACTGGAATTACGCACTTTCCAAGATACTGACGCATCACTTCCAAGGCGACTTCTTCGTCGAGGCGACCGTTCTTAGCACCCAGTACGGGAAAAGCGATAGAAGTGATTCCCTTAGACTTATAAGTTTCGACAAACTTTTCTAAGCCAGCTTTCAGATATTCGATTTTGGACGGTTTTCGCCAGTCATCTTTAGTTGGAAAGTTGAGGACCCAGCGATTTTCGTAATCTGTAGGAATAGGTTTGTACAGCCAAAGTTTGCCAATTTGGATACGGCCAGATTTACAGTGGGCGGAGTATTCCTTGAACATCTCAGGGAGACGTATCTTGAACTCCAATGCAATACCAGCTCCCATCACGCCACGGCAATTTACTGTGTTGACAAGGGTCTGAGACTGGCTGGTAAATATATTTCCTGGAATTTCAGATAATATACTCATGTGGTTGATCCTATGATTGGAAGTATCGACTGGGGTCAAAGACGACCTTCATAGTGGCAGGGAGTGCTCTGCGTGCGTCTTGTTGCGCTTGTCTGGTGCGGACAACTACGTGCTTGACTTCGGAGAAAGGCACCCTAAAAGGGACAAGTATCTCTGCACAGCGGATGCGTCTTCCGTCATGGTAGCCTCTCCAATAATCAGCCCATATGCAACTCCAATTCAGTTGATTGAGATCTTGGAGCGAAGAATAAAATAATGTTTCTTCGCTAGCCGCATTGCCATCGCTGTACCAGACGTCAGAGCGTCCAATATAATCGCGATTTACACATAGAATAGCGATGCTATCTTGGACCTGTATGCGTCGATAGAGCATAGGGTTTCTTGCATTGAAGTACAAGTTGGCGTAGTCGTGTAGAGATAAGTTTCCGACGGTTTTTTGAGAGCGTCTTCTCTGAACATCGGAGTCCGAAATGTCTTGCTCGACCAGACTTGAGCGATGGGCGACATTATGGGAGAGTATGCCATGTTCGACTATTGATGCAAGGTTGCTGATGGGTGTTAGATATTCCAAGTATTGGATGTTGTAGTTGTCTAAGATTGAATTGACCATAAATGGCGTCACTCACCTAGCGCGACCTTAAAGAGACTAACCTAAATCGATCCAAGACTATTCTATAAGGCTTCATTATAAATACGAACATTTGCCTTATGCAAGCGCTATCCTGTCATTACCATCATTATTTTTACCTAAACCCCTCCGTATCAAGTCAGTCTGAGAACCCCACGACAGTATCTACTACTCTCCAGCGCGTCTTATCCGCGCCTACCCCGTCTTCAAGAGGGCAACGTTGCCGGCGGCGAACATGGCGTCTATCGGGGCTTCCTGGCCGGTCCACATCTCGAACGCGGCCGCGCCCTGGTAGATGAGCATTGGCATGCCGCCGAGCGCGGTGGCTCCGGCATTGCGAGCGCCCGCAAGGAATGGGGTGTTTTGCGGGTTGTAGATCATGTCCATTACCACTGCCTCGTGGGATATTATCCCGCCGGAGAGCGGTGTCTGTCCTTCGGAGTCTCCATGCCGCATTCCTACCGATGTGCAGTTGACGATGAGGTCCGCTTCGAGCGCGACCGGCTCCAGGGTCGTATCGTCGAGCTGGGCAGCGAGTACACCCACGGCGTCGTTATGCAGGGCGGCGGCAAGCGCCTCGGCGCGGGAGACGTTTCGGTTGGCGATGGTAATGGACGCTACACCCTCACGGCACAGGGCGAATGCGGCGGCACGCGCAGCGCCACCCGCGCCGAGCAGCAGGACGCGCTTGCCCGCCGGCTCGAAGCCGCCGTCCTCTTTCAGTTCGCGCATGAAGCCGTGTGCGTCCGTGTTGTGCCCGACCAGACGTCCGGCAGTCTTGACGATGGTGTTCACCGCGCCGATTGCCTGCGCCAGTGGGTCAACCTCGTCCAGCAGAGCAATTACGCTCTCCTTGTGCGGGATGGTTACATTCGCGCCGATGAAGTCGCCGCTGCGCAGCTTCGCCACCTCCTCGGCAAGTCCTTCCGGCGGCGTTTCCCAAGCGAGATAATGCACGTCCAGTCCGTAGTGGTTGAATGCCGCCTGCTGGAACGCCGGCGACAACGAATGCGAAAGCGGGTAGCCGAATATGCCTGCCAGTTGTGTCATGGCGCTGCCTCCAGTATGTGCTTATGTCAGTTGGTGGATAGAGTGTGTCCAGTATATCAGTATGCTGGAAGGCGGTCATTAGCCGTCCGATGAACATCGGTAGGCGACACAATTGCCGCTATCGCGCCTTCACCCGCATTGACCCGAAGCGGGCGCTCTGATTACGATTAACTTCAGATTTGCGGCAGACGCTGACCGGAGTTGAGGAGAGCTATGACAGACTACGATGACATCGTGAAGCAGATTGCCGGATGCACCCGCTGCGCGCTGTCGGAAAGGCGCACCCGCACCGTGCCCGGCGACGGCTCGACGAGCGCGGACATCATGTTCATCGGCGAGGCGCCGGGCTACAACGAGGACCAACAGGGGCTGCCGTTCGTGGGCGCTGCGGGCAACATCCTGACTGACCTGCTCGCGGGTATCGGACTGCGGCGCTCGGATGTCTATATCACGAACATGGTCAAGTGCCGCCCAAACAACAACCGCGACCCTCTGAGCAGCGAACTGGAGGCGTGCTCGACATACATGGACGCTCAGATAGAGCTTATCGACCCGAAGGTCATCGTTACACTGGGACGCTTCTCGTTCGGCAAGTTCTTCCCGGGGCGCAGCATCAGCCGCGAGCGGGGCAAGCCGCGCTCATGGCGCGGGCGCATGATATATCCGATGTACCACCCCGCTGCCACGCTGCACAACCCACGCCTGCGACCTGCGCTGGAGAGCGACTTCCGCAACCTGCTGCCGCTCGTCGAAGAGGTCATCGCCATGCCGCCGGACGCCGACATTGCGGAAGAAGAGAAGCCGCCGGAGCAGCAGATGAGCCTGTTCTAAGCAGGGTCTAACAGGATGGGTAGGGTTTTGCGGCCATCACGTCTTTTGGGCTTGCTTGCTTTGATCGCGCTTTCGGTGGGTTGTGGCGTAAGCGAACCGCCGCTGCCGTCCGCGCCGATACCCGTCCCGGAAGTTGCAGCCACAGTGTCCGCCGTCGCGACAAGAATACCGGCGACGATTCCGATAAGCGCTCCAACGGCAACGGCGACGCCTTCAGGCAGCGACGGCGATACGCTCACTATCGACGTTGCGCCCGCGACACGCGATGTTCCCGAATACAATCGCGGGGACTGGCGGCACTGGACCGATGCCGATAGAGACTGCCAAGACGCGCGGCAAGAAGTTCTCATCGCCGAGTCTCTAAGTGGAGTCGCGTATGAGTCAGGCAACGAGTGTCGCGTCGAGGACGGCGACTGGTTTGGGGTGTACACAGGCGAGTCGTTCACCGATCCGGGCGACCTCGATGTTGACCACATGGTGCCGCTGGAGAACGCGCACAGGTCGGGCGGCTGGGCGTGGTCGAAGGAGCGCAAGGCGGAATACGCCAACAATCTGTCTTACGCGAACCACCTGATAGCGGTGCAAGCGTCGGCAAATCGGCAGAAGGGCAGCAAGGGGCCTGAAGAGTGGAAGCCGATGCGACGCGAATACTGGTGCCAGTACGCGACTGACTGGACGACCATCAAGCAGAGTTGGGGACTGACGGCGAACCCGGATGAAGCCAGCGCCCTGCGCGAAATGCTTGAAACATGCGACGAACCTACTTCACTCGTGATAGTCCCGATAGAAGGCGCTTCGCTGCCTCCCTCTTCACCCGTCACCGCGACACCAACCCCGATGCCACCACCGGACGGCACGCTGCGCTACGACCCGGACGGACCTGACCGCGACTGCGGCGATTTCGACACATGGGAAGAGGCGCAGGCTTTCTACATCGCGGCAGGCGGGCCGGACACCGACAGGCACAGACTTGACAGCGACCGCGATGGCGAGGCGTGCGCTTCGCTGAGATGACCCCTGCTCAGAGATTTGAGAGCCTGCTCACTGCCCGCGGCGCAGTCGCTCCAGCTCTGCCTGGAGTTCCCTGTTGCGCTGCTCTGCCGCTAGGCGCGCATCGCGCTCTTGCGCCCACGCCACTTCTGCTTCCTGCCGCGCCGCTTCCGCCTTGGCATGCGCCGCAATCTCGCCGCTCAGATCATTCAGCCATTCACCCGTCTCGCTGTTCCGCAACAAGAATATGCCGTAGCCTTTATCATCCATGCGCCAGTAAAAGTCCACGCCCAAAACCTCACTGCGAGACCATACATCTCCGTTAGCCTCGCGGCGCAACTCAAAGCGCGCATACTCACCGTTCACAAGACGCTCGCCCACAAGCGGTTCGCCGTAATAGTCGCCGCCGGTAACATCGAGGCGCCAGTATTCTTGCGCGCCCATCAAGGCGTATATCTCACGCTTCTCGCCCAGGTCCCTTGACGCCGTGCTTTCGGACGCCACTTCCAGCACGAAGACAGGCGTCTGTCCCCATTCATCTATGCGGTAGCTGCGCCTATCTCGTCTTATCGCTTCAGTGTCCACGCCTAGCACAACACAGCAGTCCGGCACGATGAAAGAGCCGGGCGTTGCCGAGTCGTATATCAGATTCACGGAAGGACCGAACACCAAGACAGTTGGGTCTTCAGCGAAGAACGCCATAAGTATTGCCTTGACTAGCGTAATCACATCGTCTTGCTGCATGCCGTCCTCAGGTGGTTCGGGGACTTCAGGTATCAGGTCATACCACGGTATTTCGGCGGCGTCTATTGCGGAGGACGCCGGTGGCGTTTTGGTCCTGGCTGTCGTCATGAAGGGACCTCCGATAGGCTGTGTTCGGGTTGACAGGATTATAGCATAGGGCAGGTCGCATCCATCCGTGTTAAAATCACTCCGTTCCCGATGTTCGCCAGAACAATCGCAAAACACAGAACGGGAGGCGCGAGATGGCTACGCAACGCAGCGGAACTCTGGTCACCTACGAAGACTACTGCAACATGCCTGAAGACGAGCGCTACGAGATAATAGACGGAGAACTGATTATGGTAGCCGCGCCGCGCAGGGTGCATCAGGGTACTTCGAGGAACATCAGCACACCACTGGACATCTATGTGAAAACGAACCGTCTGGGCGAAATGTACTACGCGCCGACGGATGTGATACTGTCGGACATAAATGTGGTGCAGCCGGATATTCTATTCGTGAGCAACGCGCGGTCGCACATACTGGCGGACGAAGGCATCCGAGGCGCGCCGGACCTGGTGGTTGAAATACTTTCACCGTCCACGGCGCAACTGGACAAAGTGCGTAAGCGAGAGCTATATGCGCGCTTCCGCGTGCCGGAATACTGGCAGGCGGACGTTGACGATTTATTCGTGGAGGTTCTGGCGCTTGCCGGAGATGACTACGAAACGGCGGGCGTGTACGGCTTGGGTGAAACGCTGGTGTCGCCTATTCTGCCGGGATTCAGGCTGGACGTTGACGATATTTTCTCAATCTAATTCGACAAAGTTGTACGGTACGAACAAATTACCGGCAAGGGAGTAAGACATGACAGGCGCAGACCTGGTTGCACGAATACTGAAGCAAGAGGGCGTGGACTTCATGGGAGTCATACCCTTCAACTCGCTGGAAGAGGCGGCGGCGAAGGCTGGCATCCGTCCGCTAATATTCCGACAGGAGCGCGTGGGCGTGAACCTCGCCGACGCTTACACCCGCGTTACAAACGGCAGAGGCACGGGCGTCTTCTCGATGCAAGCTGGACCGGGAGCGGAGAATGCCTTCGCGGGAGTAGCTCAAGCCTATGCCGACTCAGTGCCAATCCTGCTGTTGCCTGCGTCCGCGCCACGCAATCGCGCCGGCGTTCATCCCACATTCAGTCCCAGCCGCACATACGAATCCGTGGTCAAATGGTCAGGCAGAATCGAACTGCCGGAGGAGATACCGAACGCGCTGCGACGCGCCTTCAGCCAGCTTCGCATGGGACGCCCCAGTCCGGTGCTGCTCGACCTGCCCAGCGACATACTGCGCGGCGAGCTGGCAAACGGAGACGCACCGTACATACCTGTCCGACAGAGGCGGTCTATGGGCGACCCGCAGGATGTGAGCGATGCTGCGAAAACTCTGGTTGGCGCGCAGAATCCGGTCATTCACGCGGGACAGGGCGTGCTGTACGCAGAGGCGTGGGACGAGTTGCAGGAGCTTGCGGAACTGACGCAGACGCCGGTGATGACCTCGATGGCGGGCAAGAGCGCATTCCGCGAGGACCATCCACTATCGCTCGGCACGCGTTCCAGCACGACGACCGGCATGGTCGCGCATTACCTGGACAAGGCGGATGTCGTGTTCGGAATTGGGTGCAGCTTCACGCGCATCCACTACGGCGCGGACCTGTTCGACAGCAAGGTGCTGGTGCATGTAACTAATGACGAAAACGACGTGAACAAGGACTACTCCCCGGATGTGGCCGTGGTCGGCGATGCCAAACTGGTGATGCGACAGCTCATAGATGAGATAAAGTCGATGCTCGCCGAGAGTGGCAGCGAACGTGTGGAGCGCGGTGATGTGGCAGGTGAAATCAAGGCGGTGCGCGAAGAGTGGATGCAGGACTGGCTGCCCAAGATACACTCGGACGCCACGCCCATCAACCCCTATCGCGCGCTTAACGATCTGTCAAGGGCGATTGACCAAAGCAAGACAATAATGAACCACGATTCCGGCAGCCCGCGCGACCAGATGATTCCGTTCTACCAGACCGTTACGCCGCGTGGGTTCATCGCCTGGGGCAAGTCAACGCAGCTGGGATACAGTCTGGGGGCGGCGATGGGCAGCAAGCTTGCCGCGCCGGACAAGCTCTGCGTCAATGTCATCGGTGACTACGGCTTCGGAATGGTCGGCACGGACCTTGAGACGGCGGTGCGCGAGGGAATCCCGATCCTGACCATAGTGCTCAACAACTCTTCGATGGGAATATACAGGCCCGAGCACTTTGCCACGGCGCACGAGCTTTACGGCACGAAGACAACGGGTGGCGACTTCGTGAAGATGGCGGAGGCTCTCGGAGCGCACAGTGAGCGCGTCACAAAGCCGGAAGACGTCAGGGGAGCGGTGCGGCGATGCGCGGGCATCGTAGAGTCGGGACAGACGGCGCTGCTTGAGATCGTAACGGACGATACCGAAAAGGATATGCCGTTCAGGCAGTTCTAGGGTTTCACGGGAGCTAACAGGATGTACAGGGTAAGGAGGATTAGCTGTCCTCCCCCATCAGCCTTGTTGCAAGCGGCGCAGTTGTTCACGCAGACGCGCCACTTCCGCTTCTGCGGACAGACGCCTATCCCGTTCCATGTCCACCGCAGAACGGCTCTCTATAAGCTCCGCCTGCGTCTCACTCAGCTCCGCCTGCGCTTCTGCATTGCTGTGCAGGAACTCCATTGTCACAGGGTCTCGAAAGCGTAACTGCTTGTCGTCCGAGCATACATGCAGATCCAGGACCGCGCTGTATCCCCAGAGCAGGCCGTCAGGCTGCTCGTGTATCTCTATAGGCTCGTACTTGCCGTCAACCAGACTGTCACCTGCCAGCGCGACGCCGTGGTATTCGCCGCCGCTCGGGTCGAACCGCCAGTATTCCGGGACGCCGAACTGTGCATAGCCATCGCGCTTCACCGTCAAGTCGCGCCTGCCCGTGCTTTTCGACGCCGCCTCGAACACTAAGTCAGGCGGCTTGCCCACTTCGTCTATAACATAGCCATTCGTGGCGATTATGCCATCAGGGTCTTCGAGACCACCTACGAACAGACCGTCCGGCACGAAGGTGGGGTTCAGGTCGCCGCGCGCGCGGCACAAGTATCCTGCGCCGCTTATAAGCACATCGCCGCGTTCTACGAAGCGCGCGCTCAACACAGAGGCGAACAGATAAATTGGTTCGAATTGCTGCATTTCCTTTTCTTTTGGCGGGTCCGGCAACGGCTCTACATCACGATAGCGGACGAGCAAAGACGGTTTCCGCGAACTTTTAGTGGTCATGGTGCGCCCTTCCCGTTGAGCGGTGCGATGTTGAACTTCTTGCCCTTACTGAAATATACCACAAACTACATCTACTCCAACATGTTGGCGCCATGTTAACGCCTGCTTAAAATCGCCCGGAAATCGCTCTGTTGCTTATTCATGCACGACATGAGGATTTTGGCGATTTTACGAAACATTTGAAGCCTTGCATGGGTATTTTTACGGCAATAGTATAGTCGGATACCTTTAATTACATCCGATATTTTCGCAGCGACTTTTGAGCGTTTTTAACGCCTATGGCATCGTAGCAGACAGTTCGGATGGGAGAGGATACACGATTGTCCAGCCGCATCCAGCAGCCAGGCCAGATATGGGACGCAGCCTTAGGAGAGTTGCAACTGCAAGTTGCGCGTCCTGCCTTCGAGACTTGGCTCAAAGACACCGATGGCGTGGAGCACAGGGATGGCGAATTCGTTGTGGGCACGGCGAACGCTTTCGTCTCCGAGATGCTGGAACATCGTATGTACCCACTCATCGAGCGAGCCATCGAGCGTGTCATCGGTGAACCCACTTCGGTGCGCTTCCAGGTGAATACGCAGTCGAGCATATCAGGCGGCGGGCAATCCGAGGCATCGAAGCCAGCCGAAGATGACCGCGAACGGCAGCACGAGCCTGCGGCGGCACCCCAACAGCCTGCCGAATACGGGCGACCTACCGATCTGCCGCTGCCGCCGTCGCTGAATAGCCGCTACACATTCGAGCGCTTCGTTGTAGGCAAGTCGAACGAGTTGGCGTATGCCGCAGCGCGAGCCGTCGCGGACAATCCGGGCAATGTCTATAACCCGCTGGTGATGTACTCGGAGGTCGGCCTTGGCAAGACGCACCTGCTGCACGCCATCGGACAGCAGGCGCTCGCCAAGGGCATGAGCCTCATTTACGCGACAACCGAAGAGTTCACCAACGAGTATATTCGCGCCATTCGCGAGGGCAAGACCGAAGAGTTCCGGCAGAAGTATCGCAGCGCAGGCCTGCTTCTGCTGGACGACATCCAGTTCCTCATCGGCAAGGAGCAGACGCAGGAAGGATTCTTCCACACCTTCAATGCGCTGCACATGTCGAATCGGCAGATCGTGATAACCAGTGACCGCCCCGTATCGTCGCTCAAGATACTTGAGGAGCGCATAAGCTCGCGTTTGAGCGGCGGGCTTGTGGTGGATATACAGGCTCCGGACCTCGAGACGCGGCTGGCTATCCTGCGCGCCAAAGCGGAGCAGATGGGAGTCAAGCCGGGCAAGCAGGTGATCGAACTGCTCGGCGCGCGCATATACCGCAACATACGCGAACTCGAAGGCAGCCTCAACCGCGCAGTCGCATACGCCGACCTGATGCAGCGCCCCCTGGATGCGGAACTCGTTAATCAGGTAATCGCTGACGCACAGGATGACGGCGAGCGGAGGCAGCCTTCCGAGCAGGAAGTGATTGACGCGGTGTCGGCGCACTTCGGAGTGGACAGAACCACGCTGTGCGGCCGCAAGCGCGACAAGAAGACGGCTCTTGCGCGTCAGGTGGCGATGTACATCCTGCGCGAAGACGCGGCTATGGGTGTGACCGCGATAGCTCGCGCGCTAGGGCGCAAAGACCACTCGACCGTCCTGCACGGCTGCAAGACGATAGAGAATCACCAGAACGCGGATGCCAAGCTCCGGCGGGACATTCTGCGCGTGCGCGAGACTCTGGCGGCGGGGTGAAGTTTCGTATCCGGCGTTATCTGCTCAAGCATCTCCATGAGATCGGGAAGTCCCTCTCGGATAATTAAGCGTCCTTCAGATGTGGCTATATCAAGTATGGAGTCGTCTCTTATATCCAACTCCTAGGCCATCTCCGCTGGAATATGGACAACGAGTTCTTCCCCTTGTAGTAAGACACGCGCCTTGCCTTCCATAATGCGTCCTTCCGATGAGTGTACAGCTATTTGTATCAGGCTCAATGAGTGATTGCGAACCCCATACGCACAAACATTTGACGCCTGTTCAAAGCATATTTATTGAACCTCATCTTAACAACAAATGAACATGCTGCGTCCAAACTCGTGTATAACCCCCACATATTCGTGGATAACTTGCACATCATGTGTACAAGTGTGCCTGCTCAATGGTTGAAACTATTCAAGAAAAGTTCAGTCCACAAGATGTCAACGATTATCAACCACAATCAACAGTCTATCAACGGAACGCTATGCTAGAATGACAATTGTCAGTCAACTGTCGGCAGGGAGTTCGCCCGCGCAGTGACGGCGCAAAGTATAAGGGAACTCATTCCACCCCAAAAACTATCCCTATTTTCAACGACCTTATTACTGGTGTAATTAGATATATTGAAACATGATAGATGAAGTAGTTATCCACATTACCAGCGGTAAGGGCGGCGATGGCATGGTGAGCGGACGCCGTGAGAAGTTCGTTCCTCGTGGCGGACCGGATGGCGGGGACGGAGGACGAGGCGGGAATGTCATCGCTGAGTGCGACGAGAACATGAACACCTTGCTCGCATTCCGATACCAGCGTCGATTCGCAGCAGGGAACGGCCGCAATGGCGCCTCCGCGCTCAAGCATGGGGCTGATGGCGATGACGTTCACATACGCATGCCTGTGGGTACGCAGGTCTGGGATGCGGACTTGCGGAAGCCACGCCTTCTTGCCGACCTTACCGCGGCCGGGCAGACCGTAGAACTTGCTCATGGCGGCGGCGGCGGACGAGGCAACGCGTACTTCGCATCTGCGACGAACCAGTATCCACTGCTCTCGGAGAAGGGCGAGCCGGGTGAATCGCTGAATCTGCGCCTCGAACTGAAGCTGCTCGCGGATGTGGGCATCGTGGGGCTTCCGAACGCTGGCAAGTCCAGCCTGCTATCGGTGGTCAGCGCGGCGCGGCCCAAGGTGGCGAACTATCCGTTCACGACTCTTGAGCCGGTTCTGGGTGTGGTGGAGCATCGCGGGCAGACCTTCGTTATGGTGGACATTCCGGGCATAATCGAGGGCGCGCACGACGGCGTGGGCCTGGGGCACGACTTTCTGCGCCATGTTGAGCGCACCCGCGTGCTGGTACACATGATTGACGGCTCCGCGGACGACCCGCTGCGCGACTACCGGCAGATTAACGACGAGTTGCGGATGTTCAATGAGGAACTTGCAGCCAAGCCGCAGGTGATCGCCATCAACAAGATGGACATCACCGAAGTCTCTGAGATTGCTCCGCTTTTGGAGGAGATGTTCGCGGACGAGTTCGGACTTCTAATTGCCGGTGGGCAAGAGGACGTTGTACGTGGGAGGCTGCGAGGGCGCAGGGTTGATGCGCCGGAAGGCGCTGGGACTCTGCACTTCGTATCCGCGGTTACCGGAAGCGGTGTTGATGCGATGCTTGACAGTGTTCTTGCTGCGCTGGCGTCGGTTGGCGAACTGAATGAAGTGGATAGACCTGATCATCATCCCCATCCCAGCCTTCCCCCATTAGGGGAGAATGGGCTATCGGATGAAGAATTGCCGGTGCTTCGTCCCAAGCCGCGCAGGGAGACGACGCTTGTGCTCAGGGACGGCGATGTGTTTGATGTGCAGGCGAGGCGCGCTGTGCGAATAGCGGCGATGCTCAACGAGGACGACTGGAACGCCCGTGTGCAGTTCCTAGGATACTTGCAGCGATCGGGCGTAGTGCGGGCACTTGAGGCGGCTGGCGTGGCGCCCGGCGATACTGTGCGCTTCGGCGAAGTCGAGTGGGAGTGGGAGTAGTCGTGCGAATTGGCGTGTTCGGCGGCACATTCGACCCCATTCACATGGGTCATCTCATCGTCGCCGAGGACGCGCGCGCCGCTCTGGAACTGGACAAGGTTCTGTTCATTCCAGCCGGACAGCCGTGGTTTAAGTCATACAGGCAGATTACGGAGGCGCAGCACCGCCTTGCAATGGTGCGCCTTGCCGTAGAAGGTAACCTGTCCTTCGATGTAACCGACATCGAAATCAGGCGCACTGGACCAAGTTACACTGTGGACACGCTCGCGGAGCTGCGAGAACAGCGCCCGAATGCCGAGTTCACCGTCATACTTGGCGTTGACGCCCTGCGGGAGATAGACCGCTGGCATCAGCCGCGCAGGCTGTTCGATTTGGCGAGCGTGGTCGGCATGGCGCGCCCAGGCGCATCGCTCGACCCCAGCGTGCTCAACGCCGCCATCCCCGGCGCGTCAAGACGCATGCGTCTGCTTGACAGTGTCCTGATAGAGATAAGCGGCACCGAAATACGACAGCGAGTTACAGCTGGCCAGTCGATCCGCTATCGCGTTCCCGCCGCCGTGGAGCGGTATATCCACGAGAACGGCCTGTATCTCCCTACCGCCTAAACCTTCAGGCGTGCTTTTCCCAGCCTGCTGCGCTTAGTCCGTTGGTGTACAATCCGAAGTATCCCGCCTCCCCGCGCGGAGAATGTCTTGGAAGGGGGTCCGCATAGATATGGCAACCGAGAGACGAGTCGTCAAGTTCACTTATGAAGATTATAAGCACACGCCTGAAGACAAACGATACGAGCTACTGGACGGTGATTTGATTATGGTTCCTGCGCCGCGCATTGTGCATCAGAGAAATTCACGGGAAATTGAGTTTCGGCTCGTTACATTCGTTGATGAGAATGATCTGGGTGAGGTGTTCTATGCGCCCTGCGACGTAGTGCTGTCGGAGACGGATGTGGTGCAGCCCGACATTCTGTTCGTCAGCAAGGAGCGGTCGTATATCATCACCGAGGACAACATACGCGGCGCGCCCGACTTGGTGATAGAGGTGCTGTCGCCATCCACGGCGCAGCGCGACAGAACGCTGAAGCGCACCCTGTACGCGCTTCACGGCGTACCCGAATACTGGCAGGCGGACTCGGACGCGAAGAACGTGGCGGTACTTACGCTCGACAACGGCGAGTACAAGGTTGCGGGAATTTACGGTGAGGGGCAGACTCTTGTTTCGCCGTTGCTGCCGGGGTTCACGCTGGAGATTGACAGAATATTCTAGGTGGCAATGTACTTCTGAAGCCCCGCACTGTTTATTCGGTGGAAATAGGGATGTCCCTCGGTTAAAATGGCATGGGCATGCCAGAGAAAGGAACAGACTATGGCGACTAAAGAACGACCGCGCACTCGCGTCAAGGTTGTGCCTCGCGCGCAGATGCTGGAGGAAAGGCAAGCCAAGCTTCGCAAATTCGAGCGCCGCTACGAAATGTCGAGCGAAAAGATGGCGAAGCTCCTGGAACTCGACGCGATTCGCCCAACTGCTGAGGTACTCTTATGGTACAGCACTTACTACGGGGTCAAATCCCTGCTCGAAGAGACCCCCACGACTGGAACTCGTGGGACCACTACCGAACAATCCACGACAGCCGAATAAGCGAACATCCCTTTGTCGTCAGATTTCAAGACACTCTCGACTTCGATGTATCTGAGGACGGGAGTGTCAATTATTTGGCGGGCGTTGTCTATTGCAAGAAAGGCGTTGCCCTTGAAGTCGAGAAATGGTTTCATAATCAATGGTTCGGGAATACGCATCGCGTCCGCTGTCATACATACGCGTACATCGGCTGGGTGCGAGGCGGACAGCTGCTTCTGAAGTACCATAACCTGCACAAGGACAGGGACGAATATCACCATCGCATATACGACCCGGCGACAGGGGAGCAGGTCGTTCACGAGGCGCTGGAACGTTACCAGTTTCCCGTGTTCAGTGAGGTTCTGGACGAACTGGAATATCTCAGCCGCGACCTGTAAACTCCGTCATAGCCATTTGGTATTGACGGACTTCGAGGTAATCATGAGCAAAACCGACGCAGAAATCATACTTGAGCTTGCCAAAGAAAAGGGCGCGTTGCAGTTCGGGGAGTTCCAGCTTTCTGCGGGCGGCACGAGTTCGTATTACTTCGATGGGCGCATAGTTACTCTCGACCCAAAGGGGGCGCATCATGTCGCCCGCGCCTTCCTGCCGATAGCGCGTGGCAGCGGTGCGACTGCCATCGCGGGCCCCACGCTGGGCGCTGATCCGATAGTCGCAGTGGTGTCGGTGATGAGTTACCAGGATGATGGGGCGCCCATGCCCGGTCTCATCGTCCGCAAGGAGACCAAGGGGCATGGCGGCAAGCGCGCAATCGAGGGACCTCTCGTGCCAGGATCGCAGGTAGCAGTCGTTGATGACGCCTGCAGCACGGGCAGCGGACTGTTCCATGCGATAGATGCTGTGGAAGATGCGGGGTGCGAGGTAGTCAAGGTGCTTACTATCATAGACAGGCATCAAGGCGGAAGCGACGAACTGCGACGGCGCGGCTATGACTTCTACGCGCTGCTTGAGGCGGACGCGGAGGGGAATGTCCGGCCCGTGAACGAGGGCTGACAGGATGGACGAAGGGTATGAATAATCACCCCCATCCTAACCTTCCCCCATCAAGGGTGAAGGGACAGATCAACCTGGAAGGCGTCCGCCGGCTTTTCTTCGACCTCGGATACACGCTCATCAACGAGGATGCGGCGGCGATGGGGCGACTTGGGCAGCTATCCTGTGCGCTGGGGCAGCGCGGAATAACCGCCTCCCCTGAGGAACTTCGCGCCGCGCTTGAAGCAGCATCCGCGCGCTTCGACCCGAATCCGTTCAGAAGCCTGCTTCTCTCATTCACCGACGACGAGGAAGTAATCTCTTTCGTGCGCTCATCCGGTAGGTATCCAAAGGAACTGGAGTCGCCGTATCCTCAAACACAGCCCTTGCTGGACCAACTTGCGAGACGATTCAGGCTAGGCGTTATCGCCAACCAGTCTCCGGGAACACAGGAAAGACTGGAGCGGTACGGGCTGGCGCGCTACTTCGATGTGTGCGTGTCGTCGGGCGATGTTGGCATTGAGAAGCCGGACCCCGCTATATTTCATCTCGCGCTGGAACAGGCAGGATGCGCCCCCACAGAAGCCGTGATGATTGGCGACAGGCTGGACAACGACATCCGCCCTGCGAAGGCGCTGGGCTTCCGCACCGTGCGAGTCTTGCAGGGAACGCACCGCCTGCAGAAGCCGCGTAACGATGACGAGACGCCGGATGCCACCGTTGCGGACTTGGATGAGCTTGCCGCACTGTTTGGCGCTGAGGCTGACATGGACACACAGGATTAACGGGATAACTGTCTCCGCGCGTTGTGCTATTATTCCCTTTGGATTTTATTTGACGGAGGGAATATAGTGGCGCAAGCAGGCGTAATGCCGTTATCAGACGAAATCAGGCGTGGCAGAAACAGGTTAGCGATTACGGTGGTGCTTGGTCATGCCATCAAGCACATCTACAATTCAGGATTGCGCTCCGTTCTTCTCACTGCCATCAAGGACGACACGGGGCTGACAGCCACGCAGTACGGTCTGCTGTCCACATCCGGGCAGGTTACCAGTGGCGGGACAACGATGGTCGCTGGCTACCTGGGCGACAGGTTTGCTAACCGCTCAGGCGTCATGTTGCTGATTTCGCTCAGCATGATGGGTATATCGTACTTCCTGCTCGGCATCGCGCCGAACTACCTGCTGATGCTCGCCGCCATGCTACTCGTGGGCATAGGGCCCTCGCTGTACCACTCTCCGGCGATAGCATCGCTTTCGCGCAAGTTCCCAGACAAGCGGAGCTTCGCCATATCGTGGCACGGCACGGGCGGCAGCGTCGGCGAATTCGTAGGCCCCATACTCACGGGCGCGCTCATAAGCGGCACGTATCTCGTCGCCTTCAAGTGGAATGAGGCGCTGCAAATCAGCGCAGGCCCCGCGATAATCTTCGGGCTGCTGATATACCTCATGATGCGCGGCATACCCACGGCGAGTGTGGAGACCGAATCGCTGCGCGACTACTTCTCCAAGCTGTTCGCGCTTCTGCGGCGCAGGGGCATGCAGATGCTTGTGCTGACGACCGCCCTCCGCAGCATGGGACAGGGCGCGATGATGGCGTTCCTCCCGGTGTATCTGCTGGAAGATCAGGGCATATCCTTCGTGGTCATCGGGCTGTTCCTGTCCAGCATCCAGTTCGTGGGAATACTGGCGCAGCCCACTATGGGCTGGCTGGCGGACAAGCTGGGACATAAGGCGGTGCTCGTGCCCTGCACCGCGGCGTTGGGCTTGCTGATGATTGCGCTGAAGTTCTCGCCCACCGACGCCCCTTTGATGTTCGACATAGTGTTGGTTGAAATCACCGTGCCGGGCATCCAGTTCGGCATAATCGCCCTGGCGATGGGAGCTTTCCTGTATGCGCTGCACGCTATCTACATCGCGGCCGCTATGGATGTTGCGGAAGGCGAGGCGCAGTCCACGGTCGTGTCGCTAATATACGGCGCTTCGTTGCTCGGCGCGTTCTCGCCGTTCCTCGCCGGCATAATCGTCGACTATTATGACAGCAACTCGGTCGCCTTCGTCTATGGCGGCGCTGCGGTAATAGGGGCGGCCGTGCTGCTGGGCCTGACGCGCCTGCCGAGGGTTGACAGGGGGTAACAGGATGTGCAGGATGGATAGGATAAGGGGCGTCCTATGGGAACATTCACTGTGAACATAGAACTTGGAGACTTACGCGGCCAGCGTTTTGAGGAAATGGAGGCTCTGGTTGATACTGGGGCAACCGCGACGATGGTCGCCGCCTCCGTACTCGAAGAGATTGGCATCACACCCACAAAGCGCCAGATATTCGAGTATGCAAATGGCGTACAAGTTGAACTTGATATGGCTCCGGTGATGGTCAGGATCGATGGTGATGAAACTCCCACGTGGGTCATTTTCGGCGAAGAAGGGGCCTCACCGGTACTGGGCGCACACGCCCTTGAAGGTTTGCTGTTGGGGGTTGACCCATTTGCACAGCGTCTTATTCCAGTGCATGGCTTGCTGAAGTAGGCTAAGCGTCAATCAGCACCACATCGCGCTGCATCTGTGTCGTTACGCGGGGCCCGCTCTCGCCCATGAACAGGTCAATCTCCGAGCGCACGCCAAACTCGCCCGGCAGGTAGATGCCCGGCTCCACCGTAACCGCAACGCCCGGAATGAGTTGGCGCGTGTCGTGCGTCTCCCAGCCGTCTAGGTTGACCGCGTTGCTGTGGACTTCGCGCCCCAGGCTGTGCCCCAGCCTGTGATTGAAGTAGTCGCCGAACCCCGCCTGCGTGATGTACTCGCGCGCGGCGGCGTCAAGCTGCCAGCCCTCTAGCGTCCTCCCCTCGCGGTGCGCCTGCTCCAGCATCTCCACCGCGGCGTCCCGCCCGCCGATTACTGTATCGAACACCTGCCGGTGACGCGGCGTGGGACTGTCGCCGACATACGCCGTCCAAGTGATGTCCGCGAACATCGCGTCCTCGTGCGGCTGCTTCGTCCACAGGTCTATCAGGATCCAATCGCCGCGCCGTATCACCGATGCGTTCTCCTCAGTCGGCTCGAAGTGCGGGTCGGCGGCGTGCGCGTTGGCGGCAACGACCGGCCCGTCAGTAACGACCATGCCCTCCTCGATGAAGCGCTGCCGTATGAACTCAGCGATGTCGAACTCGGTCGGTCCATCGTCTATCGTGTCGCCGATGCGCCGAAACGCCTGCAACACGATGTCGCCCAGCGCGCGCGCCGCCGCGAGATGCGACTCAAGCTGCTCGCCGTTCCACCGCTGCGTTGCGTGCTGAAGGAGGTCCGCGGACGACACCACCTCGACGCCGAACGAGCGCACGAGTTCCAGAGTTCCGGCGTCTATGCGCGATACACGCGGCAATGCGCCCTGTGGGGAGTATTCCATAGCGATACGTCGTGTTTTTCCCTCCCTCTCAGGGGGAGGGTTAGGGTGGGGGCAAGAGGACAGCATTTCTCCGAGCTTCGCAGTCATGTCCTGACGGCTGACGAAGAGCGTGGTCTCGATGCCCAGGTGGGTGAAGCGCCCTTGGTCCACGTAGCTGACCAGCAGGCGCGGCGGCGCGTCCGCGGCGATCCAGAGCCAGCAAGGGCGCGTTACGTTGGCGATGCTGCCCACGGTGTCCCAGAAGATGGGGTTCATGTTGCGGTAGTCGTAGAGCAGCCAACCGCTGATGTTCTGCGCGCGCAGGTATTCTTGGGCTTGGGAGATGACGGCTTGAATTGGCATGACGATTGCCTCCAAAAGTTTCAGTAAAGGATAGCATGGACGGAGGGGATAGATATAGTAAATTGCTGTACAATCGTCTGTGTGAGATTGGAAATGGGATAGACTGCGAGGGCGTGTAGTGATTGAGCGGGCTACGTTGGATAGCATCATCGAGCGCATCGTCGAGGTGGCTAGCCCAGAGAGGATAATCCTCTTTGGTTCTTCGGCGCGCGGCGATTTTGGGCGCGACAGTGATATTGACCTGCTAATAGTCAAGGACGGCGAAAATACGCTCACATTGATGTCTCGGCTATATGGCGAGATGCAAGGCGTCGGTGCCGCCGTTGATGCTCTTGTAGTTTCTTCGGAGGATGTTGAACGCTACAAGGACAGTCACGCCCTGATAATCAAATCTGCCCTACAAGACGGTGCGGTGGTGTACGCGGCAGAATGAAATTCGGACTTTTCACCCATGTCCCCTGGCCCGAAGGCGAGCAGCCCGCGCGTCTGTTCGCGGAGTGCGTGGAGCAGGCGGTGTTCGGGGAGGAGCTTGGCTTTCACAGCGTCTGGATTGCGGAGCATCACTTCTCGCGGTACAGCCTGGGGTCGTCGTCGTTGGTGCTTGCGGCGGCGATAGCGTCTCGCACGGAGCGCATACGACTGGGCACGGGAGTGCTTATACCCACGCTGCATAACCCGATACGGCTTGCGGAGGACACGGCGACGCTCGACTGCGTGAGCGGCGGTAGGCTGGATGTGGGCTTCGGGCGCGGCACTTTCGGCTACGAGTATGGCGGCTTCGGAGTGGATGAGGATGAGGCGCATGCCCGCTTTCGAGAGAGTGTGCGTATCGTACAGGGCTTATGGACGACACCGGAGTTCTCGCATGGGGGTGAATTCTACACACTGAACAAGCTCAACCTCGTGCCGCCGCCGCTGCAATCGCCCCACCCGCCAATATACATCGCGGCGTCATACACGCAGGCGACGCTGGAGTTTCTGGTGCGGAACGGCTACAAGCTCTGCATCGCGGTAGTGCAGGACACGCAGCAGTCGCTGGAGCTGTGCCGGCGCTACCTCGCGCTGTCATCGGACGCGGGCAGAACTTCCACGCTCGACGATGTGCCGTTCTTCCGATATTTCTATGTGGCGGAGACAGAGGAGCAGGCGCGCGAGGACACGGCGGCGCATGTGAACTGGATACTGGACATCATGCAGTGGCGGCGCAACTTCAGCGAGAGCAGCGAAGTGCCGTATCGCATCGCGGAATGGCGCAGGGAGCGAGCCGAACTTCCCTTGAGCTTTGACTACATCAGCGACAACCGCGCCTTCATCGGCACACCCGATCAGTGCGCCGCCAAGATAGAGGAACTGCGCGCTCAGGGCGTCGAATACTTCGGCTGCAACTTCGCAATGGGTGGCATCCCGCACGACAAGGTGATGCGCTCGATGCGGCTGTTCGCGGATGAGGTGATGCCGCGGTTCGCATGACTGGGGCTGACAGGACGGATATGGGACGCTGGCAGAGAATTATTGAGTATTATCGTGCATGCATATCCGCGGAGAATACTGCGGATGTCAAGTTCCGCAGTGCTGACGATGGCAAAATCTTCCTATATGTCCCTATAGAAAATGAATGTGTCACATCGAATAGCAATGTGTTGATAGTCGATGTGCAAGACCGAAAATTTCATTCATTTATCCGAGGGGCGCAGTGGAACGCCGCACCCACAACATATTTCTACGGCTTTCCCTGCCATGTTGACGGTAGAGGAACGCTGCATCCGCTAATTATCTTTGATGTCGAATTGGAGCAGGCAGCGGATGGACGTAAGTTTGTGCTGCAGCCGAATCGCCCTCGCCCTAATTTATCGTGGGCTTTTGGGATAACTGCGGAAGAGAAACGACAAGCTATTGAGGCCTTCAACGAATCTTGGGATGACAGCAGATCACTGTTTGATGACGTAGCCGAGGTGCTACGAAAATGGGAGGGCATTTTCCCATATCTTGACTACAATACTCTTCTGCATAATCCTTTCGGCTTACTCTTTCATTCCGTCCAGTCCCCTTATACCAGAGGATTAGAGCAAGAGCTTAGTCAACTATCAACGAAAACCAGATTACCAAATAAGATTTGGGGGCTGATTCTCGACAGAAATAGCTTGCCGGTTGAAGGAGATGCTCAGGACATTCTTGAGATAACGCCACTTAATGATGAACAGCGGCAGGCGATAAAGAGCGCGTTTGCTAATACGATTACTATCGTCACCGGCCCGCCCGGAACCGGCAAATCTCAAGTCATCCTCAATGTGATTGTCAACGCTTTACAGCACAATGAAACCGTTCTCTTCGGTAGTAAAAACAACAAGGCTGTTGATGTAGTTTTTGAGCGCTTATCTCGCCTGCAATCTCATCCCGTCATGCTCAAGTACGGCAATCAAGATATTGATTTTGCTGAAGAGCTGTTGCAAGCAGTTGAGTATGCGGCAGCACAAAAGAGCGATGATATCGAAAGAGAAGTCAGAGATTATGAAGAACAATTGGAGCGCGTCCGCAAGGAGGGACAACAATCTAAAGAAACCCTTGCTCGCATTCTTGTTCGCCGCAATCGCATTGAGGAAATTGAGAATGCCCTTGAATTGCTCAAGGCGGAATTGCCATATCACATATCAGACCATCTGGAACCTTATGGCGAAGTAAGGGTCGGCGCGACCATCGCCCAGTGGATAGACCGCACAAAGCGACTTATGGAAGAGGCAGAGAACCCAAATTTTATTTCTCGACTTCTTGCACTCTTTGGACATCCTATCGAAAAACGCCTCGCGCAGTCAGCGCAACCGCTATTAGCCGACCTGCCAGTTTACTGTCGAAAACTTCCCATAGCGTCCGTTAGTGATGTTCGTGAAGTTCTGGTAGTTGCCGATACATTGCAAAAGTGGGTTGAGCTTCAATGCCAGTTATTAAATTTTGTAAGTCAAAACTGGTCTGAGCCGCGTCCTGAGACATTGCGCGCGCGTATCGAGAATAGCCAAGAGCGCGCTATAGAAGTCAGTGTCAAGCTGGTGGACGCTTTGATGGCGCGTCGCCTGAGCCGTCTTACTCCCGGTGAACGCCGTGCGATAGCCGATTATGTCCAACATCTCCGCGCTTTGCGTAATAGATTTACTGGTAGTCAACTTCACCAACAGATTCGCAACGCAAGTAAAAAGGCTTTCGTAGATGGGGTTGCGAGAGCTTGTCCGGCCATTGCAGTCACCAATTTATCCGTAAGGCAGGCTGTGCCTTTGAGACGCGAAGCCGTTGATATAGTAGTCATTGATGAGGCGTCGCAGTGCGACATTGCTTCTGCACTGCCAATGCTATATCGAGGGAAACGAGCGTTGGTGATAGGAGACCCAAATCAGCTTCCCCACATTGCGAACCTGCACTCTTCTGAGGATGCGCGCCTATTGGAACGCAATGAAATGACCGTTGATGATCTACGATTCTCGTACATCGCCAACTCTCTTTTTGACTTGTCCAGAACAACTATTGGTGGCGGTTCTCGCTTCATTTCTTTAGTTGAACACTACAGGAGCAAAGGGGAGATTATCGGTTTTTCCAATAAAGAATTCTATCAAGGTAGATTGACGGTGCATACTGATTATCAGAAACTTCTAACCAGCAACTCTACATATCCGGTTAAATGGCATAACGTCGAAGGTGATACCATAAGACCTCGGAGCGGCAGCGCGTATAACGACTCGGAAGCTCGTAAGGTCGTTGCCGTTCTTCAGCGGATTACTGAGATGACAGGCGTACAGGGGCGTTATCCCTCCCTAGGTGTGGTGACTCCGTTTCGAGCGCAAGCAAATCAGATTCGTTCTTTGGTAGAAAATATGGTTCGCGCTGAGTATCTGAACAGGCTCGAATTCGTGGTAGATACCGCCCACGGGTATCAAGGCGATGAAAAAGACATCATGATATTCTCGCCCGTTGTCTCAAGAAACGCGCCGGATGCTTCCTTACAATTTCTTAAGAACACTTCAAATTTATTCAATGTTGCAGTTACTCGTGCTAGGTCCGAGTTACATATAGTAGGGGACCTGGCAGCGTGCGCGAACTCGGGCATTCCTTATCTATCAAGGTTCGTCCAGTACGTGCAAGATCTGTCAGCGTCGAATAAAGAATACATCGATTCCAGCGGCATGTTTGAATCTCCGTGGGAGAAAGTATTTTATGACGCCCTGAATGAAGCGGGGATTATCAGCACTCCACAATATCGCTTTGACCAGTACAAGTTAGACCTTGCTATACCTGATGCGATGATTAACATCGAGATTGATGGTGAATACTGGCATCGGAATTTGGACGGCAGTCGTATCCTCTCTGACCTTAAGCGTGATACTCATCTTTTTTCCAGAGGATGGCACACCAAACGGTTTTGGGTGTATGAGCTTCAAAGCGATTTGGATAGATGTGTACGCGAGGTCAGGGAAGCAGTTGAACGTTCAAGGCGAGAGCGAAACAAGGAATAGACATGGACAAAGTAGGCATAGCCATAATCGGCTCCACCGGCATTATCGGCAGGGTGCATATCGATGCGATGCGCGGTCTGGAGAGCTGCCGGCTTGTCGGCATCAATGCGCGTCGACAGGAGCCGCTGCGCCAGCAGGCTGACGAACTCGATACTCGGCTGTATCCCACGCTGGACGATGTGCTTGCGGATGACGAGGTTGATGCTATTGTCATCGCCACGCCGCACCCGTCGCACCTGGAGATAACGATACAAGCAGCCGCAGCGGGCAAGCATGTGCTTGCGGAGAAGCCGCTGGGCGTAACTCCGTCCGAGGCGGAAGCGCAGATTTCAGCTTGCCGCGATGGGGGCGTGAAGCTGGGCGTGCTGTTCAACAACCGCTTTCGCCCTGAAGCGATGAAGATGCGGCAGCTCATTGATGACGGCGCAATCGGCGAGATATACCGTTCCGAGATGTCCTCGGCAATGCTTCGCACCCAGGACTACTATGACCGGCTGGACTGGCGCGGCAGGTGGGACGCAGAGGGCGGTGGCGCGTTGCTGAACCAGGGCATTCACGGCATAGATATGTACCAGTGGCTTGCCGGTCTGCCGGAGACGGTGTTCGGGATGGTATCCACATTGAAGCATGACATCGAAGTCGAAGACTACGCGACCGCGCTGCTTGGCTACGCGGGCGGCGGGCACGGCGTGATTCACTGCAACACGGCGCAGGCGCCGAACCAGCAGAGCATTACGCTGTGGGGCGAGCGCGGCGCGCTCTACATGGATGACTGGCGCATTACGCTTCGCACTCTGGATACGCCGGTGCAGCAGTTCATAGACACCGATAAGACTATCGCGTTCGTCAGCCCCTCGGACACTGAGGCGACCTTCGAGTTCGAGGATGTTGGCAGAACGCACAGGCCCGCCATAGACGACTTCGCGCGCGCCATCATCGAGGACCGCGAACCCGCGATTACAGGGGAGGACGCGCTGGGCGCTCAGGAGCTTGTAGCGGCGATAACGCTGTCCGGCTGTCGCGGCGAGCAGGTGCGCTTGCCGGTTGACCCCGCCGAGTATAACGCGCTGCTCACCGAGTTGCGGTGGGCAGGCAAATTGCCCCGTTAGCAGTATGATACTCAGGGACATATTCGACCGCAAGTCGCCGCCCGAACCCTGGTCCGAAGGCGACAACATCCCTTGGAGTAATCCCGGGTTCAGTCGGCGCATGCTGCGAGAGCATCTTGCCCAGTCGCACGACCTTGCCAGCCGCCGTAGCGACAAGATAGACGCGCATGTGGAATGGATTCACCGCGAAGTTCTGTCTGGCAATCCCACGAAGATACTCGACCTCGGCTGCGGGCCGGGCCTTTACTCGAGTCGGTTGGCGCGGCTCGGACATCGCTGCGTGGGGATCGACTTCTCGCCCGCGTCCATGGAATACGCAAAGGAGCAGGCTGCAAGCGAGAACCTATCCTGCGGTTACCTCCACGCAGACATTCGCTTCACAGAGTACGGTTCCGGATATGGGCTGGCAATGCTTATCTTCGGCGAATTCAATGTCTTCAAGCCTGCGGACGCTGTCCATATTATGGGGAAGGCGCACGCTGCGCTGGACGAAGGCGGCGTCCTGCTGCTGGAAGCGCACACGAGTGAGGCAATTCGCGAGTTCGGCTTGCGACCGGCATCGTGGTATTCGGCGGAAAGCGGACTGTTCTCCGACTTGCCGCATCTGTGCCTTCAGGAGAACTTCTGGGATACTGAGAGCGAAACGGTTACCCGCCGCTACTTCATCGTTGACGCAGCGTCCGAGGAAGTGTCGCGTTTCGCGCAGAGCCTGAAGGCGTACTCAAAGGAGCAGTACCGAGCGATCCTGGAGAATGCAGGCTTTGCGGACGTGCGCTTTCATGCTTCGCTCATCGGAAGGGAAGACCCGTCGCAGCCCGGACTGCTGGTGATTACCGCGCGCAAGAAGTGAAGTCCCTCTACCATGGTAGAGGGACTTCACTGTCGCAGTGCTACTCCTGAATCTTGTCAGGGGTCAGCAGCTCCCAGAACTCGATGTAGCTCCCCTCAATGTAGGGGCGATAGGCAGCGCCCGCCTCAAACGCTTCGGACGGGATGTTGTTGCCCTCGCGTGCCGGGGACTGGAAGGCGGCAGTCTCCCACTCTAGTACGACGATGTTCTGATCGCCGGGGCAAGTGCCTGCGTTGTAGGCGACCCTGAACTCTTCGCGGTGGCCCGCGTCGTGGTATATCTGCACCTGCTTATGCACGAGGGATGCCACGCGGCGCGCCTCTCCGGGCTTGGTCTTGTATGTCCTTCTGACTAGATACATTCGTGTCTCCTTTAAGGTATATGTCAATTCTTAGTTATCGTTTGCCAGTGTCAGGAACTGCGCCTGCACATCCTCGGCGCTGACGGTCGTTTGCAGTTCGCCATTGGCGTCGATGCCGAAGTTGTCCGGCGTGTGCAGAGTCGCGGTGAGCGCATCAACGATAGCGGTCATGTCTGAAGCGGATTTGGTTGCGGCTAGTGAGGATGCTTTTGCGTCGGGTCCGCTTGCCAGCAGTTCGGGAATCGCCTCGACAAGCAGCTCCTTCTCGACGACGGCGCGCTGGATGTCGGCGAGGGCATTCATGTGCCGCCCAAGGTAGCAGCCACCATATGTGAGTACCTCGAACTTCTCGCCCGCAAGCTCGGTGTCGTACTGGCGGCGTGGCTCAAGGTGACGCTCTTCGAGGTAGCGGCGAATGTCGGCGTCCTCAGGGTGCGGTTCTTCCTGCTTGAAGAACATCAGCACCGTGTGCATGTTCCAGTCTTTTGGCTCGATTCTGATAATCATGGCAATATGATACACCTTTCCACTTCAGTCTGTCAGATTGTCATCAAGCCACCTGTTCACCTCCGCCTCCGCGCGCGGCTCGAACCCTCTGGCGAGTAGCGGGAACGGCAGGTCGAGGTGGAATTCGCTGTCCGTTACGCCGAGTGTGCCGTTGAAACTCACAAGTCCCGCCGCCCTGAATGCGAACTCCATAGTGTCGCCGCGCCACCGGTGCGATGCGTCAGACACCGAGTCGCCGAACTGCTGAAGCATCTCTGCAAGCTTCTCTTCAACCCAGTCCTTCGCCTGCTGCTTGGTGCGGTTGTGCTGTCTGTTGATATTCATATTCTGAGCATGGTAGCACATGCTCGCGCCGTTCATGTTATATCCTAGTTAACTGAAGCGGTTCAGCGACTCACGGGGAATCGCGGCTGATTGATTCGGACAACGCGAGGACAAAGATGACAGACAAAATCGTAGCGCCCTACGGCTCATGGAAATCACCCGTAACATCGGAGCTTATTGTCGCGGACAGCGTGAGCATCGGTGATGTCTCGTTGCACGGCGATGACATTTACTGGACCGAGATGCGCCCGGCGGACAATGCGCGGAATGTGATAGTGCGGCGCACACCGAACGGCTCGGTGCATGACCTCACACCGCCGGGGTACAGCGTCCGCACGCGCGTTCACGAGTATGGCGGCGGCGCGTTCTGCGTCTCCGGGGCCTACGGCGGAGACAGCGCTATTTATTTCAGCAACTTCACCGACCAGCGCATTTACCGACAGACGGTTTCTGCATCGGGAGAAGTGGGCGAACCGCAGCCGCTCACGCCCGAGATAGCCATGCGCTACGCGGACGGAGTCGTCTGCGAGCGGCGCAACATCATGGTATGCGTGCGCGAGGACCACTCGTCATCGTGGCGCGAGGCGGTGAATACCATCGTCGCCATCGACCTTGAGCGAGGCGGCAGTCGCGTGCTGGTGTCGGGCGCATCCTTCTACTCCAGCCCGCGCATCAGCCCGGACGGTTCAACGCTTGCATGGCTGTCGTGGAACCACCCCAACATGCCCTGGGACGGCTGCGAGCTGTGGGTTGCGGAGCTGCGTGATGACGGCAGCTTGGGCGAGCGTCGGCTTGTGGCAGGAGGCGCGGATGAGTCCATCTTCCAGCCGTCTTGGTCGCCTTCAGGCGTGCTGCACTTCGTCTCCGATCGCAACGGCTGGTGGAGCATCTACCGCGCCGCCGCCGACTTCGGCAGCGTGGAGCCGGTGTGCGGGACGGATTCGATGGACAAAGAGTTCGGCAGACCCGCGTGGGTCTTCGGGCTGAGCACCTACGGCTTCGCTTCTGAAGAGCGCATCATCTGTACATATACACAGTCCGGCGACTGGCGCATCGGGGATATCGACACGGCGAGCGGTACTCTGACCACCGTGCCCACACCGTTTACTGATGTCGGTACGCTGCATGTCACGGCGCAGCGTGTGGCATTCACCGCAGGCTCGCCCACGATGCCGATGTCGCTCATGCGCCACGACCTGACTGACAGCAGCACAACACGCCTACGCAGCAGCAGCGATGCCGCGCTGGATGAGGGTTACGTCTCACGGGCGCAGGCAATTGAGTTTCCGACCGAGACCGGATTGACGGCGCACGCCTTCTACTACCCGCCAACCAACCGGGACTACGCTGCGCCGAAAGGTGAAACGCCGCCGCTGATTGTCATCAGCCACGGCGGACCCACGAGCGCGGCAGATTCGTCCCTTGACCTTCGCAAGCAGTTCTGGACGAGCCGGGGCTTTGCCGTGCTCGATGTGAACTATGGAGGCAGCAGTGGATTTGGCACCGAGTACAGGCGTCGTCTCAACGAGAACTGGGGCGTGGTTGATGTGGATGACTGCATAAACGGCGCGAAGTACCTTGTTGAACAGGGGCTTGCGGACCCGGACAGGCTTATCATCCGAGGCAGCAGCGCGGGCGGCTTCACCACGCTGCTCGCCCTCACCACGCGCAATGCCTTCAGTGCGGGCGCGAGCTACTACGGCATCAGCGAGCTTGAGGCGCTGCTGCGCGACACCCACAAGTTCGAGTCGCGCTATCTGGATACGATGGTAGGGCGCTTCCCGGAGCATGAAGACCGTTACCGCGAACGCTCGCCCATTAACCACATTGATAGCCTGTCCGCGCCGATGATAGTGTTGCAAGGGCTGGATGACGAGATTGTGCCGCCTAACCAAGCCGAGCTGATGGTGAACGCGTTGCGCGAGAAGGGACTGCCCGTCGCCTATCTCACATTCGAGGGAGAGCAGCACGGCTTCCGGCAGGCAGCGAACATTCGCCGCGCTCTGGAGGCGGAGCTGTATTTTTATTCGAGAGTGTTCAGCTTCGAATTAGTGGATGACATCAAGCCGGTGCAAATCGATAATCTGGCGCAGGAGGGCGATTAATGAAAGACAGGCTTGGCGCGATACTGCTGCTGCTCGTATTTGTCGCGGCGATATGGGTCGTGTTTCTGGTGAACGGCTTGCTGTTCGATGGCGACCTGAACCGATACGGACTGTCTCCGATGGCGCTTCCATATCGCTGGCTGTCTGAGTTCGAGCCGAGCGTGCCCTATCTCGCGGGCAGTTTCAGAGGCATCTTGCTCAGTCCGATGCTGCATGGCAGCTTCTCGCATCTGCTGTCCAACACGCTGCCGCTGCTGGTTCTCGGCGGCTTCGTCGCATTGCGAGGCGCGAAGACGCTCGTAGGCGTGTCGCTGTTCGTGGTCGTGCTAGGCGGTATGCTGGTATGGCTCGTGGGGCGTCCGGCAATCCACATTGGGGCGAGCGGGCTGGTGTTCGGCTACTTCGGCTATCTGCTGGCGCAGGGCTGGTACGAGCGCAGCTTCGTGTCGATCGTGGTAGCCGTGGCGGTGCTGCTGCTGTACGGCGGGATGATCTTCGGTGCGCTGCCGCAATCCGGCTTCATATCGTGGGAAGGGCACCTGTTCGGCCTGATAGCGGGCGTGCTTGCGGCGCGAATGGGCAGAGACGATGATGAGGAATGAGGGTGAAAGGGCGGAGTCTGGGAGGCGCGATCTAGGCGATGGACTGCTGCGCTATGTGGTCAAGAACCGCGCGTGTGAACAGCCCGGATTGGGTAGCGCATTATCGTCGTGTCCTCCAATCCCATCCGGCTTGGCGGAAGATGTGGCGACGCATGGTCGTTATGATCTCTTTACGGGCCTGGGTTTGGATGGTCTTTTCAATCCTTCATAGAGTTTAGGCGGCCTTTTTCTATCCCGTGTGCCAAGTCCGCCTATCTTTCTTATTTTTCGTGGCTTGACTTTTGTGTCAGAATTATAATCGGCTGGCATCAGGCTGCTCCATTTCTTCTCTGTATTCAAATTCAAAAGGAACCATATCGTAGGCAGTAACTCTCGGCCATCCGCGTGGCCCTTCAATTTCCCGCCAGAATAACAGTTTGTGCTTTTGTTTTGGAGCGTCATCTGGATTGTCGAAGCTGTTGGCAATTTTGCCCATAGTTCTTGAATTGAACATGTAGATCGTTATCAGGACTGATTCAACATCCCAGGGCACGACAAACTCAACTGTGTGGGCTACTGTCTGCCCGGGTTCCACGCTTAATTCATCCTTATCCCATTCACTCCAGATTTCTTCCCAAGTCTCCCATTGGATTGCATTCATACTCTCATTATGCACATATTCGGGAGCATTGTTGTACAGGTTTTCGACTATTTCGTCTTCCATTGGAGCAAGATGCTGCAGCGCGAAAAGTCCGTCGCGAAACTCCACCTTCACATTTGAGCTGTTGTGCAGGTTCATGGTTACGGCGAGATGGTTGTAACTGGCGCTCACCGCTCTGTGAGAGATTTCATGCGTGATATTTATGTGTGTTGAGCGTTGACGGAATATGATGCCGTTTCGCCATGCGAATATGCCGGCTGCGACTATTGCAGCAACTGTGACAATACTCTCTGCGCTATCAAAAATTATCGCCCAGATTGGGGTAGTTTCCATTGTATTTGGCTATTCGGAGGTATGCTCGAATGCGCGACCGCACTCGTAATCCCGTTGAAGAAATTGAGAGGGACCGTTGAAGGGAAGCCGTCAGTACGCATACACATAGAAGGTATGCCCGCCCGGGCAGATGATGCGCTCCTCGATGTCCTCGTGCCAGCCGTCTGGGTCAACCTCCAGATACGGCATCTCCGTCACTATGAAGGCGGCGTCATCGTAGGGCAGGATGATTGCCGTAGGCTCGCCGCCCACCGGACAGGATATTATCTGGAAGCCCATCTCTAGCATCATTGTTTTGTTGCCTTTCGTGAAGAGAATTGGCAGGATGAGTGGTTCGACAGGCTCACCACGAACAGACTTGCATTTGGAGCAAATATCCTGTTAATCCTGTCCATCGATGTTAGTTTCCTGTCAGCGCATTTGCGGGAACAGCACCACCTCGCGTATGGTCTTGTGCCCCGAGAATAGCATGGTCAGCCTATCGATGCCGATGCCCAGCCCGCCCGTTGGCGGCATGCCGTGTTCTATCGCTACCAGAAAGTCCTCGTCCAGTCTGTCCGTTTCTTCGCCCGCGAACTGCAAGCGCAGCGTCTCTTGCTCCTCGAAGCGCTGCCGCTGGTCAACGGGGTCGTTCAGCTCGGTGAAGGCGTTGCAAATCTCCATACCCGCCACAAATCCCTCGAATCGCTCCACGAGTTGCGAGTTATCCGCCTTCTTCTTGGCGAGCGGCGACATCTCCACCGGGTAGTCCACAAGGAAGCAGGGCTGCCGAAGCGTGTCCTCAACGCGCGAGGATATGAGCTTGTCCATCAGGCCGGGCCAGCTCATCTGCTGGCTCACATCTATGCCGATGTCTGCCATTGCCGTCTTCATCGACTCGATGTCAGGGTGGTCGAGAAAGTCGATGCCGCTGTGCTCCTTAATCTGCTCCAGCAGGCTCAGACGCGGCCAGGGCGGAGTGAAGTCTATGCGCTCGCCGTCGAACTCGACGACAGGCGTGCCAAGCACATCCATCGCCGCGTTGTGTACCATCTGCTCGACCATCTCCATAACGTCGTTGTAGTCGGCGAAAGCTTCGTAGCTCTCCATCGAGGTGAACTCCGGGTTGTGCGTCAGGTCCAGGCCCTCGTTGCGGAAGATCTTGCCTATCTCATAGACGCGCTCCAAGCCGCCCACAATGAGACGCTTGAGATGCAGTTCGGTAGCGATGCGAAGGTACAGGTCTCTGCTGAGCATGTTGTGGTGCGTGATGAACGGGTGCGCCATGCCTCCCGCTGCGATGGGCACCAGCATGGGAGTCTCCACTTCCATAAAGCCCCGGTCATCCATGAAGCGGCGGATGGCGCTGACGATGCGGCTCCGCATCACGGCGACCCGGCGTGCTTCCGGATTGGCGATGAGGTCCAGGTATCTCTGGCGGAAGCGAATTTCCGTATCCTGTAAGCCGTGCCATTTCTCCGGCAGTGGGCGCAGCGATTTGCACAGCAGCGTGAACTCCTGCGCTTCCACTGTTACCTGTCCGGTACGGGTGCGGAAGAGTGGCCCCCTGACGCCTAGCCAGTCGCCGATGTCCAGATCGCCAAGAGTTTCGTAGGCATCGGGGAGCGCGTTGCGCCGGAACATGACCTGAATGCGCCCGTCGCCGTCAAGCAGGTCGGCAAATGACGCCCTGCCCATGCCGCGAAATGCGACGATGCGTCCCGCGACCGAAACGGGTTCAGTTCTAGCATTCTCAGGCTGTTCCGCTTCAGCCTCACTGAAAAGCTTTTCAGCCTGCGCGCTGGTGTGAGTGCGCTCGTAGTTGTGCGGGTATGGCTCGATGCCGCGCTGCCGTATGCGCTCCAGCTTGTCGAGCCGCACCTGAAAGAGTTCGTTTTCCGACTGGGTCATTGCTGTTTTCCGCCTGTGCTGCCTATCAAGATTGAGTGCTCCGGTGAGTCCTTGGCAACTCGAGTCTGCCAGCCCGATGCCGGTTTATTCGCCGCGCAGCCTACGGAGTTCGGCTTCCAGCTGCGCCGCGCGGGCTTCCGCCGCCAAGCGTCCGTCGTGCTCCTCTTCCTGGGTCAGCAGCCATTGTCCTGGGACAGGATCCCAGAATCGCAACTCTCCATTATCCCACCACAAGTCAAGGTTGAGAAGGTCGCTGTGTCCCCAGACTCTCCCATCATCCTCTGCGCGCATCTCTAGCCTGTGATACTCACTATCTACCAGGCGCTCACCCACCAACGGCTCGCCGTAGAAATCGCCGCCGGTCGCATCGTAGCGCCAGTATTCGACCACGCCTATATCGGCATATATGTCGCGTTTCCCGCCCAAGTCGTTTGCCCCCGTGCTAGGGGAGCCTATCTCCAGGATGAAGTCCGGGGCCTTGCCCACCTCCCACATTAGATAGGTGTTGTGGCTCTCGATGGATGCTATCGCTTCGTCGGACAGGTTGAGGGCGACATAGCAATCCGGAGCGACTGAGCGGCGCGGGTTGCCTTCGACATAGTAGATGAAGTTGTCGCCGTTGACCCTTGCCCCGCGCACATTTCTGAAATGAACCCTGAGAGTGCCGACAGCGTTGACATAGAGCGGTGATTGGAATTCTCCGTCAGGCAAGGGCATACCGTCCGAATCAGGATATATGATGGCGGTGGCAGCCGGGGTGGTCATGGCTGTCCTCCTTAGCAGTGCGCCGATTTTATCACGATGCTTTTGCTGAAATACAAATACTGAGATGCAAAATCGCCTGCTCAATTCTAACAGGCGCAGACGGACATTGATATACGGAGTATGTCGTAGAAAGGCGGTTTCTCCCATCCTTGTTCATTGATGGAATTGCCAATCGCCTAAACACTTTCTCAAAAAATGGCTGAAAAAGTCCTTTATCGACTGAAATCCGGCGTGCTAGTGTTGACACAGGAATTGAGAAGCGGCGAAGTACGGACGAGGTAGGGGTAGCAATTTGACCCTGCGGATAACGGGCGGCGAACACCGCGGACGCAGGTTCAGCCTGCCGAGAGAATCGGACCTCAGACCAACTTCGGACAGGGTTAGGGGTGCCGTCTTCTCGATTCTAGGTGTGGAAGCGGTGAAAGGGGCCCGGGCGCTTGACCTGTACGCCGGCAGCGGAGCGCTCGGGCTTGAAGCCTTAAGCAGAGGCGCCGCGAGGGTGGACTTCGTGGAGGCGAACCGGCGGCGCTGCGTTCAGATAAGGGAAGCGCTCACAGCATTGGGACTGAGCGAACGCGGCAGCGTCCACAACGGAAGAGTAGAGCGCATACTGGAGACTCTGGAAGGTGAATACGGTCTGGCTTTCGCGGATCCGCCTTACGCGCTGAGCGACTGGGAATGGCTTATGCGGGCGCTAAACCGCCCGGGATTTCTGGGAGACCGAGGGATAGTCGTAGCCGAACACAGGCACAGCACAACGATGGGGGACGAGTACGGCAAGCTGTTCCTGACGACCCGCAGGCGCTATGGCGATACGGCAATATCAATATATGCAGTTGGAGAATTAGATGGTTAGGGCGCTATACCCTGGCAGCTTCGACCCCGTTCACAACGGACATGTGGACATAGCGACTAGAGCGTCGAGCCTGTTCGATGAGCTGGTGATTGGCGTGTACGATACACCGCCATCAAAGAGATTGATGTTCACGACCGAGGAGCGTGTGGACCTGTTCAAGCGCTCGATACCGCATCTGAATAATGTGCGCGTGATTCCGTTCGTGGGACTTGCGCCCGCGGTGGCGCGCAGCGTGGATGCGGAGTTCATCATAAGAGGTTTACGCGCAGGGTTCGACTTCGAGACGGAGTTTGAGATGGCATTGATGTGGCGAAACATCGACCCCGGCATCGACGTCGTATGCCTGATGACCGCCCTCGAAAATCAATTCGTGCATTCAAGCCGTATCAAGGAGGTGGCGCAGCTCGGTGGCAGAATTGAGAACCTTGTTCCTGCGCCGGTGCTGGATGCGTTGAACAAGAAGCTCGATTCCGACTAGTTTTTGCAGTAAGGATAGGTTCATGCCGGTCGATTTACCGCCGGATTGTTGAAAACCTTAAATACGATCAACCAACAAGTTCAAACTTTACTGACCGAGGGAGGACAAATGCAGGCACCACAGATTGCAGACCAAATCAGAGCTATGGCGGCTTCCGGGACCCGTGTACCGGGCTTTCGGGGCAAGGTGATGGTGGATATCGACAGCCTTGTTAGGCTCAGCGATCAGCTCGGCAATGTCGATATGAGTGACGACGTCCGGGAGGCCTCCGAGGTCATCCGAATGAAGGAGAGCATCCTCAACCAGGCTTACCTGGAAGCCAAGCGCATTCGCACGGGCGCTGAGGATGAGGCGGGCAAGCTGACGACGCAAGCCGAGAGTGAGTTCCGTGCTAAGGTAGGCGAATCCTCAGTGCTGAAGCGCGCGGAGGAAATTTCGCAGGACATGCAAGAGCAGGCAGCCTATGAGTCCCAGCAGATTCTCCAGGATGCCCAGCGCAAGGCGTATCGCATCGTCAGCGAAGCTGAGAATGTTGCGCTGGCGCGGCGAGACGGCGCGGATAGCTACGCCCGCGAAGTGCTTTTCAACCTCGAAGAGCAGCTTGCCGACATTCTGGGTCAGGTTCGGCGCGGCATCGACGCGCTCAACCTCGAAGTCGAAGCGAGCAAGCGCAAGCAGCAGCAGAACAACGCGCCCGTCAACGGTGCGGCCTCTTCAACTAACGGGGTTGCCGTCGCGTAGGCAAAGCTAAACGCTACAAAGCCCAAAATGAACGGGGTATCGCAGGATTTCCTGCGATACCCCGTCTGTTTGCGTTTATTATTGCCTGTTTAGGGCTTGAACGCCTTGATGTTCGCGCTGTGTACGCGCGATGCCCATTCCTCTTCGCCCTTCCACGGCTTGGAGTCCATTATCTCGATGTCCGAAAGCCCCGCACCGGACATCCTGCCCATATAGACGTCCTGCGGCTCCGCGCCGGACAGGCACGACACCCAGTTCTCCGCGTCCTCAGTGGCGTGTGCCGGAAGCGGCGCCGTGAGCACCATGTCCGATATGAACATCCTGCCGCCCGGCTTCAAGATGCGATATGCCTCGCGGAACACGGCATCCTTGTCCGGAGCGAGGTTGATGACGCAGTTGGATATGATGACATCCACCGACTCGTTTTCAAGCGGGGTGTTCTCCATCTCCGCCAGGTGAAACTCCACGTTTGACACGCCAAGGTTGCCGGCATTCTTGCGCGCGAGGGCTATCATATCCGGCGTCATGTCTATGCCGATGACCTTGCCCTGCTCGCCGACTGCTCTCGCCGCGATGAAGCAGTCGATGCCGCCGCCACTGCCGAAGTCCACCACCGTCTCACCGGCGTTCAGGTCGCCGATCGCCGTCGGGTTGCCGCAGCCCGCGGACGCCAGCAGCGCCTCGTCCGGCAATCCGTCCAGCTGCTGAAGCTCGTACAGCTGATTTTTCGTGGTTACTTCGTCATCTCCGCAGCAACTGCTTGAAGCGTCTTGCGCGAAGTTGCCGTAGCGCTCCCGCACCAGTTCCTTTACATCGGTGTCTGTGAAATTCACCATAATGTCCTCCATTTTGTGTTTCACTTTGATTGCTATATCGATTCTAACCTTATCGGCAGCTTCAGAGTCGCGGATGCACTTCCGCCGTGAACTCCGCGGTAACCGATGTATTTGGGGTTGCGACCGCAACCGTACCGTAAATCGGTCAGCGGCGTTTCCAGTGGTCCACGAGAGATTCGCCGTCCTCGTCGCTCACGCCCCACATCTGAAAGTGTACACGGATGTCTTCGTAGAGTGAGCGTTCGCCGATGGGAGCGTCCGTGTCCCGGTAGGCTTCAACGCTCACGTCCATCCAGTCGAGGGGCCTCTCTTCTTCTCTGGCGACGCGCTCGATCATATTCACCGCGCACGCCGACAAGCCGGACAGGAAGAACTCTCCCGCGCCAAGCTCCTCGCCGCCGGAGTCGTCCGCGACCCAGTGATGGTTGCGCGAGTTGCAGATAGCGCGCCCCAGAGTGCCGGTGCTGTAGCTTCGCACCGTGTAGGCTAGTGATGCTGCCATGTCATCCTCCTTGCATTGCGGTTAGTTTCTATCCTGTACCTATGGATAATCTATGTCAATATGTCGGAAGGCTGAGACAAGAAAAACCTGCTACGCTAATGCTCTCAACTGCTTGGGCGCCAACGCCCACAAGAGCTGTCCGCGTCCGGAGGCGGATATTTCCATATTGCATAGCGCGCCCTTCTTCAGCCTGATGAGCCACGAGACCTTTCCCGTCAGAATGTATGAGACAAGGCTGCTCATGTGCGGCTCATGCCCCACGACCATCACGCTGCCCAACGATGAGTGGCTGTCGGCGAGTTCCTGAATAATCTGCGACGGGTGCGCTTCAGGAACCAGAGCGTTCGAGATTGCCGTCTGATGTGGCATATCCAGCCCATCCCGCACTATCTCCGCCGTCTGTACCGCGCGAACCAGTGGACTGCTGATAATCAGGTCCGGCGCGACCCCGATTGCACTCATCCCTTCCGCTTCGCGGCGCATACGCCTGATGCCCTTGTCCGTGAGGGGCCGCAGGTCGTCGTCTGAATACTCGGCGCCGCGGTCGGCGGCGATGCCGTGCCTGAGAATGTAGAGGTTCATCGTCTTGTCTTTCAGGGCTAACTCGGACTGACAGGATGCAGGGGCTGCCGTGCTTCAACAGATTCGGCAGGCTCGTCATGAGCAACGGATTCGCAGCCCTGCTCGCCGGAGCAGACCTTCACTTCAAGGCGTACGCCTTCGTGTCGCTGCACATGCTTGATTATCTCAAACAGGTCATTCACACTCGTGTCGTAGTCCGGGTGGCACATGCGCTTGATGTCATCCGGCGTCTTGCCCATAAGCTCGCCAAGCTTCTCATAGCCGATGGTGGCGTAGATGCAGGAGTGCAGCGAGATTTTTCCGACGCGGACCTCGCCGCCGAGAAGGAGGCCGAGAGTGTCAGGGAGCATCATTGCGCGATATACAGTGTCCCACTGGGCGCGTTCCTTTATCGTTTCTTCGTAAGGCCTGGTAAGCGGCATATCTATGTCTCCTGTCGCTTGCGGCGTCTGTACTCTTGCCAAAGTACATGGGCATTCTGAATGTCCCTATGTTGACGACTCTTCGTGCCACCCCCGAGCAAGATAATCAGTGTGTCCCCATCCCTGCCGAAATAGATTCTGTAACCCGGTCCGAAGTTTATTCGATATTCTGATACGCCGCGCCCAACGCTTCTAACATTGGACAAGTTTCCTGACCGCATCTGAAACAGAGCCGAGTCTATTCTTCTTGCAGCGATAGTGTCCAGTCCGTTGACCCAACGATTGTATGGGTTGCGGCCACTGGAATCTATGTATTCCCTAATCTCAATCGCATGCACAGATGGCAACGCTCACAGATTTTTCTGACGGAATCAAAGCTAAGTCTGACTCCACTATGTCCGTTCCTTAGACCTCGGCCCGCCGCACCCCGATCGTCGCCTGCATGTCGTTAACCTTCAGCGTCTCGGTGTATGCGCCATCGGCAGGCGGTTGACACAGTAACTCTTCCGACAAGGTTTCCTGGCGGATGTAGTCGCTGTGCGCGGCGATTACGGCGTCGAGCTCGGGGCTGCTCTCGTAGTAGGTGACGATATGGTCGGCGATGTCGAAGTCGGCGGAGCGGCGCATGTTCTGAATGCCATGCACCAGCTCGCGGGCGTCGCCTTCAAGGCGTAGCGCCTCGCTGACCTCCGTGCTGACTGCGACCGTGTAGCCGCCCTCGTTCGACACGGCGTAGCCGTCCTTGTCCAGCGTCTCCACCAGCACCTCGTCCGGCTCCAGGACGACACCGTTGACCGCGACAGGGTTGCCGGAGCGCACCTGGCTGTGAATGTCGGCGGGGTTGGCGTCGTTCAGCGCGGCGATGATGTTCCGCAGTTCCGCGCCGTACTTCGGACCGAGCAGCCGCAGGTTCGGCTGCACTTTGTACTCCAGCACATCGCCCTCGTCTGTCACGGGCTCGATCTGCTTCACATTCAGCTCGTCCTGCACCTGTGGCGCGACCTGCGAAAGCAGCGCGACCTCGTCCGTCGAGCGCAGCCTCACAAGCGCGTGCTCCAGCGGCTGGCGCACCTTCAAGCCCGCCTTGCTGCGCGCCGCGCGTCCCATGCTGGACAGCCGCATCGCAAGCCGCGTCGCGTCCGAAAGCCGCTGGTCTATCAGCGATTCATCCGCGACGGGGAAGTCGTCGAGGTGGATGCTCTCCTTGCCCTGTTCACCTGCCGTTCGTGGTGAGCTTGTCGAACCATTGACCGCTGACTGCTGACCGCTGATGGCTGACTGCTTCACCAGGTTCTGGTACATCTGCTCCGTCATGAACGGCATCACCGGCGCTACCAGCTTGATCAGCGTCAGGAGGCACTCGTACAGGGTGGCATAGGCGCCGTGCTTGTCGGCGTCGGCGTTCTCGGCGAGGATGCCTGCCTTCCAAAAGCGGCGACGGCTGCGGCGCACGTACCAGTTCGACAGGTACTCAACAAAGCCCTCGACATTGCGCGCCGCCCTGTCCGGGTCGAAGTTCTCGAAGGCGTCGGTAACTTCCTTGACGAGCTGGTTGAGTTCGGACAGTATCCAGCGGTCCAGTTCGGCGCGTTCCGACACGGGCGGCGGCTCTGACGCTGCCGGGTCGTAGCGGTCGATGTTCGCGTAAGTAACGAAGAACGAATAGACATTCCACAGCGGGATTATGAAGCGGCGCCTCACCTCGTCCGCCGAGCGGAAGCCGAAGTTGATGTTGAGCGCGGGATTCTGGCGCAGGAACACCCAGCGCATCGCGTCCACGCCCATGCGCTCGGCGGCGTCCTCGAACCAGATGGCGTTGCCCTTGCTCTTGTGCATCTCCTCGCCCTTGTCGTCTCGCATCAGCGCGTAGCTGAAGACCGACTTGAAGGGCGCGGTGCTCTCCAGGACCGTGCTCATCGTTAGCAGCGAGTAGAACCAGTTGCGGAACTGCCCCGGGAAGCTCTCGGAAATCCAGTCGGCGGGGAACCACTTGCGCCAGTAGTCCTGATCGTGGCGGTACTGGATAGTGGAGAACGACACGATGCCCGCGTCCAGCCACGCATTGCCCACATCCTCGATGCGGCTCACGGGCACATCGCACTCGTCGCAGCGAATCTTCACGGCATCGACCCAGGGGCGGTGCGGCGAGTTGCCCTCGTACTCGTCCCAGCCCTCGACGGACCGCTCCTGAAGCTCGGTCTCGCTGCCGATAACATCGAACCAGCCGCAGTCGCCGCACTTGTAGATGGGCAGCGCGAGGCCATAGTAGCGCTTCTTGGAGATCATCCAGTCGTCCATGTTTCGCAGCCAGTCGAGTTCGCGCGCGTAGCCGAACTCCGGGATCCAGCGGATGTCGTCCACCACATCCATAATCTGGTAGCGAAGGCTGTTCGCCTTTTCGTCGGCGGTCAGCTCCTCGCGTGGCTTGTCGTGCTTCTCGCCCATGCTGATGAACCACTCGTCCACCAGCCTGAAGACCAGCTCCGAGTCGCAGCGCCAGCAGACAGGGTAGCGGTGCGAGTACCGTTCCAGGTTGTAGAATACGCCCTTAGACTTCAGGCTGTCGTAGATGGCATCGTTCGTGTCATAGACGTTCTGTCCGGTCAGCCAGTCGAAGCCGTCAACGAAGTCGCCGTACTCGTCGAGCGGCGCGATGGCGGGGATGCCGTTCTCGTTGCCTAGCTCGAAGTCCTCCTTACCTGCGCCGGGCGCGATATGCACGATGCCTGTGCCCTCGCTCTCGCTCACCTCATCCCACGCGATGACGCGGTGCTCCACGCCGTCCTGAGCCGTCAGTTCCGCGAATGGCGCGCTGTATCGCAGCCCGACGAGTTCGCTGGAAGGCACTTCGCCCAACACCTCGTACTCGCCCTTCAGCACATCCTCGCGTTCCTTGATGAGATAAAGAACTTCGCCGTCCTGCCGCACCCTGATGTAAGTTTTCTCAGGATGCACGGCGGCGGCGGCGTTTGCGGTGAGGGTCCAGGGGGTTGTGGTCCAGACCAGCAGCGACTCCACTTTTTGTCCCTTCCCCCTTGATGGGGCCCCACCGTTACCTTCCCCCCCTTCCAGGGGGGGATTGAGGGGGGGTGAAGAATCGACGTCGCCGCTTTCTTGCCCCCTTCCTAACCTTCCCCCTGAGGGGGAAGGGACATTGGAGGAGTCTCCCCCATCGGGGGAAGGGAGATCTATGAGCGGGAACTTCACGAACAACCCCGGATGCACGATTTCCTTGTAGCCCTCGGTCACGATCTCGTGCTCGGACAGCCCCGTGCCGCAGCGCGGGCACCACGGCATCACGTCGCGCCCCTCGTACAGCCAGCCTTTCTGATGGCAGGTCTTCAGGAAATGCCAGATGGTGTAGTTGTTCTCGTCCGACTTGGTGTGGTACGAGTCGTCCCAGTCCATCCAGTAGCCGAGCCGTATGCTCTGCTGCGAGATGATGTCGGCGAAGCGGTCCACGCGCTGCTTGCACATGTCCACGAACTTATCCACGCCGAACGCCTCGATGTCGCGCTTCGACCCGAAGCCAAGCTCCTTCTCCACCTCCACCTCAATCCACAGCCCCTGTCCGTCGAAGCCGTTCTGGTAGCGCTGGTCGTAGCCCTGCATCGCGCGGAAGCGCAAGAAGATATCCTTGTACGACCTGCCCCAGGCATGATGCACGCCCATGGGGTTGTTCGCCGTAATCGGCCCATCGATGAACGAGAAGGTCTTGTCCGCGCCGGAGTTGCGAGCCATGTACTTGGCGGGGATGTCGTTGCGCTCCCACCAGTCGAGGATGTCGCGCTCCATAGCGGCAAAGTCGGTCTTGGTATCGACGGGATTGAACATGGGGGAAATCTCCTGGAACAGACACTGATACATAGGATAGACAAGCGATTAGTCTATTGTATCGCATTCGCCCTGAGTATCAATGTTATCCGTCAGGAGATTTTTTAGTGAGGGCACAGGATAGGGCAGTTTGTACCTGGGGCGCGGCTGAGCCTGCGGTCAAGGGTAACGAGTGAACAGGCAAGCGACTCCGCCAACGCGACATACCATGCGTCATAGATTGTCAGATTGTTCCGCAACGCCCATATCCGCTCGGCGTATGGGGCGAAGGGATGCAGTTCAATCTCAATTTCCAGCAGACCGTCATAGGCAGACGCCGCGTCCGCGCGGGATATACGCCCGGAGATTTCCATTCGCCGCAAGATGTTTGTGGCTTCCGCAAGCGCGAGTTCCGGTCCTACCAAGTTTTCCTTGGCAAAGACGTTCTCCACCCATCTGCCGTCGCTGCCATAGTCCGCCACGGATGCGACCAGCGCCGAAGAATCTGCTACTACGGTCATTTGCGGTCTGCGTCTCGCGCTTCGAGGATTTCTTCTGCCGTAATCCTCGTCTTGGAGGCCGCTTTGCGCTTGCGTACTTTCTTGAGCCACTCGTTTGTGGACAGGCGGGGCGAAGGCGGCACTATCGTGGGTTCGCCATTGGTCGCCTGCGGCACCACCTCGACGGTCAGCCTTACCATCACGTGTTCGGGCAGGTCGAGTGGCACGATTGGATTGAGCGCGCCGTCGGAGTATATCGCCAATATCTTTTTAGCCATGTCGAAAGCCTTTCATTGTGGATTGAAGTCTATCATGCGCGATCCGCGTCGCGCGCTTCCAGGATTGCAACTGCCGTAATCCGCGTTGGGGATGCCTCTCTGCGCTCGAAGACAGAAAGATTATCTATCGAGTTGGCGGATAATTCGCTTTGGTACAGCCAAAGCCGGCGTGTTCATCCCAGCATGTGTCACAAAGGTCTTGATCGCAGCCATAACACATCAAGGTTGGCCACCATGTCCCACATCGTTGGCATCTGTTCATTGATTGTTGCCTATTCTTAACGATTAGAAATCAAAAGAGTGAGGATTTTTCTTTGTAGATGGCCTTCCCGATTGTGCCTTCCTCTATGTCAACATAGCCCAGCGGCGTGAGAGGCTGTTCTCGGACACTGCGCGTACACTGATTTTCGTGGGCATGGTCGGGGCCTTTCAAGGGAATGAAGTCTGCGGCAAATCCAGCATATCATACGTGGGTAGTTCAGAATTGTAGCGATGATAGCGGCTCAGGCTACCTTTATATTATTGCATGTTAAAATGTCTTGGACTCATTTCAAACAGTGTATGTTTTCGCAAGGAGCATAGCGGATGGGCATAGAGAATAAGGACTTCTTCGAACTCGTTGACGATGCCAAATCTGGTAAGCTGATGCTTCCTCAGTTTCAGAGAGACTGGAAATGGCAATCGCGTAAGGTTGTTCGGCTTTTCAACTCCATCCGAAGGGGATTTCCCGTTGGAGGGTTTCTTATGCTTGAAGCAGGTGGCTTATACTTGCATCCACGCCGATTTCACGGCCTGCCGGAGGAAACCGAAGAACCGCTGAAACATTACGTGCTGGATGGCCAGCAACGCATCACTGCTGGACTAGCATTGTGCCACGGCATCGGCTTAGGAAAGCAAGGCAAAACCCATTACTTCCTCGATCTCAAGAAACTGTGGGAAGCGGCTGATTCTGATGAGAAACTAGATTACGAAGATCCTTCTACCATCCAAAAATTTGGCGCAAATTTGGATGATGAAGATGGATATGTAATCTATAAACAGGCTACACATCCTGGTCGCCTTCTTAAAGACCAACAATTGCTCCACACGCCAGCATTGGCTGACCTCAATAGATTCCTGGCGGCAAGGGCTCAGTATCTAAATACATTTCCCGACAGAGAGAGATTCCTAGACGGACTAGTGCATGCACTATTTGGCATTGCAAATCTTGCACCTGGGAATAGGCGCACATTGTTGGTTCCAGTAACAGAATTGGACTCTGGAATGCCCGTCACTTCAATTACTACCGTATTTGAAACGATGAACACAACAGCTCAGCAACTGACCCCGGTAGAAATCGTAACAGCGATTTTGTACGGTGCGGATATTAATCTTCGAGAAGATATAGACTCATACAAGAATCAGAAAACCTACTACCGGCATCTGGATACCACCGGCGAGCTATTTTTGCAAACTATAGCCCTGTTAAGTGGCAAAAATCCAAAGAAACGGGATCTGCCCGACAATATAGAGTCCGACACCTACGCGACTCACAAAGATGCTTCTGCTGAAGCGTTAGACCTTGCTGGTAAGTTCCTCTCGGAACGCTTTTACATGTGGATAGATGGGAATGCGGGCTTAGTGCCATATCCTGCTATTCTATCTCCGCTGGGCATCGCGCTAATCAATATCAATCAGACACATTCTGATGTGAGTAACGAGCGTACCGAATGGTACCAACGCCTAGACAGATGGTTTGTCGGTTCAATTTTCATGCACCGCTATCGGGATTCCCAGCCTGCCACACAACAAAGCGATGTGGCAGATCTCGAGAAGTGGATATCAACTGGTGAAGAGCCTCCTTGGATGGGGCGGGCTAGCATCCCCGTGCTTGACGGAGTTGCCCCTAAGAGTGCCATAGGCAAGCTGATTACTTGCTTGATAAATAAGCAAGAGCCTAAAGACCCCGTGGACGGACAAATTCCCGTCGGAGGAAGAGACACAACACTCAACTCAGTGCATTCACACCATATCTTCCCGAGAGCCTTTTGCAGAAATGACATTTCTGATTGGCGCAACGATATAGACGATGAACATCTCGCATTGAATGTCATGCCAATAACGAACACCACAAATAACGACTGGGGCGACAAGGACCCAGCATACCAGGTGCAAAAGGTGCTGGCAGAGTCGGGTGGTTCAGAGGAAGAACTTCGTCTTCGCTACTCGAAGTTTTTCATCGACTATACTTGCCTAAATATCCTATTAAAATCGGATAAGACACGTGATGACTTCCTGTCATTCATTAAGCGCCGAGGAGAACTCTTGCAGGACCATGTCGCTAGGGCGTATGGGTTCTCAAAGGACATCTCTCTTGATGCTAGTGAGCAAGCGGGAAATGACGAGGAAGACGATTAGGTCGTATCGACGTTTCCAGACACCAAGATATTCGGCTGTGGTAGGGGCGACCGGCCGGTCGCCCCTACTGAACGTTGTCGTGTGAGATGCAAACATATCTACATTTGACGACGCTAGATGGCTGTCTTCAAAGGATAATGGAAATGCCCACACAAGCCAGCAACGTCGCCAGTTACTTGCAAGAGCAAAGTGTGGCGCAGAACAAGCCCTGCGACCAGATAGCCGATGAACTCATCAGGCAGGCAATCGCGTCCAAAGGCTATCGTGGAGTGCTGAATCCTGCCCATGAAGGGAAATCGCTCAATCAGGTGCTCGACGACCTCTATATCGAAGACTACCTAGAAAAATCACGCCGCTGATTATCTTCAACCCAAACAGTATGAACTTGTGGCAGCAATGTTGCCACAGGCGGCTCGAAGTGGAGTTCGAGCGCCTCCCGCAGGTTCTCTAACGCTTCTTCCTCTGATTCGCCCTGGCTGGCGACATCCACTTCCAAAGCCTGCGCGACGTACCAGTCGCCTTCCTGCCATACGCTTGCCGCAAATTCTCGCATCATGATGCAACCGCTCCTAGTATTCTCAGACACATCATAGCATCCCCTACACCACAAACAGCGGCTCCTCCCGCGTAATCACCCGCCCCTCCGCTTCCACCGCCTCGCGCAGGAACTTCGGCACCGCGAACATGCCGCGGTGCGCGATGCCGTCGTAGCTTCGCAGCTCGCCCGTCACGCGCTCCGCGATACGCCCGTCTATCTCTGCTGCCGTCAGTGTCAGAACCGCGTCGTCCGGCGCGCCCATCACGAAGCCCCACGTCGTGCCGAACGACGGGATGAACGCCTCGCACAGATGGGCGGCGGGGAAGACTGAGCCGACCGTGTTCGCCACGGCGGAGAAGCACTGCTCGTAGAATGTCGCGCCCGTCGGACCGGACTGCGCCACCATGATGCCGCCGGGATTCAGCCGGGATAGCATGCTGCGGTAGAACTCCTGCGTGAACAGCAGGTACGCGGGCCCTGCTTCCAGCGGGTCGGGCACATCTATGATTGCGACATCGAAGCGCTCTTCGGTCGTCTCGATGTACTTTAGCGCGTCCTCGTGCAGCAGCGTCAGGCGGGGGTCGTCGAACGCGCCCTGATGATGGTTGGGCAGGTACTTGCGGCACATGCTCACCACAAGCTCGTCGAGGTCAACCATCACCACGCGCTCGACCGACCTGTGCCGCAGTGCCTCCCGCGCCGTCGCGCCCTCGCCGCCGCCCGCGATGAATACGGAGCGCGGGGCGGGATGCGCTATCATTGCCGGCTGCACCAGCGCCTCGTGATACACAAACTCGTCAAGCTCTGTCGATTGCGTCTTATCGTCCAGCACGAGGCTCCTGCCGAAGCACTCGGCGTCGTGTATGAGCACATGCTGGTACGGCGAATCGCCCTCGAACAGCACCTCGCGGATCTGCTCAAGCTGCATCAGGCCTTCGGTGATGAGCTCGTAGTGCCAGTTGCCTTCAGGGGGAGTTCTCATGGAAGTGTTGCGCGAATGTGCAGGATAAGCGGGAAGTGTAGGGGAGAGAAGCGTTGCATCAATGTCCGAATTCAGTCTCCGATGGGAGCGGAATGGTGCGTGCCAATTGCGCCGCGCTTGACCTCCATGACGTTGCAGTGCTGCGCCTGAAGGCCCTCGGCGATGAAATGCGCCGCCTCCATTGGCTTGAGGTTCTCGCCGCAGGTGAAGATGTCCACGGCGGCATAGCGGTGTTCGGGCCAGGTATGAATGCTGATGTGCGATTCGGCGATGCAGACGATGCCGGTTACGCCGACAGGCGAGAACTTGTGGAACACCTCGCCGACTACGGTCGCGCCAGCCTCTTCGGCGGCGACCATCAGCACTTCTTTAACCATTGCCATGTCGTCGAGCAGCATGGGGTCGCACTCGTTCATTTCCAGGAGCAAGTGCGTGCCTAGCGCTCTGAGCTGCTCATTCAATCACCCGTCCTCCCTAACAATGAAAGTCTCTGATAATGAACTGTTATTATACTACTTTCAAACATGGTTATGCAGGCTCAACAGACAAGCCCTGTGTGATGATAAAATCCTGTCTATCCTATTCATCGATGCAAATACTTGGAGGTTTGGCGAATGAGTGCAGAGCGGATACCTGACGACGCGCCAGGGAGCGCGCTGTTTCCCGAATTCGAAACCCTGTACGATCTGATAGCGCCTGAAGTCGAGGGGCTGACGGAAGAGCAGCTCGACTGGACATCCGACAGGTGGGAGTGGGCGCACTGGAGCATACGGCGACAGACGAGTCACATGGCGTCGCTGCTGTTCCGCTGGATGGTGGTGCGCTGGGTGGATACGCTCTACCCGGACGGCGACCATGGCGTCGAAGATGTGGAGGGCGTGGCGGTATCCGCCAACGACCGCGCGCTCGACGTGCGCTACCACGACATGGATACGATACTCGGCAAGCTGCGTGAGGGCATCGCACTGGCGCAGTCGGTGCTGGCGGAGCGCACTGCGGGCTTCCTTCGCGGGAACACTTTGGTTACGCCTTACGACGCCCGCCGCGTGTTCATCAACGGCGCCCATCCGCACGGCATTACGATGGACGCCGAAGCCGGCACCGAGACGACTACCTTGGAGGCGACATTCCGCCACATGTACTTCGAGGAGACGACGCACCTGTACAACATCCAGCGACTCAAGCGAGCGCAGGGAATCCCAACAGTGGTGGAAGTGCCGCGCGTGGGGTACTGGGTGCTTGACGGGTGGGACAGGAGCGAGCCGGACGGAGGCTAACATCGATGGACAGGATGGGGAGGATATTGGTTCTGTTGCGGTTGTCATACCCTTCCCCGCACGACGTCCATGTACTCATCAACGGACATGCCGAGATCTCTGACGCCGCGAATCTTATCGTATGGACTCTCCCCAGGTTTGCGCTCCTTGATCAGGATACCTTCCTCGGAGCGCCAGCAGTCCACCTCCACGTCAGGCGTTATGCTGTAATCCTCGCGCAGCCGTCCGGGTATGGCAACAAGACCATCCTCGCTCACCTGGATCTTGCGTTTCCTGATTCGCAGCTCTTCGCCGTCGATGATGATGTCCACGGCAACATCCGCTGCAATACCGAAGTGATCGCGCAGCGGCTTGGGCACTACGAAGCGCTTTTCCTCGTCGTAGTCCTGCTCTCGCTTCCTAATGAGAATGCCTTCATCCGTCGGAATAATGTCAATCTCGGCATCCTCGTCGATGCCGAAGCGCTTTCTCAACGTATTGGGAAGACGGATCTGCCCTTCTTCTGTAATTCGCATCAGTCCCGCTCCTGACCAGACTGCGGACGGTTCGCATAGCATCTATTCTAGCAGGCATTCCGCCTAGCCCCCGGTCGTCTCCCGCATCCTTGCCCTTATGTCATCCGGAATCTCGCGGATGTGCCGGCGCGTTGGCGAATCGTGCCGCTTGCCGACGCTGACGCCCGCCTCCGCCATAAGTGCCACGCCGCCGAGGTAGTCTGACACGCTGATGTACTCCGAGTCCACGCCGCCGTCGGGGTCTGGGATGGTCGTCGTGGCGTTGTGCCAGTTGCCGAGCGGAAACGCCAGCCCCGTTACCGTGTAGCCGAAGACCGCAAATGCCGTCGCCTCGCACCCGCCGCCGCTCATAAGCTGCCGCTGCGCCTTGAAGTTTTTGTCCTTTGCTTGGAGCGTGCTTTGTGCTGTGATTAGGACTTGCTCGGCGTCGGCGTCGAAGGTATAAACGCGGTCGCCCGTGCGTATGACCGGCCCCTTGCCCTGCTCCACACCCGGTATCAACGGGCTGGCTTCGACCGATACGACCAGCGTATTCGCAGGCAGCGTCCCAGCCTCCGCCATCAGCCGCGCGCCGAACAGCCCGCCCTCTTCAGCGCGCGTGAACACGGCGTAGAAGTCCGCCTCCGCATTGCTCGACGCCAGCCGCTCCAGCGCAGACAGGATCGCGCCGCATCCCGCGAGGTCGTCGGCAGCGCGCATGCGAATCGTGTCGCCGTCTATGCCAAAGTCCGGCAGGTCGAACACTACCGGAGCGGGCAATGCCAATTCCGCATCAGACTTCACATGCACCGATACCAGCCTCTCACCACCGGAATCTCCTTCTGAATCGGCGGTCAAGGGCTGAATCATGGCGGGTACGCGCTCGCCGTCCGGCATCAGCACGAAAGCCGGGGTTGGCTTTGTCATAGAAGCTACAGGCACGCCGCCCAGCGCTTGGGCGATGTAGCTCTTGCCTCCTGCTTCGGCGTCAGATGCGTCGTCAGGGCGAACTATCTCATAGCCCGGATGGTCCATATGCGCCACAAACGCGATGGGAGGCTCACGCTCGGATTCGGGCAGCGCGGCAATGGACGGCGCGATGTAGCGCGCTATGATGTTGCCGAACTCGTCTCTTCCGTACTCCACGCTGTCCAGCGTCCCAAGCACGCCGAGTATGTGCTCGGCGACCGCCCATTCGTGGAAGGGCGCGGCGGGATTCTTCGCCAATCCTGCAAGTATGTCGAGTGCGCGTTGTTCTTGTTCATTCATGGTGATAGTCTAACATGGACGGAAGCAGGAGAATGACTAATCCATTCGGAAAATTATACTGTACGAGCGCCTTATTGCTGATACTATAATTTCATGACCTTGAGGCGGAGACATCAGCGTACACTCCGGCGTATCTTCGCCAGACCCACGCCATCGGACATTAGATGGGCTGAGATAGAGTCATTACTGCGAGCGGTGGGAGTAGAGGTTTCAGAAAGGGCCGGCTCTCGGATAGGTTTGAGGAAAGGCAGTGTACGCATCACTGTTCACAAACCGCACCCAAACCCGGAGACTGGTAGGGCAATGGCGAGAGCAATTGCCAAGTTCCTTGAAGATGTAGGAATTGTGCCATGATGAAGTATAAGGGATACATCGCCAATATCGAATACGATGAATCTGTGGATATGTTTCATGGAGCAGTCATAAATGCCGCTCCGTATCCGATTGCCACTTTCATGGCGTCCGATGTTGAGGGACTTAAGCGCGAATTTCGTATTTCAATCGACGACTACTTGGAATGGTGCCGAGAAGATGGGTGCGAACCTTTGCCTCCGCGCACCCGCAAGTTGAGCCTGGTTATGGATGCGGAGTTGCATCGCCGTGTGGCGCATGCCGCTGCGCGTTATGAGATGAGCATTGACGGCTGGGTAAGGGATGTGATTGAGCGCGAGGCGAAGAAGTGTGAGGCCGATTCCAACAAAGGCTGCCCCGGCTCAATCCCGTCCGGCTATATGAACGACGCGTGAGCAAAGGCATAAGCGAGATTGGAGGATATGGTTTCACACAGACAAGCGCGGCGAGCAAACAGCCCCGCCGACCAGATACTCGATGGGCTGAATGACAACCAGCGAGACGCCGTTACTGCTATCGACGGCCCCCTGCTAATTATCGCGGGGCCCGGCAGCGGCAAGACGCGCGTCATCACGCACCGCATCGCCTATCTGGTGCGCGTAGTGGGCATCACGCCGTATCGTATCGCTGCCGTTACATTCACCAACAAGGCAGCGCGCGAGATGCGGCAACGCCTCGTGCCTCTGCTCGGACAGGCGGCAGACCAGCTCACGGCTTCGACATTCCACGCCTTCTGCGCTAATGTGCTGAGGCGCGAGGGGGAGCATGTCGGCCTAGACCGCGATTTCGTCATCTATGACGCCGCCGACCAGATGGCGCTGGTGAAGCGCGCGCTCACCGAACTTGAACTTGACCCGAAGCGCTTCCCACCGCGCTCAATCTTGTCCGGCATATCCGGCGCGAAGAGCGAGCTTCTTGGCGTCGAGGGACTGGCGCATCGCTCCGGTAGCTACTGGGACGAGATTGTGGTGCGCGCCTATGAGCGTTACGAGGACCTGCTGCGTCAGTGCTCTGCCGTGGATTTCGACGACCTGCTGCTGAAGACCTACCAGCTCTTCGATCGCGTGCCCGATGTGGCGCAGAAGTACCAGGAACGCTATGTCCATTTCATGATTGACGAGTTCCAGGACACGAATGTGGCGCAGTACGCTATCGCAAGACAGCTTGCGCGCCACCACCTGAACATTTGCGTCGTCGGCGACCCTGACCAGTCCATCTACACATGGCGCAACGCCGACATCCGCAACATCCTGAGCTTCCAGGACGACTACCCGAAGGCAAAACTTATCGCGCTGGAAGAAAACTACCGCTCCACGCAGACGATACTGGACGCGGCGCGCAGCCTGATAGCCTCCAATACGCAGCGCGTGGAAAAGGACCTCTGGACGCGCAACGGCGAGGGCGTCCCCATCGTAATAGCCGAGGGATACAACGAAGAGGAAGAGGCGCAGTTCGTCATCAGGGAGATACAAAGCCTGACGCGCAATCAGGAGTCGGTGGTAGGTCGCAAGAAGTCAGGCCCCGGCCTAGGCGACATTGCTGTGATGTACCGCGTCAACGCGCAGTCGCGCGCGCTGGAAGAGGCATGCCTGCGCTACGGCGTACCGTACCAGGTTGTTGGCGGCATGAAGTTCTACCAGCGTCAGGAAGTCAAGGACATCATCGCCTACCTGCGCCTCATCGCTAATCCGGACGATGACGTAAGCCTGAACCGTGTCATCAACCTGCCCACACGCGGCATCGGCCAGCGCACGCTCGACCATCTCGCCCGCACCGCGAGAGACGCTGGCACATCGCAGTTCGCCGCAATCATGGCGCTTTCCGATGGCAGTGCGTTAGATCAGGACGCCGGCGTCAGCCCGTTCACCGCGCGCGCGAAGACCGCCCTCATCGGCTTCGGCAACCTTATCAACGGCATCGCCGAGGAGCGCGGAGAACTCGACCTGCTCGACATCATAGATGCGGTGCTGGAGCGCAGCGGCTACCAGCGCTGGCTGCTCGACCAGGAACGCGGCGAAGAACGCATGGAGAACATTCAGGAGTTCCGAGCGTCCGCCCGGGATTACCTGTCGCTCGGCAGGACCGAGGCGCTCACCGCGTTCTTAGAAAGTGTCAGCCTCGTCGCCGATGTGGACAGTATGGAAGACAGGGCAGACGCCATAACGCTCATCACGCTGCACCAGGCCAAAGGTCTTGAGTTCCCCGTAGTCTTCATGGTCGGCATGGAAGAAGGGCTGCTGCCTCACTCGCGCTCTGTGGACGATCCCACGCAGTTGGAGGAAGAGCGCCGCCTCTGCTATGTCGGCGTTACTCGCGCCAGGGAGAGGCTCTACCTGCTGCGCGCGTTCCGGCGCGGCTTCCGCGGCATGAGCGGAGGCTCCGAGCCGGGCACGCCCTCCCGCTTCCTGCTCGACATACCGCAGAAATTGCTCGCGGCTCCCGCGCAGCCCAAGCGCCCAAGCACAAGCAGTCAGCGTTCAGCAGCCGGGCGCGCTGAATCAACAGGGAGTGCTCGATCGACTACGACCGAATCGCGTCGAGAGGGAATAAGGCGTACTCAACTCCCCACTCCACCCAGAAGCAACAATCGCGAGAGATCGTTCGGCACAATGCGCTCCATCAGGACACCCCGCGCCCCCAACGTCCCTGGCCAGCGCCCCGTTCGCAGTGGCGGCGATCAGGCAGCGGCATCCCCTCATCTGGCGACGGGCGACAAGGTAATGCACAAGGTCTTCGGCGAAGGCATCGTCACGGAATGCAAGCCCAGCGGTGGCGACTTCGAGGTAACCGTAGCATTCAAAGACGGCGCGGGAGTGAAGCGTCTGCTGCTGGGAATGGCGCCGCTGGAGAAGTTGGACTGACTGCCTCCCGGTGCGCTCTTGGGCACACACCTGGTTGCAAAGCCCGTCTCTCGGCGAATAACATGATAGCTCCATGGTTTGCCGACTTTGGATTACCATGAAATCAATTGATCAGGAGGAAGAAAATGCCGAAGTATCTGTTTCAGGCATCGTACACACGAGAGGGTTTGCAGGGCCTTCTGAGCGAAGGGGGCACTCAGCGGCGCGAGGCTGTGGAGAACCTGGTCGCAGGTTTGGGTGGAAGGCTGGAGGCTTTCTACTACGCCTTCGGAGACTGTGACATATATGTCATCGCGGATTTGCCGGATGACGCATCTGCTATCGCGGGATCTCTCATTGTGGGAGCTTCGGGCGCGGGCAGTGTCAGGACAACTGTGCTCATCCCGCCGGAGACCGTGGACGAGGCGACCGGCAAGGCTGTGGACTACCGGCCGCCGGCGAGCTGACCGCACAGCGACAGCGATGCCTATCGCCTGTCAGGAGGAGGCTCGTTGAAAGGCTCACCCTTCTTGCGCGCCTCCTCGTAGCGGTCGAACCATTTCCGCCAGTCCGAAGACGCCTCGACTCGCCCTTCAGCAAGCCCCTCGACACGCCCCTCTGCGCGCCCCATAGCACGTCCTTGATTGCGAATCCTGTCCCTCAGTTTTTCGGATAACAGCGCCATACTTCTGCGACCTTTAACCGGCGACCGCACACCACCACAGGCGGCTACTAAACGAAGCTGCGCCTACTTCTTGTCAGGCGGCGGCTCATTGAAAGGCTCACCCTTCCTTCGCGCCTCCTCGTAGCGGTCGAACCATTTCCGCCAGTCCGAAGACGCCTCGACTCGCCCCTCGACACGCCCCTCTGCGCGCCCCATAGCACGTCCTTGATTGCGAATCCTGTCCCTCAGTTTTTCGGATAATAGCGCCATACTTCGCCAAGCCTCCGTCAAAAAGACTGCCAGCAGCACCGACACGGGGGCGATTCCCCCACCGTGCCTTGAAACCGCTAGAATCTTCACCACATATCCAATTCTACCATCCCAATGGAACTCTTCTAGCGCGGCTAGTCCCAGCCCTAGTGCCAGAAGCAGCCCCAATATCACGAGATAGGCAGTTCGCCACCCCTCCGGAAAGAGGGCAATGGCTTCCTGCACGACACTCCGTCTGTCCCGTTCATCGACTCTCATGAATACTTACCTTGTATGCAATTATACTTCAGCATCAGAGCATGTCAAATAACGTTCCTTCACACGCCCCCGCATTGTGCAACGCCGCGATTGAGTGCATAATAGCGCCACTGTGCAGACACCGAGGCGCGACCGTACCCGCTCCAACCCCGTGGGATTCCTGAGGAACAGACTCCGTTCCTCGCCCGCCCTGCGTAACCGCGACCTGCGCGTGCTGATGTCCGCGTCCTTCTTCGACGCCATTGGCTTCATGGGTGAGCAGGTCGTACTCAGCTGGCTGATTCTCGACCTTACGGACAACCCGTTCATGGTCGGCGTAGCGCTTGCCTTGAGAATGGCGCCGCTATTCTTCCTCGGCATCCCGGCGGGCACAATCGCCGATATGGTTGACCGTCGCCTGCTTATACGCGCGCTGAACATAGTCATGGCGCTTCTGATGGTCGGCATAGGCGCTCTGATTTACCTCGATATGCTGCAAGTCTGGCATCTGCTGGCGTTCGCCGTCGCCGGCGGATGCCTGAGCGCGATGCACCAGGCGGCGCGGCAGAGCTTCGCCTTCGACGTCGCCGGCCGGGAGAATCTGGTAACCGGACTGGCTTACGTCGGGCTGGGCATGAGGCTCGGCGGGCTGGCAGGCTCGATTGCGGCGGGCTACCTCATAGACGGCCCCGGCGCTCACATGGCGTACTGGATGCTCGCAAGCGGCTACATCGTGTCCACGCTCCTGCTGAGCTTCATCCGCTCGCCGGGACAGGCCGCCGCCCGCTCTCGCCAGCCGATGCTCCAGAACCTACGAGAGTTTGCGAACGAACTGCGGCGCAACAACCCCTTGCTGACACTGGTGGTCATCGTCGCGGCAACCGAGATGCTGGGCTTTTCGAGCGGCGCCGCGCTCCCAAGTCTCGCGCGCGACGTGCTGGATGTCGGTGCAGAGGGTCTTGGCTGGCTTAACGGCTTCCGCAGCGGCGGCGCGGTCGTAGCAATCCTGCTGCTCTCGCTCTTCGGCGAGGTAGGGCGCAGGGGTATGCTTCTGCTGCTGAATATCGTTGCATTTGGCGCGGCGCTTATTCTGCTTGGGCAGTCCTCTGCACTCTCTTCGTTCCTCTTCGGAGGAGCGACGGCCGGCGCCACCGGCTTAATTCTCGGTCAGTCCCCGGCGTTTGTTATTGCGCTTCTGGCAACGGGCATCATCGGCGGCGCGATGGCGCTGTCCGACATCTTTTCTCAGAGTATGATGCAGAATATCGTGCCGAACGAACAGCGCGGTCGCGCGATGGGGGCATGGATTGTGGGCATCGGCACTGCGCCGGTAGGCAACCTGCAAGTGGGAGCGATCATAGGCGCGGCAAGCGTGGGCATCGCGCTCAGCGCCAACGGCATCGCGCTCGCCCTCGTCGGCGTTGCCATCTTCGCCTTCTACGGCAGGATGCGCCGTATGTAGAGTCTAGCGCGCCGTTTGCTCCGCTGTGTCTCGGATGTCAATCTCGGTGGTCGTCGGCCGTATGAACGAGAACACCACACCCACGACCATCAGCCCCGCGACGATGATGTACGCCGTCCGCAGCCCCGACACGAACGCCGTCAGCAGTTCCACATCGCCCGTCTCCGCCACTGACGACAGGTTCGGCAGGAAGCCCATCGACACCATAACCGCCGATACTATCGCCGTAGCAACTGCCGTCCCCGTGATGTTCGCTGAGTTCCGCACCAGATTGATGAATCCCGACATCACCCCGTACCTGCTCTCCGGCACCTGCTGCATGATCGATGCGTTGTTCGGTGGGTAGAACGTCCCCGTCCCGCCCGTAAGCAGCAGCATGCCTATGGCGACTTTCCACACCGACGATTCGGTGGTCAGCGTGGACAGCAGTAGCAGACCGCACACGGCGAACAACAGCCCGCACACCGTGAACCAGCGATAGCCGAACCGGTCCGACAGCCGCCCGCTGACTGGCCCCGTTACTATCATCGCTATCGAGGCCGGCACGAATATCAGTCCTATCTGCTGTGGTGAGAACCCCAGCGCAGCTTGCATGTAGAACGGCAGCAGGAAGCGCATCGAAGAGTTGCCGATGAACGATATGAACTGCGCCGCAACGCCAAGCGAAATGAGGCGCATCTTGAAAAGCCGCACATCGATCATCGGCGTTTCGCAGCGCAGCTCCCACCAGATGAACAGCGCAACGAACGCGAAAAGCGCGCCGATGCCCCCCAGCGCGAGCGGGTTGGTCCACCCGAGGCGCGGCGCGTTTGTCATCACCAGCAGGAATGTAACCAGAGACGCCGTTGACAGCGCAGCGCCCAGCCAGTCGAACGATGAACTGCCGCTGCCCCGCCGTGAGTATATGCGCCCATCCAATACTACGAACACAGCCAAAATCGCCAGTAGCGCCAGCCCCACACCGAAGTAGAACACCCACTGCCAGCCCAGCGTGCCTGCGACGAATCCGCCCAGCGCAGGCCCCGCCACATTGCCAGCCCCCACGACCGTGATGAACGACCCTATCGCCTTGCCGCGCTCCTCGCTCGGGAAGGTCGCCAGCACCATCGCCATCCCCGTCCCCTGCGTCATGCTCGCGCCCACGCCCTGCAAGACCTTAAACCCGATGAGCGTGAATATGCTGTCCGACATGCCTGCGAACGCCCCGCCTACGACGAATATGACGAATCCGCCGACATACACCCGCTTGCGCCCGACGATGTCTGACAGCCTTCCCATCGGCAGAAGCAGCGCGCTGATAGCGAGCGCGTACCCGATAAGCACCCATTGCGTTGTTGGCAGGTCCGTGCCGAAGTGTTCGGCGATGGTGGGCATCGTCACATTCAGGCTGCCGAAGTCGGCGACGGATGTGAAAGTGCCTATGGCGAGGGCAAGGAACACCCACCATTTGTAATGACGGCTCTTGGATATGTTGCGGGAGAGAGCAGGCGGGGAAAGTATCATAAAACGTAAACTCAATTGTACGCCCCATGACTGAAGCGACACAACGGAATTCGCCCCGCTACTACTTCAAATTCAACTCCCTGTAGCCGCCGGCCTCCACCTCTTCGCAGCGGCTTCGGAACGCCTGCATGGAACCCGTGTACCGCGCTACGATCCGCCGTTGCCTGCCCTCCAGGTTGCTGTTGACGCCGGTCATCCACGAGTCCACCTTGTTCGACAGCAAACCCTTGCCCTGCTCCACGACGTAATCGTGCCAGCCCTCCTGCGCGTCCTGCCCTACCTCGGCGCGGGTGAAGCCTCGTTCATTCATGTGCTTTATCACCCGTGTTATCCATTCCACCTTGTATTCGATGTTCCGCGGATTGTTCCCCTGAATCGCGTGAGGCCCCATTATCATGAACATATTCGGGAAATTTATCGTCTGAATCCCCAGAAAGGTCGCCAGTTCCTCGTGCCACTGCTCCTTTAGCCTGCGCCGGTTCACACCCCGGATATCAATCATGTCGAAGCTGCCGAATATCGCGTCGAACCCCGTCGCGAAGATTATGAGATCAAACTCGAACTCCCTCTCACCGGTCAGAATGCCCTTCTCAGTGATCCTCTCGATAGGGGTCTCCGTGATGTCAATCAACTCGACATTCTCTCGGTTGTAGGACTCGAAGTAATGCGTCTCCAGCGGCACGCGCCGTGTTCCGAATCCGTGGTCCTTTGGGATTAGCTTCTCCGCCACGGCCGGATCATCCACGCGCTCCCGTATCTTGTCGGCTATGAAGTCCGATATTGCCTTGTTCGCCTTCTCGTCGGTCAGGATGTCACTGAAATTGCCCTGCCAGATCCCGAATCCACGGCTAGCGTACATCTCCTCCCAGAACTCGTACCGCTCCTTCTCGCCCACCTCGAATGTTCGTCTTGGATCGGACGTATGTATGAATCCGCCGCGAGTCTCCGAGCACCGCGTGAACATCGCATCGTAGCCCGCCCTGATGCCCTCCATCTCCTCCGGCCCTATTCTTCCGTTGTTGAGAGGCGCGCACCAGTTTGGCCTGCGCTGAAAAACGGTCAGGCGCCCGACAGTCTTGCATATCGTCTGGATGACCTGCACGCCCGAAGCCCCAGTCCCGATCACCGCAACCCTCTTGCCTTCGACCTCCACGGGCGTATGCGGCCAGCGCGCCGTGTGATATGCCTCCCCTGCAAAACACTCGATGCCCTCGATTTTCGGCCAGACGGGGTAAGACAGGTTGCCAATGCCAGTTATCAGGAACCTGCTGCGGTATCTGCTCCCGTCCCGCAACTGGACCTCCCAGCTGCGGCTGGCATCGTCATAGGACGCGGACTTGACCTCGCTGGAAAACTGGATATCCCTTTGCAGGTCAAACTTGTCGGCGACATGTTGCAGGTATCGCAGAATCTCCGGCTGCCCGGCGAAATGCTCCGACCAGTCCCACTCATCCAGAAGCTCTTGCGAGAATGAATAGGCGTAAGTGTAGCTCTCCGAATCGAACCGCGCCCCCGGATAGCGGCTCCAGTACCATGTGCCTCCCACTCCCGTTCCCCGCTCGAAGACCCGCACCCTCATACCCAGCTCCCGCAGCCTGTACAGCTGGTACAGCCCGGAAATGCCGGCGCCAATCACGATTGCATCGAAATCAAGGTCCGTCTTCGCAAGAATCATACTTCTGACTCAACCTGGTTCATCTGCCCGGAACGTCCTCGACTGACGATCGGAATCGGGTCACAGGCACCCACCAAGCCACATCCACTCGGGGATTATACCCTAATGGCACAATTGCACAGCCGTCTCCCCGCCCGCACAACGGAAATCGCCGCGCTCCCACTTGGACACACCCCCACCCACCCGCTATAATCGCGCCACAAGCCCAGTTCACCGTAAGTGCAGCCCCAGCGAAAGGAACCCCCATGAAAGCCGGACTGTTCCTCATGCCCTCTCACCCGCCGGAGCGCTCCACATGGGACGCTCACCAGTGGGACCTTGACGTCCTCGAACTCGCCGACAACCTCGGCTTCAGCGAGGCGTGGATTGGCGAGCACTTCACCGCGCCGTGGGAGCCTGTTCCCGCGCCCGACCTGCTCATCGCGCAGGCGCTCATGCGAACACAGAACATAAGGCTCGGCACCGGCGCGCACCTGCTCCCGTTCCACAATCCGGTCGAACTCGCCCACCGCGTCGCGTACTTAGACCACCTCGCGCAGGGACGCTACATGTTCGGCATCGGCTCCGGCGGCCTCCTCTCCGACCATGAGCTTTTCGATGTGAATTTCGAGGAAGGCGAGCATCACGCCCGCACACGCGAGGCTCTTGAAATCATCCTCGGCATCTGGGGTAACATCGACGGCAGCTTCGACTATGAGGGTAAGTTCTGGAACGTCCATATTCCAGACCCTGCCGAGTACGAGTACGCCACTTTGAAAACCTTCCTGCGTCCGTTGCAGCAGCCGCACCCGCCCATCGGCGTAGCCGGCGCAAGCCCCAACTCCGAGACGCTGAAGATAGTCGGCGAGCGCGGATACATCCCCATGAGCCTTGGACTCAACGCGGTATATGTGGGCAGCCACTGGGACGCCGTGGAAGAGGGTGCGGCGAGAGCGGGCACGACGCCCCCAAGCCGCAGAGAGTGGCGCATCGTCCGCGATGTGTGGGTGGCGGATACCGATGAGGAAGCACGCGAAGGCGCGCGCAACGGGATGCTCGGCAGGGCGTGGCGCGACTACCTTCTCCCGCTCTTCTCCTTTGGCGCGTACCCATTCGTCAACTTCATGAAACACTCCGAAGACGTGCCCAACGAAGACGTTGACATTGACTATCTGGTCGATAATGTCTGGATTGTCGGCTCGCCCGACACGGTCGCGCGCAAGATTCGGGACGTGTACGAGATGGTCGGCGGCTTTGGCACGCTGCTCTGGCTCACCTTCGACCACTCCGAAAACCGCGAAGCCTACGAGAAAGCCATGACCCTCATGGCAAACGAAGTCATGCCGCAACTCCAAGACCTCACCGGCGAATAGCAAAGTCCCCTCCCAAAAGTTCGTCATTCCCGCACAGGCGGGAATCCAGGGGGCCAGGGGTGGTGAAAACCCTCCATACTGTACATCGATGTTAATTTGACCTCGTTCGTGGTGAGCCTGTCGAACCACGCTGAATAAAGGAAATCCGCCAATGAACCCGCTCCTAGTCCTGCTCATCGTGGCGCTGATAGCCTACGCAATCTTCGCCGCCTACCGCACCCACATCACCGTCCAGCGAAAGCGCCGTGAAGAAGAAGAGAATGACTGGCCCGCCCGCCGCCGCCTACCCTCAGACGACTAGGTCATCTTGACATCCCTCGCCATTCCTGACCGTCATTCCCGCGCAGGCGGGAATCCAGTGGCTTTCAGACAGCGTAAATGATACGAAATCGGCTATATCTTACAACTCTGGCTTCCCGTTCCCCGTTTTCACAGGGACATGCTTCACAGGAATGACGCAAATCTCAACACACCCTGGATCTACTAACTTGCCGCCCTGAACTCCGCCGGGCTGAAGATATGTCCGCACAGGCGGCATCGGTAGCATGTGTTGAAGTGCGGCCTAAGCTTATCCAACGCAATCGAGTCCGTCTCCTCACACTGCGGACACCGCGCACCCGGATCCGCGTCCTCAACGCCTGCGTCATCCTCCATAACACTCGCTGTCCCGCCCTGAAGGTCCAAGAGCGTCTCCAGCTTCACAGGCTCCGGCATCCTCGCGCGCCGCGCCCGCCTTGCTCGCCGTCTCAACTCCGCAACTGACGCCTCCGGCTTGTGACCGCACTGAAGACACCGCACATTCTTCGCGTTCCCCGTCAGAACATCCCCGCCGCACCTCGCGCATCCCCTGAGTATCACCACAGCCGCCTCCTTCAGACAGATTCCCTTCCCCCTTGATGGGGGAAGATTAGGATGGGGGTGAAATGAATCACGCCCAACCCTGGTAATCATGAAAAACCTTGACGAAAGCGATCTTACCTTATAAGAATATATGTGTCAATAATTGACAGTGGCTTGCTGATTCTGGTGTCCTTTAGGGCAATTTGCGAAAAAGGCTTGATAATTACGAACTAATATATTTATACTGCTCATGTGTTAAAGAACAAATACTCTTATAGTGAGTATGATAACCAGAATTGAACGCGGAAAGGAAGGAGAGTAGGGGCGATTACATTGCGATTTGGCCGAGTATGATTTAGTAAAAAGGAAGGTGAACAATGGCAGTACGACACTGCTTGATGGCTGGGATGTGTGAAGCGGCTGATGAGGTTGAAGAGATGACTTTCTCGACCTCTGGTAGCGGCTACGGCTACAGGTGTTGCAGTTCTAGCACGCGAGGAACGCATCGCAGCAGCTGCGTCTCTAACAAGATTAGCCCTGCGAAGTTCCGCTGCCCGGCGACTGTCAGCGCCTCGGAACACTGCGAGCGGGAATGGATGGAGGCGATTAACTGATGGTGATGCCTGGGAGTGGTACTTTTCCGATTGGTCCTGTTAGTATAGGTAGGATTTTGGGAGAGTGGCTTGGGTTTGCTAAGCCTGATGCGAAAGGACTGGCTAGTGATTACGCGAAGCTTATCCTCATTGACGATCTGGATGAAAGGTCTGAGCAAGACCATCTGCTCACTACTATCTTGGTTTGTCCGCCGGATAAGTGCCAGCGCATACGACGACGACTCTCCGAACTACAGCCCCCGTCAATCTACTCATACTACTAGGGTGCAAAAGCATCTTGATGATGCGGTTCGGGCTTACGAACGGGATAAGTGGTAATCGCAAGACCTGTAGCGTGAGTGGCTTTCACCGTAGGCACACATAGTGTCAAGGTGATATTGGAGTTCAGCAGCAATTCGACGGGTTGACCTATGTGAGGGTCAACCCGTTGCTTGTTTATGGCTCAATTTAGGCGTTATAGTAAGGGCTAGTGGTGGTCTTGAGAATGCGACGGGCGTCAAGGAGAGCCGTCAGGAACTCAAGAGGAGGCTGACAATGGACATACCCATATTGCCAATCATATTGATTTCTCTCCTCATAATCGGCATTGCCATTAAGGTTCTAGACTCATGGAAGAAATGGGACAAGCCCGTAAAGACGGAATCTCCTGATGATGCCCCTTATGCTTACTGGGACGATATAAAGCCACCGCGCGGGCCAGCGCATGGCGGCGGTATGTCTTGATCTATGCCTTCTTCGGAGCATGACAGTCGGTGAATTGGCAAAGAAAAATAATTTTCTTCGTCAAAGCATTGGTGCATCCCAAGACCTGGCTGCCGTCAGTGTTCTGGTGGGTCGGGATATACAGCGTTTGCGATATACTCCTGTCTTACTGGTGCTGGAAGGATTGCGCCTGCTATCATCCATACGGTGATGAGTGGCTGTTGACAATGTACTTATTGCGCGTGATTGCGACTAACTGCTAGAAGCGATGGCAGGCATAACTAATCTTTTGAAGCAGGCGCCAACCCAATTGAGGGTTGGCGCCTCCGTGTGTAATATCTGTGAGCAAGGAGGCACAAATCACTCTTGAAAAAGATACTCAAAATAATGATTTGGGCCAATGGCGCAGTATCCGTACTGCTTGCATTGTCGATACTGGTAGCGTGGATGACCGTATTCAATGCGCCGCACAATAGACACCTTTTCACGGCGGCTTCTATAATTTCGTTTATCTGCCTGATAGTGATCCCCGTCCTGGGCGTGAGCATGGTCGTGATGGAAGTCCTGATCCGAAGAGACCGCAGCCGCGCCTCGGCCGGCGACGACGCTCAGACAGAATCCACCTGAAGCCTGCCTCCGAACCGCAATGGGAAAGTCCGTTATGCCCCCGGGGAGGCAGCTTACGTGACGCGCATCAAGTTCTTGCTGGGGCTGCTCCGTAAAGCGTTCTCGCTTCTGATAGACGGCATTTTGTTCATCGTCTCGATGTGGTTCCTGATTGGACTTATAGGCATTGCGCTCTTAGTAGTCATTGCCTTCGTGTATGGAGTCATGAGCCTGTTCTGACATACAGGCTGACTCACTGAGAGACTGACCGACTTCTCAGCGCCGCCACTACCGTCACCGCCATCAGCGCCGTCATCAGCGCCGCCGAAGTCAGGCAATATACGCAGTACGAGCCGATGAGGAATACTTGCGTCGCCGTGAGATACGCGGAGAAGGCAAAGCCGGCGCAGGCGAAGCCCGCCAGTCCCCAGCGCAGCAGAGCAGGCGGCTGCGGCAGTCCCAGCGCGGCAAGGCTTCCTAGCAGCAGCGCGGCATATCCCGCCACGCCCAGCAGCGCGACCGGAATGCCCAAGAACCGCGAGTATTCGCTGGTCGTAACCGCGCCGCACCCGCCGCTCACGCCGCATGCCACGCCCGCGCCGCTCAGGTACGCCACGCTCAGGTATGTCGCCAGCGCCAGGCCGACCAGGCTGAGGATCACGGCAGCCGACCAGCAGATTTTACGGAGAGTCGTCGTCATAGAAGGCTAGAGCTAACAGGATAGACAGGATGCGCCGGACTCTTGCTTCATCACACTTATCCTATCCATCCTGTTTATCGATGTTAGTTCCCTGCAAGCGCCGCCTCGATTGCGTCCCTGAATGTGGCGTAATCGCCGCCCCGCACATGCTGCCCGTTTATGAACACAGTCGGCGTTGAGCTTACGCCGTTGTCCTCGGCAAACTCGCTGTCGCCCCGCACTCGATCGAGATACTTCCTCTCGTTCATGCAGCCGGCGAACTGCCCCGAATCCAGCTCAAGAATGTCGGCAAACCCAACAAGGTTATTGTACGAGTATGCGCCCACATTCGTGCCGACCCAATTTTCGTACAGGATGTCGTGGTACTCCCAGAACTTGCCTTGCTCAGCAGCGCATTCGGACGCTTCCGCCGCCCAGACCGACTCCTCGCCCAGAAACGCGAAATGCCGGTACACGAAGCGCACCTCGCCCGTATCCACATAGTCCCTCTTTATCGGTCGCCCTATCCCGAGGGCGAAATCACGGCAATGCACTCACTGGAAGTCGCCAAACTCCACCACCGTAACCGGCGCGTCTGCCTCTCCTATTATGTGCGCGTAAGGCGGGAACTCCTCGGCGACTGCCGGAGTGGCTTCCGAGCCGCCCGTCAGGTTCAGCGCGACCACCACTATGACGGCGACTGCAATCACCACCGCCACGCCGCCCGCGCCGAGCATAATCCAAAGTCTGTTTCGGTTTTCCAATCTAGTTCTGCTCCTGCGACTGTTCTGAAACACAGGGTGTCTCGGTCATACAACGCTCATGGCGTATCAAAGGTTAGTCCATTATCTCACACTGAGCCGCGCCCCGCCGAGACCGTCTATATGCACAGACGCCTCGTCGCCCGGATTCAGCATGACCGGCGGCACGAATGTGCCGGTCAACACCGGCATGCCCTTGTCCATTGACATGCCCTCTGCCGCGAGTGTGTTGGCAAGCCATACGAGCGGCTCCAGCGGATGTCCCATCACATCCGCGCCCACTCCCTCGCCGACAATCTCGCCATTGATGCTCATCGTGCCGCGTGATGCGGCGAGGTCTATGCCCTGCCAGTCGGTGATTGGTTCTCCAAGCACCGCGCCTCCGTTGCTGATGTTGACCACAATGCCGCATATCTCCGGCATCTGTCCGTCAAGGGATGGCGCTTCTCGCATGTCCAGAAGCTCGAACGAAGCCGCAAGCCACTCGATGTACTCTGCGATGCTATCCAGCGTGTATGGCGCGCCGGACACAGGCAGGTCCGCGCCGAGCATAGCCGCAACCTCGCACTCTATACCAATGCCTACATAGTCGCTGCCGTTCACCTCCGCAGGCGAGTCATGAACCAGGCTCGCGGGGATGCGCCCATAGCATGGCTGTTGCACTCCGGTGCGCTCCCGCGCCACCGCGCTCGTGTATGCAATCTTGTAGCCTGCCGCCGGTCCGCGCGTCTCGGCGAGGCTGCTCACCATCCCCGCCTGCACTGCGTAAGCTTCTGCAATCGTCTGCGGCGCGAACGGTTGCAGCATAACATCTAGCGGCTTGCGCGCCCTGTACTGCTTTGCCTGATGCTCCGCCGCCTGCGCGATCCTGCTATCGTCGGTCATCTAATCTCTCGCTTTCCTATTCACTCATCGTCCCGTCTCTGTCCCGGCGGCGTGTAGCGCGGCAGCTCGTCAACCCCGGTGAGCGTCCTGATCCGCTCTTCTATGGCATCTACTACGAAGGCTATGCGCTCGTAAAGTTCTATCGGGTCGTCCATCTCTAGTACAGCGCCCTCGTACCTGTACTTCACCGCATACTCGGTCAGCCAGTATAGTTCTTCGCCCGCTGGTGTGTCCTGCTCCTCCGGGATGTTCTTGATGATTGCCAGCAGCCTCTCCAAGTCGTGCGTGTTTCTGTATTCGGCGCCAACCGCCGAAATCCACGCTTTCAGTATGTTCTCAACCGTTTGCTGCGCGAAAAATCCGATTGCTTCTTGGGATTGATCGGCTGCTATGGCCGCTTCCATATCTCTGAAGTTCCTATTGGCAGTGGTAACACGCTGCTGGATGTCGCCCCAGTCGAAAGATTCGGGGTCCGGGTTGTACTCCGGTTTCTCGCCGTTCATGTCAACTCCGTCTCTCGCGGCTTGCGCGGCTACATGGTTGATGCCGCCGCGACATTGGATGTACTTGCTCTTAGGCATACGCAGCAGGTCAACGCCTATCCAGCGCGTACCGTAGATGCGCTCGATGGCGTCGTAGGCGGTTTGGCTCGCCTTGCGGTAGTCATCCCTGGACATTGCCTCGCTGTGTATGAGCATCAGGTCGATGTCGGAGTCGGGACGATGGTCGCCGCGCGCTCGCGAGCCGAACAGGATGACGGAATCGAGCGGCACGGCGTCATAGACCGCTCGCGCCACCGCGACCGCCTTGGAGTCGGCTTTGCTGCCGGACTTGGTATTGACGGCGAGCGCCATTGAACGGCTCCTCAGTAACAGGCGTGTTACAGATATTTTACTCGCCTGCGACAATCTCGGCAAAGCGCCCGGTGCGCCCCGCGCCAAACATGTAAGTGGTAACCCAGCTTCGCCAGGGTGCCCAGCGTTCCGAGTACGCCAGCGCATCCTCCGGCGGCATGGGCGCGCCGTCGCCGACCAGAATGCCCATCATGCGCTGGAGCGCGAGGTCGCCTTGCGGGAATCCGTCTGGCCGTCCGAAAGCGCGTATCAGCATCCAGTGCGCCGTCCACGCGCCCACTCCGCGCAGCGCCAGCAAGCCGCTGACGACTTCCTCGTCGGGCAGGTCGCGCATCGCTTCCAGCGATAGTTCGCCGGACACAATCTGCTGGGATATGCCTGTGATGTACTCGGACTTGCGCCCGCTGAACTTGATGGCGCGCAGCCCTTCGACGCCGGCTTCTGCGAGAGTCTCCGGGCGCGGGAACGAGTGCAGCGTCTCGCCTCCAATCGTGATGCGGTCGCCGTAAGTCTCGATAATCAGGTTGCGAAGCATCCGCGCCACATGCGTGCTTATCTGCTGCCCCAGTATCGCAAGCACCAGCGCCTCATACGCAGTGGGCGCGCATGTCGGTCGCAACCCATGCATGTTCCTGACGAGCGGCGTGAGGTGCGGATCGTCGAGCGCCATCGCATAGAACGACTCTATGTCAGCGTCCGTGGCGAGCATGCGGCTGACTAGCCGCTTCGCTTCTTCTATATCCTCGGCAGTCAGCCCTTCGCCGCTTACCTCGACCATAAGACAGGGAGCGTCAACGCTGCCCACCGAGCGCACGGACACCAGCGCGGACTTATCACTGAGAGACAGCACGCGCCGCAGCACGCCGTCCTCGTACAGGTCGGCGGCGTGACGCGCTTGAAAGAATGTCATGCTGCCGACCGTGAGGTCGAAGTCGTAGGGCGCGGTGGGCGTTATGTTGAAGAATTTGGACGCAGCCATTAGCGTTGAATCTCTGAAACTTCGTATGGTAATATAACATAATAAGAGGTAGAAGAACAATTGTGTTGAATGGGAGGGGAAATGGCGAATATGCTGAACATTCCTCAATGGCGCACTGAACAACATCCGGTGTGGATTGCCTGCCAAGATATGAGAGAACTTCCCGGGCTAGATGAATATGTCGTCGAGTTCAGGGCTAATGGGCAAACTTACATAGCTTTTGTTCCCACGCGGTTCATCAATACATCCATCAATGGGTTGGCGGGACAAATAATCGCCGATGTCGATGAAGGACTGTTAATAGACATTCCTACAGAGACGCTTACTTCAGGGGCAAGAATAATCGTTGCAAACGATGAGATAGACCAAGTGCTCGTTGAAGAGAAAGCGTTGATATGATATTGAGTGACCAAGAGATATGGATGGAACTCAACAGTGGATTACTGATTATTGAGCCGCCTGTTGAGGCTGATCAAATTGTTGCTTCAGCCATTGACCTTCATCTAGGCAATCAATTCACGGTTTTTGAATCGGAGCCTGAAGGCGCTCAGACTGTAATAGACACCAACCAGATTAACATCGAAGAGGTAGCTAATAGATACGGCAAAACAACGACAGTTGATGATGGAGGCGAATTCAGACTAAAACCTAATCAATTCGTCCTAGCATATACCAAAGAATATATTAGGCTACCTAACTACTTGGCTGCGCGGATAGAGGGACGTAGCTCTTTGGCGCGTGCTGGCATATCCATTCACCAAACGGCGCCAACAGTCCACGCTATGTTTGAAGGGAAACTTCGTTTGGAGTTGTCGCTCAATGGCCCATTCGAATGTATCATTCATCCTGGTCAAAAATTTTGTCAGCTCATTATTGAAAGGTTAGGACGCCCATCGCAAGCCAGACGCTTGAGTCAATTCCAAGGGCAGGGTTCACATACATAGGAATTGTTCGACTCGTAAATCCCGTCGGCGTTGCTGTGAGCGAGAGTATGAAACAGAGCGTAGTACGCTGCGCTGACTGCGCCAGTCGCCAGCGCGCGCGCAATGTCAACTAAGTAGGACGGATTCACGGTAATCGTGTCCTGCGTGGACTTCTTCCCATTCGCTCTTCTCTACGAATGCCAATCCCATGACATGGTTGACTCCCAGCTCCATAAGTTGTGGCTCCAGCATCGTAAGCAAACTGTTCCTGAACCTCGGTTCCAAGCGGTGGAAGTCGCCGTCGAAGACGATGTAGGCACGGAGGTAGCCATTGCCGTCCATGTCAACTCTGGGGGCTACGACGATAGGATCGAACACGAACTCGTCCTTGTAGTGTTCGTACAACGCGTCCCTGATGAGGTCTGCGACCTTCTCTCTGTCTATGTGTGCTACCTGAGATACCATTGAATTTCCTCCCTTCCTGCAAGAATCCGGGACATGTCCAGTCTAGCGCAGAGCGAAAGCACCGGTCAAAGCGGTTCACGGCTTAGAATTGCTGACAGGGTGTTGGCGTCAGGTTCAACATTGCTTTTGAAGAAGGCGTCACCCCCATCACCTGCCTTTGCGGATGATGGGGGTGACCTTCCCTCGTCAAGCGGAAAGGGACTTATGGCATCGTCTCTCCTTGAGAGTTCCGTGACGCTATCTCGTCGAAGTATCGAACTCGAACGGCGGGTAGTCGTCGTACAGAAGGCCGGCATAACCGGACACCCGCCACTTCCACCGGTTCAGCGCCATCTGCACGCCAAACAGACCGTCAATGTAGCGTCCTGTGAACAACAGCGCGACCCCGGTAACGATGGAGACCGCGAATCCCAGTCCGTCGAAGAAGTAAGTGATGATGTAGTGAGGAATCGCCAGCAGCCACCACTTGAAGACTACCTTCAAGCGCGAAAGCCGCTCCGGGTATTCCACATACAGGTCTGCGGGGTAGTCGTCGTCGGGCTGCAAGCTAAACGGTGGGTAGCGGTCGGTGCCAAGCACACCGGCGTAGAACGATACGCGCCACCACCAGCGCATCACGCCGACATTGAAGTTGAACATGCCGCGCGGAAAGCGCGCCGTGAACAATATCGCCCACCAAGCGATGAACCAGACCACGAAGGCGGCAATCGACAGGAAAATCAGCACGATGAAGTGGGGAATAGCGAGAATCCACTTGATGAGCCACAGCCCCCGGTTCGGAGGGACGGACAGGTCTCCGCGAATGCTCAGAGGGTAGGCTTGAACGGCGTTATCTTCTGTCATGACAGCCTCCTCAATTAACCGCTACGGCAATGGACAGGATGGATGCGGTGCATAGAGAGGACATCCGCCCCGTCCTGCCCAACCATTGTAGCGGCAATCAGAAGACGGCGATAGGGTTGACTGGGGAACCCGTGCCGCCGATGACATTCAGCGGATTGATGCTGATCATGAACTCGTAGCGCCCTTCCTCGGCGCAGGCGTCGGCGAGCGGCTCCAGCAGCGCGTTGTCCAGCAGCGCCACGCCGTAGGCGAATATGACGCCATGAACGCTCCAGCCGATGTCGTACTCGTTGGGCGATGCGTCCATCATGTCCCAGCCGAGCAGCGACATATCGCTGTCGCGCACGAAGGGTAGGCAGGATGCATGCAGGCCTGGACGCGGCTCGCCGGACACCGAGTTCGCCCAGATGCCCTCGTGCTCCGCGGAGAACGCCTCGCGTCCGCTATAGACCATCACCGCATCGCCGGGCTGAAGTTCCACGCCCTGTTCCTTGGCGATGTCCTCAAGCTCCCAGCCATGCACCGGCTCCTCCACCGTTACATACGGCTTGCCGCGATGCTTCGGCACATCCAGCAGCACGCCGCGCGTCAGGATGCCGTCGCTCCATGCATCGACCGTGCCGTAGTTCGCGCCCTCGAAAGTGAGCGTATCTTCCGGCTTGCGTCCGTCCCACATGCCGTTCTCGTCCCAGACATGGCAGAGCGCGTCGATATGCGTGGTAGCCGTGCCGTGATATATCAGCCCGTAGTAATCAACAGCCGCTCCGGAATTGCCGGGGCGTTCCCAGACCTGCATGTAGTGCTGCGCCGGTCGCGGGTTCTCCGCAGTCGGAGTAACCGGAAACGGTCTGCTCAGCGACACCATGCGCCCCTTCTCCACCAGCCCGATGGCTTGCAGACGCTTCTGCTCGTCTATGAGATTCATCGCACCCGCCGAACCCTTGTCGCCCCAGCGCCCCCAGTTGCGCCGCTCGCTCAGGTAGCCTAGCACCTCGTCCTTAGTCGGAACACTTCTAGTCGTGGTGGTCATCGCGGTCGAACCTCCTGAGTATCAATATGAGTATCAACATAGGTGCGATTATACGCGCGTTGTAGGGGAAAGCAAGGAAAGTGAGGAAAAAATGAAGGTGTCAGAATTGCAGAAATCGGCGATTATTTTTTGTATAGTGTCATAGGGGTTGCATCCAAGATTCCAAAATCCTTACAGAACCGAGATAATCGCGTTTATGAAATTGCCTTTAACCGTTCAACTTCTTACGGATGAAGCAAATCGCTTCGCTGAGATAGAATCTTCACACTCGGAGCCTTCACTCTTCGGCGTTACGGATGGGAAGGCAATCGGGACATACTTTGAGCATAAGTTCCGAGACTATCTTCGTGAGCGATATGCTTTTGAAGAAGGAAGTTCTGCAAGCGGCATTGATTTTCCAAGCCTCAATGTGGATATGAAGGTTACGCGCATCCGGCAACCGCAATCCTCTTGTCCATTTAGGTCGGCTAGACAGAAGATTTATGGGCTGGGTTACTCCCTTCTAATCTTCGTATATGACAAGACCGATGATCCGGCGACACGGACCGGAAGGTTGAACATTCTACATGCAATCTTCGTTGAAGCGCGCAGAACGGCGGATTATCAGACTACAACCGGCATTCTGCGTATTGTCGAAAATGACGGCAACGAAGACGACCTGATAGCGTTCATTCATGAGCGCTCCTTACCCGTTGATGATATTCAGGCATTGCAATTGGCGCAGGAGTTATTGGAGAATCCACCTGAAACGGGCTATCTGACAATCTCCAACGCTCTTCAGTGGAGACTTCAATACCGTCGGGTAATTGACCAAGCCGGGACCGTAGAAGGCATTCATCGGGTGAGGTAGCATTTCTATGTCAGCAAGGAGCAAGCAGAAACGAGAGTTCGGCGACTTTCAAACGCCACTTAAACTTGCGCGCGAGGTATGTCTGCTGCTTGCCAAGCGGGAAATTATCCCTGCATCCATAGTTGAACCTACATGCGGTGAGGGCAATTTTCTGGTTGCTTCCCTTGAGACTTTTCCTTCAATCGCAAATGCTGTTGGGATAGATATTAATCCACAGCATATCGACCAAGCGCGGATAGCAGTGCGGCCAGCATACCACGGAACGAACATTGACATTCGGAACGACGATTTCTTCAATGTTGAATGGCCTCGCCTGCTTAAACCTCTGCCTGAACCGTTGTTAATCATTGGCAACCCTCCTTGGGTTACTAACTCAGAGCTTGGTTCCATGGGAAGTTCTAATTTGCCTCAAAAGTCCAATTTCCAAAGGCTTCACGGATTGGACGCAATCACGGGAAAAGGCAATTTCGACATATCAGAGTGGATGCTTATCAAGGCGCTGGAGTGGATAGCCGGCAAGCGCGCCACCATCGCAATGTTGTGCAAAACTTCAGTCGCAAGAAAGGTCTTGACGCATGCATGGAAAAATGATCATAGCCTGAGTCAGGCTGACATATATCATATAGACGCAATGGCTCATTTCGGAGCGGCTGTCGATGCCTGTTTGCTGGTCGTTCAGGCTTCTCAGACAGAGCCGAGTTTTGATTGCCAAGTTCACGCTTCACTTGACGCAACATCCGTCAGCCGTGTTCTCAGGTACAGTAACGGACGCCTGTTAGCGAATGCCGCGGCATATAAGTCTTGGAAACATCTCGAAGGAAACGGATGGCACAAATGGCGGTCCGGTATCAAGCATGATTGCGCTAAAGTCATGGAATTGCGCGAATTGAACGGGCAGTATCAAAATGGGCTTGGTGAAACGGTAAGAATTGAGAGTGATTACATCTATCCCATGCTCAAGAGTTCTGAGATTGCAAACAACCCTGAACCTCGGCATTCTCGACTGATGATAGTGCCACAAACATTCATCGGTGAGGACACCAGTCCAATCAAGGAACGAGCGCCAAAAACATGGGAGTATCTCGACAACCACTCAGACTACTTGGACCGTCGCGCAAGTTCCATCTATCGAAATCGTCCGCCATTCTCGATATTTGGTGTAGGCGAATACTCGTTTGCGACTTGGAAAGTCGCCGTCTCAGGTTTCTACAAAGACTTATACTTCAGAGTGATAGGCCCCTCATTAGGAAAACCAGTGGTGCTTGATGACACCTGCTATTTCATAGCCTGTCAGACAGAAGAAGAAGCTACTTGTATAGCGGATATGCTAAATAGCGATGTAGCTCAAGGATTCTATTCCGCCTTCATTTTTGAGGATGCCAAGCGTCCAGTTACAATTGACTTGTTGAGAAGGCTTGACCTGTTGGCTCTCGCAAGAGAACTATGCACAGAGAAGCAATTTATGGAATATCAAACATCTGCCTTTGGTCAATCTTACTTGCTATGAGGCTAAAGCAGACTGCGTTCAAGCATTGCCGTCCTTGAGCCTTCTGAGCATGCTTTCGGCGACCCATACGAATTCCTCATGGTCTATGAGTTCGTAGGCGGGTCCGTATTCGGACGGACGCCTGCTCTTATCATAGTGCTCCGTCAGAAAGTCATAGCCGGATTCGATAGCATCCCGTTCCCATTCAACTGCCAGATGTTTCGCCGCCGCGTGTGGTTCCTCGCCGGGCGCTATCTCCGCCAGCCTTTTGTTCACCGCCGCCAACAGAAACGCCGGAACATCAATCCGTTCTGTCGCCTGCTGCGCCCGTTTCAGCAGTTCATCAGGTGTGCCAGTGTATTCGTCGATTGCCAGTGCAGCCATAGCGCCACCTCGTTCGCCATTGAAGTCCCGCCATGATAGCAGTGTGTGATAAGGTTGTCAGCGAAACATTGTCGTCAGTGGCTATCCTCTCCATCCGTTGTAAAATAGCGCCATGCAGTTCTTCGACCAGCACATACTGCTCGCTCTCATCGCGCTGCCGATGGTAGGCGCGGCTGTCATCATGGCGATCCCCGGCGTTCACGCCGCCCCCTATGACAATGCGGTGCGCCGCGTGGCTACCGCGTTCGGGCTAGTCGTGCTGCTGCTGTCGTTCTACCTGTTCGCGCGCTACTACTTCGACGGCGACGGCGCGCGCTTCGAGAATTCGTGGCGCTGGCTGGAGCTGCCCGGCCCGTGGAAGTTCGGCGACATCGGCATATCTCTGACGCTAGGCGTGGATGGCGTTGCCGCGCCGATGCTGTTGCTGACGGGCATCGTGATGTTCACGGGCGTGCTGGTGTCGTGGTCTATCAAGTCGTGGAACAAGGACTTCTTCATCCTGTACTTCCTGCTGCTGGCGGGAGTGTTCGGCGTCTTCGCCTCATACGACCTGTTCTTCTTTTTCTTCTTCTACGAGCTTTCCGTATTGCCAATGTACCTGCTCATCGGCGTCTGGGGCAGCAGCAGTCGCTTCCCCAAGTTCAGCCGCACGAAGGAGTACAGCGCGATGAAGCTGACGCTGTACCTAGTCGCGGGCAGCGTGCTGATATGGGTTGCGTTGATGGCGATATTCGTGGAGGCGGGACTGGGAACATTCGACATCAAGCGCCTCGCCGTGGTCGAGTATTCGCCCACATTCCAGAAGGTCTTCTTCCCGTTCCTCGCCATCGGATTCGGCATACTGGCGGGGCTTTGGCCCTTCCACACATGGTCGCCGGACGGCCATGTCGCCGCCCCCACCGCCGTCAGCATGGTGCATGCTGGCGTACTCATGAAACTGGGCGCGTTCGGCATAATCCGCGTCGGCATGGTCATACTGCCGGAGGGCGCGGAGTTCTGGATGCCCGCGCTCATCGGACTCGGAACGGTCAATGTCATCTACGGCGCAATTTCGGCGATGGGTCAATCTGACCTGAAGTATGTTATCGGCTACTCCAGCGTGAGCCACATGGGATATGTAGTGATGGGCATAGCCACGCTGCACCCGCTCGGCTTGAGCGGCGCAGTGTTGCAGATGTTCTCGCACGGTATCATGACCGCGCTCTTCTTTGCCGTCGTGGGCGTCGTCTATGATCGCACGCACACCCGCGACATGCTGGTTCTCGACGGGCTTGCGAAGCGCATGCCCGTAACGGCGGTCTTCTTCACCATCGCCGGACTGACATCGCTTGGACTGCCCGGGCTGAGCGGGTTTGTCGCCGAACTGCTGGTATTCCTCGGCCTCTTCAAGACATACCCCATACTTGGCATGCTCGGCATCATAGGCGCGGCGATAACCGCAGTGTACATCCTGCGCCTGCTCGCCAAGGTCTTCTTCGGCCCTCTCAGCCCGCTTCCGGATGAAACTGGAGCGCATGCTGATGACAAAGACGCACCAAGTGTCCCGGTAACAGCGCAGGGCGCAACCGCGGCAACACAAGCAACCGCCGTCGCGCAGGAGCAGCACATCGAGCAGATGGACGCCACCGCACAGGAAAAAATCTCAGCCGCCATCCTCACCGCGTTCATCCTGCTGGTCGGCCTCTTCCCATTCCCATTCATGCGCGTCATCAACGGCGGTGTGGCGGATGTGCTGGCGCGGTTTTGATGAAGATGGCGGGTTGACACAATCGTTGTGCCTTTTACTTCCAAGCCTGCGGCTTGTGGAATGTGCCTGCGCCGTCTGATAGCGAGCTTGGGAACTGGCTGTTTCGCAGGGCGTTACGTCTTATCCGCCTGAGGAAGGTTGCCGCTTGGCGCAGTTCGACAGGCGTGTAATTGCCCTTAGCCTCTGGACTTGGATTGACAACTCCGACGGGCAGCCTCAACTTGTTGCGTACCATTCCAATCGGGAGTGCCAGGTCTGAGTCGTTAGATATGACTAGCGCCTGATCATAGTCGCCTTCGTATCCGTCCATTATGAGGTAAGTAGCAAGGTTCACATCCGTGCCCTTTTCCTCGGTGTTCTTCACAAGGACAGAACCGCCAAAGCCCCTGATAGGTCTGGCAAGGGGACGCCGCTGGTTGCGCGTCTTGAACTGTCCGTAGTGTATGCTCAAATTTGGAATAGTTTGCAGGGCGCGTAGATACGCCTGCTGTCGAATCTGTTGTTGAGGGTCTCCCGGACGCTGGTCAACAACTGCGGTGAAGTATCTTATGCGGTTTATCTGATGACCGGGCAACAAGGCTTGGCTCAGTTTGGCAAGGTCTAACCACCTGTATTGAGGATTAGGTTTGAGTGCGCGGTAGTACAGGTTGAAGCCATCAATATACACGTTGGTAATCATGCCTGAGACCTTGATATGAGGAACAAAAACAGAGGCTATCTCGTGCGAGATAGCCTCGACCCTACCATCGAAATGAATAGGGGGGGTATAATCAGCATGTTACATCAGAATTGCAGACTTGTCTATGAACAACAACTTCCTCCTCCTAGCCCCAGAGTTCATCGTAACCGGCCTGGCGTTCATCGTCCTGACGCTCGACCTGTTCCTGCCTGAGCGCAGGAAGTGGGTGCTGCCGTTCGTCGCGGTAGCCGGGCTGGTGGTCGCGCTCGTCGTATCGCTGGCGCAGCTGTGGGGCGTGAATGATACGCTGTACGATGGCGTCATTCGGATTGACGGCTATGCGCTGTTCTTCAAGGCGTTCTTCATTGCGCTGGGCGGCGTGGTCATCCTCGTATCCGTCGATTTCGTGCGGCGCAACCTGGATCACCCTGGCGAATACTACGGCATCCTGCTGTTCACCGTCGTCGCCATGATGCTGCTTGCGGCGTCCGGCGAGCTGCTGACGGCATACATATCGCTGGAGCTGCTGAGCTTCGGGCTGTACGTATTGGTTGCCTATGACCGCTACAATCCCAAGTCCAACGAGGGTGCGACCAAGTACATCCTGCTGGGCGCGTTCTCCTCCGCGCTGCTGCTCTTCGGCATCAGCCAAATCTATGGGCTGCTGGGCACGACTCGCTTCGACGAGATAAGCAGGGCGCTCGCATCGGCGGATGCGCTCAGTCCGGGTCTCATACTCGGCATCGCGCTGATAGTGGCGGGACTTGGCTTCAAGGTCGCCGCCGTGCCGTTCCACATGTGGGCGCCGGACGCCTACGAGGGCGCGCCCATACCCATCACCGCGCACCTCGCCGTCGGCTCTAAAGCGGCGGCTTTCGCGCTGGTGTTGCGCCTGTTCGCGGAGGCGTTCATGCCTATCGTGGAGCAGTGGCAGATACTGCTCATAGCCCTCGCCGTGATAACGATGCTGCTAGGCAACCTCGTCGCGTTGGCGCAGCGCAACCTGAAGCGGCTGCTGGCATACTCCAGCGTGGGGCAGGTCGGCTACCTGCTGATGGGCGTCGCCGCGCTCGCCGCGATGGGCGACGGCTCGCTGGAGCTGTCGCACCTCGCCTCCAACGGCATCATGCTGCATCTTGTCGCGTATGCCGTAACAAACATGGCAGCGTTCCTCTGTCTCGCCGCCGTCTTCAACATCACCGGGCGCGACGACATCGCGGGCATGGCGGGTGTTGCTCGGCGCGCGCCGCTAGTAGGGCTGGTCTTCGCCGTGTCGCTCTTCTCACTCGCCGGACTGCCCATATTCGTGGGCTTCACCAGCAAGTTCTACCTGTTCAACGCAGCCGCCGCGCAGGGCTTGTTGTGGGTCGCGGGAGTCGCCATCTTCGCCAGCCTGATTTCGCTGTACTACTACCTGATGGTCGTGCGTCAGCTCTACATCGAGCCTCCCGACGAACCCGCGCCTATACCCGTGCCCCGCCTCACCTTAGGCGTGCTTGGCGCGCTCTTCGCCGGAATGATCGTGCTTGGAGTGTACCCCGCCCCCCTCATGCAAGCGATACAGCACGCCAGCGATGCGCTGTTTTAGCGTGTCGGTTCAGAAAGTCCTCACCTGCATACGTCCGCCCCATCCGGCAGTGCGCGACGTCTTGGGCGGGCATGCGTGGGTGGCCTGCGTGGGCGGCATACTTGAAGGCGCGAATCGGAACGCGTTTCGTCATAGTTGGCGAAGGCGCGGATCAACCTTGTCCCGTATCCAGTCTCCGAGTAGCGTGAATGCGATCACTGTCAGCGCAATTGCAAGCCCGGGAATCAGAGTTACCCACCATGCGGTGGTGATGTAGAGCCGACCTGCTGATGCCATAGACCCCCATGCCGGCGTAGGCGGTGGAATGCCCGCGCCCAGGAAACTCAGCGACGCCTCGGCAAGTATCACCGAGCCTACCTGGAACGTCGCCACCACCACGACAGTGTTCATTACCCCCGGAAAGATGTGCTTGTACAGGATGCGTGAGGTCGATGCGCCCGCAACTCTCGCCAGCTTCACATAGTCCGTCTCCTTCAGCACGAGGGCTTCTCCCCGCACCTGGCGCGAGAAGCTGCCCCAGATGAGAAACGCGAGCAGCCCCATAAGCAGCTGAATACTGGCGCCCCAGATTATCGCCAGCGCGAGCGCGATCAGGATAAGCGGAAGTGAGAACTTGATGTCCACAATTCGCATCAGAATCTCATCGACCCAGCCGCCGAAATATCCGGACACCAGGCCTATCAGCGTACCGATGCCGCCGCCAATGACCAGCACTATCGCAGCCACCAGCATTGAGATGCGCGCGCCGTAAATCAGGCGACTGAGCGTGTCTCTTCCAAGATGGTCCGTGCCGAGGATGTGCTCCGCTGTGCCGCCGAAGAACATCGGCGGAATATGCCTGTCGTCAAGCGAGCCGTCCTGCAGGGGATCATAGGGAGCGACCCACGGCGCACCGACTGCCGCGATGAAGAGCGCGGTGAGGATGACGATTGATGATATGGGCCAGCGCCGCAACGCGCTGACACCGCCCCTTATCCCAATGGTTCGTGTAGGCGCTAACACGCCTGCAATTCTGGTAGCAGCCATTTATGTGTACTTAATCCTGGGGTCCAGATATGCGTATAGGATGTCCACGCCGAACGCGGTTACCACATAGACGAGCGTAACCAGCAGGATTACCCCCTGAATTACGGGATAGTCCGAGTTGTTCAGCGCCTGAATCGATAGAAGTCCCAGCCCGGGCCAGGCGAATATCGTCTCCACCACGATTGTGCCGGTTATCAGACCCGCCAGAGTAAGCCCGGCGAAGGTCAGGGGCGCTATCATTGCGTTTCGCAAGGCATGCTTCCAGATCACACTTATTCCGGGAACACCCTTTGCCCGCGCAAGCTTGATGAACTCAGAGTCCAGCACCTCCAGCATCGAGGATCGCACGAGCCTCAGCTGGCCGCCGGCAGACCCCCAGCCAAGCGTAATAGCCGGCAGAATCATGCTGTCCAGTCCCGACTTGCGCGAGGTGGGCAGCCATTCAAGGGACACCGCAAAGACGAAAATCAGGACTAAGCCAATCCAGAAGGACGGAGCGGCATGCCCGATAATCGCAAATGACCTGGCAAGATAGTCCCACGCCCCGCCTCTAGTAACCGCTGCCAGCACGCCTAGCGGAACTCCGATTATTACGGAGAAGAGGAACGCCAGTGCAGCCAGTTGCGCGCTATTAGGAATTCTAGCCCACAGGAGCTTGCTCACCGGAACGCGCTGGAGCACGGACTTGCCCAGATCGCCCCGAACTAGCTTGCCCATATAGATGAGGTACTGCACGGTTATGGGCTTGTCGAGACCGAACTCCCTGCCCCAGGCATCATAGTCCTCCTGGGTTGTATCGTCGGATAGCAGTATGGTCCTCGGATCGCCCTGCATGCGAGCGAGCGCGAACACCAGTACGCTGACTGTCAGGAGTGTTACGATCGCAGCCGTAAAGCGGCGGAATAAAAACTTCTGCACTCTGACTATCCTCAGAAGGCATGCTACAAATCCGCAAGGCTGGCTGCGGGCACGAATTTACCGTGCAAATCATTTCAGGATGAAGGGCTTTTTTCCCGCCACCCTTACGCCTGTGGCAAGAGTGGCAGGAAAGAAATTCTCGTTGCAGCTTACGGCTTCTGCGCGTACTCGAATGCCGTAAGTCCGGCGCCTCCAATCGGAATAGTCCAGACGCCTACCTTGGACGGATTGACCGCGAATATCCCGAATGTTTCGACAACGCCGATAATCTGCTGCTGCTCGTGCCACCAGTCCCATTGGGCCTCGCGCAGGCTGTCTATGCACTCTGCGTCCAGGCATCCGTCAATTTCCGCGATGATCTCAAGCGGACGGCGTACCTCGAAGCCGGGGTTGAACGCGCCGACGGGATTACGTCGGAGCATGGCTATCTCAGGATTAAGACCCAGTCCAGGCCCTGAGCTGCGGAACCACCAGTCGCCATTCTCGCGCGCTACTACGGACGGCCTGTTTGCCGAGTAAGTCAGGATTTCGATGTTGACATTGATGCCGACTTCCTGCATGAACTTGGCAATCGCCTCGCCCATCTCGACCTCGAGCGGGTGGCAGCAGGTCGTAACCCTCATAGTCGCCTCGAACCCATTTGGGTATCCGGCTTCGCTGAGGTACTGTTGGGACATCTCCGGGTCATACGGCACAGCCCACTTGTCCTGGAAATACTTCTCGAAGGTCACTCCGGACATTTCCGCAGGCCCCGCAGGCCGTCCAAGTCCACCAAGTATATTGTTCACGATCGACTGGCGGTCGATGGACATGGACATCGCCCAGCGCACCTTGCGCGCGTTTTCCTGCTCGTCGTCATCGTCGCAATCCCCCACCCACGGCGCATCGGGATTGTATCCCGGTCTTGGGAATGGGTCCACAACGGTTCCGTCCAGAGTCTCAGGCATGCAGAACCTGCCCTGCGGATACAGACGCTGGTAGCCGCCGCCCGTAAGCCTTCTGATGTCCAATCCCCTGCCGGATAGCCTTTCCGATTCGGTAACCGGCACGACGGATATGTCCAGTTCGCCCACGGCAAGCGCCGCTACCTTGGTCGCCTGCTCTTTAATCTCTACTCCCTTGATTGTCGAGTAGTTGGAGTCTTTCCTGTGATGGCCGGGCACCGCCTCGACCACAACTTGGTCACCGGCGTCCCACTGCACGAACTTGAACGGTCCTGTTCCGCCGGACAAGTCAAGGTGCGCCTCTTCCTTGCCGAGTTGGTCCACCCTCGCCTTGCTCACAATCCCAAAAGAGCCGCAGCCGCCAGGTCCATTGAACTGGCTGTCTATGAAGAAGATGTTCGGCTTGTCCAGAATGAACTGAACGGTGTACGGCTCGACTGCTTTCACCTCCTGCACTCGCGCCTTGGAGATGAAGATATTCGAGTGAATCGAACCGTCGGCGACCATATCCTCGTGCGAATACTTCCAGTCTTCCGATGTCATCTCACCCCAGCCGCCGTGGAACTGCACACCCTCCTTTATCTGCCATGTCAGAACGGTCGCCGTGTCGTCATACGACCACGATTCGCCCAGATTCGGCACGATAACCGGGTCAGTCAGGTCCCAGCGCTTCGGCTCTTCATAAACGCTGTAACGGTGGGCAATGTTCTGGCTGATGCAGGAAAGAAGGCTCGGCACCGTTCCGGGGAAGGCGATGTCCGATTCTCCGATTACAAGCGTACCTGACGCTTCCCCTGAGGGTGCGGGGGCCGGGCGCGGAACTCTGGTAGGCACGGCGCCTGGCTGGATGAATACCACGCTCGTAGGGGTAGCCTGCGGCGCCATCGCGGGAGCGGCGGGAGCAGCCGGAGCCGGTTGCGCCGGCATGGCAGGCGCTTGGGGAGATACTGCCTGTTGAGGAGACACGGGCGCTTGTGCTGGGGATGCCTGCTGTGCGGCAGCGGGAGCCGTCGGTTGAGGGCTGCCACAGGCAATCAAAACAGCCGCAATGAGGATTGAGGTAACCAGCAGAAACATAAACGGTTTCATAATCATCCCCCTTGGGCGATAGATATTCTGTTGTAAATCGACCACTACGCGCGAACCATGCCGTTACTATAATGTCTATCCTCTGCAAGCGCAACCGCCGCCACAGTCATTAGCGTTTCCTTCTAGGTCTAGGTGGCAATAGTCCCTTCCCCTTTGATGGGGGAAGGTTAGAGCCTGCCCCTGCGAAGGCAGGGGATGGGGGCAAGTTCTTCATCCACTTGAAAGGAAACGCTACCCAACAGTCTCCGAGATTTCTTCATCATCACTGTGTATTAGCGCATTCGTCTCTTTCACTCCGAACGTCGGCTTAATCCAACACGGTTGCCAAAATCGTCGCACGGAAGCCAAATTTCGGCTTCAGATTTCTCGCTTCCACTCGAAATGACAGACGGAACTTAGGCTCTGTTGACATTTGCGTCATTCCCGTGAAAACGGGAATCCAGAGTCGTAAAATATAGCCGATTTCGTATCATTTACGCCGTCTGAAAGCCACTGGATTCCCGCCTGCGCGGGAATGACGAATTGAAATACCGAAATGTCCACACAACCCAGCCCCGCAGAGTATAATCCTTCCAGCAGACCAGAACTCAGGAGGCAAGCAATGTCCGACTACGAACCTCTCGATATATCCCAACATCTCAACGGCGGCATTGCGGCGCTCGGCGAAGGCGGGACGGCGGAAATCGGCCCGCGCCACTTCAGAGGCTTGCCATTCGCCGTCAGCGGCGACCCTGCCGGATGCTTCATATCGCTGGACGGCGACAGCGAGACGGTCTCCGTTACGGTCGGCGGCTCAGCGCATAGAATTATCTTCGCGCACAGGCTGCTTGTATCCGAAATCGACGAGGGCGGCCCCGTGGGCGTGCATGTCGCGGACTACGTCTTCACGCTTGCCAATGGGCAGGAGCATGTCGTACCCGTCAGGGAGCGCTTCGAGATTGGCTTCGTCCCCACCGACTCCTTCCGGGGACCGTCCGGACTGCCGTTCCTCGCCGTAACCGACGGCAAGCACCGCCTGTTTCCGCGCAATGAGGGTCCCTGGCAGGAGATAGGGCGGCGACAGACCGAGTATCTGCAAGCCACCGCGAAGAGCTACTTCCTGTGGAGCTGGACGAATCCTGAGCCGGATGTTGCGGTGGAGTCCGTCCGCATCGTGCCAAAGGGTCCCGCGTTCGTGATTGCAGGGGTTACGCTTGGTCATGTGGACGAACATCCCTTTGCGAGACAAGGGCGCAGAGAGGCGATGATAACGATCACCGATCCGGTCGCGGCGTCCAGCCCATTCGATGTCGAAGTAGAGGTGGACAGGGGCGACTCCACCTACGCCTTCCCGCTGCCGAAAGACCCGGACGAAGGCTTCCTGAGCGGGTATCATCGCGGCTTCGGCGAAGCGAACAACGACGACGCCAGCTCGTCTTACGCCGAGATTTCGGCGGTGCCGTCCGCGACCGTGTCCATCAAGCAGGGCGGCGAATCGATCGCGCATGTGCCGTGGGGAAAGGTCGAAGAGAAGGGCAAAGCCGAGACTCCAAGGGCACGCATCGAGTTGATGGATCGCGGGCGCAACTGGGTGAAAGTAACGGTCGTGGACGATGACACCGGCAGGCCCGTCCCATGCCGCGTCCACTTCAGATCGCCGGAGGGCATCCCCTACCAGCCGCACGGCCATCACAATCAGGTCAACTCTAACCTCGACACATGGCACATAGACATCGGTGGCGATGTCCGCATGGGGCATATCACCTACGCCTACATAGACGGCAGGTGCGAGGGCTGGCTGCCTCGTGGCGATGTGATAGTGGATGTCGCGCGGGGCTTCGAGTACGAGCCGCTGCGGACGAAGGTGCGGATCGAGCCGGGACAGCAGCGCCTTGAACTCCGCATCAAGCGCTGGATAGACATGAACTCCCGTCGTTGGTACAGCGGTGACTCACATGTCCACTTTTTGTCTGCGGACGGCGCGCACCTTGAATCGAGCGGAGAAGACCTCAACATAGTCAACCTGCTCCAGTCCCAGTGGGGCAGCCTCTTCACGAATACCGAAGACTTCACCGGCAGAGCGAGCATATCGCGCAACGGCAGCAACATCGTCTATGTCTCGCAGGAGAACCGCCAGCACTTCATGGGACACATGATTCTGTGGGGCTTGAAAGAGCCGGTGATGCCCTGGTGCTCCGACGGGCCAAGCGAGGCGGAGATCGGCGGCCACATGGAGACCACGCTCGCGCACTGGGCTGACGAGGCGCACGCGCAGGGTGCCTGGGTCATCAATCCGCACTTCCCCAATCCCAACGGAGAGCCTGCCGCGCTCGTCGCCACCGGACGACTGGACGGCATCGAGATGCTGCGCCAGACGCGCCCCAACCACCTCGAATACTACCGCTATCTGAACTGCGGCTACCGCCTGCCGCTGGTCGGCGGCACCGACAAGATGAGCAGCGACGTGCCGGTCGGACTATACCGCACTTACGCGCTCCTGCCGGACGACCAGGAGTTCACCTACGAGAACTGGTGTCGCTCGGTCGCCGCCGGGCGCACCTTCCTGAGCGGCGGACCGATTATTCACCTATCGGTCGATGGCAAAGAGGTTGGCGATACACTGCCAATGTCGGGACCCGGAAGTGTTGAAGTGCAAGCCTGGACCGAGAGCGTGTTGCCTGTCTTCTCGCTGGAAATTGTGCAGAACGGTCGCGTAGTGGCACGCACCGACAACCGCAACGGCGCGCGCCGCTTTGAGCTGAAGGAAAATCTCAGGATTGACGGGCATTCGTGGATCGCCGCTAGGACCGGCGCGTATGACTACTTCGACATAGTGCCGCACCACGACGTCTGGAATCGCGGCGTTTTCGCGCACACATCGCCCGTCTATGTGGCGTGCGGCGGCCAATGGGACATGTTTGACGAGGCGACCGCGCAGTATATGCTCACGCTAATCGAGGGCGATCTCGCGTACATCAGAGAGAGCGCAGGAGTGCGACCGCCCGGATCGGTCACACACCGGCATGGCGAGCATGACCACCTATCTTACCTTCAGATGCCGTTCCTTGAGGCGCGGGACGCGATAATGAGCCGCATGCGCTAGGCTACCGGGTACTAGCCCCGCACCACCAGCGACTCCAGCAGCGCCCTGGACGTCAGCGCGATCTCGTCAACAGCGCGGTTGAACGCCTGCTCATTCGCGCGGGACGGCTTGCGGTAGCCGCTAATCTTCCGCACGAACTGAAGCGCGGCGGCGTGGACTTCCTCGTTCGTCGCCGGCGCGTCGTGTCGTCTGAGAGTCTTGATGCTTCTGCACATTGGAGGCGTCTCCTTAGGTGGTAGGCAGGACCGGCAGGCGTCAGCTGATCTTCCTGAAAGACGAGAAAGTGCGATTAAAAGTATGCGGCCGAATCTCCGTCATCCACTCGCACTCAATATCCGCCTGCCGCCGCCACTTCTCCGTCTCGTGTATATTCGGCTCGTCCACCTCATACATCGCGGCATACCGCGCCATACCCTCATTCGACGACTGCTCCAGCCTGTACCGAGTGCATCCATGCACACCCTCGACCTGCAACAGATTCGGGACATGTTGCGTATTGTAGTAGTGGTTGAAGTCGTCCTCCAACTCGGCGGGAATATCCATCTGTATCAGCAGAATGTAATCAGCCATCGTGTTGTCTCCACTATTCAGTATTGCTAACACGCATTGATATGTACCATTAGTCCCTTCCCCCTCGATGGGCCGAGAAGGGTAGATATTTAGTATTCCAAATATAATGCCGTTGCGCTTCAAGTGAGCCGGATTTCTACTGTCATACCGAACCCCGCTCACCTGTCATTCCGAACGAAGTGAGGAATCTAGCATCCTTAACTACGAGCAGGCTCGTCTTATAGCAGAGATTTCAGATTCTTCACTCCGCTGCGCTGCGTTCAGAATGACAGATAGAAAGGGCTTTCGTACTGGATGCACCATCTACATACCTCTGTCAGCCGAAGGTCAAGATTGGGGGTGAAAAACCCGTTTGCCCTGAGCCTGTCGAAGGGCAATTCCTCAGTTAATCTTCCTGAAAATCGAGCGTGTGCGGTTCGAATAGTTCGGGCGAATCTTCGAGACCCATTCGCCTTCCTTATCCGCCCACTCCCGCCACTCTGCGCTGTCCGGGATGTCCGGCGAGTCTATGTGATACACGGCTGCATACCGCGCCATTCCCTCGTCCGTAGAATCCTCCAGCCTGTACCTGTCGCAGCCATGCACACCCGAAACATTGAGCAGGTTCGGCACATGCTCGTCGTCATAGGCGCGGTTGAAGTCGTCCTCCAACTCGTTCGGAATGTCCAGTTGCACGACCAGAATATAGTCAGCCATTGCCTGCCTCCTGATTCGTCATTAGATTGGAATTGTCAGCCCAGCAGCACCCACCACGCCAGCACCAGCACCACCGCGCCTGCCCCCATTGCCGCGCCGTAGTTGTACAGGCGTCCCGTCTGCGTCAGGCGCAGCCACCAGCCCGTCAGCCGCACTGATAGCGCCGCGCCGTCAACGCCGTAATCGTTCACCACGGCGCGGTCGAACAGCGCGATGAAACGGCTGAACGCCAGCGCGATGCGGTCTATCACCCACTGGTACAGCTCGTCCACATAGTATTTGTTCAGAAGAACGCGGTGTATCGCTGGGAAGCGCGATGCTATGGCATGGTGCGCCTGCTCCGCGTACTCGCGCCTGCCATACACACGCCAGCCCACCGCTACGCCGCCAAGCGCAAGCGCGAGCGAGACGACCGTGAGCCAAGGCACGATGTGAAACTTCTCATGCCCCTCCGTCATCCAGTAGGCAAAACCGTGATATGAGGCACCCCAGTCAATGGTAGCTGCGCCAAGTGTTAGAGCGAATACGGCGAGCATCACCAAGGGCACCGTCATGAGAGCGGGCGATTCGTGCGCGTGCTCTGCGTCCTCGCTCCGTGGGCTGCCCAGGAACGTGAGCCAGACCATGCGCGCCATGTACAGCGCACTAAGCACAACTCCGGTAAGCGTCAGAACGAGGAACGCGGGATTGCTATGCTCCAGCACTGCCACCAACACCTCGTCCTTGCTGAAGAACCCGCTCAACGGCGCAATGCCCGCAAGCGACGCCGCGCCAATTATGAATGTTATCGCGGTGATGGGCATAGTTCGCCGCAAGCCTCCCATCCGCCGCATGTCCGTCTCTTCGTGCATGCCGTGCATCACGCTCCCCGCGCCCAGGAACAGCATCGCCTTCGATACGCCGTGCGCGACGAGGTGGAAGATGGCGGCGGCGAGTCCGAACGCGCCCAGCGAAAGCATCATCAGCCCAAGGTGGCTTATCGTGGAGTATGCCAGCGCGCGCTTGATGTCGGTCATCACCAGCGCCAGCGTCCCCGCATACAGGAAGGTTATCAGCCCTATCACCGCCACCACGAGCATCACCACGGGCATCAGCTCGAACAGCGGCAGCATCCGCGCCACGAGATAGACGCCCGCCGCGACCATAGTCGCCGCGTGTATCAGCGCGCTCACCGGCGTCGGACCTTCCATCGCGTCCGGCAGCCACACATGGAACGGGAACTGCGCCGACTTGCCCATCGCGCCCATGAACAGCAGCAGCGCAGACGCGGTCAGCGTACCTTGCCCTATTGCGCCGGCCTGCGCCATTTCGATGATGTCGCTGATGTCGAATGTGCCGGTCGCGCGGAACAGCAGGATGATGCCGATAAGCAAGCCCACATCGCCGATGCGCGTGGTGATGAACGCCTTCTTCGCCGCCTCAGCCGCAGAGCGCCGCTCCCACCAGTGTCCGATGAGCAGATACGACCCCAGCCCCACAAGCTCCCACGCGATATACAGGAACAGCAGGTTGTCCGCCAGCACGAGGGCGAGCATAGCCGCGCCGAACAGCGAATGCACCGCGAAGTACCAGCCGAAGCGCGAGTCGCCACGCATGTATTCCAGCGAATAGACTTGTACCAGCAGCGCCACGAAAGTAACCAGCCCCAGCATCACGACGGCGAGACGGTCGATATGCACGCCCCAACCGATGCTTGTTCCGCCCGCCGTCAGCCACTCTACACCGTAGGAGACGACCGACTGATCGCCACCCAGCATATCCCCAAGCGCCACCAGCCAGAGAACGAACCCCGCCGCCATAGCCGCAATCGACACGAACGCCCCGCGCCCTGGCAGCCAGCGCCCGACGAGCGCCACGACAATGAACGCCGTCGCGCTAAGTGCAGGTATGAGCCATGCGAGATGCATTCAGAAATGTCCTACGACTTCATCAGGTTTATCTCATCCACATTCACCGACGACCTGTTCCTAGTACAGCCGCAGGATAATGGCAATAGCAAGCGCGAGTTCAGTGGCGGGCTATTCTACGATGAGGACTTCGACGCCGGCATCATCGGCTTGGCGGCTTTCCTCCGGGTCGATCTCGTATCCGGCTACCACTGCGATTGCGTCTTGCCGGAATGCGGCTGCCAGAGAATCCGCAGACCGACGAGCGCGCTCTATGTCGCGTCGGTGAATCGCGCCTGACGCCTCTACGGCAAGCCAAACTGGAGACCTGTCGGCGCGGCGTTGGGCGCGGACGATTATGTCCGTCAGCCCAATTCGGGATTCCTGCCAGTCTTCGAGAACGCCGGAGTCAACGGCGTCTGCGATGACATCGGCAAATTCGCTGCTCATTGTCGTAGTTGGGCTGCGTACTATTTCCGCCCTTCGAAGCCTTATCTTCTGGCTGAGAAGAGGGACTATCCTACCGGGGAGTTTCAACTCCAAATTGTCGCCAACCAATGCACCGACAGTATTTTGGAGGTTACGCTGTCCTTCCTCAAGACTATCCATGCGTCCTTCAAGTCTGCGCTGTCCTTCCTCAAGACTGCGTTGGCCTTCCTCAAGGCTGTCCACACGACCGAGAATAGCGTCCAGCTGAGCCTCTATGCGTTCAAGGCGCAAGGGCATGCCGAGGAACTCGCGGGTCAGCAAGGCTCGCATTAGCATCTGCTGAGCGGCAGGATTGGCGCGGAGCTCCTCCATTATGCGGGCTACCAGCGATTCGGGATCTAAAGGCGTGGGTGTTGTGGTCATATCTAAATCTTATCACAGGGAACGGTGTATCATTTCACCACTTCATCACATTTATCTCATCCACATTCACCGACGACCTGTTCCGATACAGCCGCAGGATGATGGCAATAGCAAGCGCGAGTTCGGCGGCGGCAATAGTGATTACGAATATGATGAGCACCTGCCCCAGCGCGCGCTGTCCTTCCGTGAAGTCGCCGAACGCCGCGAACCCTATGAGGTTCACGTTCACGGCGTTCAGCATCAGCTCGATGGACATCAGTATCAGCACCGCGCTGCGCCGCGCCAGCACGCCATATACGCCGATGGCAAACAGCGCCGCGCTTATGACCTGAAAATGCGCCAGTTCCAGCAATCTTTTTCTCCAGTCCCTGCTCCCTCTGGGAGAGGGCGAGGGTACACCGTCATTCCTGCGGAGGCAGGAATCCAGAAGAACCCCTTATCCTATCCATCCTGTCAGTCCCGACCTCCCGAAGTTCGCACCATCACCACCGCGCCGATAAGCGCCACCAGCAGCACCAGAGACGCCACCTCGAACGCCACCGCCCACTCTACGAACAGGCTGCTGCCGAGTGCCGTGAAACTCAGGCTGACCCGCTCCGACTCGGGCGCGGCTGTGCCAACGATGGTCGCCGCTATCACGCCGAAGACCGCTATGGCGACTACCAGCGCGACGGGCCACTGCGGATGGTCCGACAGGCTCTCGAAGTCCTCGATGCGCGTCAGCATCAGTGCGAACAGGATGACGATGACGACCGCGCCGCCGTAGATGAGGAGTTGCGCCAGCGCGAGGAACTCCGCCAGCGCCAGCAGGAACAGCCCTGCCACGCCGACCATCGAGGCGAGCAGGCCGAACGCCGCATACACGATATTGCGGCTCATGACCACAACCAGAGCGCCCCCAAGCGTGAGCGCTCCGGTTACATAGAACAACACCAGTGAAGCAGTGAGAGCCATCGTTGTCCGTGTTCAGTATAGGTGTCTGAAGTTCATTCCCCCATCAAGGGGGAAGAGCCTGCCCCCGCGAAGCATATCCCTGCGAAAGCAGGGAGCAGGGATGGGGGTGTAACGCACTCAGAGCGTCGATTAGTCAGTCTGTAGATTCCGTTCGTGTTGAGCGCTGTCCTGAGCCTGCCGAAGGGTCTGCCGAACCACGAGTTTCGCGCTCGCGTTCTTTTGCCCTAGCGCGCATCACCGCCTTCCGATGCTCCACGGCTTCTCGGGGGACTTGCGCCAGCTCGATCGGTTCGGCCTTCTTAGTCGGCTCCTTCGGCGGTGGCGGCACGCCGCTATTCTTCTCAGGCTGCTTCGGCTGCCACGCGGTCGATTCCTGGTAGCGCCTGCCCATGTCCAGCAGAACCGGCAGGTCAACGCGGTTGCCGTTGCGCTCGTACTTGCTCAGCTCGTGCTCGTGGCTCATCTCGATGGCGTCAAAGTTGCAAACATCCACACAGATGCCGCATAGGATGCAGCGTCCCAGGTTAATCTCGAACTCGTCGATAATCTTGCGGCGACGACTCTTGCCCTCGGCGTTCAGCGGATTGTCCTTCATCTGCGCGCTCATGCACTGCGTCGGGCAGTTGCGGATGCACACCATGCAGCCCGTGCAGTACGGCTCGCTCACATCGCCGTCCCACGTCAGCGCGGGAAAGCCCATATAGCGGTCCTGCACTTCAAGCCGCTTCTCCGGCTCCGGGTACTCGGCAGTAACGGGCTTGCGACCCGCCGTCTTGAGCGTTATTTTCAGTCCTTCGAGAAAGCCTACCATGTCAGCTCACAGTGGTCAGTGTTCGATTGCTGCGATGTCTGTTATGCGACAACGGCGAGAACGCGGTGTATGAAATCGTGCGCGATTGGACGCAAATCGTCAATTTGATGGTCCTCAAGGAAGCCATGATAGTAGTTAGCGTGAAGCCTGCGAGTTTTGCCAAACTGTTCATAGATTGCCGTATCGCCTTGCTCCTCGGATAATCGTCTTGCAGCCTGTATCAACTCGTTGTGGCCTCCGTATCGCCACCCTCTCTGCTGCGCGAGGGCAATCACAGCATGTGCGACTGCGCCCCACAGTTTCTCCGACCCTTGCAGAAAATCACCATCTGCGAATTCCTGCTCCGACTTGACTAGAAATTCCTGTGCCGTCCGAATATGTTCCTCCATATCCAAAGGCATAACCTCGTGTGATTTATTTGGTTTGATTGCTTTGTTCCACGAGCGAAAGCGTACTACTTACGAAACGATGCACAATAGACTTGAAAGCGTCAGGCTCATAGTCCTCAAGATAGCCGTAGATAGAGTTTTCACGAAACATTTCCGCTACTCCGAACTCATTGTTGAATGATCTGTTTTTCTGCTCTTCGGACAGCCGCTTAGCCGCGTAAAACAATTCCTTGTAGCTGTCGTGCTTCCACCCGCGCTGCTCGGCGACGGCTATCATCGCAAGCTCGGCGGCGCGCCAAAGCGTCTCTGACCCCTCGCGGTACTCACCAGCAGCGAACTGCCTGTCCGACTTGGCAAGCAGTTCTTGTGCCGTCCGGGTATGTTCAAGGGTGGCCATTTCAACCCTCTACTCTACTTGACTAATTGCAAAACAAGACTGACCACAGCCGTTATCAGTCCGCCGCCGCCAATGGCGATTAGAGTTATTAGCAGCTTATGAATATCATCAAGGCGCTTGCTCATCTGTTCATGGCTGCTCTCCAATCGCCCGACACGACCAATTAAGTCATCGAGTTTGTCTTCAGTGCGATTGGTACGATCTTCCGTAGCTGTGGTCATAAGGTTTCACCCCTGTATTTGCGCCTACCTCCGCAAACTCGCCGCGCTCTGCACCGAAACCGTGTTCCGCTCCATCCGAGTGCCTGCGTTCCTGACGATGATGTAGAAGGTTACTGCCAATGTTATCACAGACAGCAAACTCAGCACCCACAGCGGCCATCCGTAGAACAGCGCCACGCCCACCAGCACGATGTTTATGAACGACAGCGGCACCAGCAGCTTCCAGCCGAACGCCATAAGCTGGTCTATACGCAGGCGCGGGTATGTGCCGCGTATCCAGAATATCACCAGTATCACAGCATAAGTCTTGACCATGAACCACAGCGCCGACAGCGCCGAGTGCAGCAACCCGTCGAAAGGCATCGTGGGCCAGCCCCAGCCGCCGAGGAACAGCAGCGCGGTCAGCGCCGCTATCGTGAAGGTGTTGATGTACTCCGCGAGGAAGAAGACCGCCCAGTGCGCTCCGCTGTACTCCACGAACGGCCCGCCCACAACCTCCGATTCCGCGTGGTGGATGTCGAACGGCGTGCGCCCAAGCTCGGCAAGCCCCGCCGTCAGGAACAGAAACAGGCTAAGCGGCAGAATCAGCACATAAGCGAAAGTAGATTGTGCCGCCACTATTTCCCGCAGGTTCAGCGTCTGCGCCAGCATCGCCACCGCAAGTATCGCCATGATGAACGGTATCTCGTAGCTCACTAGCTGCCCGGCTGCGCGCAGACCGCCCAGCATCGCGTACTTGTTCGCCGAACTCCAGCCCGCCATCACAAGCCCCATCACCGACAGCACCGATATGGCGACGATGTAGAACAGCCCCAGGTCGAGATTGGCGAGCGCGATGTCCCGCGCGACGGGTATCGTAACCCACAGCAGAAACGCCGGAATGAACACCGCCAGCGGCGCAAGCCAATACACTCGCCGGTCTGCCCACGAAGGCAGGATGTCTTCTTTCGACACCAGCTTCATCGCGTCCGCAATCGGCTGAAGCGCCCCATGAAAGCCCACGCGCATCGGCCCCATTCGCATCTGTATGCGCGCCAGCGCCTTGCGCTCAAGCCAAGTCAGCAGCAGCACCATCACCGACAGGAACGCCAGCAGAGCTGCCGCCCCGATGACTATGTATATGCCTTGCGTAAGATCCACGGCGATATGTCTTTCATTAGAGCGAGCAATGCATCAAGCAGAGTCGCCGTTTCGTTTTCGCAGCAACGCCTCCAATTGGCGCATGCGCTCTTCGGCGGCTTGGCGCGCGTCCCGTTCAGCCTGCGCTTGCGTTTCGGCGGCTTGGCGCGCCTCCCGTTCAGTCTGCGCTTGCAATTCGGCGGCTTGGCGGGCGTCTCGCTCTTCATTATAGTCCAGCAGCCACTCTCCCTGTTCTGGGTCGTACAGGCGCAACTCCAGGTCCGGCAGCGCGCAGATGTCCAGCATCAGCGCATCGCTATGTCCACGCAGTATGCCGCCTTCATCTTCCGCCACTTCTATGGGCTGATACACGCCGTCAACCAATCGCTCGCCGACTAGCGCAGGGCTGAAGCATTCGCCTGTCGGGTCGAACCGCCAGTATTCGGTTACTCCAATCTCCGCGTAAACTGTTCTCTTCTCCGCGGCGTCATAGCGCCAGGTGCTGTCGGATGCAATCTCCATCACGAAAGCGGGCGCAGCGTCCTCGCGCCAAGTGAACCACGACCTGCGGTTGTGATTGCCCCGCGCGCCGATGACCATGAACACATCGGGCGCGACGCTGAACTCCGGGCGGTTCATGCGGTAGTAGAGCAGCATGTTTCCCCCGACATATATGTCCTCGCGGTCAGCGTAGCGCGCTCTGAGAGCGACTACCGCGTATGTGAGCGGGATAAACTGGAAGTCTGATTCAGCCAAGGGTTCACCATCTTCCTCAGGGTATTCGATAGTGAGGTCGTCAAACTCTGCGACGGCTTGCGTTGTGGTCTTGCGGGTGCGATCTATTACCATGAGATTCCTCGCTGGGGAGTAATCGGCTATCAGCCGCTTCGTTGTGCTTGCGTTATCCAAAGTCATGTAGATTCGTCTATGGCTTGCGTGACCGCAATAGGGTCAACGAGCCTCTCTCCTGCCATATTCCTTCCTATCCTATCCATCCTGTCCATCGATGTAAGTTTCATCTATCCACCTCACCCAGAATAATATCAATCGACCCCAGTATCACCACCGCGTCCGCCACATAAGCATCCCTGAGCATGTGCTGAAACGCCTGCAAATTGGCGAACGAAGGAGCGCGCACCTTCACGCGGTACGGCTTGTCACTGCCGTCGCTCACCAGGAACACCGCGAAGTCGCCGCGCGGCGATTCGGTGCGAACATACACCTCGCCCTTCGGCGGGCGCGGGCGCGCTATGCGCCGGTCGCTTGCAATTATCGGCCCCGGCTCCATCTGCGCCATCGCCTGCTCGATTATCCGTATCGACTGCCGCATCTCCTCCACCCGCACATAGTACCTGTCCCAGCAGTCGCCGTATGTCCCCACCGGAATGCCGAAGTCGAATCGGTCGTATATGGAATACGGCTCCGATATCCGCACATCCTCCGCCACGCCACTCGCCCGCAGCGCGGGCCCTGTCATGCCAAAGTCCAGCGCGTCCTGCGCGCTCACAGCGCCGATGCCCTTCGTGCGCGCCAGAAACATCTCATTCTGCGACAGCAACTCATCGCACTCGGCGATACCCTGCTTCAGCTGCTCCATCAACCGACTCATACGCGCGGGGAAATCAGCCGGCAAATCATCCTTCACGCCGCCGATACGAAAATAGTTGTGCATCATGCGCGCGCCCGTCACGCTCTCGAAAAGCTCCTGGATGCGCTCTCGCTCGCGGAAGCCGTACAGCACCGGCGTCATCGCGCCCACGTCCAGCCCATAGACGCCGTAGAACAGCATGTGGCTGGCAATGCGGTTCAACTCCGACAATATCACGCGGATGTACTCCGCGCGCTCCGGCACCTCGATGCCCATCAGCTTCTCGGCCGCAAGCACGAACGCAAGCTCGCAGTTCAGGTTGCCCACGTAGTCGAGGCGGTCGAAAAGGGTGATAATCTGGCTGTAAAGCTCACCCTCACACAGCTTCTCCGAGCCGCGATGCAGGTAACCGATATGCGGCTCCGCGCGCACGATGCGCTCCCCGTCAACCCAGATAACCACACGAAACACCCCATGCGTACTGGGATGCTGCGGCCCCATGTTCACCATGAGGTCGAGTGCGTCTGCCTGTTCGGTTGGATATTGCTGTACTTGCATAGTGTTTGACTTGAGAGGATATTTGATTACCAGAGTAAATCGACAGGATACTTGGAGATATTATCGTCCTTCGTTACCATGATTAGGTCCTCAACCCGCGCCTGTGAAATCAACAGTCGGTCAAACGGGTCTCCGTGGTGGAAAGGCAGCTCGTTCAACGCCAGGATGTGAGAGATTGTTATAGGAAGCAACTCTATGCCGTTGCTTTCCCGCTGTCTTTGAATGAGATTAGCAACGCCGTTTGGGATATCCAATCTGCCCAATTGCACTTTGATTTGAATCTCCCATACGCTGACCATGCTCAGCAATAAGATGTTGTCGAATTCTTCAATCGCGTTTCGTACTTGCTGAGAGAGCCGGGTTGGAGCGTTGTCCAGCCAGATGAAAGTATGGGTGTCTAAGAGTAACCTCATGATGACCCTAGCCAGAACTCTTCAGGCAGAGGATCGTCAAAATCGTCGCTCATCCATATAGTTCCGCCGGCGTGCAGGCCCAGCACTCGCTTTTTCTTCTTCGGAGCTTTTTTGTTTTCATGCACCTTAATGCCTACATCCTCCATGGCTTGCTCAATAGCGTCTTGAACTTCATCCAGCGAATGGAACGGCATTTTGCGGCTACTCTTAATGCCATGCGAGTCGTTCTTGGACGTATAGACCATTCCCGCAGGCCAACAGTGTTTGGGCAAGATGTGTCCGTCAGTTTCCGCTATGTCGTTAGTCCAAAAGCGAACTCTGACTTCAATCATCTTCTCACCGTGATTTGCCTCTATGCTATGCGAATCCTCAATCATCTAGAAACCCTCCACTACCAGAAGTCAAACGCTAGGAGTATCATCCACCATTCTACCACTCGCCATCATCATGCAAAGCGAACCCCCCGCGCCCCGGAATCCCTCTAGCGCACGCAGCCCAATCATACAACGAACCAACATCAATTCACATAAGGCGACCCTTCCTCAGACCGACGACTTACCCATAATTAGGTTGTAAAGATGACAGATGATAAAGTAGATTCGTCTGCAAGAAGGGAAAGGCAGGATGCCCACATGAACTTCGATGTCGAAAGCAACCTCAGCGCGGTTGAGCGCTCCGTCTCATCGCTGGAGAAGGACGTACAGCCCGCTCGCGCCCTCGCCCTCTCTCGAATCTTCGCGACGACCTGTGGGACGCAGTGACGAACGGCGAGCGCATTCCGCGCTGGTTTCTGCCGGTCAGTGGCGAACTTGCCGAACCCGTCTGACGCGCGACCGCACGGAAAGAAGCGTCCCGTGATACCATACGAATTAGTACGCTGCATCATGCAAATTTGCACAGTCCCTTCCCCCTTGATGGGGGAAGGCTAGGATGGGGGTGAAATCGCCTGTCTATTGTCTTGAAACTACCTTTTGCATATTTCTCAATAACCTACATGAAGACTAACCATTTCACCCGAAAGCAAGAAAGCCAATCATTCCATGAAACCAAACCTTATGAAGCGCAATCTACTATCAGGACAGCCGGCATTCGGCGTCTCGATAATGTTCCCGTCTCCCCACATCGTTGACATCGTTGGTCGGCTCGGCTTCGACTGGGTGCTCATCGACTGCGAGCACGGCTCGATTTCGCTGGAAAGCGTCGAGCTGATGGTCATGGCTGCCGAAGCCGCCGGCGTAACCCCCATCGCCAGGCCTCCCGTCAACTCGTTCGAGGCAATCGGCCAGCTCATGGACAGAGGCGCGATGGGCGTGCAAGTGCCTCACGTAAACACCGCAGACGATGCGAGAAGGGCGGTCGATGCCGTCAGGTATCATCCACTCGGCGAGCGCGGATTGGCAGCCGGAGTCAGATCGGCCTCCTACGGCTACGGCATGTCGATGTCCGAATACGCCGAGCATTCAAACGCCGAAACGCTGGTCTGCGTCCAGATCGAGGAAGGCGAGGCGGTAAGGAACGTGGAGCAGATTGTTCAGGTAGAGGGCGTTGACGTCTTCTTCGTCGGACCCTCAGACTTGTCTCAGTCCCTCGGATTCCCCGGACGCCCCGACACTCCGGTGGTGCGCGACGCAATGGACACCGTATTCGCCACAGTCGCGGCAGCAGGCAAAGTCTCCGGCTCTGCTGGCAACTCAGATGCAATGAATCGATATATGGGGCAGGGCGTAACCTACCTCTACACCCACCTCACCACGCTCCTATCGTCAGCCGCCACCACATTCCACGACGAAGTGAGCCCCTCACTCTGACACAATTTTACAAGTCCCTTCCCTCCTTGATGGGGGAAGGTTAGGATGGGGGTGAAATCGCAAATGCCAAGTGAGGTCGTTCCCGATACATACCCCTCTCGGCCCTCCCGTTCCTACCACTCGTCATAATCATGGAACGGAAAACTCTTGCGCCCCGGGAACCCCTCGAACCCCTCGTACAGCAGCAGCGGCGACAGCCCCGGATGCCCCTCGAACACCACGCCGAACAGGTCGTGCGCCTCACGCTCGTACCAGTCCGCGCCCCGCCACACCGATACGATTGACGGCACGCTCGGCTCGTCTGGCGACACATTCGTCTTCACCACGAACTTATGCCTCTTCTCCAGCGAGAACAGGTGATAGTTCACCTCAAGCCGCTCCACATAATCGACGACTGACAGGCAGCGCAGATAGCCGCAGTCTATCTCCGGGTTCGCGCGTGATATGCGACAAACTTCCAGCACATCACCGGGCTGCACCGCCAGCGTAACCTCGTCAACGGCGCCACCCACCTCCCCATTGAAATCCGCGAACACCCGCGCCAGAATCTCCGACAGCGCCTCCCCGCGCGCATCGAGCGCGACCGGCGCAGTCGGTATCACAGGCTCGCGTCGCTGCCGTCTCGGACGGCGTGGACGTTCGGTAGGCGTTGTCATTTCAGCTCACCTACGAGTGGAAGAAATATGTAATAGTGCCTTCCCCTTGATGGGGGAAGGTTAGAGCCTGTCCCTGCGAATGCAGGGAATGGGGGTGAAAATGCCTGTTAAAACTACCCATTCGCATATTTCTTCTACAGAGGGCTAAAAGGATGTACTGGGTAGGGATGATATATCTGACTCATGGACTGACCGACTGACACCTACTGCTACTTCCCCTGCCTCGCGTCCTGCTGGATCTTCTCCTGAAGCTGCATCAGCCCGTACATCAGCGCCTCCGGTCGGGGAGGGCAGCCCGGCACATACACATCCACCGGAATCAGGTGGTCAACGCCCATCACCACCGAGTACGACCGATAATACGGCCCCCCGTTGGTAGCGCAGCTCCCCATCGCCACAACCCACTTCGGGTCCGGCATCTGCTCGTACAGCAACTTGATAGGATCCGCCATCTTCTTCACCACCGTGCCCGCCACAATCATAACATCCGCCTGTCGCGGCGACGGCCATGTAACGATGCCGAACCGGTCCAGGTCATGGTGCGACATGTGCGCGCTTATCATCTCTATCGCGCAGCATGCCAGCCCGAACGACAGCGTCCACAGCGACGACTTGCGAGCCAGCGCGAAAAGCTCGTCCGACTTGGCGACCACCGCGTTCGGCAGCGCACGATGCAGCACGCTGTCAGCCGGAGAGTTGCCCCGCCCCGGCTCATACCCCAAGCCCAGCGGCTTCATATCGCCCGGTGGCTGCATATTCGGCGTCATCTCCAATGCAGCACCCCCTTCCGCCAGCCGTATATCACCCCAAAGAACAGGATCGCGATGAATATGAGCATCTCATAGAAGACTGCGGGAATGGTATCGAGGAACACAATCGCCCACGGAAACAGGAACACCGCCTCCACGTCGAATATCAGGAATAGGATGGCGAACACATAGTAGCGAATCTGAATCTGCGACCAGCGGAAAGGTGCAGGCTCGATCCCGCACTCGTAGGGGATGTCCTTGATGGCTGAAGGCCGTTTCGGAGCGATGATGTAGGAAGCAACGAACATGCCGATAACCGCAGCCGCGCCCACGCCCGCAACGATAAGCACCGCAGTCCAGTTCACCGCATATTCTTCAGCCAAATCGCCCCTCCGGAAGCAAGATCAGGGGATGGCAGTATCCTAGCATCGCCCTCTAATGAGTGTCAATTTCAACAATGAAAGAGAATCTTGTATAAGTCCCTTCCCCCATCAAGGGGGAAGGTTAGGATGGGGGTGAAAATGCTTGCATCATCGCTGTAACTGCACTTATGCAAGATTCTTATGAAATCAGATAAACGCCAATTAGGTAATCTGAATTACAGCCTGACTCCACGATAGCTGTCCGAAATGCGTCCATTGGGCGAAAGGAACTTTGCGAATGGTCTGGGCGTCGCCGAATCAATCTCCATTAAGGCGTCCCACCGCCTCAGCATAGTCAGTAGAACTCTGGCGGGTCTCTCTTCTCCGGTGGTCAGGAACACGATGCCCACATTGTTGTTGACAATCGCCTGACGCTCGTCGGGCACATTCAGCATCTTCTTATTGCAGCTGAGTACCAACATGCCAGCTTGATCCGCCCAAGCGAGCCATTGCACATCGGGCTGTCCTCCCCAGCCCATGTGATACATGGCGCGTGCATCATATCCGACTGCCGTCAATGCGGTAGGAACGCCGGTGCCGATATCCTCGTCACAGAGCAGTATCACGCGGCAATTCTGTCTCCGTACTGCAGCACCGTCTCCACATCATCAACCTCCAGCGCAAGGTCCTGTGCGATGAAGTCCATCTTCAGGCCCGCGCGCCACCGCTTGAAAATGGTGCTCACGCTAACCCCTCTACCTTCGACCGTAGGATTGCCGGAACCAATGCGAGGGTCAATGACGATGGGACACTCTTTACCCAAAGGAAACCATTTAGCTACGAATTCACCCTCGTACTCAAACTGATGAATGACTTCGAGCACAAGTCCGGGGAGGGACCACTGCGTTGGCGAATCGAGCGCCTGAAAGCTGTCCCCAGCCCCTTCACCTTCAAGCCGCGCGATGATATGTCCTCCCAACGCCTCCAGCTTGGCATGTGCAAACGGATACTCGATTCCTAGAATCTCTCTGGCATTTCGATATGCGGCGTGGACATTCTGATAGCGCACGTTATCCAGATTTCTGAACCGTGCGGCAACGACCGTCTCAATCAGCTGAAGGTAGGAAAGCGTTGAGTTCCCAACGACCCCTTCTGGAAACAGTGGGGGAGTTTGTCGCGCAGCGTACCCTAGGAACCAGTTTCTGACTGTGGAAGTTGACACATCTGCAAGGCGAGCGGCTTCCCCGAAGCTATACATCGGCTGCGCGCGCCATTTCTCGGCAACGCTTGCCATAGCGACACCTCCCTGAATTCGCCAGTATGAGTAAGTGTATTGATATTATCATAGCAATTCCGCTTAGTACCATTTGCAGAAGTGTTCCACAAAACACCGCTCAACCCCTACCCACCCCGCACAAACCAAAAGCAAAAATCCGCCCCCAAACACTGCACTCCACCCACCTTCCGCCTTCCGATATTCTCCACCTGCACCAGTCGCCCGTCATCCACCGTTCCGCCCCATGTCCGGTCCGCCGCCACTGCCGCCTCGATGCTCTGCGCCCCTTGCGGCTCAAGGAACGCGCCCAGCGTCTCATCCGCCTGCCGCGCGTCCGCAGCCGGCACCAGCGCCTCCACGCGCATGCTACCCCTGACCGCGCCGCCGCCTAGTGTCTCCACAGGCTCCCGCGACTCCAGCCGCACTATCGCCGCCGGAAACTCATGCACCCTCTCCGGCTCATAGTCGTACACCCGCAGCCCCTCAACGCCCGCCAGCGCCGCCGCCAACCCCTTCTTAGCCGCCCCAATCGCGTTCACCATCAGCCTCCCTCATCTACTCTCAAAGTCCCTTCCCCCTTGATGGGGGAAGGTTAGGATGGGGGTGAAAATCCTATCCATCCTGTACATCCTGTTAGCCCTGGTTCAGAAAACCCCCAGCGCAGGCTTGCGATACGGTCCCAGCAGCAGCCCGATGTCCGAGTCCACGCCGATCTCCCCCGGCTGCCAGTCATCCACGCCGCCAAGCGTACTGCGCCACATCCGCACAGCAAGTTGCAGCGCAGCCTCCCACACCGGCGCGGGATACTCGTAGATGTCTATCGCGCTGCCCTTGGCGATTGCTACCGCATACGTCCCGTTTACGCCGCGCTCCACCGTCAGCGTCTCCCCGTCTCGCGCCCGCACATACACCTGCTCATCGCCTATCAGCAGCGTATGTCCCGCCGCAATCTCCGCTCGACTCGTCTGCAGCGCCGACAGCATAAGCGTCTCATCGTGGGCGTCTGCTGCCTCGGCAACCGTCTGCGATGCACGCCTCAAGTGCTGCCACCAGCCCCATACGCCGCGAATCTCCACATTCCCGCGCCCCGGCGGAAAGTACACCCTCCCGCTCGCCACGCCCGTCGCCAGCAACCGCGTATATGGGCGCGAACTCCCATTGCCCGCCGCCGGGTCCGCATTCTCAGGCAGCAGCCGGTAATCGCCCGCCTCCCAGACCGTCGGGAAGCCGCCATACCCGCGCTCATAGACACGCACCCCGTCGCCGTCCACGCTCACCAGGTCCGGCACGCCCAGAGTCGCGCCGCCGCTGCCGTCGAACCGCAAAGTCGCCCTGCGCGCAAAGAAATGCCGGTTGCACCACCGATCAATCACGCTGCTCGCCGCCTCCGCCAGCCCCAGCAGCCTGTCATCATTAGCCGTCCCTGTAATGTTCAACGCCCCCGCGCCCTTCAGTACATCCAGCGTTATGTATGCATGTGTCATTCTCAAGTCTCTCAGTCCTTCAGCGGTCAGTCCCTTCCCCCTTGATAGGCTGACAGGGGGTAGATAAATTCTCAAAGTGCTCACAAATGCGGTATCAAAGTCCCTTCCCCCTCGACGGGGGAAGGTTAGGATGGGGGTGAAATCATAATGGCAATTGCGATTGCTTTCCGATCCCTTCCCCTGCTAAGGCAGGGGGTAGGGTGAGCAGAAAAAATATCACCCCCATCCTGTCCATCGATGTTAGCCTCCGTCCCTATCCCAGATCGATGTTGTACTGCAGCCCCGTATGCGTCGCCGAATCCCGCGCCCCGCTCCGCTCCGCCAGCGCATGCCGGAAGCTCACCGTTACCACCGTCTGCCGCTTCTGCGTATCCCGATCTACATCTATCATCAGCTGCCGCCGGAAGCCCTGCGCCCACTGCGTCCGGTTCACCAGCAGCAGCCGTCCCTTCGTATTAGTCGAAGCGCCGTCCGTAATCTTGCCGTCCGCGTCCGCAAGCGGCATCTGCTCCGACACGATGACCGGTATCCCCTCCACCGCGCCCAGCATCCCCGTCAGCAGCGTCGCGTTCGGCCCCAGCTTGTCCATCGTCCTGAACTGCTCCACCGACTGCACCCGGATGAAGGTGTTCACATCCATAATCCACACAAGCTGCGACGGCCTCGCGCCATACTTCCCTAGCTTCGCCCGCAGCTCGTTGAACATCTCGTCTGACACCGCCGCGTCGTGGTCGTTCGCCTGCTCCGTGTTATCCACCAGCGGCAAGTGCAGAATGCCGTCGTACCCCAGCAGCCAGTGCGCCTTGCCCGCCGAGTTCGCCGTGATGTTCGCCCCGTCCGCGTTGATATTGTTCGCCGTGCTCCTGTCCGCGTTCAGTATGATGTCGTCCAGCACCTCCGCCACATTCCGCACCAGTCCCGCCCGTATCTCCGGCAGCATCGCGATTACGCCGTCCTCCTCCAGCGTGAAGCTGTACGGCACCTGCCCCACCAGCTCGAATGCGGTCAGCGTAGTCCTGCCCGTCGCGAGCGCAGTGTCCGTAGTCGCCGTGTTCTCCGTGCCGGGGAAGAAGTTCACATCCCCAAGCTGGCGCGGCACCTCGAACGGATTCGACGGCATCGGGAATGTCGGGATGATGGGCGCGACCAGCGTCTGCAAGTTCACATCCTGCCACAGTTCGCGCGCCTCAAGCGTAGCCACCAGTTCGTCGCCACTCCCCGCCGTAGTGCTGTCCATCGCCGCCCGCGTCATCGCCCCCAGCAGTTGCCGGCTGAACCCCTGGAACTGCCCCGTGTCCTTCGAGTCCACGCTGAACCAGCGCTCCAGCCGCCGCTCCGCACTCTGGTGAGACGCCTGTATATCCGCCGGAGTGATGCTCCCCGCGAGCAGCCGCTTAGCCTCCTCCGCTCGCTCCACCCATGCGGGGCCGAACCCCTCGCGCCGCTGCGAATGTGCGAACCGCCGCACCAGCGCCAGGTCCAGAATATCCATCCCCGCATAAGCGCCCGATGGCACAGTCGGCAGACCCGCATCCTGCGCGTAGCTTCCCAGCGCACTCCGCCGCACGCTGCGCTCCCGTTCCGCAGCCGCATTCACAGCCTTCCCGATGCGCTCCGTCTCCTCCCGCAGCAGCCCGACCTCCCGGCTCACCGGCTCGAACCGCTCACGCACAAACGAATTGATGTCCGCCAAATCCTTCCTGATCCCCTCAATATCCGTCGTAGTAGTCATCGCAATCCTCCCTTTCTTTTCGGTAAGTCCCTTCCCCTTCGCTCCTCTAATCCCCTCACCCTCTGGGGAAGGGTGAGGATGAGGGTAATGTCCCTTCCCCCTCGATGGGGGAAGGTTAGGATGGGGGTGAAAATCCTCCCCATCCTGTCCATCGATGTTAGTTTCCCCCTCTATCAGGGACTCCAGCATCCGCCTATGCGTCTCCCGCAGCGCATCCGGATCCGCCGGCACCGACACGATAGACCACTCCAGCAACTCCGCTCGCACATCCCGCGCGCCGCCGGACTTCGCAGGCACGCTCTCGACCGGCAGCCAGCTAATAGACGCCGCCCGCAGAAACCCCTTATCCCATGCGTTCCGAATCCTCTGCGCGAACGGGTCATCCTCCAGAAACTCGAACTCCGCCACAATGCCGCCATCGCCCGACCTGTCGATACTCAGCGTCCTGCCGATAGGCAGCCCTCCCGACGGAGAGCGCCCCGTAGAATCATGCGCCCACATCACCACCGGATTGCGCCGGTAGTTATCGAACCGCAGCCCCGCGAGATCAAGCTCAGGCGCAGTCCGCGCCCTATCATTCGCCGCGATAACCACGCTGCGCCGCCGAGCATCCACCGCTTCCCGCCGCACCACATCCATCCCCATCGACCGCACCCGCTTCTCCACCTGTCACCTCCCTCTCAATTCAGTCCCTTCCCCCTTGATGGGGGAAGGTTAGGATGGGGGTGATAATCCTTCCCATCCTGTACATCCTGTAAGTTTCGCCTCGGACACAAAAAAAGCCCCCGACTCGCACGACCGTCGTCGGTCCACGAACTCGGGGGCGTCTTCACCCTCAGCAAAAGGCTCCGTCACGGAGCGTCTATTCAACTATGCGAATAAACTAGCACTAACGTTTGTGTATGTCAAGTGTTAGTCTTCGGACTTATCTGCCCGGACTGCCTTCATTTCAATACTTCCATCTTCCATTGGATGTATGGCAATTTGCTGGTTCCAAGGCAAACCAGTTCCTTCTCTCACAATTCTCGTATTGCAGACTGGAATGTCTCCTTGCCTATGTCGCAGAAGCCACTTTGCGATAGCGCCGCCAGTTGCTATCGCACCAAGCCATGTTGGATCTGGACTCATTCTGTCAACTCCAACGCGGAATTCTCAAAATAATAGAAGTCCAAAGTGCCGTCTTCTGACTTCAATACAATCATGTTGTGATCCAGAAATCTGAATGGATATGGAATGCCTACCGTCATGAATTGTGGATTGAAGAATATAGACTCGCCCTCATAAGTCACAGGCGCTTCAGGACATGTTGCGCTTGGAACTCCACCAGAAGTCACAGCACCGTGTGAATAGTACCATCGATCAGCGTGTTGTGCGGACGCCATACCGTGACTTCTGCCAGAAACTGCTTCCAAATCTTCGCGAGTACCGTTAGTCTGTGATACAACTGCATCAAGTACCATATTATTGTCCCTAAATTCTTATTCGCTACTCGCGATGTATGTGTTGTGTCTTACCCAGACCAAAGGATCGCCGTCAGGCGTAAATGCCGGTTTGCCTTCAGTATCCAGGACCCGCAATATCTTAATGGCAGATGTCTTCAGGCGAACGCGACCGCCATCCAGCAATTTATACTCATTCCACTGTTCAGCCTGAATTTCAAAATCCAACTCAAACGCGTCGCGCTCTTCGCCATTATCAAGCCGCACCTTTGTTATGCGTGCCACAATATGCTCCTTAGTTACCGAAAGATAGTATGATTTCATACTAATCCATACCGATGATTTGTCAAGTTAAACTAGGGAGTATTGACATTTGAAGCACAAGTCGTTTCAACCTAGAAAACCCCGTCCCTCTGTCATTCCGAACACAGTGAGGAATCCAAAATCGCTTGCCCGCAAACCCGTTCCCGACTCCAAATGTCTCGCCTCACTCGAAACAACAAGGACAAATCGCCTTTGTGATAAGGCTGGGCATAATCGCCATTCAGCTTGTCCCTTCCCCTTTTGGGGGAAGGTTAGGAAGGGGGATATGGAGATATGACTGAATCATGCCCACCCTTAACCCGTCAGAAAATACCCGCGTGATATACTCCAACCATGCCACCCGACATCAGCAATCCAAAGCTCAAGCAGCTCGCCTCCGCCATCCTGCAGCGACACGCGCTCAATGACGCCGAGGCGAACATCACCAGCGCCATACGCGACTTCCTCATCGAAACGCAGCTCGCCAAGTCCGGCGAAATCGTCGAGGAAAACCCGCCCTCCGACGAATCCCGCCGCGCAGTTGACCTCACCGCCCTGGACACATTCATCGAAGTCAAGCGCAGGGTCAGCAATATGCAGGCAGGTTTCAACCCCGACCCCGTATATGTGAAGCAACTCGACGACTACCTTGCACTGTCCGCGAATGAGGGCAAGGGCGTCCGCACAGGCATCCTGACCGACGGCAAGCACTGGCTGCTGCGCTGGCACGGCGCCGGCGCGGTCAGAACAACGCTACCCTACGCCTTCACGCTGCAAGACGCCGGCGGCTGGCTTGCCCTTTACGAATGGCTGCGAGATACCGCGCTCGTCTCGCTCGAAGACATCCGGCTAGACCGCGCAAGCATCGAACAGCACCTCGGCCCCGTCAGCCCCGCGTACCAGCGCGACATCGACACCCTCAAGCGGCTGTACGCGCAATCGGCACAGCACGAGACCGTCAAGGTCAAGCGCAGACTGTGGCACGACCTTCTCCGCGCCGCGCTCGGCGAGATAGCCCGCGACAACGCCCAGATGGACGACCTCTTCGTGCGCCACACCTACCTCACGGCGGTCATCGGCATGGTCGTGCAGGCGTCCTTCGGCATAGACATTCGCGCACTCGCAGCCACCAACCCCGCCGACTTGGTCTATGGGCGCGAGTTCCGCAACGCGACCGGCTTGCAAGGCGTCGTGGAGTCCGACTTCTTCGCCTGGCCCGCCGAAGTTGGCGGCTTGCCCCTGCTTGCGGCTATGGCGCGCCGCGTTGCAAGATTCGACTGGCGAGAAGGCAACGCTCCAAACGACATCGCCGCCCTGCTCTACGAGACCGTCATACCGCCCGACGAGCGCCGCACCCTCGGCGAATACTACACACCCCAATGGCTTGCCCGCGCCATGACCCGCGAACTGGTTGCCGACCCGCTGAATCAGAGCGTACTCGATCCCGCATGCGGCTCAGGCACATTCATCGCCGAGGCGATTGCCAACTTCATGGAAGCCGCTAACGCATCCGACCTGCACCCGTCAGAGGTCTTCGGCAAGCTGCGCGATTCCGTCATTGGCATAGACATCCACCCCGTCGCCGTGCATCTCGCCCGCGCTGCCTACGTCCTCGCCGCCCGAACCGCCATCCAAGCCGCCGGATACACATCAATCACCGTTCCCATCTACATGGGAGACGCCCTCCAGCTTCGCTACCGCTCCGGCGACCTCTTCGCCGAGCGGGAAATCACCATTCAGGTGAACGACGACAACAACACCGAGCTTGCCTTTCCCGTCAGCCTCGTCGAGCGCCCCGACACTTTCGACGCCCTCATGGGCGATGTCGCCGAGTACATAGAAGGCGGCGAAAACCCTATGCTCGCGCTGAACGACCACCACATCACTGACGAGCATGAGCGCGAGATGCTAAAAAACTCCATCGCCACGATGCAGCGGCTCCACAACGAGGGGCGCAACCACATCTGGGCATACTACACCCGCAACATGGCGCGCCCCGTCGCCCTCTCCCGCGCAAAAGTAGATGTGATTATCGGCAACCCGCCGTGGTTGAGTTATAGAAATACTACGAATATTCTGCGAACCGAATTGGAGCGTCACAGCAGGAACACCTACGGCATCTGGGATGGTGGCAGATACACTGCTCGCCAAGACATCGCTGGCCTATTCTTCACGCGCAGCGTTGACCTGTACCTGCGAGAAGGCGGCGTTATAGGGATGGTGCTGCCGCACAGCGCGTTGCAGGCAGGACAGTACAGCAAATGGCGAACCGGCGCATGGCGCGGTAGCCAGGGTTTGCGGACGCTATCCGTCGATTTTGGATACAAGACCGCGTGGGACTTAGAACGTTTGCAGCCGAACACCTTCTTCCCAGTGCCATCATCCGTAGTGTTCGCTAAGTATCTTGGAGTCGCAGAAAAGCCAACGCCACTCGCCGGCAGCGTGGAACGCTGGATCGGCGATGCAGGCGCGGACGATATTCAGAGGACAAGCGCGAGGATAACCGATACTTCTGCTGATAGTGTATCCATCTATGCTGACCACACAAGAAAGGGTGCGGATATATACCCGCGCTGCCTATTATTCGTGAACGAAACCGAGAACCAGGCCGTTATCAGAGCAGCAAACACATTGACGGTGAATCCGCGTCGAGGTTCGCAGGACAAGCGGCCATGGAAAGACATTGACCTTGCCGAAATCACGGGGCAGACAATAGAGACGGCGCATTTATTCGATGTGCATCTCGGTGAAACGCTTGTCCCCTACACGGTGCTTGAACCTCTAAAAGCGATATTACCCTTCAAACAGGGCGATAGTGAGCTCCCCGTCAACGAAAGCGGAGTTGGTGGCATCGGACTTGCCGATTTAGAGCGCCGCATGCGTGGGCGGTGGCAGACTATCAGCCAGCTTTGGGATGAGTATAAGGGGCCTCGCAATAAACTGAATTTGATTGAAAATATGGACCACTACGGCAAATTATCTGTTCAGTTGAAATGGCGGAAAGATACTGCCGAAAGGTCTATCCGTGTAGCCTATACTAGATCTGGACAACCAACAGCGGCAATGCTGTACGACAGACGCTCAATAATTGACACCACTCTATATTGGGTTGGTTGCAGGAACATAGAAGAAGCCCACTACTTGCTCGCTATCATTAACAGCGATGTCCTGGAAGAGGCTGTAAATCCTCTCACCGTACCAAACTGGTCTGGGAGAACGCGCGACTTGCACAAACACCTATGGAAGCTCCCCATCCCCGAATACGACCCCGACAACCCCCTGCATGCCGAAATCTCCGCTGCCGGCAAGTCAGCCGCAGCCGGAGCCGAGCGCCAGCTTGCCCAAATTCGCGCCCACCGACAGGCAAGCCGCAAAACCTTCAGCGTAACCGTCGCCCGCCGCGAACTCCGCAAATGGCTCCGCTCCAGCCCCCAAGGCCACCGCGTCGAACAAGCCGTCACCAAACTCCTGGCACCGTGAGCATGAGATGCCCTGCACGCCGCCGTCTCCAAACTGGCAGGCAACCCCCTGAGGCGGATGCGGAGCGTGTGATTGAGGCTATGATGCCTCAATATCCAAGAAGCGCATACTGTTGCCTGATTTCGCCACACGCACTACGACTGAATGGTTTACCATAGGACCGATTCTGTCGTCGATTTCATCGCCTGCCCTGTTTATCCTGATATTCTCTCCGTTGTCTTGGGCAACCTCAATCCAGTCACTATCAAGGTGCAATGCGCGCAAAGTGCCGCAAATCTCAATCTCTTCTTCACCCTGCGAAGGTGGATGACTCGCCGCGATAACATCGCTTATGGCATGTCTAGTATTGAGCATCAAAGTGATAGGCTGTTGTTCGGATGGCATCCGAATATCTAGCCGAGTGAAATTCCCCTCTGAAGTGGGAGCCATGTCGCGCGTCAATTTGAGGAAAGAGCCTCTGTAGTCGTCTTCAGGCATCAAATTGGGCAATCCATAACCTGGCGTTTCGGCGCAGGCTTTCACTATGTGAAATAGACGGTCGAATATCTGACTAGGCTCTATGTCGTAGTCGTCGAACATATTCAATTTCAATTGTCCTGTTTTCTGCAAAGACATATTAAATTGGTAACTTCCTGGCTCGGCATGAAAGAGCCAAGGGCGATAAGTGTCTTTAAGCGCCTTGTCGGGTTCGCCACGCTTGCGGTGCGGGAGTTTCTTCATATACTCCGCAGTGCGGTAAATCAACGCGCGCATCCCCTGATACTTTTTGACTATCAAGTCCAGAGGCGCACCGCCATATTCAATTTCTCCCCCTTTTACAGACACCAGTAGTTGGGCGTCTTTCAGAACAATTCCGGCCTGCTCCGATTTGATGGATTGCAGCAAGTCTTCAATTTGCCGCGAAGCGAACTCCGGTAGGCGCTCGGACGCGAGGCAGCGATACGCCAACAATTTCGCTTCGTTGAACTCAGCCGCTTTGAAGCGCAACGCAACTGCGCTCACCGATGTGACACCGTAAGTGCGTGGCTTGTCTAAGGCGACTTCATCTAGTGCTCGCTCTTCGGCTTTTGCCGCAATCGCATAAAGTTCCTGAGCGCGCGCATATTCGCCGCGTAGTCTGGCAACCTCGGCGTCTGACGCATGCTGTTCGCTCAGCCTGTGATGCTCAAGCCAAGTCATGCCGTCTCCAAATTCTCCAACAGAATCAACTTCGCGCGAAAGCCAATGACGCCCGCAATTCCTCGTATATCGTCGCTTCCCCTGGCAAGTTGAGCGATCTTCTCCCTCAGCCTGTATCGAACTCTTGCATCGCTTCCTCTGTCAACGCCCGATACTTCAAGGCGTATATGCTCTTCGATGTCGCCTGGGTCCACGCCTGGTGGAGCGACATAGTAGTCTGCTCCCGTCGCGGTTTCTGCCCGTTTGATAGTTACTAGCCCATCAAACAGCTCCACCGCCGCCAAAACACAGGCATACGCGCCCGCTTCAGTGGTGTCTATCTCGTTCGCCCAAGCGCCTCTAGTGCGCTCATCCGTCGCTTCCCATTCAACATCCGCTTCCATATCCCGTTCACTTCGTCTGATTGTGATGGAAATGGGCGAGGCGTGATGGCGGTCTAGGCACACTCGCGCAGCCTCTTTCCCTGCATTCGCAATCGCCGGAGTAAGTCCTTCATGCCGCTGCTCCATATCGTTGATAGGAAGTTTTCGGTTCTGCATATATTGGCGCTCTCTGCGCACTCACCTATTTCTCAATCCTAATCTACCAAAGGTCAAGGTCATTGTGGAGTGGTAGTCTTGTGAGGCAATAGTGTAGCATGAACCGTCAAATCCCATCAGAATCACCTCCTGAGTCGCCTGAACATCCTCCATGCCACCACCGCCCCCGATCTCCTCATCCGCCTCTAGCAAAATCCCGGCATTAATCCCTAATCGTCATTCCCGCTCCCTGTCCCCGAACAGGGAGCGGGAATCCAGAAAGTCGTCGCTCACGGACCGCCTAATCTGCATTTGTGAAGCATGTGCCCGACTGCGATCGGGTATCCCTCAATCCCTGTGCATCCACGCCCGTTTTCCATTAGAATATGAGGCAAATCCACCGCTAGGAGCCTTGCGATGATTATTGGCGAACTGAACGACATTGCGCGCAGGCTGGTTGCCCCCGCGAAGGGCATCCTCGCCGCCGACGAAAGCACCAACACCATCAAGCGCCGCTTCGACTCCATCAACGTCGAATCCACCGAGCAGAGCCGCCGCGACTACCGCGAAATGCTCTTCCGCACACCCGGCGCCAACGAGTTCATCAGCGGCGTCATCCTCTACGACGAGACCCTACGGCAGCGCGGCGCGGATGGCGGGCTTATTGTCAACCTGCTGCGAGAGCACGGCATCATCCCCGGCATCAAGGTTGACAAAAGCACCAACCCGCTCGCCAACACCGACGGCGAACTCATCACAGACGGCTTGGACGGCTTGCGCGACAGGCTCCACGAGTACCATGCCCTTGGCGCGCGCTTCACCAAGTGGCGCGCCGTCATCACCATCGGCCGAGATGCCAATGGAAACAGTATCCCAAGCCAGTATTGCATAGACGCCAACGCGCACATGCTCGGACGCTTCGCCGCGCTCAGCCAGGAAGCGCAGCTCGTGCCTATCGTGGAGCCGGAAGTCCTCATGGACGGCGACCACAGCATCGAGCAGTGCCACGACGTTACCCTCAACGCCCTGCACAGCACCTACAACGAACTCGCCCGCCAGCGCGTGGACCTCACCGGAACGCTGCTCAAGTCCAATATGGTCGTCTCCGGCAAGGACGCCGCCGAGCGCGCCGACGCCCATGAGGTCGCCACGCGCACGCTCGACTGCCTTATGCGCGTCGTGCCTCCCGCCGTGCCGGGCGTCGTGTTCCTCAGCGGAGGCCAGACCGACGACGAGGCTACCGAGAACCTGGACGCCATCAACCGCTCCGCCGAGTACATAAACGCCCCCTGGGAGTTGAGCTTCTCCTACGGTCGCGCCTTGCAGGCGGCCCCCCTCAAGGCATGGGGCGGCGATTCCGCCAACAACGAGGCCGCCCAGCAGGAATACTACCGCCGCGCCATGCTCACCAGCGCCGCCCGCCAAGGCAAGTACACCCCCGACATGGGCGCCTGACCCTGATAATTCCAGGGTGAGAGCAAGAGTCCCTTCCCCCTTGATGGGGGAAGGCTAGAGCCTGCCCTCGCGGAAGCGGGGGATGGGGGTGAAATGAATTATGCCCATCATGAAGGCAATGACAGCACAGCAATGACAGCCGCTCCCGAAGCCGCCGCGCAGATAGCCGCCGCCATAGACGCGCTCCCGCAACGAACAACGGCAACCATCCGCAAGGTGCGCCGCGAGCACTCCCGCGCCCTCAAAATCGCGGATCCCGCCTTTGTCATCGAACTCGCGCGCGCGCTGCTGGCACGCGACAGCAGAAACGGGCGCAGCGGCCTCCGCTGGGTCGCCTACGAACTCATACGCAACCACAAGCCCGCCTTCTACAGCCTCGATGACGCGCTGCTTGAAGAACTGGGGCAGGGCATGCACAGCTGGGACACCGTTGATGACTTCTCGCGCACCCTCTCCGGCCCCGCCTGGCTGCACGGCACAGCAACCGATGCGCTCATACATCGCTGGGCAGTCTCCGAAGACCTCTGGTGGAGACGCGCTGCCCTCGTCAGCACCGTAGCCCTCAACATGCGCTCCTACGGCGGCACCGGCGACACCCCGCGCACCCTGGAGATATGCGGCATGCTCGCCGCCGACCGCGAGGACATGGTGCAGAAGGCGCTCTCATGGGCGCTCCGCGAACTCGTCTGGCACGATCCCGCCGCCGTCCAGTCCTTCCTCGACACCCACGACCACCACCTAGCCGCCCGCGTCAAGCGCGAAGTCCGCACAAAGCTAACCACCGGCCTCAAAAACCCGCGCCGCCAGAAGTCCCCTCTCCCCCTGGGCGAGGGTTAAGGTGAGGGCGCAAAGTCCCTTCCCCCTTGATGGGGGAAGGTTAGAGCCTGCCCTCGCGGAAGCGGGGGATGGGGGTGAAATCGCATATGCAGGCACGATTATTTCCCAATATCTAACCCTGTGAATCCTCTGAAAAAGAGTGGGAGCCTGCCCCTGCGAAGGCAGGGGACGAGGGTGAAAATCCTCCCCATCCTGTCCATCGATGTTAGACTCTATGACCCAAAAGCTCCTAATCGCCACCCACAACGCCGGCAAGCTCGCCGAACTGCGCGACCTGCTGCGCGGCGTGCCATACACCCTCGTATCGCTCACCGATGTCGGCATCGAATTCGATGTTGACGAAACTGGCGACACCCTAGAAGAAAACGCCGCGCTCAAGGCAACCACCTACGCCCAACTCGCCGGCCTGCTCACCCTAGCCGACGACTCCGGCCTTGAAGTGGACGCCCTCGACGGCGCGCCCGGCGTCCACTCAGCCCGCTACGCCGGCCCCAACGCCACCGACGCTGATCGCATCGACAAGCTCCTAGACAACATCGCACCCCATCCCCAGCCGTGGAGCGCCCGCTTCCGCTGCGTCATCGCCATCGCCACGCCCAACGGCGAAGTCGAACTGCACGGCGGCGCAGGCGAGGGCATCATCATCCCCCACCCGCGCGGCGACAACGGCTTCGGCTACGACCCCATCTTCTTCCTGCCCGAGCAAAACCGCACCATGGCAGAACTCACCGACGCCGAAAAGAACGCCGCCAGCCATCGCGCCATCGCCGCCCGCAAAGCCGCGCAAGCGCTTATGGCCCAAGCGCTTATGGGATGAAGGCGCTACTCACGCGCGTCAATTGTTCGCAAGTCGCCATCCCAATCGAGAATTTGGCGGTCAGATGTCATCAGTTGGTGTCCGTCCTGCGCGGTCGCGACGATAATTCGGTCCGCGGGGTCCCCGTGTATATCCCGCAGAAGCCCCGCTCGGATAGCAATATCGCCGTCAACAGGGATTTCGACTAATCCCTGCTCCAACAACCTATACCGCAAAGCAATGGGCTCTTCTGGAAGATTTATCCGTCCCTTGTCCAATAGCATTGCTACTTCCCAGAATGTGATTGTTGACACTCCGACTTGACCAAGAGGTAAAGTTCGCTCTATTACTCCTTGAGCTTGAGGCCCCAATCGAGGGTCTCCGAGTATCAGCCACAGCAATACGTTGGTATCGAGAATAGTCACAGTAGGTCGTCCCAGCCCTTGCCGGTTTCGGCGTTCCACTCGACATCTATGGGAGCTTCGATATCCCCGTGAATCTCTATCTTCCCCCGATACATGCCAAATAGCGTCTTCGGCTTCTTGGTATTACCGGAGTCCTGCGTCTTCTCCCGTTCGTCCCGGTACGGAACCAGACGCGACACAGGGCGTCCCCGCTTAGTGATGACTATCTCCTCCCCGCTTTCCGCAACCTCGTCCATTAGTTCAAGGCACTTTGCCTTGAACTCAGACGCTTTGATAGTTCGATATTCATGCGCCTTGCTGCTGTCGGCTTGCATGCTTCGCTCCCTTAATAATAAGTGCCACCATTGTAGCACGGTCATCCATTCGCTCGTCTCCAAGCAGCCGAAAACATCAAAAAACCCCTAATCCTGCCCATCCTGTACATCGATGTTAGTTCATGGTTGCGCTTGTGGGTTATAATACATTCATGACCACCACCGACACTCAGACCATCACCATACTTGACAAGTTCAAGCGGCCCCTGCGCGACCTCCGCATCTCCGTTACCGACCGCTGCAACTTCCGCTGCACCTACTGCATGCCCGCCGAGATATTCGGCGAGCGCTACGAGTTCCTGCAGAAAGCCGACCTGCTCTCCTTCGAGGAGATAGCCCGTCTCACGCGCATCTTCGTCGAGCTTGGCGTCGTCAAGGTGCGTCTTACAGGTGGCGAACCTCTTGTACGCGCCGAGATAGAGAAGCTCGTTGCCATGCTCGCGACTATCGAAGGCATCGGCGATCTCACCATGACCACCAACGCATACCTGCTGCCACAGAAGGCGACCGCGCTCCGCAACGCCGGTCTGCATCGCATCTCTGTCAGTCTCGACACGCTTGACGACGCGATATTCCGCGAAATGAACGGGCGCGGCTTCGGCGTGGCTCGCGTCCTCGAAGGCATCGCAGCCGCCGAAGACGCTGGTTTCCGACCCATCAAGGTCAACGCCGTAGTGCAAAAGGGCGTCAACGACCATACTCTTGTTGATTTGGCGCGCTACTTCCGTGAGCGCGGCCACATCATGCGCTTCATCGAGTACATGGATGTCGGCAACCTCAACGGCTGGCGGCTCGACGAAGTCGTTTCCGCCGAAGAAATCGTAGCCCGCATCGACGCCGAAATGCCCCTCGAACCGACCGAGTCCAACTATCGCGGCGAGGTCGCCAACCGCTACCGCTACAAGGACGGCAGCGGCGAAATCGGCGTCATCGCCTCCGTAACCCAGCCCTTCTGCGGCGACTGCACCCGCCTGCGCCTCTCCCCCGAAGGCACCCTCTTCACATGCCTCTTCGGCGTCAACGGCACTGACCTCCGCACCCCTATGCGAGACGGCGCGGACGACACCGAGCTTGCTGACATCATTCGCGGCACATGGAGCATCCGCACAGACCGCTACTCCGAAGAGCGCGCCTCCATGACCGACGAACTCCGCGCCCGCCGCAAAAAAGTCGAGATGTACCACATCGGCGGCTGACATTGCGTAGCAATCCCGACTATGACACGTTTGGGTCTGGTAGAAGGCTAGAAATATGACGACCATCACCAGAGAAAACCTGATACAGATTCTTCAAGACGACCCTGTGCTTGTGGAAGAACTGCGCTCGTTGCTACTAACGCGCGAGTTACTGGAATTGCCGCAGACCTTAGCAGAATTTGCCGAGTCCGTTGACAGGCAATTTGAAACAATTAACCAGCAGTTTGAAGCAATCAACCAGCGGTTCGAGGCAATAGACAGGCAGTTCGAAGCCATTGATAGGCGTTTTGATACTCTTGAAGCGGATGTTGACCAACTGAAAGTCGATGTCGGCTATCTGAAGGGCAAGTCGCTTGAAACGGAAATACCGGGCCGTGCGCTGTCCCGCTTGGAATACAGGTTCAACATCAGCCGGCCGAGACTGGTGAGAGCATCTACACACTATCCGCCCGCACACGATTTCGCCGATGCCGTTTATGAAGCATCAAAAATCGGCGTCCTGAGCGAAAGCCAGCGTCGGCGCATCCTTGACACGGACATGATTGTTCAGGGCAGGGGCTCGGATACTGGCAAAGACACCTATGTCGCGGTGGAATCATCATTCACCATCGCCGACAGCGACATCGTCAGGGCGAATCGTACTGCAATCGCGCTCAGGCAAGTGTTCCCTGAAGCCGACGTGCGGGCAGCCGTGTACTGCGCCGAAATCTCCGACGAAAACACACAGCGCGCCCAAGACGACGGCGTAGAAGTGATTTCAAACGCCCGCCTGTAAGATTCTAATCCTACCCATCTTGTATATCGATGTCAGATTCACGCAAAATCATCATACACACCGACGGCGCATGCTCCGGTAACCCCGGCCCCGGCGGCTACGGCACAGTCATGCAGTACGGCAAGCACCGCACCGAACTCAGCGGCGGCTTCCGCAAGACGACCAACAACCGCATGGAGCTGCTCGCCGTCATCGAAGGCTTGCAGGCGCTCAACCGTCCCTGCGAAGTAACCGTCTTCAGCGACTCCAAGTACATCGTGGACGCCTTGAACAAGGGCTGGGCAGAGCGCTGGCAGGCAAACGGCTGGAAGCGCAACAAGAGGGAGCGCGCGCTCAACCCCGACCTTTGGGATAGGCTGCTGAAACTTCTCGACACCCACGATGTCAGCCTGCAATGGGTAAAAGGACACGCCGGAAACCCAGGCAACGAGCGCGCCGACGCCCTGGCCGTAGCCGCCTCGCAGAGTAACAACCTAGCCATCGACGAGGGCTACGAAGCGGGAGTATAGTTGCCGGTAATCAATTTGCGGTTGTGAGTATTTGGCGATATGATGCCTAGCAATAGGCATAGCTGAAAATCTCTGATACATCGCTGCTAGTCAATTGGATAATGGAGGCTTGTCCAATATGACCAATGGAACGGATACGGAACTTGCGGGAGAGCGTCTGGCGCGTATAGAAGGCGCGTATGAGCATCTCGCTACAACAGCCGACCTTGAACGGCTCAGGGCTGATATAGAAAAGTCAATGTCCAGCCTTATCAAGTGGATGGTTGGTATCGCAGTCGCTTTGTTCGTCCCTATCTATGGTGTGTTGATAACCATACTTATACTGCTGCTTAACGAATAGCGTCCTTATGACCCAGCGCACACTCACCCACATAGACCAAAGCGGCAACGCAAGCATGGTCGATGTCAGCGCCAAGCCCGACACCGAGCGCATCGCCGTCGCCACCGGCAGCGTAGCCATGCAGCCCGAAACCCTACGCCTCGTCGCCGACAACGCCTTCGACAAAGGCGACGTCCTCGCCGTAGCCCGTATCGCGGGCATCATGGGCGCAAAGCAGACCTCCAGCCTCATACCCCTCTGCCACCCGCTGCCCCTCAGCCGCATCGCCGTCGATTTCGATTTGGACGAGGACGCCAGCGCCGTCCGCATCACCGCTGAGGCAAAGACCACCGGCAAGACCGGCGTCGAAATGGAAGCCCTCACTGCCGTCAGCATCGCAGCCCTCACCATCTACGACATGTGCAAAGCCGTTGACCGCGGCATGCGCGTCGAGGGCGTGCGCCTCACCCGCAAAAGCGGCGGCCAAAGCGGCGACTACCGCAACGACTAGCGAGACCCCTCTCCGACTGGGATAAGTTTGAAGCCTGTTCCGCAAATGTTCTGAATTAAGATATAATGTAGTCCATGGCACCTAGATGATGCAATAATAACGGATACAAGGATGGATGAGATGACAACTGAGATTAGTGAAAGAATTGTCAGGGCAGAGCAGCGCCTGGACGACGAACAGGAATGGCGGCGCGAGATAGTCAAGAGACTTGACCGGATTGACGCGGACATAAAGCGGATGATGTACACGATGATAGGCATAGGCGGAGGACTCCTCGCAGCCATCATCGCAAGCAATTGGCTGGGTAGTTGACCCGCCTCCAATTTTCATTTATCCACCCATCTTGTCTATCCCATCAGCCCCCGCCATACGCCCGCACCCAGTCGCTCGAAAACACCCCCTCCGGATCGTACCTGCCCTTCAGCGCCAGAAACTCAGAAAACTGCGGATAGCACCGCGCAAGCTGCTCCCCAGTCGCGAACTTATTGTAAGTCAGGAAGTAGCTCCCCCCACGCTCCGAGGCCAGATCAATCAGCGCCCGCAGCGCATCCGCTGTCTGCGCCACACCCGCCTCCGTATGCTCCACATGCAGATTGAACACGATGCAAGCGTAAGGTTGCCGTGCCCAGTTCAGAAAAGTCTCGTCATCCTGCTCGATCAGCCGTATCGTCCCGTAAATCACATTCGCCCTGCGCGCCCGCAGCTCCCGCGCCGCCGCATCCATGAAATCCGCCAGCGACCCTAGCGGCACATACACCTCCGTGATAGTCTCCGTGCATTTCGTCCCCGCGTTCAGGCTCCGGTCCAGCTCCCGGTGATAGTCGTCGATATACATGCTCAGCTGAAAAGTATCGCTGTCGTAAGTCTGCCCGTTCGTCCGCATGTAGAACCCCGCGTACTCCTCGAACGCCCGCGCCTTGTCCGCATGCGACAGGTACAGTAGCCCTCGCCAGTCCCGCTCGCTCAGCAGGAATTGCGGGTCCACTACCTCCCCCGCATCGCCATCCGGCACCGGCACATAGCAAGATATCACCCCGTCCCGCAAGAACCCCGCCGACCCTTCGTCCGTCTTATACTGGAAGTCCCCGTATGTGAACCCCTCCGCAATCCGCTCTGTGAACAGCCCCTCTAGCCGCTCGATGCGCGTAACTTCCACCACGCGCCTCACCCTGTGCGCGGGCTGTAGCCGAAGCGTAACAGCGTATATCACCCCGAACAGCCCGTACCCCCCAATCGCAAGTCTGAAAAGCTCCGCATTCTCCGTCCGGCTGCACCTGAGTAAATCCCCGTTCGCGTCCACCAGCTCGAACGACTCCACATCCTGCACGATCGGCTTGTAAGTTAGCCCTCGCCCGTGCCCGTTCGCCGCCAGCGCCCCTCCGATGCTCAGCCTGTCAGCCCCTGTCTGCTTCTGCACGATACTCCACCGCCGCGAATTCCCACGCTGCATCTCCCGCAGCCCATGCACTAGGTCATCCCACATCATACCCGCCTCCACCCGCACCAGCCCGCGCTCTGCATCCAGCCCCAGAATGCGGTCCAGCCCCCGCGCATCCAGCAACACACCCCCGCCCAAAAACTGCTGCCCACCCATAGCATGCCGCCCACCCGCAACGCTGAGACTGCCCCCCTCTTCACGCACGACAGCCACAGCTTGCTGAATATCGACAGGCGTGCGCGGCACAATTATGCGGCGCATATCCGTGGCGTTGAGCTGCGAGTGGATGTCGTTGAGGGTTGGCATGTTCTAGCGGAGTTTTGCCACAAGCCGCCCTATACCGGCACAAAGCGAGTCTGAAAAGTTCTCTTGGGCTTCGGCAGCGTCGTGGTGAGCGTCTCCGGCTCCGCCGATACTTCAATGACCAGCTCCGGCGCGACCGGAGTCGGTTCGGGAATTGGCAGCCCTTCCTCTTCCATGAGCTCGATGTGAAGAGCCACCGCCTCGGCTATCAGCGCCTTAGTCTCCTCGAAGGTTTCACCTGCGGATACACAGCCCGGCAACTCGGGAAGGTACGCCGAATACCCGACCTCGTCGTTCCCCTCGAACACTACCTTGTATCTCATCGCGTCGCTCATCTCAATCCTGCCTGTCTCAGAATGGTGGCTCGTGTTTTAGGGTGTAGTTCTCGGCTTCTATGCCCCGCGATTGTGACGATGCCCGGTTTTCGTGGGTGCTTGTATTGGCGATGACTGCCTCTTGTCCTCACACGATACCATCCATCGCGTTCCACAATCCTAATAGCTTCCCGTACTTTCAATTCACGAGTTCCTCAATACCGATGCTGACTCGTTTCCCTAATGATAGCATGCTCCTAATATGGTAATCACAACCCCATACCATAATCCTACCCATCCTGTCCATCGATGTTAGCGCCCCCTCAAGCAATCCCCCGCAGCTGCCTCTGCGTCAGGAATATCACCACCGTAACCCCAATCAGCGCCAGCCCCATCATCCCGATCACAGTCTGACCGCCCACATAATCTATCATCACCCCCGCCGGATAAGTCCCCAGTGGCATAAACCCGAAGTTCAGCATGAAGATGCTCATCACCCGCCCCCGGTACTCGTTGTCCGACAGCTCGATAAGCAGCGCCTGGTTCAGCGACATCCGCCCCGCGTCACCCATCCCTAGAATGATCATTATGAACGCCGCCGCGTAGTATATCGGGATCGCCGCCACCAGCAGCAGCCCGATACCCGACAGCATGCTCGACACAATCAACAGCATCCCCCGGTTCTTCCGCCCGATCGCCGCCACGTACATCGCCCCCGCCATCGCCCCGAACCCCATAATCGCCGTAAGCAGACCCATCGAGTCCGCCTGCTGCTTATAGATGTCCACCACGAACACCGGCAAAATGAACCGGAACGGCATCGCCAGAATCGTCGTAACCAGCCCCACGATCAGCAGCACCACCAGAATCCGCTGCCGCGATATGTACGCGATCCCGTCCCAGATATCCCGCACCATCGCCGTCTGCTTCTTCTGCACCGGCTCGCCCCGCGGCTTCACGAACCCCATCAGCACCACCGCGATGAAGCTCAGCGCCGCGATGATGTAATACAGATTCCACGAACCCGCCCAGTCATACAGAAACCCCGCGCCCGCAGGCGCAGCCATAGACATCGCGCTCATCCCCGCCGCATTCAGCGCCATCGCATTCGACAGCCGGTTCTGCCCCACCAGCTGCGGAATAATCGCCTGTCGCGCCGGCATCATGAACGAAAACAGCGCACCCTGCACCATCGAAGAAATCATCAAGTGCTGCCACGCGATAATCTCCATATCGATCATCACACCCAGCACCAGCGCCAGCAGCGCCGCCGTCAGCTGCGCCCCCTGAATCAGCAGCTTCCGGTCGATCTTATCCGCCAGCGCCCCCCCGAACAGCGGCACCGTCAGCAGCGGCACCGCAATCCCAAGATTGATATACCCCAGGATAGTCCCGCTCCCCGTAATCTCATACGCCAGATAGCCCTGCGCCAGCATCTGCATCTGCGTCCCGGCCATCAGAAACAGCATGCTCACCCAGAGCAGCGCGAAATTGAAATTCCCCAGAGACTCGAAAGTACGCTGAAAACCCGCCGACAGCGCCTGAGTTCGCGGCGCGCCCGCCTGACGCCTGATAGCAATCATCTACCCAACTTGCCCGCCCCACAGAATAAGATGCAAACCACCCACCTCATTCTATTCCCCCAACCCCCCTCCGCGCCACATTTCCACCACCTCCAACAGCCTACCCACCATCGCCGCACTTACAGATTCAGCTTATTCTGTGCCTACCAAACTATCACTAGGTGTATCTTCAACATTTGTGAGACGATTTCGAGTGCTTGCGAAATTAAGAACGATACTGACCTCTTCCGGCCAAAAGTAATTGTCAATATAATAGCAATTAGACTTGACATGTTTGTTCGTTATGACTACTATAAGTATCAATACACTCTCTATGGCAGACTATCTCTATGACAAAGCCAACTCTTGCAAGACTAAAAAAAATTCTCGGGAAGCCTGCGTTCGACTCGCATGGAGTATTGCTGTTTCAGATCGACGCTACAGAGGCAATGCCCAGATTGCCTGAAGAGATTTTCGATTTGGCAATTACAAGTCCGCCATACAACATCGGCAAGGAATATGAAATCCCTATGCCTCTGTCAAGTTATGTTGACTGGAGCGAAAAATGGATTGGTCAGGCATATAACCTATGTAAGCCCCACGGTGCCCTATGGCTCAATTTGGGGTACTTGAATGTGCCGAAGCGCGGACGAGCCGTACCTATTTCTTATCTACTTTGGGATAGGATACCGTTTTTTCTTCTGCAAGAGATTGTGTGGAATTACGGAGCCGGCGTTTCGACTAAGCGAATTTTCTCACCTAGAAACGAAAAGTTCTTGTGGTTAGTTAAATCGCCCGACAACTACACTTTCAATCTTGATGATGTACGCGACCCCAACACAAAATATCCGAACCAGAAAAAGAATGGCAAGATTCGTGTGAATCCTTTGGGCAAGAACCCCACGGATGTTTGGCAGTTTCCCAAGGTAACTACTGGAAAGGGATTGACAGGACGACGGGCGTCTCCGGAACGCACGAAGCATCCTGCTCAGTTTCCATTAGCAGTAATTGATCGCATTGTTAAGGCTTGCTCAAATCCTAATGACATGATTTTCGATCCATTTATCGGATCGGGCACTACAGCTGAGGCAGCCTTCAGAAATGGAAGACGGGCTGTTGGGTTCGAAATCAAGTCGGAGTATATCGATATCGCTGTAGAGAGGTTGGAGCGCAGCATTCGCGATGTAGAGCAGAAAAGAATGCAACACAAACTACTCTGATGCCGAGTACAGTTCAATCAGTTTATTATTGCGAGCGCTTGCTGTTAGTCTAGCTTGCTGACCGGTGTTTGCGCGCTGACCAATCCAATCAGTATGGTCAAGCCAGCCCATTCGTACTTTCGTAATTCTGGGACTTCCTAAAGTACGAACTTCTCGAAGTTGATGGCGAGATAATATCCTGCCTTGTGCTTCTTGGAAGTAGAGGACGGTTGAGCGTAGCTCCTATTACCGTAGATGTTGTTTCTGCTGGACGAAGCTTTGATCTCAAATGAAAATCTTTCGTCTGGAATACAGACAACATCCTTTTCATCGGATGTGTTATCTCTGCGCCATATGCTTGGATGACGACTCTGTAATTCGAGTGGAATTAACTCGTGGAGCAAAAACGCCATTATCTGAGGGCTTGGTAAGATATCCACTCCAATGCGGTGTTGTCCAAGTCCAATTGTTGTGCTGAGAATGCTGGCCCAGGCGGCCAATACTGCCTCAACGATTTCGTCGTCTGTTAGAGGATGTTCATCGATAAGTCCACGAGTTTTATCAATCCAGCATTCCTCGCTTAAACCATCGTAAGGTGATTCAGATTCACTAACCAATGTCACGTACCAACTCTGCTACATTGACATCTAGAGCTTGGGCTATCCGCATAATGTTAAGGAAGCTAACGTTTCTTTCGCCCCGTTCTATTCCCCCCAAGTATGTCCGGTGCAAGCCGCACAAATCTGCCAACGCCTCTTGAGACAGACCTTTCTCTAATCTGATGTGGCGAACATTTTCCCCAAGAGCTACTAGATACTGCCTATTCATGACAGGTTAAATCTGGACTGATGATGAAAATAAGTCCACAGACTATAAGTAGCATCGCTCCGGCGACAATAACTCGGAGAATCCCCAAACACACTTCCACTCCCGCAACGCAACCCTCATAATCTAAGCTTCCCCCTTCTCATCCTGTACATCCTATTTGAGATTCCCTCTTGACAACCCAAACATTCGTATGCATAATAAACACCAAGACTAAGAACAACTATTCCCTTATGTGGATTCTGTGCCTTCTGTGGCTACCCATCCTGAAACCTGAAAACTCATAACTCATAACTGAAAACTCAAAGACATGTGCAACCAAAACACCCTACAACAGAAAATAGCCGAACTCACCAACGACGGTGAAGTCATCCTGCGCTTCCTGACCGACACCGTGCAGGGTAAGACCCCAGGCGTCAAAGCCTGCCACCAGCTCGAAGCCATGAAATACCTCGTGCGCCTAGGCAACCTCGACGACCAGCCACCCACTCCCACCCGTCATTCCGCGGAGCATGTCCCTGCGGAGGCAGGGAGCGGGAATCCAGAAGGGCAGGACGAGGACCACGCCACTCAAAACTCAGAACTCACAACTCAAGACTCACAACCCACCTACCTCGACATCCTAAACTTCAACCTAGCCCAGCTAGTAAGAAGCGAGACAGCCGAAGGACACACCATCGCAAAGTTCCTGACGGAGACCATAACCGGCAGAGACAGCGCATACACACCCAACAAACTCAGAATAAAGCCATCAGACCGTATGGCATCAGCAATGGAAGTCCTACGCCGAGGCTACGGGCACTTCGGACGCAGGCGCAAGCTAGTTGACGACGCAGAAGAAACCAACGACTACGACACCCTGCACACAGACCTCGCCAAGAGGCTGCGTCAGTACAGCGAGCACGGCAGCCAGGCAATCCTCTTCCTGCACGACGTAATGAGAAACGCATACCCTGAAGAGGAGTACACAGTGCGTCACCGTGTGTCTGCGGCGCTGGAGCTTCTGCGCCGTGGCTGGGACACCAACTACGACAACATCAAGCAAGAGCACCTGCTCGCATACTGGCGAGACCAGCAGGACGCGCGCCTGTCAGTAGGACAGAAAAAGCAGCTAGCAGGACTCCACGCCTACGCCGACGAATACCAAACCTACGACACCACCGACTACGAACCCATAGCCAAACAACTCCGCGAGCAAGCAGAACAGGAAGAGTCCCCCACAACAACACCCCTTCCCCCTCAGGGGGAAGGCTGGGAAGGGGGCAACAGTCCCGAACAAAGCCCACTAACCGAAGACAAAGCCACTCCCACCCGTCATTCCCGCGAAGCATGTCCTCGACCCCGATCGGAGAGCGGGAATCCAGCGAGGCGTAGCAAGGACGGCATCAACACCCCTTCCCCCTCGACGGGGGAAGGCCGGGATGGGGGTGAAAACCCCACCAATCCCGTCATCCCCACCAAAAACTCACAACCCACAACTCAATACTCACAACCCAACACCGACGACTCCCCCGACTGCTACTACGAACCCCTAAGTCCCGAAGACCAGGCAATCTTCGACTACCAGACCCTGATCGACTCCGGCGAATACAAAGAAGGCGAAATAGAAATACAGCTGCCAACCGAGGCAGCCCACCAGGAATACGCCGCCACCCTAAAGTGGATGCGCCAAGCCGCCACCGAAGAAGGCATCCCCCTCCTCCCCAACCCCCTATCCGGCAAATTCCAGCGCCCTAACATACGCAGCCCATAAACACACCCTCTTCTGTGTCCTTTTGTGCCTTTTGTGGCTATTCACCCTGACACCTGACACACTCAACATGCTTGTGATATATTACACAACATGAAAATACTCGAAACATCCACCGTAACATGCTAGTCCGCAACGGTCTGCTGATCGCGAGCGCCGCGCTCATGCTCGTGACCCTCTACATGGTCTTCCTCTGGGTGCCCACCGAGCTGAACCTCGGCGTATCCCAGCGCATCTTCTATTTCCATGTACCCCTCGGCTGGCTCGGCATGCTCTCCATCATCATCGTCGCAATCGCCAGCATCGTCCACCTCATCAACGGCAGCCAGTGGTGGGACGACCTCGCATACACCACCGCCGAAATCGGCGTCATATTCGCCAGCCTCATCCTCGTAACCGGCGTCATCTGGGCGCGCGGCGACCTCGGCTGGTGGTGGACATGGGACGCCAAGCTCACCACAACCCTCGTACTCTGGTTCATCTACGTCGGCTACCTGATGGTCCGCGCCTACGCGCCCAAAGGCTCGCAAAGCGCCCGCTTCGCATCCGTCATCGCCCTATTCGGCGCGATAGACGCCCCCATAATCTACATGGCAACCGTCTGGTGGAGCTCCGCCCACCCCGAACTCAACGTCGGCCCCGTCGCCAGCGACCGCGACGCCATAGAATCCACCAAGATTTACCGCACCCTGTTCGTAGCGGTAATAGCATTCACCGTGCTTTACATCCACCTGCTCGTCGAGCGCTTCCACCTGCGCCGCGCCGAATCCGCCCTCGACAGCCTGCACCAAGCATTCGCCGCCCGCCTATGACAATGAATCTCTTTTGTCCCTTCCCCCTCGATGGGGGAAGGTTAGGATGGGGGCGAATGTACATCCATGTCAGCCCCATAAATCACGGAGACATCCCATGCGAACCATCGCTATAATAGCCGCCGCCGTCATACTACTCGCCGCCACGATAACCTCCGCCACGGCAGTAAGCGCCTTCGACGACACTCCAGTAGTCATCACTAGCGCGGAAATCCCCGCCCAGCAGCAGCGCGGCGAATCCGAGCTGCCTTGGCTCTTCGCCGTCTATGCCGTCACCTGGGCGGCATTCTTCGGATACGTCTTCATCATGTCCCGCCGCCAGCGCGAAATGCAGCGCGAAATCGACGCCCTCCAGCGCGCCCTTGATGATAAAATAGATACACAGGAGGGCTGAAGATGAGCGTGAATGAACTGCTCCAGAATGTGCAATTTGTGGTGGATACGGTCGGAAACGAAACAGCTGTGATGCTCGACTACAAGGACTGGGAAGAGCTGATTACATTGCTTGAAGACATCGAAGATGCCGAAGAATTCAGTCGCAGCATTAATTCCGAAGAAGAACTGATTCCGTGGGATCAGGCGAAAGCCGAGCTGAGCGCAAAAGGCATAGATGTATAGGATTCACAAGGTATAATAGATGAGCCAAGAGTTGCAACGAACATCCATCTGGAGCGTATCCGAAGGTTGGCTCACCGCATACTTCTTGCTGTTCACAGTCCAGTTCATCGCTGGCGTGTCATTCGTAGTCTGGTACGAGACAGTCATCGCAACACGCGGAGCCTGGCCCGAAACGATAGCGAACATCTTATTGAGATCAGGAGCAATACCAATTCTATCCGCTTCTACATCGTACATATTTGCAGAAGGGGGAAGGCTTACGATGGTCATATCCAACTGGGTAGAAAAGAAACTCGAAGAGCGCAGACTAAGGCGTCTGGCCGCAATACGTGAACAAGGGCGTGAAGAAGGCTTCGAGCAAGGACGCAAAGAAGGGCGTGAAGAAGGCTTCGAGCAAGGACGCGCTTATGAGCGTGAGCGCATTGAAGCCGAAACCAACGGTCAAGCCTCCGATGACCCGTACCGCGAGAACGGGCGCTAATCGCCACAAATGAGGAGACCCGCTTGCTGAACCTGAAGTTCATAATCGCCGCCGTCGTGCTGTTCGGCGCGCTCTTCTATCTCGGCTTCATCGCCTTCCAGAGCGCGACCGTGTACTCCTACACGGTCAGCGAACTCACCACGCTCGGCCCCACGCCCGAAGGCAAGCTCATCCGCGTCAGCGGCAGCCTTGTCGAAGACACCTTCGTCCGGCCCGACGGCTCAACCATGGCGCACTTCACCCTCACCGACAAGGAGAACGGCGGAGTTAAGTTCGTAGCCGCCCAGCACGACGGCGTCCTCCCCGACCTCTTCTTCAACCCCCACTCGGAGATTATCCTTGAAGGCACTTACCAGCCCGACGGCGTATTCGACAGCCGGAACGTCCTCGTCAAGTGCCCATCCAAGTACATAGAAGCAACCGAAGACGGCTCCTATGACCAGTCCGACTACCCAAAGGAACAGGTCAACTAAGGGAAATCCCTTCCCCCATATCAACTCGTCATTCCCGCGAAGGCGGGAATCCAGCGAGGGGGCGCGCAAAGTCCCTTCCTCCTCGATGAGGCAAGGCTAAAGCCTGCCCTGAGCTTGTCGGAGAGTTGGGGTGACTGCCACCCGAAAAGCGCTACCCTTACACGACAATTATGGCCCCGTCCACATACAGCAGTTCCAGCGCCTGCATCGCCGCCTGCTCAGCCTGTCGCGCCATGCCCGGTTCCATCCCCTCGCACAGCTTGGATATTGCCGTCGCCGTCGTGCCGTTCCCGTCCAGCCCTGCTAGCAGGTGCGACACCAGCGCACTGCACGGTATCCCTTCCGGATGCGCGTCCGTAACCAATCCGACACCCCACACGAAGCGGTCGTCCGCAAGCACCGGCTGCCGCTGCAACCTTACCCCATCAGCCAATCGCAACCACGCCCCCAGCGGCAGCCCTTCTTCCCGGCGCCGCTGCCGCTCCGATTCCACCGCCGTCACGCTCTCGCCAAATGCGGATGGCAGCAGTCCCTTTGACAGCACGGCGCGCTCGTAGCCCCGCGCGGGCTGCCCCGCCACAAGCTGAATGAACGACTGCCGCGGCGTCAGCAGAGGGTCGTCGTCCAGCAGCCTCCGCGCCTCCCAGAAGTACGAGTCTGCCGTGCGGTTGCTCGAATAGAACAGCCGCGCCAGCTCCCGGAAGTGCCCGTACTCCCTGTAATACATCAGCTCGTACATCTTCCCCGCAGGTCCCGCAATCGTCGGGTCCTCCAGCGCGGACGCCACGACCACCGAAGCAAGCGCAGCGTAAGTCAGCGCAAGATGCACGCCCGACGAGAAAAGCGGGTCCACGAAGCAGCCAGCGTCCCCGACCAGTATGTAGCCCGGCCCCGACAACGACTTGCAGCGATACGACCAGTCCCGCACCACCTCCGGACCCGACACCATCTCCGCCGACTCAAGCATGCTTGTGAGGTAAGGCGCGGCGGCTATCTGTCGTTCGAGGAAGCGGCGAGGCCCCATCTCGCGGATGCCCCGCTGACCGGCTTCCGCGTCCACCACTGCGCCCACGCTTGCCCAGCCATCGCGCAGCGGCCCACTCAGCGGCCCAGCCAATGGAATATGCCACAGCCAACCGTCCGCCTGAGATTCTATGAGGATATTGCCGCCGTCAGGCTCCGGGAGACGCTTGCCGCCCTTGTAGTAGCCATATACCGCGAGGTTGCGAAAGAAGTCGTCCCACTCCCGCAGCCCGAGTTGGCGCGACAGCACGCCGCTCTGCCCGCTCGCGTCCACCACATATCTGGCAGACAGCTCGACCTCGCCGGAAGAGCCGTCAACAGGGCGACATCGAACGGCAGACGCCACGCCATCCACATCGAACACCACCCGCGTAACCTGCCAACCCTCGCGCACATCCACGCCCGACCGCCGCGCGTTGTTCAGGAGTATGGAGTCGAACTCCGGACGCCATACCTGGTAGGAATGTGGGTTGCTGGCGTGTGTCTCGCTGAAGTACCAGCTCCACGGCTCGCGCTCCGTGCCCCAGATCATCGTCGCGCCTGGCTTGACCGTGAAGCCCGCATCGCGCACCTCGTCCATGACACCGAGGCTCTCCAGAATGGGGATACTGCCGGGCAGCAGCGACTCGCCGACATGCGCGCGAGGGAAGCATTCCCGCTCCAGCAGAACGACATCCAGCCCCATGCGAGCGAGCAGCGCACTGGCGCAGGCTCCTGCAGGTCCGCCCCCGATAACTACAATGGAATCGTTCACCGACATAAGAGTCTATGCGTGCAAAATAAAATGGAGAGGATTGAAACAAATCCCCTCCATCATGTCTATCGATGTTAGAGTTCTAAGCCTCGAACCCTGCGGAGCGGTGCGTCCCGTCGCAGAAAGGCTTGTTGTCCGACTCACCGCAGCGGCACAGGAACACCATATCGCCATCCCCATCTATTGCGATCTCGTTGCCGTCCGCGTCCACCAGCTTTATCCCGCCCTGCACCAGGTAGGGGCCATTCTTCCTTGCCGTAACCGTCGTATCTGCCATAATCCTCTCCCTTTCTCGCTAAATATGTCCCTTCCCCCTCGATGGGGGAAGGCTAGGATGGGGGTAGAAATCCTTCCATCCTGTCCATCGATGTTAACCCCGGCGTCCCTCCAACACCCTGATGAGTTCAGGCACCACTTCGGCATAATCTCCCACGATACCGAAGTCCGCCGACTGGAATATCGGCGCGCGCGCACTGCTGTTGATGGCGACGACCGTACCGGCCTTACCTATGCCTACCGTGTGGTTGAACACGCCGCTTAACGCAACAGCAAAGTACAGGTTCGGCGACACCGACTTGCCGGACAGCCCGATCTGGTACTGGCGCGGCAGCCATCCTAGTTCGGTAACATCGCGCGTCGCTCCCAACGGCGCGCCCAGCGCATCGGCAAGCTCCCGAATCATCGGCAGGTTCTCCGGCCCGCCGATGCCCTTGCCTACGCCAACTATTGTATCCGCACTGTCAAGTTCCGCGCCCTCCGCCGATTCATTCACCACGCGCTCGACAATCTCCACTCGCGCTTCACCCAGGCCATCCGGCGATAGCCGCCTCACCACCGCTTCGATGCTGTCGTCATGCGCAACCGTCGTCAGCAGCCCCGGCCGCACGGTCGCCATGTACGGCTTCGTGTTCGACAGTATGGGCGCGACTATGTTCCCCCCGAACGCTGGTTTCAACTGCACCAAACGTCCCTCATCATCCACCTCCAGCCCGATGCAGTCACCCGTCAGCCCAAGGGACAGCCTTCCCGCCAATCGCGCAGCAAGCTCCCGCCCTATCACCGTCGAACCAAGAAGCACCGCATAGGGGCGATGCTCTCGAATCGCGTCCGCCAGAATAGCCGTGTACTGAGACACCTCATAGTCCGCCAGCCGCTCATCCTGTGCTACCCATACCACATCAGAGCCAAAAGCGGTCAGCCTGTCTCCGTACTGTTCCACATCTTCGCCAATCAGCACCGCCTCCACGCTGGTATCCAGCGCATTCGCAAGTTCGCATGACCGTCCCAGCAGTTCCAGCGTGATCGGGCGCAACTCGCCGCCTAGCGTTTCAGCCACCACCCAGATAGCGCCAACATCCCCGCGCTCACGCCGCGCGCCGCGAGGCATCCCCACATCGTCAGCGCCCGAACTTTCGTCAAACGCTCCCCGCTCATCGAGATACGCCATCAGTTCCGCAACCGCATCGTCTGCCGCCTTGTCCCGTACAACGATGCCCTCGCGCTCCGGCTCGATGGAGTATATCTCGCTCACCCAGGTCGGCGACCCGTCCATGCCGAACACCGACAGATCATCGCTCAGGTCGGCGGCGGTCAGCGTCTCCACTGGCTTCTCCTGAGCCGCCTGCCTCTCCGCGCGTCTTGGGTATATCTCTGGCGCGACATCCTCAGTTACCGTGATGAGCGCAGGCAGCGCGCACCGCACTACATCATGCCCCTCGTCGGTGATGCGCTCCGCTACAAGTGCCGCTCCATCACCGGAGGTCTCAAGTTCAAGATGACGTACCCCGCTCACCTGCGGCAAGTCCAGCATCTCCGCCACTTCCGCGCCCACCTGTCCTGTTTCGGCGTCAACGCTGTTGCGCCCGCAGATAATGAGGTCGTAGTCGTCCCGCGCCAGAGCCAGGGCAAGCGCCCTTGCCGTTGCCAGCGTGTCGCTGCCCGCAAACGCCCTGTCGTTCAGATGCACCGCGCTGTCCGCACCCATCGCAAGGCACTGCACCAGCGCGTCACGCGCCTGCGGCGGTCCCATCGTATAGACCACCACCTCCGCATCATGCTCCTGCTTCAGATTGACGGCAAGCGACATCCCCAGCACATCGAAGGGATTAACCTCGCTCGGCACGCCATCGCGCACCACCCGCCGCGTCTCGTTGTCGAACTTCAGCAGCGAGACCACAGGCACCTGCTTGATGCAAACCGCTATCTTCATAGCACAAATAGCTCCCTTCCCCCTTGATGGGGGAAGGTTAGGATGGGGGTGTATGGAATGGACAGGATAAATTATCCTGTCCATCTTGTTAAATGGATATTTGGTCGCTAGAGTTAGGCGTTGATATTCTCGCGTACTCTATCCGCGAACCCGGCAGGCGCGGTGTGCGTGGGCATGCCCCGCAGGGCGGATATCGTCTCGCGCAGCGTGCGGAAGAACGCTTCGCACAGCGGACATCCGCTCAGGTGCGCGCGAATCCTCTGTTCCAGCGCTGAGTCAATCTCCCCGTCGATGTAGTCTGACGAGTGCGCGCGCGCCTCCTCGCAGGGCAGCGGCAGCGCGCTACGCCCCAGGAGGCGGCCAAACATGGCAAATATACGAGATTTCAGGGGCATCATCATTTTCTTCGACCAGAACTCAACATCAAACCAGATGCAAGTATATCAGCAAACCAACATGGCGCAAGCCGACAGACTTTTACTTATTGGATGCTCTCACTTACAATTGGATGCACAAACCCATTGTCCCTGCGAAGGCAGGGATTAGGATAGGGTGAAACGTATAATGCCCGTTCCAACAGTGTAATGTCCAACCAGCAAGAAACACCGCAGCAAGACTCGGCGCCGACGAATTTCGACGAAATCGTCGAGGAATACTCGAACTTCGTGTACAACGTCGCCTACAAGATGATGGGCAACCCGCACGATGCCGAAGAAGTCGCGCAGGACGCCTTTCTGTCGGCGTATCGCGCCTTCGACCGCTTCCGCGGCGAGTCCCGCGTAACCACCTGGCTCTACCGCATCACCGTCAATGCCGCACTTATGCGTATCAGACGCGAGAAGCGCGCCCGCGAACTGCGCTGGGTCGGCATCGAGAACCTTGATGTGCCAAGCTGGGACGAGGCGCCCGAACCGTCCGCGATGAACTCCGAGTTGGGTGATAAGATACAGGAAGGCATAGCGATGCTCCAGCCGGAACTGCGCGCCGCAGTAGTGCTGCGAGATGTCTCCGGCCTGTCCAGCAGAGAAGCAGCCGAAGCCCTCGACATCACCGTGTCATCCCTAAAGTCCCGCCTGCACCGCGCCCGTGTCCTACTTCGCCAGCACCTCGCCGAATACGCTCCTAGTCCTAGGCGGTAGGCATCATCGGCGTCAGCCGCACGTCCATCACCTCCTCGCACCATGCCGCAACAGCAAGCAGCCTCGCCTCGTCGAAGCGCCCCGAAACCAGTTGCACGCCCAGCGGCATGCCGCCCTCGCTCAACCCTGACGGCAGTGTAATCTCCGGGAAGCCGCCGAATGTCCATGGCGACTGGAACTTAGGATCGCCCGTCGTCTCGCGGCTCAGCGGCGCAGGCGCAGGTGTCGTAGGCATAATCAGCGCGTCATAGCCCTGAATCGCGGATTGCACACTACGCCCGAACTCGCGCTGCAAGTGCTTCGCCTTCAGGTATGTCAGCGCGGGCGTCGTCAATCCCTGCTCAATCAGTCCATGAACATTCGACGAGAAATCATCCGCTCGCACCGCGAAGTTCGCCTCATGCACCTGAGCGCCCTCGACCGACATCAGGGTGCGCTGCCCCAACAGCACTTCGTCGAAATCCACCGGCAGCGATACCTCTTCGACCATCGCGCCCGCATCGCGCAGCTTTTCGACTGCCGACTCCGTGTTCGCGCGGGTCTCGTCATCGCACTGCTCCATGAAGAACTGCCGCACCAACCCGATTCGCGGCGGCTTTATGTGTGCCTGCGATGCTTGCAGATAATCTGTGGTCGGGCGCTCGGAAGAGTCCGGATCGTTGATGTCGTGTCCTGCCAGCGCATCCAGCATCAGCGCAGCGTCTGCAACGCTCCGCACCATCGGCCCCATCGTGTCCAGCGATTCGGATACCGGATATACGCCATATCTGCTGACACGCCCGAATGTCGGCTTCAGCCCCACAATCCCGTTGTACGAAGACGGCCGCACGATGGAACCGCCCGTCTGCGATCCGAGCGCTGCCGGGAACATTCCGACCGCCGCGCCCACCGCAGAGCCGCTACTTGAGCCGCCCGGCGTGTGCGCCGCGTTCCACGGGCTTACTGTCGGCGACGGGTCTCCGCACGCGAACTCCGTAGTAACCGTCTTGCCCATGATTATCGCGCCCGCCTGCTTCAGCAGGGCAACCGTAGTCGCGTCATAGTCCGGTACGAACTCCGCGTATATCGTCGAACCGCTCGTAGTCAGCACCCCGCGAGTGAAGTATATGTCCTTGATTCCCACCGGAACGCCATGCAGCGCCCCACGCGGTCCCTCGCTCGCAATCTCTCTGTCACGCTCACGCGCTGCCGCCATCGCCGCATCCCCATCCAGCGTAACCCACACCTTCAGCGCGCCGTCCAGCGCATCGCACCGCGCCAGCAATGCCTCCACCAATTCCACCGCAGACAGCTTTCCGTTGCGTATCATCTCCGCCGCTTCGACCACGCCAAGCTCATAAAGTTCACTCATAGCATCATCCCCCTTATCATGTCCATCCATGTCGTCTGACTAACTGATATACTGACGAACTGAAAGACTGACCGACTATTCATGGAGTATCTTATGCCCCGACTAACTAATCAGCAACTTAACGACTTCCTGACCAGTGGCGCCCACTTGATGAAACTGGCGACACTCACGCCGGAGGGCTATCCTTACGTCGCCCCTGTCTGGTACGACTACGATGGCGAGGCATTCTATGTCGCCGGCCGGCGCACCGCGAACTGGGTGGCGCACATCCGCGACGACGAGCGCGTGTCTTTCTGCATTGACACTTGCGACGCTCCCTACATTCGCGTAATCGTCGAGGGCACGGCAGAGATTGCCGATCCCGCATGGCTCGGCGACTGGAAGCACTGGGCGGTGCGCTATCGCGGCGAGGAAGAGGGTACGCAATACTACGAAGAGACCAAGCACATGCCCCGTGCATACATCCGCATCACGCCGCGCAAGATAACCACATGGGCAGGTCCCGGCTGGCACCCCCGCTATCAAGAATAGCATCCTCAAGCAATAATCTATGATATAATGCGCCTCTGACATATAGTCTAATATATGTCTCACTAGCGCCTTCAAGCAGGCGAATGGAGGTAGGCGATGGATGCACTCAGGCGAGCGGTCGGTGTGTTGCTCCTGCTTACGGCAGCGATTGTCGGTATCTACTTCGTCGTTGACCAGCTTGAGGTGCTGCCCTTCCTCTGGGCAGAACTCAACTACCTTATGGCAGTCGCAATTGTGCTGGGCTTGATATTCGCATACCTGCGGAAGCGCAGCCTCGAAGCCGCCGGACTGGACCGCATCGTCACCCGCCGCTATCTTGAAGCCAACATCCTCTTCTACGGCTTCCTGCTCGTTGCCATGCTCTTCTTCTGGAACTGGTTCGACAGACTCATTGACGACGAACCACAAGGCATTCACCGTAATATAGTCTGGATTATCGTGGACACCGTAGGCCCACTACTCTGGGGCGCACTCGGCATGTTCCTCCTGCGCGGCGCCAACGACGACTAGGAAGCTATGCAGAAAATCAAAATAACAGAGGTGAAAGAGGACGAAAGGAGCAGCTTCTGATGGATATTCTCAAGAAAATCGTAGGCATTATCCTGCTCGTGGTGGCGGTAGTGGTCGCGGTTCACACCGTAGTTGAGCCGCTGTATTTCGATAGCAGCCAGTCCGGCAGTGGGTACAGCGAGGGCGTATGGGCTATCATCAACCCGCTCTCCGCAATAACCGTGATTCTAGGCATCATATTCGGCTACATGCGCAAGCGCGATGCAGACGCCGCGGACGAAACAGCCGTTACCCGTGAATTCCTCACAGCCAACACAATCTTCTTCGGCTTCCTTTTCATCGGCATCATGTTCTTCTGGAACTGGTTCAACCTGCTCAGCCCCGCGTTCAACGCTGTTGGCCCCGATGCGATAGCGCTGGCTTGGATTATCATCGACGCCGGTCTGCCGCTGCTCGCAGGTACTCTGGGCATACACCTAGCGCTTGGAGGCAGCGAAAAGTAGAGCGCTGTCACATTAATGTCCCTTCCCCCTCGATGGGGGAAGGTTAGGATGGGGGTGAAACAGCAAGCGAGTCGTCTTCAACAGACAGAAGGAGCAGCGACCAATGGACAGGCTGAAGAAAATAATAGGCGTCTTTTTCATCATGGTCGCAGCGCTGGTCGCCATCCATACAGTAGTCGAGCCGCTTTATCATGCCTCGACCGAAGCGCAGCCATACGCCCCGCTATGGAACATCCTCGACCCGATAATGGCGGTCGCCATCGTCCTGACCATTATCTTCGGCTTCATCCGAAAGCGTAGAGCGTGCAACGAGGTAGGCACCGGCGTTACCAGAGAGTTTCTGTCCGCCAACGTCGTCTTCTACGGCATCATCTTCGTGGGCATCATGTTCTTCTGGAACTGGTTCAACCTGCTCAGCCCCGCGTTCGATGCCGTAGGCGCAGACGCCGTCTCGCTCGCCTGGATTATCATTGACGCCACGCTTCCGTTACTGTTAGGCGCGATGGGCATGCGCCTGTTCAAAGCAGACGATGCTTAGCGGCAGGCAGAACAGTTCCTTCCCCCTCGATGGGGGAAGGTTAGGATGGGGGTGAAAATCCCTTAAGCCTGTACGTATGTGTCAGTCTAACCTGACGGTCTGATAGACTGACACACCGACGAACTGACACACTAAAACGTCAGCGACACCTTCAGCGCACCATCCTCGCGCGACTCCGCCAGGTCGAACGCCTCCTGCACCCGCTCCACCGGGAACTGGTGCGTCACGAACGGCGCCATGTCAATCTCGCCCTTCGTGATGAAGTCTGTCGCGAGCTGGAACGCCCGAAGCCCCGGTTCGTCCTGCGCCCCGAATGTCGTGTACAGGTCAAGACGCTTGCGAAAGAAGGTATCCCAGTCGAACGGGATGCGCTCCATCGTTGGCGGCAAGCCGAACACCGCAATCGTGCCCAGCGGCTTCACCATCTTCAGCGACTGGTTCAGCGTCTCCACGCTGCCACACGCCTCTATCACCACATCCGCGCCCTCACCACCAGTCAGGTCCAGCACCGCGTCAGTCGCGCGGTTGCCCGTTACATCAATCGCGTGGTCAACGCCCATGCGCGTGCCATGATCACGCCGCGCCTCCACCGGCTCCACCGCGATGATGCGGTGCGCCCCAAGCCGTCTCAGCATGAAGTCGTGGAACAGCCCGACCGATCCCTGCCCAAGCACCGCGACCGTCTTGCCCAGCAGCGGCGGCAGCTTGCGCGCGCCGAACACCACCGTGCCGAGTTGCTGCGCCATCAGCAGATGAGCGGGCGGTACATCCTTCGGCAGCTTCAGCAGGAACTGCTCCTCTATCATCTGATAGCCTGCGAACACCTTCGATTTCCAGATGTTCGGCGCGGTCAGCACCAGGTCTCCCTCTTCAAGAGAAGTGTCGCCAGGGTCCACCACTTCGCCCACGCCCTCGTGCCCTGGGTATCCCGGAGGCAGCGGAAATTCGTAGGCGTTCCAGCCCATATAGACGATATGCAGGTCGCTGCCGCATATAGAGCCGAGCATCGTCCGAACAAGAGCATGCCCCGGCTCAAGCTCCGGTATAGGCACATCCTCGCAGCGCAGTTCTCGTAGTCCGGTCGCCACCGCCGCCGGCATCATGGTCATAGTCGTCATTCCTTTCCGCATATCCGTTTCGCGCGTCTGCTACAATCTTTGATACTGCCAGAGATTGTGAACCCAGACTGTTTTCGTGTCAAGGAAATGTGCCACTCAGATCATGGGTTCGATTGTGCAAGTACAGCCACTTTGTGTCAATCGACACTTGACAGGCGACGCGTCATCCTTTTAGATTATCCAAATGATATTGTCGTTTAGGAATCGCAGACTTGAAGCTCTCTACCGGGGCAATGAGCGCCGAGTAGCTCCCGAACATGTACGGAAACTGAAACGTATCCTGGCCGTTCTCGAGAATAGCCGTACTCCCCGGGACATGGACATACCCGGATTCCGGCTCCACGCTCTGACCGGTGACCTCAGAGGACATTATGCTGTATCGGTATCAGGCAATTGGCGCGTAACCTTCAGGTTCAACGAGCATGGCGACGCTATATATGTGGATTACACCGACTACCACTGAGGAGGCAATACAATGCCCATGAGTAACCCACCCCATCCGGGAGAGATTGTCAAATACGAATGCCTTGAACCCCTAGGCTTGACGGTAACGAGAGCGGCGGAAGGATTGGGAGTAACCCGGCAAGCGCTCTCCGAACTTGTGAATGAAAGGACCGGAGTATCCGTCGAGATGGCAATCCGGCTCTCAAGGGCGTTCGGCTCGACTCCGGAAACCTGGCTGCGAATGCAAATGGCATACGACCTGTGGCAGGTTCGTGACAGAGCTGCGCAAATCGAAGTCGAAAGCTTCGTACCAGCCGATTCATGACGCGCCGCAGTTAACGCCTACCACCCACCAGCCAATATATCCCTCCATCGAAGGACAGGATGAATATCTCTCCGTCTTGGTCTTCGCCGAAGGACGATATATCCAGCTTGCTGTCTGTGAGTTCGAGATGCTCATCTACCTGCGCGCCATCGTATCGTAGCGCCCATATCTTGCCGCTGCAAAAGTCGCCGTATATGTACGCGCCGAACAGTGAGGGCAATCTATTGCCGCGATAAACATAGCCACCCGTTACCGAGCAGCCGCCTTCCCTGCCGTATTCGGCTATCGGCATTTCAAGCCCTTGAGCATCGCAGCCACGGCTTGGCTCAAAGCATGAACTGCCTTCCATAGTGTTCCAGCCGTAATTCAGCCCGCGCCTGACGATGTTCACCTCCTCGAACCTGTTCTGCCCCACATCCGCCATCCACAACTCGCCGCTTGCCCTATCGAACGAGAAGCGCCACGGGTTTCTGATGCCATACGCCCAGATTTCATCCCTTGCGCCTGCCTGATCGACAAACGGGTTGTCGGAAGGTATGGAGTATGAACCCATTTCCTCCAGCGTACTCACATCTAGGCGAATAATGGAACCTAAAAGGGTGGCAAGGTTCTGCCCGTTGCCCTGTGGATCGCCCCTGCTCCCCCCGTCCCCAAGCCCGATGTAGAGATACCCGTCGGGACCGAAGGCTATCTGCCCGCCATTGTGGTTGGAATAGGGCTGCTCGACTTCCAGGATGACGCGCTCGCTTGCAGCGTCGGCTGTGCCGCCATCGGCATGCGCCGTGAATCGAGCCAGCACCGACCTGCGCGGGTTTGCTGCCGAGTAATATACATAGAGGTAACCGTTGGCGCGGAAGTCCGGATCAAACGCAAGCCCGAGCAGCCCCTCTTCATTTCCCCTGTCACTCACTCTCTCGCGGATGTCGAGAAAGATGTCTGCCGCCTCCACATCTTGGTCGTTGGCAAATGCCATTATGACTCCGGGCTGCAGCAAGACGAACAATCTATCGCTGCCATCGTCCGGGTAAGCCATCCCGACCATGCGCTTGAAGGACGGGTTGGGGAAGGCGCGCTCGACCTGCATCTTTTGGAGCGGCTCAGACTGGAATGACGGCGGCGAACTAACCTGGGGCGGTGTGGGCGCGGCAGTAGGAGACGGCGCGAATTCTGTCTCAGAAGCGGCGTTAGTTGAGCCGAAAATCGGCGTCGGAGTCGCTGGAAAGAGTTGAGGCGTAGAAAGTGCAGTCGGCGAAGGAACAACGGCAGGAATCGCCGTCGTCTGCCGACTTGCCGTTGCGCTCACATCCGCACATCCGGCTGCCGTCAGAATCACCAGCAGAGCAATCCACAATCTCATAAGGAAATTATAACAACTCGGCGGGTTAGAGAAGATGCTTCATTCGCGCGTGTCACGGTGCTACAATCCTGTTGGACACGGTAAGTGTGTTCACCAACGACGCCGCTAATCGACTGACGAACTCAAGCCCCTGACAGACTATGCCTCGTACTATCATCGCCATCGCCGCCATCTTCGGCCTAATCTCTGTCATCGCCGGCGCAGCAGGCACGCACGCCTTGCGCGACACCATCGACGCGAGCGCGCTCCGCACCTTCGAGACTGCCGCGCGCTTCCAGATGTACCATGCGCTCGCCCTTCTTGGCATTGGCATCCTCTCCATGCGCTGGCAAACACGCATCCTCACAGCATCCGCCATACTCTTCACTATCGGCATCACGCTATTCAGCGGCAGCCTCTACATTCTCGCGCTGAGCGGCATCGGCATCTTCGGCGCAATCGCCCCTATCGGCGGCATATCTCTCATGGCGGGCTGGGCAACCCTAGCCTATGCTGCATTCCGCACAAGATAGTCCCCTCCATCCCTGTGCTGAGCTTGTCGAAATGCTGTCCAGCCATGTCAGTTCCGTCTCTGGTATGATATGCCAAATTATTTTCAGAGGACGGAGGACAAAAAATGCCCAACAGCGAAGACATGAAGCAGCGAATACGCGACGGCGAGATTCTCATCGGTGTGTCTGTGCCCCTCAACGCGAGTAAGAGCCAGATGGAGGACATCATTAGCAAGGACGACTACGCTTTCGTCCACACCGACAGCCAGCACGGTCCGTTCAACGAGGAGACGCTTGTGCAGTTCTGCGGATACGCCGCCGAACTCGATATCCCCGCGCAGTTCCGAATCAAGCACACCCGCCACGCTTACCTCGTCGGCAACATCCTTGACCTCGGACCCGCAGGCATAGAAGTGCCGCAGGTAGAGGACCTGTCCGTCGCGCAGGAAGCGGTGGACTACTTCTACTATCCCCAGTTCGGCAAACGCAGCTGGGGTGGCGCGGCGCGCTGGAAGGTGCAGGGACGCGAGGACAGGCTGGAGTACGCCGAGTGGTGGAACAGCCACGGATGGCTCTGCCTGCAAATGGAGTCGATAAAAGCTACAAGCGACGCCCCCCAGCTCGCAATGGAGGGCGTTGACTGCCTCACCTGGGGGCCCAATGACCTCCTCGGCGACATCGAAAAGCACCCCAAGCACCCCTTCCAGACCGTTGACGACTGCGTGAAGCATGTGCTCAGGGAGCTGGAAGGCACCACCACCCGCGTATCCTTCCGCAGCTACGACCCCGCCCTTCGCAACAAGTACATCGACATGGGCGTAACCATCCTGATGGAAAATCCCAAGCCCTAACAAGTTCGTCAGTTTGTCGGTGCGTCAGTATGCCAGTCCATAAAGACAAAGCCCTTCCTCAGTCATTCTGAACGCAGCAAAGCGGAGTGAAGAATCTAAAATCTTTGCACTTGCTCAATATACAGATTTCAGATTCCTCACTGCGTTCGGAATGACAAAGGGAGAGTCGTTCGGGATGACATGAGGGTAAGCGCTCGGAATTACAATGAAAGGGCTTTTTGCGACTTTTGTTAGATAGGGCTGGGCATAATTCGCCATATCCCCCCTTCCTAGCCTTCCCCCAAAGGGGGCAGGGACACAAGGAACGGCGATTATGCCCACCTCTATGTTAGAGAGAAAATTGCATTAGTGCAGTTTACGGCGATGGAGATGCGTTCTCACCCCCATCTTAACCTTCCCCATCAAGGGGGAAGGGACTAATGCAAGATTCTCATGTTAGAACACTTGTCTTGACAATGGGGCGGGCATCTGGTATGTTGCAGGTGCGGGTCGCTGATGGGCGGCTTGGCGATTTCACCGATAATAATATGCTATGGAGGGGACCATGCCGAGACGAAATGGGGCATCATCGAAGAGTAAGGGAGTCAATACGAGCGGAGATAAGGCGAAGGCGTTGGAGCTTGCTATCGGGCAGATTGACCGGCACTTCGGGCAGGGCGCGGTGATGCGCCTGGGGGACGCGATACTGGATAGCGTGTCGGGGGCTATCTCGACGGGTTCGATCTCGCTGGATGTGGCGCTGGGCGTGGGCGGCGTGCCGCGCGGCCGTGTGGTGGAGGTGTATGGCGCGGAGTCGTCGGGGAAGACGACGCTTGCTTACCATGTGATGGCAAACGCGCAGGCCGAGGGAGGCACGGCGGCGTACATAGACGCAGAGCACGCGCTGGACCCGGCGTATGCGGCGAAGTGCGGCGTGGATATCGAGGAGCTTCTGGTGTCGCAGCCGGATACGGCGGAGCAGGGGCTGGAGATTTGCGAGTATCTGGTGCGGAGCGGAGCGATTGACATTGTGGTGGTGGACAGCGTGGCTGCGCTGGTGCCGCGCGCGGAGCTTGAGGGCGACATGGGCGATACGCATGTGGGCTTGCAGGCGCGGCTGATGTCGCAGGCTTTGCGTAAGCTGACATCGGCGATAAGCCGGTCGAATACTTGCGTGATATTCATCAACCAGCTTCGCGAGAAGGTGGGGGTGTTCTTCGGCAATCCGGAGGTTACGCCGGGCGGCCGCGCGCTGAAGTTTTATAGCTCGGTGCGGGTGGACCTGCGGCGGCTGGAGTCTATCAAGCAGGGTACGGATGTGCTGGGGAACCGGGTGCGGGCGCGGATTGTGAAGAACAAGGTCGCGCCGCCGTTCCGGGTGGCGGAGTTCGACATCATGTACAGCGAGGGGATCAGCAAGTACGGCGAATTGCTGGACATCGGCGTGGATGAGGACATCATACGCAAGAGCGGGTCGTTCTACTCTTTCGGCGAGATACGGCTGGGGCAAGGGCGCGAGAACTCGAAGCAGTTCCTGAGCGAGAACCAGGGCATATCGTCGGAGGTCGAGGAGCTGGTGCGGAATAAGCTGTCGCCGCAGGTTGTAATCGAGGAGGATGAAGAGGCGGCGAGCGAGAATGATGAGGTGCTGACGGTGATTGGGGATTAGGGGGACTGGCAGGGATGGAGAGGGAGAGGGTGAGTGAAAATGGCGAGTCCCTTGGCTGATGCTGCAATCAGTGATGCTTTGCGACGCGGAAGGGCGCTGCTTAAGTTCATGTCCCCAAATGATGTAGGCACGACCGGCAGTCACCAGGCGGGTTTCTACTTGCCAAAGAGTGCTTGGCAGATGTACACGCCGCATCCACCAATCGATGGGAGAAACGACAAGCACGAGATTACCATCGGTTGGGAAGGAACTAGAGAGACCCAATCGGTAGTTACCTGGTATGGAACGGGGACACGAAGCGAGTACAGGCTCACTCGATTCGGTCGCAAGTTTATATTCATGGACGACTATTTCGTGGGTAGTCTCCTGATTCTTGTCCCCATGGACATTTCAAATTTCCGCGCCCATGTACTTGATCTTGATGAAGACATCCTTGAAGCGCAAGTTGCACTTGGTGTAGAAATAATCTCTGGGTGGGGCATCTACGATGAGACACGCCATGATATTGAAGAACAGGATGAATGCCTTCGGCGTCGGTTCGGGGACTTTACAGATGGGTTAGACGATTTTCCAAGTGGGGATGCCTTCTCGGAAGAGGCGAGAAAGGCACTCATTGACTGTGTTCCAGGCTTCGTCAACTGGGGCGCTGACGACAAGTTAATCAGGGGAAGAGATACCGAGTACGATCTATTCAAACTGGTCGAGCAGTCGATATGCGGTCCAATCGTTGAACGTGGATTTAGAAATATAGATGAATTCGTAGCTACGGCAAATTCCATAACGAATAGACGTCGCGCAAGAGCGGGGCGATCCTTTGAGAATCACATAAGGTTCACTCTTGAGGATGCGGGAATACCGTTCGAGCATCAGCCTGACATAGACGGAAGACCAGACTTCGTGATTCCGAGCGCGGATGCTTATAACGACCGGAGTTATCCTGTTGACGGGTTGTTCGTGATTGGCGCGAAGACTACATCTAGGGAACGATGGCGACAACTACTTGATGAAGGCAGGAGAGTTCCGCTCAAATACTTCATGACGCTCCAACCCAATATGTCCAACAGGCAGTACGCGGCAATCGTTGACGCGAATGTGAGGCTAGTAGTGCCTAACTCACTGCATGGCGGGTATGCTGCCAACGCATCAGCGGATGGACTTTTGAGCGTTGACGGGTTTATTGATGTGGTGCGCGGTACACTCGGATGATGACGATGACAGTTAGCAACAAATACAAAGATGTGTCTTGGGACTTTAGGAAGTCAGACACGAAAGAGTACACGCACTGTTTCCACAACTATCCCGCGATGATGATTCCGCAGGTGGTTCGGAAATTGCTGGAACGTTACGGCGCGCGCGGTGGCTGGCTGTTGGATCCGTATTGCGGCACCGGCACGTCGCTGGTTGAGGCGTCTATTTTCGGCATGAATGCGATTGGCTGCGACATCAACCCTCTGGTGAGGCTGATTGCGTCAGCAAAGACGACGCCACTGTCGCTAAGCAGACTGGATGAAAGCATAGAGTGTTTGCTTCATGGGATTGAGAAATCAAGACTCAATGAAGGTGATTCGCCGGCGCTTCGGACGCCGCAGGTTTTCAATATGGATTACTGGTTTTCGGAGAGGGTGGTGAAGCAGCTTTCGATGATTCGAGAGAGCATAGAGGCTGTTGGAGACGAGGCGGTGCGCGACTTCCTATGGGTCGCCTTTTCGGAGACGGTGAGGGAGAGTTCCTATACGAGAAACGGTGAGTTCAAGCTGGTACGAATGCCTGCCGATAAGCTGGAATCGCATAATCCGAATGTATTTGGAACTTTCAGGGAGAAGCTGGAACGCAACATGCAGGGCTTGGCGAATTACTTGGAGCGGCGTCAAGACGTCAATGTGGTGGTAACGGATACGAATACTGCCGACCAAGAAAGCCCAAGCGCGCCGGATGCGTTCGACCTGGTGATCACTTCTCCGCCATACGGGGACTCAGGCACCACGGTAGCTTATGGTCAATTCTCGCGCCTTTCGGCGGAGTGGATAGGCTTGCCCAATCCAAGGAAGGTTGACCGTCTGTCAATGGGCGGAAGCGGAAAGCCGGGATATTTGCCTGATTCGCCCGTGTCGCCCGCGATCGAAGAAATTCGTTCAATCGATAAGAAGCGCGCGCTTCAGGTCGAGTCGTTTTACTTTGACCTGAGAAATAGCATTAGGACCATAGCGTCCGTTACTTCCGATGAGGCGACGGTGTGCTATGTAGTGGGAAACCGAAGGGTTAAGGGTGTTACGCTTCCGACAGACGAGTTCGTGGAAGATACTTTTCGCAGCTTTGGATTTTCGCATAAGGAAACGATAGTCAGGAACATACCCAATAAGAGGATGCCCTTGGCGAATAGCCCGTCTAACGTCGTTGGCAAGACTGACACGACAATGAGGGAAGAGTGTATCGTTGTCTGTCAACGAAGTGAATAAACGGCGAGAACCTTCTTAAAGATGCTTGGCTGAGGGTAGCGCTTCGAGCGCGGTTATTTACCGCGTAGGCGGCGCAGTTCGGCTTCCATTTCCTGTATGCGAGCTTCCGCTTCGTCGGCGCGTCGCTCGGCGGCAAGGCGCGCCGACATTTCGGTTGCCGCGCGCTCTTGGGCTTCTTGGCGCTTCGCATCCAACTCTTCATGCGCCGCGCTCAATTCTTCCGGTGTGGGCAGGAACTCGCCGCTCGCAGGGTCTCGGAAGCGCAATTGCTCATCGTCCCACCACAACTCCAGCCCCATAACCTCGCTGTATCCCCAGTGCCGGCCATCCGGCTCGACGATTATGCGTATCGGCTCGTACACGCCGTCAACCAGCGTATCGCCCGCAAGCGGCGCGTCGTGATACCTGCCGCCGGTGTGATCGAAGCGCCAGTATTCGCGCACTCCATAGGCGGCGTAGCCGTCGCGCTTCACGGTGTAATCTCGTCTGCCCGTGCTGCGAGACGCTACTTCAAGAACGAAGTCCGGCGGCTTGCCTACCTCGCTTATCACATAGCCGTTGCGCCGAATTATCCCCTTGGGATTGCCTACTCGGTCGGCGAAGACGCAGTCTGGAACGAAATCGCCGGTATCCGCAAGATTCCGGCGCAGGTATCCGCCGCCGGAAATCAGCACATCGGGGCGATGCGCGAAATGCGGTCTGAGTATGGCTCCAAAGTCCCATATCGCAGCTTGCTGCTGCATATCAGGCTCTCGCGGCGGTGGGTCGGGCAGCGGCTCGAGGTGCGAGTAGTCTTCGATGTGTGGCTGCGTAAGTGCGCTTTGGGTGGTCATAATCGGACTCCCCGTGATGCTGTTTCACCGAAATCTCCGTATGCGTAAGGCTGTGCAGTGTGATTATACCATTGATATTCTAAGCACACGGGGATGATAGTCGAGGGATGGTTATGATTCGTCGTGTTCCCTTTCCTAACTCCTGCCTTCGCAGGGGCTGCTCGTAGTCAGCGATTTTAGATTTCTCGCTCCGCTCGAAATGACATTGGCAGAAGAACACAATAACCGAAAAACCCTGTAAGGTCAGGCGATAGCGTTTCCATTCAGGTGGATTAATAGCGATTTCACCCCCATCACCCGCTTTCGCGGGGGCAGGGACTTTGTCACCTAGTTTGCCACTTAGAAGGAAATGCTACGATGTCAGATGCAGTGCTTTACGCGGGGGGTTGGGCTTGATACACTAGGCTTGCCGGTTATTTCAATCGGCGCTTATCTACTAGGCAGCACCGCACGGGGAGTTTGCAGGGTCCGCGTGACCTGAAATGAACGAAGAAGATAGCGATAGTGACCAGATGAGGCGCGCAAGCGCCTCTGCCATACGCCATCTCGCGCGCAGACCGAGGACCGAAGCAGAGGTCCGTACGTTCTTGCGCCGCAAGTTTCCCCACGACATCGCAGAGCAGGTCGTTGCAGACCTGCGTGAGCGTTCCCTTATCGACGATGCGGAGTTCGCACGTCTTTGGACGGAGAGCCGCCTTCGCACGAAGCCTCGCAGCGCGTGGCTTGTGAAGCGCGAGCTGATGAACAAGGGCGTGGCGGGCAGTATCGCCGATGCGGCCGTCGAAGATTTCGACGATTCGGAGAACGCTTACCGTGCTGCATCTACCTATTCTCGCCGCCTGGACGGGGCGGATTACGAGACTTTCCATCGCAGGCTGTACGGCTATATGGGCAGGCGCGGGTTCAGCGCGTCCGTAAGCCGCAGCGTCATCTCCAGCCTTTGGCGCGCCCGTGAAGAGGGCAACGGACGGGAGTAATCATCCATGGCGGAAGCACAGTTATCGAGCCTGATTCTGATAGGCATTTGCATATTGCTGTCGGCGTTTTTCGCGTCATCGGAGTCGGCGTTCCTCGCGCTCGAACGGGTCAGGCTCGCCCACCTCATCAACACGAACAGACCCGGGGCGCAGCGTATCGCGGATATGCTGGAGCGTCCGGAGCGTCTGCTTTCCACCATCCTGCTTGGCCAGAATCTGGTTAATGTGGGTTTCACCGCTCTGATTACCGTGGTCGTGCTAAACCTGCTGGGTGAGGGACGTGAGGGGCTTGCTACCATCGTGGCGACCCTGGCCGGCACCGCGCTCCTGCTGATATTCGGTGAGACCATCCCGAAGACCATCGCGGTGCATCAGTCGGAGCGCATCACCTTTTTGTATGCGCGTCCTCTTAAAATGTTCGAGACACTGTTCTGGCCTATCGTTTTCTTCTTGCAAGGCATTACGAACTGGACGACGCGGCTGCTTGGCGTCGATCCACAAGCGCGCGGGGTCATCACCGAGGGCGAGCTCATAACGCTCATCAACATGGGCGAGACGGAGGGAACTTTCGAGCCGTCGGAGGCTGAAAGGCTGCGCGATGTGTTCCGCTTCGGCGACCGGCACGTGCGCGAGGTGATGACGCCGCGCCCGGAGATGGTGAGCGTGTGGCGCGAAGCCACGCTCAGCGAGTTTCTCGAAGTTTATGATGAGCACTCGCACACGCGCTTTCCGGTGTACAACGACTCCAGTGAGGACATCATCGGGATCCTGTCGGCGAAGGATGTGCTGCGGGCGATGGCGCGTAACGGCGGCATGGCGCTGGACGCCACCGTTACCGATGTCATACGCGACCCGCTGTTCGTGCCGGAGACGAAGCGCATTGCGGAACTGTTCGAGGAGATGCGGGAGGACGGCCACCAGATGGCTATCATCGTGGACGAGTACGGCGGACTCGCGGGCCTGGTTACGCTAAAGCGCCTGTCTGAGGAGGTCGTGGGCGAGCATGGCGAGGAGGACGCAGCGCCGGAAGAGGAGTACGAGAGCCTCGACGACAATACCTTCCAGGTTGAGGCGGCGATGAGCGTTGACGAGGCGAATGAAGATCTGGAGCTGAATCTGCCGGGCGGCGACTTCGATACTGTCGCGGGGTTCGTGCTGGACAGGCTGGGGCATATCCCGCACGAGGGCGAGACGCTTGACTATGAGGACCTGAAGATAGAGGTCATCGAGATGCGCGCGCTGAAGATAGAGACGGTCAAGGTTACGCGCCTGAACAGGGCTGAATACGGCTTGTAGGGTTACTCTAGGGGCGATGGACTCGGCGAGTAGCGGGGCAGCGGGGACTAACGGGATGGAGAGGGTATTTCACCCCCATCCCCTACCTACGCAGGGGCAGGCTCTAACCTTTCCCCATCAGGGTGGAAGGGACTTCTTAAAGCGCGTTGGGGCTGCGATTTCGGAGCGCGGCTTATCGGGCAAGCGGCTGCTGGTCGCGGTGTCGGGGGGGCCTGACTCGCTGGCGCTGCTGCATGCGCTTTACCGGCTGCGCGATGAGTATGGGCTGACGCTGAGGGGGGCGCACCTGAACCACAGGCTGCGGGGCGCGGAATCGGAGGCGGACGCGGAGTTTGCGGCGGATGCTTTCGAGCGGCTGGGAATTCCGTTCACGCTGGATGGCGTGGATGTTGCGGCGTATCGCAGACGGCACAGGCTGTCACTTGAAGATGCGGCTCGCAGGGTGCGTTACTCTTTTCTGGCTGATGCCGCCGCCGAACACGGCGCGGACGCGATTGCGCTTGGGCATACGGCTGACGACCAAGCCGAGACGGTGCTGATGCACATCATACGGGGGAGCGGGCTGGACGGGCTGCGTGGGATGCAGGCGCTGGACAGGCGGACGATTGGCGGTAGGCGGGTCGCGCTGTTTCGGCCGCTGCTGGATTTGAGCCGAGCGGAGACGGAGGCGTACTGCCGAGCGCTGTCCTTGACGCCGCGCATCGATCCGTCGAATTCGTCGCCGGAGTTTCTGCGTAATCGCATACGGATGGAGCTTGTGCCGCTGCTTGAGCAGATGAACCCGTCGATGCGCGACGCGCTGGTGCGGCTTGCTCGGAATGCGACGCAGGACAGCGACTATATCAGGGAGCGTGCTGATGCGGTGTGGCGCGAGGTGGCGCAGACGGTCGGGGATGGTGTCGTCAGGCTGGATGCCGTTGCTCTTGGCACGGAGCACGCGGCGATTCGCGGGCGTGTGCTGCGGCGGGCGATCGAGGCAGCGGGCGGGGAGGTTACGCAGCGGCACATACTGGATATGATGGCGTTGTTGGGGGGCGCGCCGGGCAAGAGGCTGCATCTGTCGGGGGGGCTTGGCTTCGTTACGGGGTACGGCGAGGCGTATGTCGGGAGCGCGGATGCGGTGGAGAATGCGCTGATGCCGCTGCCTGCGCTGTGCGGGGAGTCTTTTGTGCCTGTGCCGGGTGAGGCGCGAGTGGGAGGATGGCGTATCAATGTAACTTGCAGGGATAGGCGAGATGGCGAGGGTTTTTCCCATAGCCCCTATTCCTTCGGCAAGCTCAGGACAAGCTCTAACCTTCCCCCTCTGGGGGAAGGAACTGAGGCTAGTGAGATGCTGGATATGGATTGCGTGGGGGATGGGCTGCGGGTGCGGGGACGATTGCCTGGGGACAGGTTTCAGCCGCTTGGGATGGAGGGGTCGAAGTCGCTACGGGAGTTCATGATTGATGCGCGGATTCCGCGTGGATGGCGAGACGGGCTGCCACTGGTGGTGTCTGAGCGTGGCATCGCGTGCGTCCCGGGGTGGCGCATAGCGCACTGGGCGCGGGTTACGGAGGAGACGAGGCGGGTGCTGCGGCTGGAACTGTCTTATATGGATAGGCGGGATGGACAGGGTCTTTAGATTCTGTGGACATTTGTGGCAATCACGCCTGTGTTAAAACCATCACCCTCATACTAACCTTCTCCCGTCGAGGGTTTACAGGGGGCGGTATTGAAAATAATCACGCCTGCATCTGCGATTTCACCCCCATTCTAACCTTCCCCCATCAAGGGGGAAGGGACTTTGGACAGGATTTGTAGTCTCTACATGATGCGGTCGAGGCGGGGGCTGGGGGTGACACCGGGCATTCTGCCGCGCCGGGCGATGGGCGCGCCGTCAATCTCGTGAATTTCGGCGCTGAAGCCGAGAGGGGGGGCACCGCCGATTGCCTCATCTACGCTGAAGCCGTTCACGGGGGCTTCCTCGGCGATGAATTGGCGGATGGTTTCCTTGTTGACGCCGTGGGTTACGAAGATGTCAACGTGCTGGAAGCCCTGTGCGTCCAGTTTTGCGCGAATTTCCTTGACCAAGCCTGGGGTTACGCCGCCGCGCTCGGCAGGGGTGCTCAGGTTGACGCCGCGCAACCTGTCGCGGAACGCGCGCGCTACATTGACTGCTTCTTCCGCCTCGTCCTTGAAGGTGTCGATTATGGCAATTCTTGGGATTTCGAGGGGCAGATGGCGGTCGTAAGACTGGAGAGCCTTAACGGTGTCGCCGAGAAGCAGAGGGAGCGCGTGCTGCATGTATCCGGTAGGGGTTACGCTGGCGAGCCGAGCGCCGAGTATAGAGGAGACGGCGACACAGCCGCCGGTTACGGCGGCGTAGTCTATGAGCGGAACGACGTTTGGGTGCGCGTAGGCGGGGACGGTGCAGACTACGGGGACGCTGCCGGCGGCATTGACGCATTCGCGGGCGGCTGTCGCCCAGCCGCTGGATGAGGCGAGAATGCCGCAGATCGTCATCTCGTAGAGGCCGATGACGCTGTACGCTGCCTTGATGCGGAGGGCGACTTCGCCTGCTGCCATCTCGCGGCCTTCGCTGAGCGTCCAGACTTCTATGCCGGTTTCCGGGAGGACTTTTTCCAGCAGGACGCGGACTTCCTCGATGCCGCAGAGGACGCCGTCACGGTCCGGGCAGAATTCCAGCGTTACGTCGGGGCTGACATTCTCGCTTCGGAGGATGGTTTGCGTTCGCTGGGACTGCACATCGCTGCGGTCGCCAATCAGCACTGAGGGGGGAACGTCGAATTCGGGAGTTGTCATGAGAGAGTATTGTCACCGTCCAATAGGTAATATATTCGTTAGACGCCTTCGTTAATGGTTTCAAAGTCCATCAAAGCCGCATCCAGATTGTCCGCTTCCTTGTGGGTCCATTTTCCAATCAAGTGGTCTAAGGAATTGCCGACAGTATTGGAATTTTCACCTAGGTCGTTTAAGCCGGCACCTCTTCGCAACAGCCTCAGCGCGGCTTGATTCAAGGAAATTCCTTCGCTCCTGGCGAGGCGTTGGATGCTATCCCTTAGTTCTTCGTCGAATCCCCTAATCGTAATCTGGTTCATGAGGCTCAATATCCTGTGCATTACATCGCAAGTCGCCCTGCCTCACTTTACGAATCGTTTGCCCACGGGTCAAGTAAGAAGGCGCGCGCCCAGAATCTTTTCCATGTGCTGGAGCGCGTTCTCGTGCGCCTGTGGGTCGAAGGATGCGACGCAGTCTGTGGGGACGTCAACGGGATAGTCGCGGTTGCGGGCATCGGCGACGGTGTGCATGACGCAGATGTCGGTGCAGACGCCGCAGACGATGACGCGGTCGGGCTGAAGGTCGGCGAGTGTGTCTTCGAGATTGGTGTCGAAGAAGGCGCTGTACCGGCGCTTGGGCAGGTGAATGCCCTCGTAGTCGCGCAGTTCGGGGATTATCTCAGGCTCCTCTGTGCCACGGACGCAGTGTACGGGGAACATCTGGAACTCCAGGTCGTCGGGGTCGTGCGTGTCGCAGATGAAGATGACGCTGCCGCCTGCCGCTTGCTCTGTCTCGATGAGGCGCCGGACGTTGGGGATGATTTCGCGGGCTGCGTCTCCGCAGTAGAGGTTGTGCCCGTCTTCCATAAAGCCGACAACCATATCAGTTACGAGAACTACGTTTGCCATAAGGCTGCCTCACAAGGGAAGTATGTATTAAGCACATCTTATATTGAGTAGATGTCAATCGCAATAGTAAGTTTAAGAAAATTCCGAAAGGCGAATGCAGACAGGTTTATACTTCGATAAGTCTGGAGAGAGTGTGTCTTCACCCCCATCCTGATCTTCCCCCATTAAGGGGAAAGGGACTATGCCCTCACCCCTGTTCCAAAGGGAGCGGGGATTTTGCACAATGCCCATTGGGAATGGGATGTGAATTTTCACAAGTGGACAAGGTATTAGCATTTGGGGATGCCGCCGAAGCGGAGACGGAGCAGTCCTTTGACATCTTCTATCGCGGTGCCGAGTATCTTGACGCGGGTGTCGGGGTCGTCGGTCCAGTGGACGGGGATTTCGCGTATCTTGAAGCCGTTGGCTTCGGCGAGGATGAGAAGCTCGGTGTCGAAGAACCAGCGGTTGTTTTTGATGAGTGGGACGAGGCTGCTGACGGCGTGACGGCTTACTGCCTTGAAGCCGCACTGCGCGTCTCGGAAGCCTGTGAAGAACATTCCACGGAAGAGGAGGCTGTATCCGCGTGATGTTATCTCGCGCTTGAGGGGGCGGCGCTCGACACGCGCGCCTTTAATCAGGCGTGAACCGATGGCGATGTCGAAGCCACGCTCGGCGACTGCGCTGACCACAGGGTGAAGCGCGGCGAGATCTGTGGAGAGGTCAACGTCCATGTATGCCACAATGTCGGCTTCGGATGCGAGCCATGCGGTGCGGAGCGCCAAGCCGCGCCCACGCTGTTCGAGACGGAAGGGCGACACGCCGGGGTACTCTTGCGACAGGCTCTTCGAGACTTCGGGCGTTGTGTCTTCGGAGCCGTTGTCGGCGATTACGATGCGCCAGTCGTATTCGCTGAGGTTGGCGGTGAGGTGTGCGTGGAGCACGGGTATGCTTTGCGGCAGGGCGCGCTCTTCGTTGAGCACGGGGATTACGATGTCAAGGGATTTTTGGGTCATTTTTTGAGTCTTTTTCAATTGGGCAGTTTTTCGGTCAGTCAGGTTTCGTATTACAATTGTGAGGGTAGAGATTATGCGGGTGTCAGGCGGCGCTTTGGCTCTGGAATGGGGTCGCCGAATTCGCGCGCGGTGTCCAGCCAGAGAGAGATGGCTTCGGTAATGTTTTCCAACGCGCTCGCCTGCGTGTCGCCGTGCGCGATGCAACCTGGCAGTTCCGGCGCTTCAGCAATGAAGGCATTATCTGCGTCACTCCAGTAGAGAACGACTTCGTACTTGTGCATTAGGTTTCTCACCCCCATCCCCTGCTTTCGCAGGGGCAGGCTCTAGCCTTCCCCCATCAAGGGGGAAGGGACTTTACCTACCCTTGCCAACCCATCAGAGGGAAGGGGTTTTGAATGTCAGCTTAGTGGCGGAAGTGGCGGGTGCCGGTGAAGAGCATGGCGATGTTGTGCTCGTTGGCGGCGGCGATGACTTCATCGTCGCGGATGGAGCCGCCGGGTTCGGCGATTGCGGTGATTCCGCCGGATGCCGCCATCTCGATATTGTCGGCGAAGGGGAAGAAGGCGTCGGATGCGAGCACGCTGCCCTTTGCCTTGTCTTCGGCGATGCGGAGCGCTAGGTGGACGCTGACTACGCGATTGGGCTGTCCCGCGCCCATGCCGACTAGCGTGTTGTCCTTCGCTAGGACTATGGTGTTGGACTTGATGTGCTTTGCCGCTTTCCATGCGAATGCGAGGTCGGCGAGTTCAGCTTTAGAGGGCTTGCGCTCGGTGACGACCTTCCAGTCTGCGGGGGATTCGGCGATGTCGTCGGTCTGCTGCACGAGCGCGCCGCCGGAGACGAGGCGAATGTCCAAGCCTTCCTGGGGGCCGGACGCGGGCTGCACTTTGAGCAGGCGAGTGCGGCGGCGGCGGCGCAGGACTTCGAGCGCGGCGTCTTCGTAGCCGGGCGCGATGATGATGTCGAACAGGACGCCGCGCATTGCCTGGGCGGTTTCGGCGGTGAGTGTGCGGTTGAAGGCGACTATGCCACCGTAAGCGGAAACGGAGTCGCCCTCGAATGCTCGCTGATACGCCGTTGGCTGGTGGTCGTGGACGGCGAGTCCGCAGGGGTTGGTGTGCTTGATGACGGTGGCGGCGGGCTGCTCGAAGTCGGCAACCACGCGCCATGCGGCATCGGCGTCGAGGTAGTTGGTGTACGACATGTCGATGCCGTGAAGTTGCTTTGCGCGGACGATGCCGCCGGTGGAGAGAGGTGCGGCGTACATGCCTGCCTGCTGATGGGGGTTTTCGCCGTAACGCAGGGTGGATACCTTGCTGAATCCGAAGGTGGTCTCGTCCGGCTCAAGCGCATCGTTGCCGAGGTACTGCGATATGGTTGTGTCGTAGAGCGCGACATGCTGGAATGCTTTGCGCGCTAATTTTCTGCGCTGCTCCATAGTCAGCGGCTTGCCGGCAACAAGTTGTTCGCCTATCCATTCGTAATCCGCCGGATCCACCACGACTATGACATGGGGGAAGTTCTTGGCTGCGCCGCGAATCATGGTGGGTCCGCCGATGTCGATGTTCTCCAGCGCGTCTATAAGGGTGGCGTCGGGATGGCTCACGGTGTCAACGAAGGGGTAGAGGTTGGAGGCGACTACATCGATTGTGCCGATGCCGTGCCGCTCCAGCTGCTTGTTGTGCTCGGCGATGTCGCGGCGCGCTAGTATGCCGCCGTAGATTGCGGGGTGAAGGGACTTCACGCGGCCGTCTAGGATTTCAGGGAAGCCGGTGATGTCCTCGACGTGCTGCGCGGGTATGCCGGCGGCTGAGATGGCGGCGTGGGTGCCGCCGGTGCTGACGAGGGAGTGTCCGCTGTCGTAGAGGGCGCGGGCGAAGTCGGTGAGGTTGGTCTTGTCGTACACGCTTAGGAGCGCTTGCATGGGTGTGTCCTTTTGATATGGGGTTGGGTGAGGGCAAGTAGCGAAATTGATGCAAATTCGTTAATGGAATCATGTAAATTATACAGGTTTTGTCTTGCGGCATGCGTGCATGGTTGTGGACACAGATGAGATTGACGCGAGGCGTCAAAGTCAATACACTGACATTAACATGATTCTCAGTTATCGAGACAGACGAACAGAAATGTTTGCCAGCGGAATAACCATCCCCGCATTTCACGGATTTGAACAGCAAGCGTCACGGCGACTTTCTATCTTAAACGCAGCGATTTCACTGAATGCGCTACGCCAACTACCCAGCAATCGACTGGAAGCGTTGAGAGGCGCGCGAGAAGGTCAGTATTCCATCCGAATCAATCGGCAGTGGCGCATTTGCTTCGCTTGGCCGGATGGGTATGATGGGCCGATAGATGTTGAGATTGTTGACTATCACTGAATAATCGAGAGAATATCACAGGCAGGTGAGACATGTTCATGCGCGCAGTTCATCCAGGGGAGATACTGAAAGAGGAACTTGCGGAATTGGGCGTAACTCCGACGGCGTTTGCGCGTCAAATTGATGTGCCGCCTAACCGTATCAGCCAGATTATTGCGGGTAAGCGGTCTATAAGCGGGGACAGCGCACTGCGGTTCGGGCACTGGTTTGGCGTCGAACCTCAATTCTGGCTGAACCTGCAAACGCAGTTCGACCTCGCGGCTGCGGAGCGGAAGGTGGGCGCGTCGGTACGTGTGTTGCCGACTGCTGCGAGATAGCTGTGGCGGTATGTAAAATGTCCTAACTTTGCCACTTTTGTAACGGGAGGCATACGATGACAATGGACGATAACCAGAACGCCGATAATGCACAGGCGTCATCTGGCAATGAGGGTATTGTCTATGTCCTTACAAATCCCGCTATGCCGGGGCTGGTCAAGATAGGCAAGACTACGCAGGATGATGTAACTACTCGCATCAGGCAGTTATTTACGACAGAAGTTCCATACCCTTTCGAATGTGCATACGCTGTCAAGGTCAGAAATTACTCGCAAGTAGAAAAGGCTCTGCATGCTGCCTTTGATCCCTATCGTGCCTATCCTGCCAATACTCGTCGAGAGTTCTTCAATATAGAACCTGAACAGGCAAGGGCTATTCTTGAATTAATCAAGATTGAAGATGTAACACCTCAAGAAACTGATAGCACCCAAGACACTGAAGGTATTGACGATGCAGGCGCAAATGAGATTGGTGGCCGCAGACCAAATGTGAATTTTGGCGACTTACGCATCCCTGTGGGCACTGAGTTAAAGTTTACTCGTAAAGAAGCTACGGCGACAGTTGTGGATGATAGGAGCACCGTGAGGTACGAAGGGGAAGAGTTCGCCATTTCTTTACTTACTGGCCGATTGATGGAAGCAAGTTACTATATCGGTCCTGGTCGATATTGGACTTATAAAGGCAGGCTTCTTCGAGACATCTACAACGAATTTCATGGGTCTTAGGTGCCAGAGGAGACGAACCAGCCTAGGCGGTAGTTGTCGCGCTGTCAGCGTAGATGGTCAGCATGTCGTCAATGAATGCTTGTGTCGCTTGCCATGCGTCACGAAACAGAGTTTCCGTTAGATGGCCTCGGTCGGCGTGGATGTGCAGGCGCGTGGCTGCTTCCCATCCTCTTATTAGGTCGTACCGATTGCCGGGAGGTCGTCTCGTGAGGTTTCTGAGAAACGTCCTTTTCGCGCCAACGGCGCCCGGATTCTGGCCGTTCAGATTGGCGATGGCGTTGATGGATTGCTTGGCGGATTCATAGAGCAGGGCGGCTGCGGAGTACGGCTTATCGTATAGCTCCAGCATCAGATTGGTGTCTTCGCGGTAGCTTGTCGCCCTTGCCAAGTGGAACTGCACCCTGCGGCGCTGCGGGCTATCGTTATTGGCTTGCGTCATCGGGCGCGAATTGACGGTGGCACTTGCGAATGAAGATGGGTAGGTCTTCGTGGGGATATTCCAAATCGTAGAATTCCAGCACGTCCATTTTGGCGTGGTCGCCTAACAATTCTCCCGATATAAGATGTCCTAAGTAGTGGTATCTCCTGTTGTACTTTTTGTCCAAGGCTCTGGCTACGGCGCTGAGGTTCGAAGGGTCTAGTCCGTGCGCTTTTGCGAGCATCCTGTATGTGGCTTGGGTAGCTTCCCAGAGGATGCGTGAGGATTCGATGTAGTTGCCTGCCTCGAATTCGCGCTGGGCGATGTCAAGGCTTTCGAGCGTGGAGGCTTTTGATTCGGTGGTGGTCATGATTTCCGCTCCTGCGCCATCGTGTCAGTGCGATTGTAGCACACGCACCACATCGGACTCCCGACTACGCTAGAGGCGGGCATAATTCGTCATATCCCCCCTTCCTAACCTTCCCCAAAGGGGGCAGGGACAAGATGAGTGGCATTTATGCTCAGCCTGATTACGCGATAGTTACCTGCTCGCCACCTTCGTGTCGGGCTACTTCGCCCACGATTTCCGCGTCCGGCACGGCTTCCAGCACAGCATTGACTTGCGCCGCATCGCACAGGAGCGCCATGCCGATGCCCATGTTGAAGACACGGTACATTTCTTCGCGGGAGATCGTGGCGCGCTCCTGGAGCAGGGTGAATATGGGCGGGACGCGCCATGTGGATGAGTCGAGGTGCGCGGATGTGCCGTCGGGGAGGATGCGCGGAATGTTCTCGACTAAGCCGCCGCCGGTGATGTGCGCCATGCCTTTGATGAAGGGCAGCACGGGTCGGATGGCTTCAACGTAGGACGGGTGCGGCGTGAGCAGGGCGTCTCCGAGGGTTGAACCATGGGTTGAGCTATCGGCGAGTTCGGGGACGACTTCGTTGAGGGCGGAAGGGTTGTCGTCGAGTCCGAGGGCGTGGCGTACTAGGGAGTAGCCGTTGGTGTGCAAGCCGTTGGACGGGATGCCGATGATGGCGTCGCCGGGGAGGATGTCGCTGCCGTTGATGATGGCATTGCGCTCGACAGCGCCGACTACGAAGCCTGCCATGTCGAAGTCGCCGTCGGCGTAGAGGCCGGGCATCTGGGCTGTCTCGCCGCCGATGAGGGCGCATCCTGCTTGCTCGCAGGCGCGCGCCATGCCCGCAATGAGGGCGGCGACCACATCGTTGTCGAGCGCGGCGACTGCGAGGTAGTCTAGGAAGAAGAGGGGCTGTGCGCCGCAGACGATGATGTCGTTGATGCAGGCGTTCACGAGGTCTTCGCCGATGGTGTCGTAGCGGTCCATCATGATGGCGAGCTTGAGCTTGGTGCCAACGCCGTCGGTGCTGGATACGAGCACGGGGTCTTTGTAGCCGCCGAGCCGGTAGAGCGCGCCGAAGCCACCCACGCCGCCGAGCACCTGCGCGCCGTGCGTGGGAGCTACGATGGACTTGATGCGTTCTTTGATGTCTTGCGCGGCGTCGAGGTTGACGCCTGCTTCTTTGTAGGTTATCTGGTCCAAGTTACTCTCCGGGGATTAACATCGATGGACAGGATTGTTCACCCCTATCCTAACCTTCCCCTATCAAGGGCTGACAGGGGCGTGTATTTTATTTTGAGACTTTAGCAGCGGTTCAGTCTGAATGTTGACTTCAGGACGAAAATGTCTGGTGAAAGCCTCCGAAGCGCCTAAAGAAGTGCCAACTGGATTCCCGCTTTCGCGGGAATGACGATGAAAACGCGGAGCGAAATTCCGCAATTCTCCTGCAATGGCGTCGTTTCAGCATCGATTTCACCATTTACAGGTCCCTGTTAGCCCATCGAGAGGGAAGGAATTTTCTTGTGTCTGCTAGGGTTTCGATCCAGAAGCGGCGCTCGCGGTTTTTGACGCGCTCTTCGAGGGTTCCGAGGGTGTCGTCCGGAAGTACGGGGACTTCGCACTGGGCGAGGGTCGGTCCATGGTCGTACTGCTCGTCGACGTAGTGGATGGTAACGCCTGTTACGGTTTCGCCGGCATCGAGGACTGCCCGGTGGACGTTGCTGCCGTACATACCCTTGCCGCCGAACTTGGGCAGGAGCGCGGGATGGCTGTTGAGCACTCGGTTGTGGTAATGGGCAAGGGTGGCTGGACCTAGCAGGCGCATATACCCGGCGAGGAGAACGAGGTCAACGTGGTGCTTCTCAAGTGTGCGGCATATCTCGTTGTCAAGGGAATTCGGGTGGGTTGCGGCGCTCAGATGGTATGCCGGTATGCCTTCATCACGGGCGCGTTGGAGGGCGCGTGAGCCGGAGTTGTTGCTGATGACTACGCAGATTTCGGCGTTGAGTTCGCCGCGCTTGCAGGCGTCAATGATTGCCTGGAGGTTGGTGCCGCCACCGGAGGCGAGCGCGGCGAGTCGTAGGGGTTTATCCTTCATAGGGACCAAGAAATCGTTCGCCGTCGAAGTGAATAAGATGTGTCGGAGCATTAGCGCACCATACCTCAGTCTCCCAAGAGATGTCGCTTAGATGGCGCGCCATAATACTTCTGTCGGGGAAGGCTGTAACATACACGATGCTGACTCTCGCAGTGGAAAATAGATTTGCGAGTTCATTGTGGCGCTTTGGGTCGATAGGGCCATGGCTAGTTACAGATTCCACTAAGAGAAGCCACTTTTTGGACTCGAAATAAAGAACCACATCCGGCATTTTCCCATGCCGGTCAAGTTCTGTAACCCCAAGTTCAATTAATCTTTGTCTCTTGAAATATCCAATCTTGTCGCCAGTATCGCCCACACATATCAATTCGGAACCTGGCGCGAAGCGTGGGGCGAACTCAGCAATAATTTCCCTAATCAGTTCGCTATGGCTGCCAGGCGTAAGGTTTATTTCCTCACCTTCGGGAAGGCGAACTGGAACCATCCGCATTTCGCGGTACTTAGCCCACTTAGCGGCAAGTGTTGGCTGCCCTTCCAAGTATAGCTTCAAGGTCGTTTCCCAGCGGTCCGTTCCAAATGTTCTGATAACCTTGAAAGCTTCCTCGCTGATTTGGTAACTTGTTCTCGGACTATTCACTGCACGACTCGGATCGTCGGGATTGTGAAGAGCGATGCCGGCTTCAACGAACTGGTGCATGGTTTGACGGCGAAATGTCTCGCGTGTGTTCGGCGCATATTCCCGCCCGTAATGCTCTCTACAATACTGCATGATAGGTGTTATGCCCATTAGCGGCCTGCTCACCAGATTCCAGTCGTCTGATGGCTTGAGAGCGACAAGCGCCAACAGTGTCAGCGCCGACCTTTCGTTTTGTTGTCCGCGCGGCAGGCCAAGTGCCTTCAGGATGTGCAGCGCATTATCGATTTTCTGCTGACCCTCGATAGGATTTTCATCGGATGTCATATCCGCGCACTCCGCACTGATGATTCTGTCTATATCCTGCTGGGAAAGTTTTGCGCCGCTGGTTCTCATGCCTATGCGCTCCAGCACACCCCTTTCCGGATAACGCAATAATCGCAAGTCAGTGGCATTCACTTGGGTATGCCCGCTGAACTGTCGGAAGTATCCGTCAACGAATGCGCTGTTCAGGTATGCGCTGAGTCCTGACGCAAGCGAACTGGAAAACCCTTTACGCTTGGCATGATATACATTCAAATGGTTTTCAAAGCCAACCAGTTCTCCCGGTAACTCCCCTCCATACACTGAGGCTACAACGCGGCGGCGCTCTTCCTTAGATGTGAACCTTCTTGTAATGACGAAGTTGCCTTGGTTCTGCCACAACCATTTGCGGCTTTCGTCCGTAACCCGAATGGCGTTAGGCTTCTTCATCTTTTTGGGCCATTCCATTTCACTCCCCTGAAAGTGAGCAGGATATAAAAGAGGTACAGTGCCTTGTTCGAGTGATTCTCGCAGAAGTGATTGCAACCGAAAGTCAACTACTGGACCTGTTGACACTTCTAGCCCAAGTTCAGCGAGGGGGGTGTTGAATTGCATTATGCGGTCAGAGATAGTTTGTTCGGTGCGATTGGTAGCGATGTGGATAATCTTGTCAGGGTCATCCGGTCGTATGACAGAAGCGTAGTCTATCTCAAGTTGAGTCATGTCTTCGGTGATGCATTCTCCCGAAGCAGCGTCTAGCTCAAAATTCGCCCCTTCACTTGCAGTAATTCTTACTTTTGCGGGATTTGCGCCCTTAATGGCATGAATGATGATATTTTCCTGCAACACGTTGTCGTTTCTGAAAGCGTCATCTCGGCTGGCAAAAACGTGAATGCGTCGAAGACTCATCATCGAGAGGAACTGTTTTCGGAATTGCTTAAAATACGGGCCGTTGCAGAACGAGCGAGGAATGATCGCTACCAACTCTCCGGCATCCACTAGGCGCTGAGCGGCAAGGAACATGAAGCCAGTGTAGAAGTTCGATGTTTCTATTCCCGCTTTGCGGAGGGCGTGGCGATGGACAGATGCCGAATGAATCTTCTTGTAAGGGGGATTCATTATGACATGTGTGAATTTTGAGCCATTATCACAGTCGATTCGGAAAAAGTCATGCTGTATTCCAATCGAATGATTCACAATAAAATCTTCTTCGTAAATTCGGTACTCCGCCTGAATTTCTGATGCTTGAAGCCGCGACTCCGCCTCTTGCAAAGTACCTTCCAAGTACTCGATAAGCAATGGTTCGATTTCGTAACATTCCAAATAGGCGGAGCGTGCCTTTGTCGCACTCTGGCATAGCCGCTCTACTAAAGCGGCTGTCAAGGAGCCTGTACCAGCGCCTGGGTCAAGAACGCGAAAATCGTCAGGCGGTTCTGAGAACATACTTGCCATAAAACGTGCGGTAGGGGCTGGTGTCATAAACTGCCCTAACATTGAACGCTTCTTTTTGCCAAGTTTTGAGGAAGCGTCAACTCCATACGACTCTGCCGTTTCGACAAAGGCAGGTTGTATCGTGGCTATAGCCATCTCTTAGACCGTCCAGTATTTGACAGCGCTACTTGTGCTGTTAGAAGCTAGGCCTCCAGGGCGAGCTTGTCCATTTCGAGTTGTACGGGGATGGGGTATTCGCCGGTGAAGCATGCCATGCAGAGGGAGTTGCGCTGCAAGCCTACGGAGTCCACTAGGGCTTCGTGGCTGAGGAAGCCGAGGGAATCCGCGCCAACGTAATCTCGGATGTCGTCAGCGGTCATGTTGGCGGCGATGAGTTCGGGCTTGGTTGCCATGTCAACGCCGAAGTGACAGGTCGATACGATGGGCGGGGCGCAGATTCGCAGGTGGACTTCGCGCGCGCCGCCTCGCCGCAGCAGGTTGACGACGTGCGGGGTGGTCGTGCCGCGCACTATGCTGTCGTCAACGACTATGATGCGCTTGCCGCCGATGATTTCGGGTAGCACGTTGAGCTTGAGGCGCACGCCTAGGTCGCGCAACTGCTGGTCAGGCTGGATGAAGGTGCGGCCGACGTAGCGGTTCTTGACGAGTCCTTCAGCGTAGGGGATGCCGGACGCCTGCGAGTAGCCGACAGCGGCGGCCGTTGCTGAATCGGGGACGCCTATGACGAGGTCGGCGGCGATGGGGTGTTCTTCGGAGAGGGCTGCGCCCATTTCGGCGCGCGCGGCGTGGACGAGTCTGCCTTCTATGACGCTGTCGGGTCTGGCGAAGTAGATGTACTCGAAGACGCAGCCTGCGGAGATTCTGCCGTTGTCGGGCGGGCGCTTGTATATGGTGCGTATGCCGTTGGCGTCTATGAGGACGGCTTCGCCCGGCTCGACATCGCGCATGAACTCAGCGCCGATGTGGTCGAAGGCGCAGGACTCGGATGCGAGCACCCAGCCGTTGGCGAGCTTGCCGATGCAGAGGGGGCGGACGCCAAGCGGGTCGCGGATGCCGATAAGCTCGGTGGGGGTCATTACGGTGAGGGAGTATGCGCCCTGAAGGCGGCGCATGCAGTAGGCTATGCGCTCTTGCCAGTCCAGTCCCGGTGCGTGGGCGAGCATGTGGGCGATGATTTCGGAGTCGTTGCTGCCGTGGAACTCCAGTCCCCAGAGCGAGAGTTCCTCTTTTAGCTCGCCGGCGTTGATGACGTTGCCGTTGTGGGCGAGCGCGAGGTTGACGGCTGTGCTGACGGAGCATATCGGCTGGGCGTTGTCTATGACGCTGCTGCCGGTGGTGGAGTAGCGGGTGTGGCCGATGGCGATGTGTCCGGGAAGCTGGGCGATGTCCTCTTCCTGGAATGCCTGCCCGACGAGTCCCATAGAGACCTTGAGGTTGATGCCGTCGCCGGTGCTGGAGGCGATGCCCGCGCTCTCCTGTCCGCGATGCTGAAGGGCGTAGAGTCCGAAGAATGCGTGCCGGGCGACATCCTCGCCGGGGGAGTATATGCCGACGATGCCGCAAGCCTCTCGCGGGTAGTCGTCTCGCGGGGCTGCGGTCGGAGTGGGATGCCGAGGGGTGTCGCCGTTCATAGTCAACTCCGCTCGATTGTCCGTTTCCACGGTGTCGGGTGCGTTATAGTATCAGTATAAGGGGCGGGCGGAGGGAAATGCAATGCGGTTTTATGACGAGACTTTCTATTCCATGAATCTGTGCTAAAATGCGTTTATAATTTGAAGGTTGATAAGAATAAAGACTCGGAGGTATTTCCCTCCTAGGCAAGCGGCGCAAGCCCAGCTGCAGCATTGGATTGGAAGGGGGTAGCGGTGTTTCCTGACACACCGAGGGAAGAATACAGAAACAATCCGATTGAAGAGGTGATATGCCAGTTTCGCTTTCCGCCTATACTCAAAATCGGAACAACCGCACCTGCGGAGTTTCAAGACAGAATCAGAAGACAGTTTCCACTGTATCAGCCACAAGATCCATTCCCTTCCGTTCCTGAACAGGTAAGAGGAATACTTTCTCAGCTCGGTATCGAGAATATGCTTGGTTCTCAGTCTCCTAGCGTTCATCAGTTTGTAACGGAAGACGGAACAAGTATAGTTTCCTTGCAGACCGATTTCATTGCATTGAGAGTCACCAAATATGAAAGATGGGAGGCATTTCGAGAGCAACTCGAATCAATAGAAAGAAGTTTCCGAAATATCTATGAGCCTCAGTTCTATTCGCGTGTGGGTCTCAGATATAGAGATGTTATAGTTCGTGAAAACTTGGAATTGGATGGTGTTTCTTGGAGTGAGTTGTTAAATCGAGACCTTGTCGGGTTCTATGGACGGAATGAAGCAACCGAATTGGTGACTCAGGCAGTCGCTGTTGCACAGATGAAGCTACCCGATGTTGAGAACGCACAATTGACACTCCAATATGGGTTGCAAACACAGACTGACGAAACTCCATCTATCTATTTCGTCGATACCGACATCGCTATCGAACAAAGGACAGAACTCGATGATGCATTCTCACTACTTGACCAATTCAATCGAACCGCTGGTAACATATTCCGGTGGGCAATCAGCGACGTCCTACGGGACGCATTGGAACCTGATCAATTCTGAATCAGGAGGAAGAGCGTACCTCTCATCAGATCTACACGGCGGATTCAGGTTCGACCTGACAGGTCCTAGCGGTAATCTCTTCTTGGAAGGGCATGGGCAAGGCGAAGAGGCGCAGGCGCGGATGACTTGCATGGTAATCTTGGGTCTAATACCTTCCGAAGGGATGGATGAAGCGCTTGACACATTGAAGGAACTGTTCCAATTCTACGCTATCCCACCTGAGAAGATGTTACCGTCTCCGCAAGTGATGGAGATTGATGCTCTCGTTACATCGGTTGAGTAACATTGAACTCCGACGCAACCAATGTGGGACCTCTATATTTCACATCTCCGGAATCAGGGCCACTTCGTCAAGGGGAAATCTTGAGTGGTGTGCGTGAACTCACTTTTGACTTAGATGAACTCCCAGAGGACATTTCGTCTGAGATTTCTCTCAAAGTGCAGGTGAAGCAGCATCCACGAACGATAGTGTTAAGTCCCGATTGTGATCTCGAATGGGATTACACTGCCCGAAATGAAGACGCTAAATCCGACACCAAACTTATCAGTCATGTTCTACTATGTGATTTAGAAGATGAAAATGCGCTTAGACCAGTGAGAGGTTCGTCGCCGCTTAACCGGATAATCTCGTCAAATCACCTCAATTGGGTTAAAGGGAACCGAGATGAAAGATACCATTATCTTCGGCCTGGCAGCGTAAATTCAGACGCTTCATCGCAAGAGTTCTACATTGACTTCAAACGCCTGTTTGCGGTGCAGACGGACTACTTGGTTAAGCTAACTGAAGAGGGACAGATAGAGAGGCTAGGTATACTGAAGCCACCTTGGGTTCAACACCTTTCCCATAGATTCACTTTCTTTCTGGGAAGAGTCGGACTGCCAGATGTAGATTGACTGACTCCTACTGCGCGACGATGGGCTGGGCGATTATCCAGAGGCTGACGGCGGTGTAGAAGACCATGAGGGCGAGCATGGGGTACTGGCCTCGCAGGGCGAGGGCGTGAGTGGGGGCGCGGCGAATGGCTATGGTGTGGGCGATATAGACGGATATGATGTGGCCTATGACTATCGCGCCTACGGAGATTATCCACGCGAACTTGGTGCTTATCACGGTGGGGTCTATGCGGTAGCCCGCGCCGCCGAGGATGTTCCAGCCGAAGCCGAAGGGGTCAGATGCGAGCGGGATGATGAGCTGCCCCTGCACTAGCAGCAGCGATAGGAAGTGCGCCATGTTGTATGCGAGTGCGATGGGGACGAGGGAGAAGACGTAGGCGCGGGCGACTTCTGACAGCGATGCCCGCTCTCCGGATAGGGCGCGGATTCCCAGGCAGAATAGCAGGTATATGCCGAGGAATAGCAGGGGTATCAGCACTACGCCGAGCGTGTCGATGACGCTGACGCCGCCGGGTCCTAGCAGACGCAGTCCGACGGTCTGGACGCTGAGCCAGTTTGTGGTTTCCTGCAAGCCGTCGAGGGTTACGGCGGCTAGGGCGAGGACTACGAAGGCGCAGGTCTGCCACGATACTCGCCCGACTGAAACGAGGCCTGCTGCCCAGGGTCGGATGTTGAATTCTCTGGTCGCGGCGATTGGCTCACTCTGCCCCCTTCCTAACCTTCCCCCAGAGGGGGAAGGGACTACTTGCTCGTAGCAGGCGTAGCAGTCCACGCAGCCGTCATTCGCATTGTCCGGAGTGCAGTCGAGTTCGCATTCTTCGCAGTTGCCGCCGACTACGCGGATTTCCGTGGGGGAGAAGCGGGCGAATATGCCGAATAGCACGGCGAAGGGGTCTCCGTATTTCAGCCAGATATGCTTGCCGTAGAGCAGCATGCCGCCGAATGTATAGACGGAATAGGCGATGATGATGATGCCAAGGTAGCGGGGGATGATGGAGCCGGGATAGACGTTTTCGAGCCAAACGAAGGCTAGGAAGGCGATGAGCGCGGGCATCCTGTCCCAGCCGGCGGGGTATGGACGCGGCGCGGGCATGCCGGCCCCGGCGCGTTTCAGCAGCCATTCAGCCCACTCGTAGAGCGCCTTCCATGGGTTGATGAGCATCCACAGGTTGCCGAACAAGGCGGATATGTAGCCCATGCCGACCCACCAGATTATCCATACGAAGGTGGGGGATAGGTTGGCGAGCGGGTTGTCGCTGCCGAATAGGGATGTGGCGATGACGAGCAACAGCAGCAGGACGGAGAGGACTTGCGCTACGGCAGACTTGATGCGGGATGTGAGCGTAACGCCGGGGATGGCGAGCAGGTTGAAGCGCGGGTAGTGGAATTGCGCGCTGCCGCCTCTGAGGAACAGTCCGATGACGACGAATGACAGGGCGACCGTTGCCGCCGCGCCTGCCATGAAGTAGCTGAGCGGGATGGGCAGGTCGTAGCGTTGCCCGAAGGCGTGGGCGTAGGCGGGGGCGGGGGCTAACAGGATGAACAGGATGGATAGGATGGGGATGGTTTTTTTCATGTCAGTTAAGAGTTGTGAGTTATCAGTAGTCAGTTTTCAGGGTGATGGTACTTTTGCCCTCACTCTACATCTCCCAGAAGGAGAGGCTGGCAGGGATAGGTATTTGTTTAACGGCGCTTCGGTAGTTTTCCCTTGTCATTTCGAGCGGAGCGAGAAATCTTGTGTGATGAGGAAATGATACAGTGAAGGAGTTGAGGGGGCGCGGCAGGCTGTAGGAATCTAGGTCCCAAGAGACCGTATTTTAGCAATCGCCGCCGCGCC
>DAOUKP010000016.1:0-132874 GCA_034421195.1 Dehalococcoidia bacterium
CGAGGTTCGAGGACGGAATCTTAACCGAGTTGCCGACGAGCGCTGAGGAGGCAGTTGCCGCCTGATGAGCTAAACCGCCCGGAAGGAATTTCCACAACATTTGACACAAGCTCCTTATAGGCACAGAAGGCACCTTTGGCATTGTTACCGAGGCAACCATCCAGACATTCCCATTCCCGGATGAGCGTATGATCGCATGCGTGGAATTCCCCACATTCGAGGCAGGGTTTCAAGCAATATGCGGTCTGTACGCTGAACAGGTGCGGCCGACCATGATCGACTACGGCACAGAATCCGATTCAGAGTCAAAGGACGACGAAGACGCGACTCTCTACATTTCATTCGAGGGCTTCAAGGAAGATGTAGAGGCACAGTGGAATAAGACACTGGACATCTGCCGCCTTTACGATGGCGTAGAGGGGTCCAGAGGGGAGGCAATGCGGTTTTGGAAGGCTCGTCACGCCTCTGGAGAGCGTTACAAGCGCAATGTTCTTGAGAGCCGAGACGCTGCCGAGGCTAGGCACAAGGCATCATCGTTCCGCATGGACTATTTGCATGTATCTCTCCCAATCTCAAAAGTCTTGGAGTATAGGGAGAATTGCAAGCGACTATTTGCGGAAAGAGGCATAGCGGTTCGAGAGTGGTCGATATGGGCGCGTCCGGAGTTCTTCTCTTTTCTGATTGAGCAGGAAGTTGACGAGGGTTGCGAAACCTCTGCGGAGCTAGGACAAATAGTAGATGACGTGCTGACGCTGGCGCAGCAGATGGGTGGCTCGATGGAATATTGCCACGGAGTGGGGCTGAAGCTTTCTCACCTGGTTGCAGCCGAGCACGGCAGTGGCTTGGATGTGATGCGCCGGTTGAAGCGATCCATAGACCCGAACAACATTCTGAATCCGGGCAAACTGCTGGGCTAAGTTATGCGGTAAAACCGGAAGCGCGCCGAAGTTTGGCGGCTAGGTAAATCTGACGCTGAGTATTGAAACCGCGATGAATACGACGACCATGAAGATTGTGAACTGAAACAGGACTCGCTCGATTCCGCGCCTCGTGCGGAATGAGCCTTCAGCCGCCCCAAACAGGCCCGTACCTTGTCCTCTCACCTGCAAGAGGATTATCACAACCAGTATGACGGATATAGCTATTTGGACTATGTTCAACCAGTTCAACCAAGCCATTTTGTTCCTTCTTCGTTGCCAGTATTGAGCGGACGCCCTCTAATTCATGCCTAGCCTAATGAGCGATTTCGGCTTGCCGTCCCCATGATACACATCCATTATTGTCCTCGCCAGCTTTTCCGAATGGTGCCGAACGGGGTGTGAATCGTCAGTTAGGTCTTCAAGATGCAGGTAAGCTCCATTTAATGACTCGCCATGGTGGCCTACCGGAGAGCCGTAGAATTCGGGGCCTAATTCCCTGGGATTGTCATTTGCGACCACGTAATCAACTATGCCGGGGAAAGTGTGACTTGTCAGCGCCTCGTAATGGTCGATGACAGAATAACCGTCCGTTTCTCCTTGCTGCGTGGCAATGTTGGTTACGAAAACTTTTCTCGCCCTAGACACGCTTATCGCCTCTTTAATGCCATTGACCATCAAGTTGGGAAGTATGCTCGTATAAAGGCTGCCCGGTCCGATAACAATAAGCTGAGCTTCCTTAAGCGCTTCAACGGCCATCTTATGGGCAGATGCGTCGGGCGGGTGTATCATCAGACGCTCAATGCCGCCGCGAGACTCAGCGACTCTCGATTCGCCGTGTATAGTTTCCCCATTTCTCAACTTTACGGAAAGTCGCAGATTAGCCATAGTAGCGGGAACTATTCTGCCATGAACCGCCAGCACTCGACTCGACTCCAGGAGCGCCTTGTCGAATCTCCCGGTAACACTGGTCATCGCGGCGATGAACAGATTGCCGAAGCTATGCCCCTTGAGGCAACCGCCCTCCTCGAATCTGTACTGAAACAGCTCCGCGACCAGCGACTCCGCATCGGACATGGCAACCAGACAATTGCGGAAGTCGCCCGGCGGCAGGACCCCAAGCTCTTCACGCAGACGCCCGGAGCTGCCCCCGTCATCCCCCACGGTTACAATTGCCGTTAGGTTGTCCGTGTGCGCTTTCAAGCCCCGAAGAAGCACCGAAAGGCCCGTGCCTCCTCCAATCGCAACTATTCTCGGTCCTCTGGCAAGGGATCGCCGAGTATATATCGTGTTGGCGATGCTGTCGATTGAGGGTGAGTCGAGAATCAACGGTCCTACGGAGCGATAGAGTCCAAACAAAGCCAGATATATGACCAGCCCACCGCCGCATAGCAACAGGATTCCTTCAAGATACATCGGGAGCAGGTCAGGAGGACGCAGAGTAATCAACTCTATGAACACGTAAGCCAGCCCAAGAAGACACAGGAGCATTCCTAACGCGCCGAGCAACATCCAGCGCTTGAGTCCGATACCGGGGGTGGCGAGCTTCAGGATGTCCACCCACGAACTATCCCGCCGATGACCGTTGGCGGAATATACGCTTCCGTTTCGCTGGAAGGATCCGTTCATGCGGACTGCCTGAGTGCGTCAAGTCTTTCCTTGAGAAGCTGAGTCGCCATCTGAGGGTTCGCCTTGCCTCTAGTTATTCTCATTACCTGTCCAACGAGGAATCGCACAGCCTGTTCCTTGCCTTCCAGATATTCGGATACCGGCTTAGGGTTTGAGGCGATGGCCTCATCTACGGCGCCGCCAAGCGCATCAACATCGCTAATCTGCACCAGACCTTGCTCTTCGGCAATCTCTGCGGGGCCCTTGCCACTGACGAACATCTCCTCGAAGACCGTCTTCGCCATGCTGGTGCTGAGTGTTCCTTCGGAAACCAAGGCAAGCAGTTCAACGAAACCTTGGGGTGATATTTTAATGCCGGAAATGTCGCTGCCGGTCTCGTTAAGCAGCCTGCCAAGCTCAACTAACATCCAGTTGCTGACCTGCTTGGCTAACTGTTCCAGAGCTTCTCCGGAGGCATCACTCAGGCTGACCACCGACTCAAAGTAGTCGGCAGTAGCTTTGACAATGGTCAGGAGATTGGCGTCGTACTCAGATAGTCCATATTCAAGCATGAAGCGCTGCTTGCGAGCTGCCGGTAACTCAGGCAGAACACTGAGCACATCTTGCACCCAGCCTTGCTCAATGACCAGTGGGGGGAGGTCAGGCTCCGGGAAATACCGATAATCGTGAGCGTATTCCTTAGTGCGCTGGGTAAAGGTCAAGCCCGCGCTCTCATCCCAGCCCCTAGTCTCCTGCACGATCTCTTCGCCCTCACGGACAGCGCGTACCTGCCGCTCAGCCTCGTGCTGTAGTGCCCTATGCACCGCGCGGAAGCTGTTCATGTTCTTGATTTCAACCTTCGCGCCAAGTTCCGAGCTGCCAACCGGACGCACACTGATGTTGGCGTCGCATCGAAAGTTGCCTTCTTCCATGTTCGCGCTGCTGACGCCTATGTAGCGCAGGATAGATTGCAGCTGGGTCAGGTAGCTCCGCGCCTCGTCAGGGCTGCGCATGTCCGGCTCGCTCACGATTTCCATGAGTGGCACGCCGGCTCGATTGATGTCCAGTAGGCTGTAGCCGTCGCCGAAGTCGTCAGTTCTGTGAAACAGCTTTGCCACATCCTCTTCCAGATGAACGCGAGTAACGCCAATGGCCTTTATACCCGTCTCCGTCTCTATATCGAGGCGTCCACCGTAAGCGATGGGTTGGTCATATTGAGAAATCTGGTAACCCTTCATCAGGTCCGGATACGGATAGTTCTTGCGGTCGAACTTCGTGAAACCCGAGATGTCGCAGCCAAGAGCAAGCCCGGTGCGTATCACATAGTCCACGGCTTTGCGATTCATGACAGGGAGCGCACCGGGCAGCCCCAGGCATACTGAACAGACCGTTGTGTTGGGAGCGGCATCCTGGTACGCGGCGCTGCACGCACAGAACATCTTGCTCTCGGTCAGGAGCTGGGAATGAACTTCCAGCCCAATCACTACTTCGTAATCAGTGGCTACCTGCGAAACGCCTGTCAACTGTCTGCCCTTACCATAATGACTTTTGTAACTGAGTATTAGTATAGAAAATCACAAGGTGAAACACAACTTTGCGAGTGCGAACTGATAGCGTTTCCTTTCAGGTGGTGAATAGCAATTTCACATCCATCCCCCGCTTCCGCGAGGGCAGGCTCTAACCCCCCGTCGAGGAGAAGGGACTTATGCCACCTAGTTAGAAAGAAACGCTATCGTGCGAACCGTATCAGCACAGCAAGTGCCTCAGTGTGTGTGAAATGGGAAGCAATAGATTGCAAGTTCGCGCTGAAAACTGCGATAATATGTGCAATAAGAGAGATTTTTGCGCATACGCGCCGCAGCATTGAATGTGGTGCCAGCCTGAACTGAGTGAGATGGCGAATGACAACCAGCACAAGCACTATGGACATTGTTGACCGCAAGGTCTTGAACATTATCCAGACCCGGTTCCCGCTAGTGGAGATGCCATTCAAGGCAGTAGCCGAAGAGATTGGCATAGACGAGAGCGAAGTTCTGGAACGTATCGGCGATCTGAAGAGCAAAAACGTGGTGCGTCAGATTAGCGCGATTTTCGATACGAGACGTCTAGGCTACAAGACGACGCTAGTTGCAATGCGACTGCCTGCGGATGAACTGGACGCGGCGGCACAGGTCATCAACGAACACCCAGGCGTCAGTCATAACTATGCTCGCAACGGTCACTTCAACCTCTGGTTTACCGTAGCGGTTCCGCCTTATGAAGACCTTGCCGACACCGTGGAAGACATGGCAGCCAGAACCGGCGCTGAATCGTATCGCCTCATGCCAACTATCAAGTTCTTCAAAATTGGCGTCAACTTCGACATGGTGAAGGAAGAAGGCGCTGCGAAGAAGTATTACAGCCCTGACGGGTATAACCGCTCCGGCGCGGTCGCGGAGGACTGGAACAAGGCGATGCTTGTTTCAGACTTCGAGGTAGAGGTCATCCGCGAATTGCAAGAGGACGTGGAACTTACATCTCGTCCCTTCAGTCCGATGGCAGAGCGACTAGGCATTGGATTGCAGGAGATGTTCGACATAGCCGATTCATTCCAAGAGCGCGGCCTGATGAGACGCTTCAGCGCGGTACTGCACCACCGGCGCGCCGGGTTCAGATCAAACGCCATGGCGGTGTGGAAGGTGCCCTCCGAGCGTTCCGTGGAAGTGGGCAACATCATGGCACAGTCGCGCTGGGTGACGCACTGCTACGAGCGACCTACTTTCCCGGATTGGCCCTACACTCATTTTACGATGATTCATGCCACATCAAATGAAACTTGTGAGGATGTGGCGGCTGAAATCTCCGAAGCCACCGGAATTACCGAGTACCAACTGCTGTACAGTACGCGCGAATACAAGAAGACGCGTGTGAGGTACTTCGTGTAGATAACCTAAATCGTCATTTCCGAGAAAGTGGAAATCCACTGCAATACAGCGATTTTAGATTCCTCGCTTCGCTCGGAAAGACAGAATCAAGACCCTGAAATGGCATGACTAAGGAAGGAACTTAATGCCCGCTTACTATCCGGCATTCATAGATGTGAAGAACAGGTGCTGCGTCGTTATCGGCGGAGGCAACATCGGCGAAGAGAAGGTAGTCAAGTTACTGGACTGCCACGCAGATGTGGTGGTCATCAGCCCGGAGGTCAACGAGGGTGTTAGCAGCCTCGCGGACGACGGCAAAGTAGTGTGGCACAAGCGCGAGTACCAAACCGGCGATCTGAAGGATGCCTTTATCGCAATCGCAGCCACTGACGACAATGGCGTGAACCGGACTATCGCGAAAGAGGCGGACGAACGCAATGTGCTTCTGAATGTAGTTGATGTCACGCACCTCTGCACCTTTATCGCTCCTTCGGTTGCCATTCGCGGTGATGTAACCGTTGCCGCATCGACCGGTGGCGCAAGCCCAGCCCTCGCGCGTAAGTTCCGCGAACTGCTGGATGGCAGCCCCATAGAGTCGAGCCACCCGCTTATGGATTACGCGGAACTCACTCCACTGCTTGCAGATGCCCGCGCGGAGATTCGAGGCAAGGGCATCACCCTGGTGACGGACCACTGGCAGGCATGCATCACCGACAGCCTTTTGGAGACGGTGCTGGACGGGAACTACGACGCAGCGCGCGCCACACTCATTGGAGACCTGATGAAAGGCGTAGGCTGCGACTGCGAGCCTGGCGTCTGCAAGATGTGGGAAGAGAAGAAGGCTCTTGCCTACACCAACGCGGGCGCAAGTTCCTGACTCAGTACGGTGACTGGTGCAAGACGGGTCGTCATCGGCTCGCGGTCAAGTTCCCTATCGCTGGCGCAGACCAACGAAATTGTGCGGCTGCTTCACCAAGCGCATCCTTCCCTCGATATTGATGTCGTCTCTCTGTCCACTCGCGGCGACAGGAATAAAGCAGCTCCACTCCTGAGCATGGAGCGCGGCATGTTCGTAAAAGAAATCGAACTTGCGCTGCTAGGCGGTGAAATTGACATCGCAGTCCACAGCGCGAAAGACATGCCCGCGACACTCCCACCGGGGCTAACCATCGCAGCGTTCCCTGAGAGAGAGGACGCCCGCGATGTTCTGGTCAACCGTTGGAATGCGCCATTGAGCGAATTGCCTGCGGGCGCCCGTCTAGGTACTAGCAGTCCCAGGCGCGCGGCGCAAATGAAGGCTGCTCGTCCCGACATCGAGATTCTGCCAGTGAGGGGCAACGTGGATACGCGCCTTCAGAAAGCGACAAGCAATGAGTACGATGGCGTGGTGCTTGCGGCATCAGGGATATTGCGCCTCGGAAGGCATTCGGAAATCAGCGCGTATCTATCTCCAATCGAATGCGTGCCGGATGTAGGGCAAGGCGCGCTCGCAGTTCAGGTACGAGAGTCTGACAGCGAGATGATTGATTTCGTTCGTGCAATCGACCATGCTCCAACAAGCGCCGCAGTTCGAGCGGAGCGGGCGTTTCTTGTGGCGATGGGCGGCGGCTGCACTATGCCTACCGCGGCATACGCGGAAATTTCGGACGATACCTTGCGCCTTCTGGGGATGGTCGCAAAGCCCGACGGCAGCGAAATCTACCGTGTATCAGAGTCATACGACTGCACCAATTCCGAAGAAGCGGGTAAATCCATCGCGGCGCTGCTGCTAGAAGCCGGCGGAACGCGCATAATGGAGACGATATGAGCGAAGGCATCGTCTGGCTTGTCGGCGCGGGACCGGGCGATCCCGATCTTATCAGCGTCAAGGGTTTGCGCCTGATTCAGTCTGCTGACACCATCGTCTTTGACAGGCTCGTGGACAAGCGACTGCTGGACAATGCTCGTGAAGACGCCGAGCTGATCGATGTCGGCAAGATTCCCGGTAAGCGAATAAACCGGCAGGAGGACATCAACGGCCTGCTCATCGAACTTGGTCGCACGGGAAAGAAGGTAGTGCGGCTAAAGGGGGGCGACCCCTTCGTGTTCGGGCGCGGCGGGGAAGAAGCCGAGGCGCTGGCAGAGGCAGGAGTAGCTTTCGAGATAGTCCCGGGCATTACCTCTGCGATCGCAGCCCCGGCGTATGCGGGAATCCCGCTCACTCATCGTAAGCTCGCATCCTCATTCACAGTCGTAACTGGCAGCGAGGACCCGACGAAGCCCGACACGTCTATTGACTGGGAAGTTCTGGCAAAGAGCAGCGATACGCTCGTCGTACTGATGGGTCAAAGTAACTTGCGGTCGATAGCAGACGCGCTGATGAAATACGACCGCGCTCCCGAAACGCCTGTCGCTCTCGTGCAGTGGGGAACGGAGCCATACCAGCGCACTCTCGTAGGTACGCTTTCTGACATTGCGGATAGGGCCGCCACTACCGGAATAGGCGCACCTGCCGTAACGATTGTAGGAGACGTCGTGCGGCTGCGTGAAACGATTCGGTGGTTTGACAGCCGGCCACTCTTCGGCAGGCGAGTGCTAGTTACGCGCACGCGCACACAGGCGAGCGCGCTTTCCGACATGCTGACACAGCGGGGAGCGCAGCCCATCGAACTGCCGACTATCGAAATTCAAACGATGGGTGACTACACCGAACTAGACGCAGCACTAAAGGATGCTCTCAAATACGACTGGATGGCTTTCAGCAGTGCGAACGCGGTCGATGTCGTGTTCGACAGGCTTGGCGCACTCCAACTGGACTCCAGGGTGTTGCATAACGTTAAGGTCGCCGCAATCGGTCCTGCCACGCGGCGAAGACTCCTTAGTCACGGCATCATAGCGGACTTTATGCCCGCATCATTCGTCGCGGAGGCAGCGGTCAACGAGCTTGGCTGTCTGGGAGTGAGTGGCATGCGCGTACTGCTCCCACAAGCCGAAATAGCCCGCGATGCGCTGCGACAGGGCCTTGCCGAGCTTGGCGCAAGCGTGGATGCCATATCCGTCTATCGCACTGTAACGCCGAAGGACACTGCCGAGAGGCTTCGGGATATTATCGCAGACGGCATCGACATTGCCACCTTCACAAGCTCGTCCACCGTGGGCAATCTGGTGGAGCTTCTCGGGGGCAACACGGGCGCCCTGAAAGATGCTACCATTGCGTGCATAGGCCCCATAACGGCAGAACGCGCTGCCGAGTTGGGGCTGAGTGCTGACATTGTTGCAACAGAGCACACTATCGCCGGACTTATAGAGGCAGTGGAGTCACACTTCAAGGAGGCTGGGTAAAATGAGTAGATTTCCACAGGTTCGGATGCGCAGGATGCGAGAGTCCCCGATTCTGCGGCATCTGGCACAGGAGACGCGGATTTCTATCAGCGACTTTATTTACCCTATCTTTGTGACCCATGGGCGAGGTGTCCGCAATCCGATCGACCCCATGCCCGGAATGTACCAGCTCTCGCTAGACAACCTGATAGCCGAGATAGACGAGGTAATATCGCTTGGCATCGGAGCGGTGCTGCTCTTCGGCCTGCCTGCGACCAAAGACCCGGAAGGCAGCGAAGCCTACGAGCCGAGCGGCATCATTCAAGAGGCCATTCGCGTCATCAAGCAGACTGCCCCCAATATGCTTGTAATGACGGACGTCTGCCTCGACGAGTTCACGGACCACGGACACTGCGGGGTCATCAGAGATGGCAGGATCGACAACGACGCTACGCTCGAACTGCTGGCGCGAATGGCAGTCTGCCAGGCCGAAGCAGGCGCAGATGTTGTCGCGCCCTCGGCCATGATGGACGGGCAAGTCGCAGCGATACGCACGGGGCTCGATTCCACAGGCTTCGAACATCTGCCTATAATGGCATACTCGGCGAAATACGCATCCTCCTTCTATGGGCCATTCAGGGTCGCCGCCGACTCCGCGCCGCAATTCGGCGATAGGCGCGGCTACCAGATGGATGTCGCAAACTCACGAGAGGCTATGCGCGAGATTCAGATGGACATCGACGAGGGCGCGGACATCATAATGGTCAAGCCCGCTCTGTCATACCTCGATGTCATCGCCCAAGCCCGCGAGGCATTCAGCTACCCGATGGCGGCATACAATGTCAGCGGTGAGTACGCTATGGTCAAGGCTGCGACCGAAAACGAGTGGATCGACGGGCAGCGCATCACATTGGAGATACTCACTTCCATCAAGCGAGCCGGCGCCGACATGATAATCAGCTACCATGCCAAGGAAGCAGCGCGCTGGCTGACTTAGCTCTTGCTATTTCACTAATCCGTTACAGCTTGCCCCATCGGGAAGGCGGCCAGAGGCGCCAGATCGCTCTGGCTGCTATCTGTGGTCGGCTCAGTGGTCCGTAGTGCCGGCTGTCCGTGCTGTGAGCACGATTGTCTCCCAACAGGAAATACTCATCCGATCCAAGCGTGAAGTGGGAGCTGTCCAGCCCCAGATACGGGGGCATTCCTCGCAGATACGGCTCTGTCAATTTCTGCCCGTCGATAAGCAACATTCCCTCGGTGAAAGTGATTTGTTCATTCGGCAGCCCGACGACACGCTTCAGTATGCTTCGTTCGAAATTTTCAGGTACAGCGACAACGACCTCGCCTCTGGCGTGTGGCCGCTTGGACGCACCAACGCCTTGCACCAGCAGATAGTCTCCCGCAAGTAAAGTTGGCAGCATACTGTCGCCTTCCACTCGATATAGCAAGAGTCCGCCTATCATGCTTCACCAATTCGAGATAACTCTTTACAACTGCGATGATGCCCGTCGCAAAGCCGAGAGTCTTGCATAAGTGTAGTTATAGCGACAGTACAGGTTAATTCACCCCCATCCTAACCTTCCCCCATCAAGGGGGAAGGAACTTATGCAATTGTCTCCAAAGCCGCAAATACTTGCAAGGAAAAGGCGATTATTGTATCGTCTAACCAAATCTACACTCCCCGAAAGGAAGGTTCAAATGAGCGTAAAGTCAACTATAGAGCGTCTCTTCTCCGTCCGCACCGCGAGCGCGCACTGTGACATTCCGTGCGGCATCTACGACCCCATATCAGCGAAGATTGCGGCGCAGACCGTGCAGAAGATGGTCCTCCGCATCGAGGCGCTGGAGGAAGGTTCGGATCACGCATCGTATGCAAACACGATGTCACGCTACATCACGGTGAAGGAAGAGCACGCCGAAATCTGCAAGCACGAGCTTCGCATCCTCTGGGCAGACTACACCTGGCCGGGCACCGATGCCAACGAAATCGCGGCTAAGTTCAATGCAGCCCTCAAGCTCGCCGGACAGTGCAAGCAGACAGTTAGCATGGATAACGCAGAGGCGCTGGTAGCCGCCGTGGATGACATTGCCACAGTATTCTGGTCCACCAAGGGCGTCGAGTACAGCGACCCGGTAGCCGCGGCACGTTACGGCACCTAAACCGCTGTCCGTACATAATCAGTGAAAATCATCAGCCGCAGGAACACAAAATAGCATTCCTGCGGTTGTTGCCGTTTAGTGCTTGTAGTCCTCGCGCGGCGGACTGAAAATGTCCAGCGCCATCGACCATCCGTCCGATCCCACAACGCCGTGTTCCACGCCGCCGGGGATGACATAAGCATCCCCCTGCCTGAGTACCTTGACTTCCCCGCCGATGGTGAACTCGAACTCGCCCTGAAGCACGATGCCAGCCTGTTCGTTGGGATGCGTGTGCGTCGGCACCACAGCGTTCGGCGCGATTTCCACCATGCTCATCATAATTTTATCGCCCCACATGGTGCGGAGTGTTACACCCGGGGCGAGTTCCCTGCGCTTCACCTGTGAGGGGTCTATAAAGTAGTCCACAATTGTCTCCTAAATCCAACATCTTTCGACAAGCTCACGACGGACAGCTCTTTATTGCTGCTGGCGCTCGTATCAGTTGGCGGACTTGCTGCGCGCTTTGTTGTCCGCTATCGTCAGACACGCCGTTATGAAGCTGTTCGCGGGCGTATCAACGCCGACATCCTTGCCGATTCGCGCAACGGCGCCGTTGATAAGCGACACCTCCAGCGGATTCCCCGCCATCAGGTCAGTGTGCATCGAGGATATAAGTCCATCCGTTTCCTCTAAGAATCCTGCCATCACCGAACCAGGCAATCCGTCGTCCAGAGGCACGCCGCTCGCTTGCCCGACCTTCAGCGCCTCCGTCATCACCTGCATCGTCATGGCATAAGTCTCAGGCGTTTCGAGCACATCGGTGAACGACGCCCGGGTGATGCAACTCATACCGCTGAGCGCGCAGATATAAACGAGCTTGCTCCACAGCGCGGTCAGTACATTGGGCGAAACTTCGGCGTCGATACCCGCGCCTCCCAGCACTTCCGCAACCGATTGCGCCCGGCCTGAAATCTCGCCGGTCTCTTCGCCCAGCACGATGCGCGGCGGGCTGCCCCGCTGCGCGAATACTCCGGGGGCGGTACGCTCCGCGTCGATGTAAGCAGCGCCCAGCAACACCTTCTCAGCACCGAAGCGCTGTGCCAGTTGCTCACCGCTGCCGATACCGTTCTGAAGCGTCAGGATGGTCGTGCCATCTCCGACTGCGGGCGATACATCTTCCATCGCCTGCTCGTTGTGATAGCCCTTCACGCAGAACAGGACGAGGTCCGCCGTCCAAGTGCCGTCCAAAGCGTCCACGGCTTGCGGACGCACCGTGAAGTCGCCGAATGTCGCGGATTCGACGCGCAGGCCGCGCTCGCGCATAACTCGCAGGTTGTCGGTGCGAGCGGCGAAGACGACGTCCTGCCCGCTGCGCGCCAGCAAGCCTCCGTAGCACCCACCGATAGCACCCGTGCCCATTATGAGAATCTTCATGACTTAATCTCTATGAGGACGTTCTTGTATCTCACGTCTCGATTGTTCACCACGCGGTGAATCTTGTGTTCGCCGTGGAAGCGCCATGTGCCGACCTCGGACGGGCTGTCCTCACTCGTACCGTCGTCGTATTCGACCACCAAACCTGCGCCCTCTACGACCACCGTTACATAATCGTTGCCGTGCATGTGCCAGTCGCTTGCCTCGCCCGGCTCAACGACCAGATTCCAGACTTTAACCTTGTCGTTCTCGAAAAGAACATCGGTCGCTATATCGCCGAGCGGCTCGTTTCCTCTGGACATAATTCACCTCCGCCTGTAGGTAGCTCAATCCTTCATCTCGATAATGGCGTTACTGTACAGCGCATCGCCGACGTTGGTGACGCGATGCACGGCGTGATGGATGCCTTTGACAACCTGCCCCAGCTTTAACTCAGACACGGTTACGCTGCCATCGTCGTGCTCCGTCTGAAGAGTGCCGGGGCGCGTTACGATGAAGACATAGCGGTTCGTGTGATGGTGCCAATCGCTCGACTGTCCCGGCTCCAGCACCAGGTCCCACACCTTTACATCATCGTCTTCGAACTTGAAATCCGTTCCAACATCGCCAAGTTCCCTATCTGCCATAACATTCACCTACTTTCTTTCAGCCGCCAGTCCGAAGTCAGCGACGGCGCTTGAGGAACCTCCGTCAAAGCCGAGCCGTCGCTCTTTCAGGCTGACAAATCGTTGGTTTCCGATAACGATATGGTCGAGTAGTTCTATGTCCATCATCTCGGCGCAGGTGCGAATCTGGCGCGTAACCATAATGTCCTCGGGGCTTGGTGTGGGATCGCCCGACGGGTGGTTATGCACGATAATGATGTTCGGGCAGTTCTCCCTCACCGCCGGACGAAGCACCTCCGACACCCTTATCACCGCAGAGTTCACATTGCCCTTGTAAATCTCGTGCGTCGCCAGAACCTCATTCTTCGTGTTCAGCAGCAACACCCGCAGATGCTCCTGCACCAGAAATCCCATCTCGGCGCTCATCAGGTTAAACACATCCTGCGGCGAGCGAATCACCGCCCTGTCGTCAGGTTGCAGCGATGTCAGCCGCCTACCCAACTCCAGCGCGGCTAGTAGCTGGCACGCCTTCGCGTCACTGATGCCGCGCAGGTCGCAGAGTTCGCCGTAGGACACCCTTGCGACTCCGCCAAGCCCGCCATAGGTGGACAGCACACGCGCGGACAGGTTCAACACGCTCTCGCCGGTTGAACCAACACGCAGCAGGATTGCTATAAGCTCCGCATTGCTCAGATGGCTCGGCCCATAATGCTGGAGCCGCTCGCGCGGACGCTCGTCCTGCGGCAGGTCCCGAATCATCGTCGTGTATCGCGGCTCGCCAATTTCCTGTCCACTATGAGCATTCATTGCCACACCTCTCATGCATCGCGTGTAGTTTAACGCCTAGCGCCTTCAACTTCCAACCCTTGAACACACTGCACACGCCAAATACAATGTCTGAAGATAATAGACAGTAGCATTTGAGAATCAGCATCGTCAGGAGAACCAATGATAAACCGAGACCGACTTGTAAGGACATTCATCGACCTTGTGCAGATTGACAGCCCATCCGGAGAAGAGGAGGCGATGGCTGAGGAGCTGACACGCCGCCTCGAAGGGTTTGGGTTGACCGTCAAGCGCGATGACTACGGCAATGTCATAGCCAACGACGGGAGGCCTGACCCGCTACTGCTTTCGGCGCACATGGATACGGTTGAACCGGGGCGCGGCGTCAAGCCGAGCGTGGACGGCGACCGCATCGTGTCCGATGGCACCACAATCCTGGGCGGAGACTGCAAGTGTGGCGTTTCTGCCATTCTGGAAGCACTGGAGTCGGTGTACGAGGACGGTTTGACGCCGCACACAGGCGTAGAGGTCGCATTCACACGCGAGGAGGAGATTGGGCTTGTCGGCGCGCGCAATCTCGACTTCTCGATGCTTACGGCAAAGGAAGCCATCGTGTTCGACGGCGAGGGTTCCGCCGCGCAGATTACATCCGCAAGCCCGACATACATCGGCTTCGACATAGAGGTTACGGGCCGCGCCGCTCATGCGGGCGTAGAGCCGGAGAAGGGCCTCTCGGCCATACGCATCGCAGCCGAGCTGATTACGCGCTTGCCGCAAGGACGCTTGGACGAAGAGACGACCTTCAATATCGGCACGATCGAGGGCGGTTCTGTGCGGAATACGGTCGCCGAGACCACCATCATTCGCGGCGAGTTCCGAAGCCGCAGTATCGAAACTCTCGACAACATTCGCGTGCAGATTTCAGAGGCGCTCGACGTAGTGAACGAGATGTTCCCTGAGGCCGAACTGGACGACCACCTTCACACCGAGTTTGAGACATACACGCTCAGCGACGACGACCCTGCCACCAAGCGCGTCGTGAGGGCGCTGCACGGACTTGGGCTTGAGCCTATATTCAGTCCGTCCGGAGGCGGCACCGACGGCAATGTCTTCCGGCTGAAGGGAATGAGCGCGGTCGTCGTAGGCATGGCAGACCACGGCATGCACACCGTTCGGGAGTATGTCATCATACCAGAGCTTGTGGACACAGCGCACCTGTGCGAGGCACTGCTCAGAGGGCAGGCAAAGTAGCCGAATAACGAGATGCCGACTAGATTCAAACTCCCCCTGGCAGAATTGCAGTTTTACCCGGTAACGGCGGAGCGTTTGCCGGACTTAAAACGCTTCTCTGCCGAACACGGCAAGTTCGGGTACTGCTCCTGCATGCGATGGCGCATGACCAGCAGCGAGTACCGGAAATCTTCTAAGGCAACGCGCTCCGATGCATTGTATGCTCGCGTGCTGGAAGAAGATGCTACCGGCGTTCTTGCCTACGACGACGACCGACCAATCGGCTGGTGTTCCATGGGTCCACGCGAGTCTTACGCCGCCCTAGAACGATACCGCGCCCTGCCGCGATTGGACGATGCGGCGGTATGGTCAGTTGTGTGCTTCTTCATCGACAGCAACTATCGCCGACGAGGGCTGACTCTCAGCCTGCTGGAGGCGGCTGTGGACTACGCGGCATCAGAGGGCGCGGGCACTGTAGAGGGATACCCGGTAGAGCCGGACGCATCATCATACACCTACATGGGTTCCCCGAGTACCTTTCAGCAGGCAGGCTTCATAGATGTAACGCCTGCCGGACAGACGCGCACCGTCATGCGTCGCCATATAGCGAGAAGAGAGATAGCCGAATGAGGGTCAAACTAGCGTATGGGCGTGACGGCTTGGAGGTCGAGCTGCCTGACGAACGCACGACGGTCATCGAGCCTACATACGTGCCCGGACTGCCGGACGCTGAGGGCGCTATACTCACCGCGCTGCGTAATCCACTCGGGTCGCCACCACTGCGTCAGATCGTCAATGCCAATCATAGCGTCGCCATTTCGGTTTGCGACATCACACGCCCAATGCCAAGCGAGACTCTGCTGCCATTATTGCTCGGGGAACTGCGTCACGTGCCGCCCGAGAACATCACCATCCTGATAGCGACGGGCACGCATCGGACAAACACATCCGAAGAACTCGTGGCTATGCTGGGAGAGGATGTAGTCAGCAACTTCAGGGTCGTGAACCATAACGGCTTCGACGACGAATCTCTGGAGCATATAGGCAGCACGGAAGCTGGCGTAGAAGTTCGGCTCAATCGCCGCTGGGTGGAGAGCGACATCCGCATAACGACCGGATTTGTGGAACCGCATTTCTTTGCGGGGTTCAGCGGCGGCCCCAAGATGGTCGCGCCCGGTCTTGCAGCCTTCTCGACTATTATGCGCTTGCATGACGCCGCGATGATCGGACATCCCAACTCTCGCTTCGCCGTTACGGAGGGCAACCCGATACACGACGCCGTCCGGGAGATTGCGCGAATGTCCGGTGTGGACTTTTCCGTTGACGTAACGATCAACCGAGACAAGCGCATCACCAGCATCTACGCAGGGGAACTATTCACGGTACACAAGGCTGCATGCGCGGTCGCGCGTCGGCTTGCGATGCAGCCTGTGGATGCCCCGTTCGACCTTGTACTCACCACCAACAGCGGCTATCCGCTCGATCAGAACCTATATCAGGCGGTCAAAGGGATGTCCGCCGCAGCACAGGTTGTCAGGGAAGGTGGCAAGATAATCTGTGCCGCAGAATGCTCAGAAGGCATACCGGAACACGGACAGTACCGCCACATATTAGCGTCATGCGATAGCCCCTCTGAATTGCTGGAGATGATCCGGCAGCCGGGTTATGAACGGCACGACCAGTGGCAGGCGCAAGTCCAAGCGCAAATCCAGCAGAAGGCGGCGGTGTATCTGAAGTCCAGCTACCTCACGGCGCAGCAAGTCAAGCAGGCGCACCTCACCGCCATCGAAGACATCGAAGGCGCAATCGCGAATTTCGGCAGGGACGCGAGCATCTGCGTGCTGCCGGAAGGACCGCAGACGATACCATACATCGGTGAACCGGAGTAGGCTTGAGTCAAGTTCACCCGGTGGCGCTAGTGTCGTTCTTTGGCTGCAGGGCGAACCAGAGCGCAATCGCCACAAGCGGGACAAAGATGTAGCTGCCGATTTCTCCGGGCGGAGGGTCGGCAACCACTACCGGCTTCATCAAGCCAACGCCGATGCGCCCTCCCCAATCCAGCAACTGCAATAGCAGCGCGAATGGAACTAGATAACGGTAGCGCCAGATTATTACCCAGCCAACGAATGCAAGCAGGAGTTGTTCCAGTCCCCACTGCGCGAATATGGCGATGAGATTTTCGCCTCCCGCAACGGACACATCCAAGCCCGCTATCACAGACGCGCCGCCATCGGGCAAGAACATGTGGGCAAGGCTGCGCGCCGTGGTTAGCGTGGTTAGCGCGACCAGAAACCAGAATGATAGCGGCGAGCCTCTGTATTCGGATCCCGGCAGAGGGAATAAAGCGCCAAAGTTACGCATTCCACTCTCCTTCAGTACATTACATATAATGAGGACATGCCTCCGGCAACTATAAGAAACCGGAGGCATCTAATATCCTCGACTGACTCGCTTAAGCTACGGTTAGGCGACCGTAACGACGGCTCCCGCACCTTCCAGCTTCTCTTTAATTTCGTCGGCTTCGTCCTTGGCGATGGCTTCCTTGACCGCGACAGGCGCGCTCTCGACGAGCTCCTTCGCCTCTTTCAGTCCGAGCGTGGTAACCTCACGGACGGCCTTGATGACCTGAATCTTCTGCGGTCCGATCTCGGCGATGGACACATCGAACTCAGTCTTTTCCTCTTCGGCGGCTGCCTCTGCGGTTGCGGCCACGCCGGCTACGGTAGCCATCTGCACGGGAGCGGCTGCGCTGACGCCGAACTCGTCTTCAAGCGCCTTCACCAGGTCTGCAAGCTCCAGCACCGACAATCCCTTGATTGCGTCCAGTATCTCTTCCTTGGTCGTCATAGGAAAACCTCCCTGATTTAGTATCCTGTCTAATTTTTCTCTCTTAAATTACTCTGCTGGCTGCTCTTGAATCTGGTCAATACGTCCCTGCAACACTCGCGCAAGACCGGAGATTGGACCGTTCAACACATTCACAAGTCCGGAAATCGGCGACTGCATTCGAGAAAGCATCAGAGCTACGAGTTCGTCCTTGCTCGGCAAGCTGGCAAGCTGCTCAACCTGCGCTCCGTCCAAAACCCTGCCATCCAGGACGGCACCGTGAATTTGCAGCGGCGAACGCGTCTCCCGTATGAATTGAGATAGCGCCTTCGCCGGGTCAGTAGGCTCTCCATAGCCGAAAGCGATTGCGCTCGGTCCCTGGATTATCTCTTTGAGCTCGGGTTTGCCCGCATTTTCCGCGGCGATATACGCGAGCGTGTTCTTCACAACCTTGTAACGAACTTCCTTCTCGCGCAACGCACGTCTGAGCGAGGTCATATCCGCAACCGGCAGCCCCGCATAGCTGGTCGAAATAAGTATCGTCGCGCCGTCCAGCCATTCCATCATGTCCTGAACAGCCTGTACTTTCCTATCAGTAGGCAACTTGCTACCTCACCTGTCTTTCGCAGTCCGGATTGCCTATCCGAGCAGTCCGTCCTTCTGCAATTATCTTAATCAATAAAAAGCCCTGAGTCGCGGCAGACTCAGGGCAAACACAGTTCAGGAGTAATCTGAACTTACAGACAATCACTCGCCTGTCAAGTTTGCCTATACGGGCTGGCGTATTATCTCCGCGAGGAGGCCCGCAGTCTGCGGCATCGATTTTAGACTTCTATTCTACTCTAAGGGCACTGGCTCCGGCAACATCCATCTTGACGCTTGGACCCATCGTCGTTGTGAGATAAGCGGTCTTGATGTACTGCCCTTTCACTCCACTCGGACGCGCCCTGACGATATTGTCCATCAGGGAAGTCAGGTTGTCCATCAATTGATCCACTTCAAAGCTTGCCTTGCCTATCGGTACATGGATTAGTGAAGTGCGGTCAACCCGGTATTCCACCCTACCCAACTTCGCCTCACGAATGGCTCTTGGCAGTTCGTCCGGCTGTACGACCGTACCCGTGCGTGGGTTCGGCATAAGGCCCCTTCTACCGAGTATGCGACCTAGCCTGCCAATTCTGCCCATCATATCCGGAGTCGCAATCGACACATCGAAATCGACCCAGCCATCTTCCACGTTCTTGATTATCTCATCCGAGCCGACGAAATCGGCGCCTGCTTCCTCCGCGACGGCAACGGCTTCGCCTTGTGTAAACACCGTTACACGCACCGTTTTGCCTACGCCGTGCGGCAGGAGCGCGACTCCTCGAATCATCTGATCGGCATGGCGCGGGTCAGCGCCTGTACGCAGGTGTAATTCCACAGTCTCGTCAAATTTCGCGGTAGCGTTGCTCTTGGCAAGCGACACTGCCTCTTCCGGCTGGTACTCGAAATCTTTTTCTATAGCGGCGGTCGCCGTGTTATGTCGCTTTCCCCGTTTAGCCATTGTACTTCCCGTCTCTTCTCTCAGTTGCTTTGTCGCCTTGCCCTCGCACAGTGCTACTGCTGGACTTCGATGCCCATGCTACGTGCAGTTCCCTCAATAATACGCATCGCGCCTTCAAGGTCCGCCGCGTTGAGATCGTTCATCTTTAGTTCCGCGATCTCACGTACCCTATCTCTAGGGATGCGTGCGACCTTCTCTGCAAGGGGATTGCCGCTGCCCTTCTCGATATTCGCAGCCTTCCTCAGCAGGTCCGACGCGGGCGGGCTTTTCGTGATGAATGTGAAAGAGCGGTCTTCAAAGACCGTTATCTCCACTGGCACGATATTCCCCGCCTGGGAGCCTGTGCGCTCATTGTACTCTTTAACAAACCCCATGATATTGACGCCGTGCTGTCCGAGCGCGGGACCAACCGGAGGCGCAGGCGTAGCCTTGCCAGCCTCTATCTGGAGCTTTATCACCGTCATTACTTTCTTAGCCAACTAACTAATCCTTTGTAAGCGCAGTCTTTTATAGCGATTGGAGGGCTGATGGGGTTTCTTGGCGCACGCTGTATCCAAGCTGTCTTTGATTGGGGCAGCCAAGCCATTTCTTCAACTTGCTATGCGCGTTCAACCTGAAGGAAGTCAAGCTCCACGGGTGTTTCTCTCCCGAAGAACGAGACCAGAACCTTCAATTTAGTTCTGTCCGCATGCACTTCATCGACGACGCCCATGAAATCCACGAATGGCCCATCGGTAATGCGGACCGCCTGCCCCTGGGTAAAGCCGACGCGCACGCGAGGCTGGTCCGTATCTTTGAATCCGAGAATAGTCTGCTCTTCACGTTCGTCAAGCGGAACCGGCCTTGGTCGCGCTTCCCTGTCGTCCTCGGCTGAGACGAATCCTGTAACTCCCGGTGTGCTGCGGACGATGTGCCAACTCTCGTCGTCCATCCGCATATGCACGAAGATATAGCCCGGAAATACACGCTGGGACACTGTTTTGCGCTGCCCGCCCTGAATTTCGATTTCTTCTTCTTGGGGGACGAAAACCTCGAGAATCTTATGGCTCATATCCATATTGGAGACGCGCTGCTCAAGATTCTGCTTCACGCGGCCCTCATGTCCTGAGTAAGCATGCAGCACATACCAGCGCGGCTGTTCGACTTCTTCAGTCTTGTTCATCTCTTAATTCCCCAAGATTATGTCAAACAGGCTGGAAAAACCCAGATCAACCACGCCTAGAAACACACCGATTGCCGCTGCAACCGCTATGACCATCACCGATAGTCGGAACGTTTCCTCATAAGTCGGCCATGTTACGCGGCGCAGCTCCGAGATAATCTCAGTTACCCCGGAAAGTCCAAATGCTCTGCGGGCGGACCTATTCCCTAGCCTTCTGGGTGCGCTTGGATTAGTAGCCATGCTCGCCTACCTAACCTCCCGGTGCAAAGTGTGAGACCTGCACCGCGGGCAGAATTTCTTCAACTCGATACGCTGCGGGTCGTTGCGCCGATTCTTTGTCGAGTGATAAGTTCGCTCGCGGCAATCGACACAACCCAGATTGATTATGATGCGGTTTTCCGCCCTTCGCGCCATTTGTATTCTCGTTTTCTTTTGAGTCTCAAAAAAGCAGGGCTGTGATTAGCCACCACAGCCCTGCCAATACAATTCATTCGTTAGTCGTTTATCCTGGTGATGACACCGGAGCCGACGGTGCGTCCACCCTCACGGACAGCGAACCGCAACTGCTCATCGGCGGCGACCGGCGTGATGAGTTTCACGTTCATCTCGATATTGTCGCCGGGCATGACCATCTCAGTGCCGTCAGGCAAGTTTATTTCACCCGTAACATCGGTAGTGCGAATGAAGAACTGCGGCTTGTAGCCATTGAAGAACGGCGTATGACGTCCGCCTTCGTCCTTGCTCAGCACGTACACCTGCGCCTCGTAGTCCTTGTGTGGCAGAATGCTGCCGGGGGCTGCCAGCACCTGGCCTCGCTCAACCTCGTCGCGGTCAACGCCGCGCAGGAGAACGCCTACCGCGTCTCCGGGCTCTGCCTCATCCATCAGCTTGTGGAACATCTCAACGCCGGTGACAGTAGTGGTCGTGGTGTCCTTGATGCCCACAATCTCAACCTGGTCTCCCACCTTCACGATGCCCTTCTCGACGCGACCCGTCACTACGGTGCCGCGACCCTTGATGCTGAACACGTCCTCGATAGGCATCAGGAATGGCTGATCACGCGGCCTCTCCGGCATCGGGATGTTCTCGTCAACCGCGTCCATCAGTTCCCAGATGCCCTTGCCCCACTCGGAGTCTCGATCGTTGTCTTCGGCTTCAAGAGCATTTAGCGCGCTCACTCTGACGATGGGCACGTTATCGAAGCCATATTCGGAAAGCAGCTCGTCAAGTTCCAGCTCGACAAGCTCCAGCAATTCTTCGTCGTCCATCATATCGACCTTGTTAAGGGCGACGACCATGGCGGGCACTTCCACCTGCCGCGCAAGCAGGATGTGCTCGCGGGTCTGTGGCATAGCGCCATCCGGCGCACTGACGACGAGAATGGCGCCGTCCATCTGCGCCGCGCCCGTAATCATGTTCTTGATGTAGTCCGCGTGGCCCGGGCAGTCAACATGCGCGTAGTGGCGAGTGTCTGTCTCGTACTCCACGTGCTGAATCGCAATCGTGACGCCGCGCTCCTTTTCTTCCGGAGCGTTGTCGATGCTATCGAACGCCCTGAAGTCGGCAAGGCCGGCGCTGCTCAACACTTTGGTGATCGCAGCCGTAAGGGTCGTCTTGCCGTGGTCAACGTGCCCTATCGTGCCAACATTTATGTGCGGTTTAGTCCTCTCAAACCTTTGCTTAGCCATTCTTGCTTTCTTCCTCCAAATGTGGAGCCCACAAGCAGACTTGAACTGCTGACCTCGTTCTTACCAAGAACGCGCTCTACCGACTGAGCTATGTGGGCCCGGGTTTTGATTTTTGATGCCTAGGTTACGGTCATATTCTCGGTGTAATACTTGGTGGAGGGAGCAGGATTCGAACCTGCGTAGCCCGTCGGGCGCCAGATTTACAGTCTGGTGGATTTAGCCACTCTCCCATCCCTCCTGGGGGTCGCACCGTAGCCGCATTTCAGTCTATCACAGGCATATTCCTAATCCAAGTAAACGCCACAGTAGGACGACGAGTCCGTATTGAAACGTTATGTCGGATTAGAGAAAAGCCCCAGAGGGGACTCGAACCCACTAACCTGCCGATTACAAGTCGGCTGCGCTTCCGGTTGCGCCACTGGGGCACCGTCATTTGCGCCTGCAGCCTGATAGCAAATCAGGTTAGCGGACTGGCTAGAGGCGCTAACCCAAGTGCATATTACATTGTAACTAACGCACGGAATGTGGTCAATAATTTTCAGCGCAGTTTCACTTAGGCATCAAGCTACCGACGATTAACGAGTACATGCGAGAAAACCGGCATTCTTCCCGCGAAATTGAGACGCAACCCTTTCAACCATCAGAGAAAAGTTACAACTCAGTCCCGCCTATTGAATATCATGCGGCAGATGTGCGTATAATGTGCCAAACTCTCAGGAGGTTCAAGTTCGTGAACATTGGCATTTCTACATTTCCGACCGACTACTCTGCCGACGTTGCCGTCATAGCCAAGCGGGCTGAGGAGCTGGGCTTCGACTCGTTCTGGGTACCCGAGCATCCCATCCTCCCAGTGAATGCCGCCTCGCCCTGGCCAGGCTCGGCGGACGGCGTAATTCCCAAGGTCTATGCTGACATCGTTGACCCATTTATCGCGCTGGGAAGGGCATCCGCGGTTACCAGCACGATAAAGCTGGGCACAGGTATATGCCTCATCCCTGAGCGCAATCCGCTTCTGCTTGCAAAGGAAGTCGCTACCCTCGACATGTACTCCGGCGGCCGCTTCCTCTTCGGCATAGGCGCGGGCTGGCACCGTGAAGAGACCGAAATAATGGGCGGAGACTTCGACCACCGCTGGACGCAGACGCGCGAGTCGATTCTGGCGATGAAGGAGCTATGGACAAAAGTCGAGAGCGAGTACCATGGCGAATACTACGACTTCCCGCCTGTCTATTCATTCCCGCGACCCACTCAGCGACCTCACCCGCCAGTCTATCTTGGCGGAATGGCGCGCAATGTATTCCGCCGCGTCGTTGACTATGGCGACGGCTGGATGCCCAATCGCGTAACGCCGGAGCAGGTCAAGCAGGGACGCGCTACCATCGACGAGCTTGCGGAGGCGGCGGGCAGAGACCCGGAGTCCATAAGCGTGTCCGTATATGGTCAGCCTGCCGACCGCGACCTGATCGAGCAGCTGCAAGAAGCGGGTGCAGACCGGGTAATGGTGCGACTGGAGACCTCGCCCGAAGAAGAGTCCATAGCAAGCATGGAAAGCATCGCCAAAGCGGTGCTGTAAGCGGAGTCTAACAGGATAAACAGGATGGGCAAGGTGTTTCACCCCCATCCTAGCCTTCCCCCGTCAAGGGGGAAGGGACATTCGTCAGCGCCTTCGTAGTATAGGCATGACCTTCTCGCCGAACAGTCTCATTGACGTTTGCGCCTGCTGCGTATCCATCTCGCCTGTGTTGAACTTCAGCATCAGGTTACGCACCCCGGCGTTCTGGAATGCTGCAAGTTCATCGGCAACCTGACTCGGCGCACCCATGACGAACGACATCTCAAGGTTCTCGCTGGATGACGATGTGCCGCTGCCTTGCTGCGGCGGTCCGCCGCCCGGATTGAACAGCCTGCGCGCCTCTCCGAAGTGCCTGCGCTCGCGCGCGAATCCGCGCTCCGCCATCTCACGAGCCTCATCGTAGGTGTCCGCCACGAACACATTCCTTGATGCCCAGCACTGATCGAGCGTCGCTTCCGTCGTCTGCTCGTCGAATCCCGCGCCCAGCATCGTATCACGGAAGGCAGTCAGGCGGTCGGCAAGCGAATCGAGCGGCATTATGCCAAGCATCACGGGTCTGCCAATCTTCGCCATGGCAATAGTCGAGGCCTCACTGATGCAGGCGCGAATGAGCGGAGGGTGAGGCTTCTGGTGCGGGCGCGGCCGCAGCATCGGAAACTTCATCTGCCAGTGTTCGCCCTCATGTTTCAGTGGAGTTGCCGTCCACGCCTTCACCAGAAGCTCTTCCGACTCGTCGAGGCGGTCTATGCCGTCCTGCATGTCTATGCCGAAACCGATGTACTCGTAGTGATTGAACGCCGACCCGCGTCCCGTGCCAACGATAAGCCTGCCGTGGCTGAGGTTGTCCAATATAGATGTCTGCGCCGCCAGCCGTATCGGGTGATGGAGCGCCAGTTCGACTACCGCAAATCCAATCTTCACGCGCTTGGTGCGCGCCGCAACCGCCGCGCCGAATACGAGCGGGTCCGCATACGCAACCGCGCCATCGAAGTGGTGTTCTGTAAGCCACACCGCATCCAGCCCGATATGCTCGGCAAGCTCAATCTCTTCAAGCGTGCTGTCTATCACGGCGCTGTCGTTGTGTGGATAGTGGCTAACGGGAAATATGAACGAACCGATACGCATTGATGCCTCCGTCTGTGTTGATGTCAACCTGACAAGTATATCGCAATTGCGCCTTGCCTTGCCTCATTGTGCAGAGTACACTTGTGGCATTCTGACGGCCCCAAGCAAGGAGCGATTGAAATGACCACCGCGATTTCCGACAGCGAGAGCCTGCGCCGCGCTTCATTGCGCTATCTCTGGATGCACAACCGCGACTGGACGCAGATGGCGGAAGAGGGCGAGCCGCAGATTATCGAGAGCGGCGAGGGCGTGCGCGTAACCGACGCTGAAGGCAGGTCGTGGATTGATGTCAACGGCGGTTACAACTCTGTCAACGCGGGCTATGGCCGCACAGAGATTGGCGAAGCGGCTTACGAGCAGATGGTCAACCTGCACTACTTTCCGCAAGGCACCACGACCGTTCCAATGGCACAACTCGCGGCGAAGCTCGCTGAGATTACGCCGGGCAGCCTATCTCGCGTGTTTCCGGTGAGCGGCGGCTCGGAGGCTAACGAGACCGCGCTGAAAATCGCGCGCGCATATCACAAGCGCACCGGCGAACCGGGACGTTACAAGGTCATCAGTCGCATTGGTTCGTACCACGGGATGACCGCGGGCGTGCTCTGGCTCGGCGGAAGCCCATACCAGCCCAGGCACGACTACGAGCCGATATACCCGGGCATGGTGCATGCTCCCCAACCGAATCCGTACAGAGCAAGTTTAGGAGGCGAGACACCTTCGGAATGTGCCGTGCGCTGCGCCGAGGCTGTCGAGCAGTTAATCGAGTTCCATGGGCCGCAGACGGTCGCCGCAGTCATCGCGGAGCCGGTTGCGATACCGCAGGGCGCAGTCGTGCCGGGCGACGAATACTGGCCGATGATGCGCGAGATATGCGACAAGTACGGCGTGCTACTCATCGCAGACGAAGTGATATGCGGCTTCGGACGGACGGGCAAGATGTTCGCATTGGAGCACTGGGGCGTCGTGCCGGACATCATGACGGTGGCAAAGGGTATCGTAAGCAGCTACCTGCCAATAGCGGCTGCGATCGTCAAGCAAGAGGTGGCGGACGCCTTCGCGGGCGAGCGCAACATCCTGCGGCATGTCTTCACGGCCGCGGGACATCCTGTTGCGGCGGCAGCTTCGCTCAAGAACATCGAGATAATCGAGAACGAAAACCTCGTGGAGAATTCCGCGCAGGTCGGAGCGTATTTCAAGGAACAGTTGGAAGGGCTTGCCGTTGACCATCCTCTTGTCGGGGATGTGCGCGGTATCGGTCTGCTGCTCGCCGTCGAGCTTGTCAGCGACCGCAATACAAAGGCCGGATTCCCGGCAGATTCACGTGTGCCTGAGCGCCTGAACGAAAAGTTCAAGCGACAAGGGCTGATTTTCCGCATCAACAGCAACATCCTGAACATAGGCCCTCCGCTTTGCATCACGCGCGCGGAAGTGGATGAGATTGTGCATGCGATAGACCTTTCGCTGTGGGAACTCGAAGGTGAAATGGGCATCTCCCGCATGACATAGGGAACGAAGGCTAACAGGATATACAGGATGGATAAGAGACTGACGGAGCGCACAATGACAACCATGACCGATACCGATGCAATCAGACAAGCCGCACTTGACCATCTGTGGATGCATAACGCGGACTGGACGACGATGGCGGAAGAAGGCGGGCCGCCGATAATGGTCAGCGGAGATGGCGTGCGCGTTACCGATGCTGAGGGCAATGTGTGGATTGACGCGCACGGCGGTTACGCATCGGTCAATGCGGGCTACGGGCAGACCGCAATCGCTGATGCGATGCTCGACCAGATGCAGAAGCTGACCTATTTCCCACAGGGCACGACCACCGTCCCACTGATTCGTCTGGTGGAGAAGCTTGGCGAACTCGCCCCGGACAATCTTGAGCGGGTCTGGCCTGTCAGCGGCGGGTCTGAGGCGAACGAAACCGCCGTGAAGATTGCCAGAGCGTACCACAAGAGGCGCGGGGACAGCGGACGCTACAAGGTAATCAGCAGGCGCGGCTCGTATCACGGCGCAACCGGCGGCGTGATGTGGATGGGCGCAAGTTCCGGACTCAGCGATTTCGAGCCCGCAATGCCGGGGATGCTGTATGCTCCTCAGCCCAATTTCTATCGCTGCGAGTTTAACAGCCTCACGCCCGAAGAGTGCGCTGAGCGCTCTGCAAGGGCAGTTGAGGACCTGATTCTGCTGCACAATCCCGACACGGTGGCGGCGTTCATTGGGGAGCCGGTTGCGTCTGGCTTGGCTCCGCCATCGGAGGAATACTGGCAAATGGTGCGCGAGATATGCGACCGTTACGGCGTAATTCTCATCGCTGACGAGGTCGTGACAGGCTTTGGCCGCACAGGCAAGATGTTCGCCATGGAGCATTTCGGCATCGTTCCCGACATAATGACCGTCGCTAAGGGCATCACCAGCAGCTACCTGCCTCTAGCAGCGACAATAGCCGGAACGCACATTGCCGACGCTTTCGCAGGGGAAGACAATATATTCAGGCAGGCGCTGACATTCGGAGGCCATCCCGTGACCGCTTCCGTGGCCCTGAAGAACATTGAGATTATCGAGCAGAGCAATCTAGTAGAGAACTCCGAGCGCATGGGTGCCTACTTCTTCGAACAATTGAGAGAATTGAAGACGAATCATCCGTCGATTGGAGACGTGCGAGGGATAGGGCTGCTGCTAGGCATGGAGTTGGTGAGCGACCGCGAAAGCAGGACGCCATTCGACGAAAGCCTTCAGGTAGGCAAGCGATTGACAGAGAAGATGGGGAATCGCGGCATCATAATGCGATTCAACGCCGGAAAGGTTACGCTGGGACCTCCACTCTGCATCACGGCTGACGACATAGACGAGATTGTCAGCGCCCTTGATGGCGCGATCAGTGAATTGGAATCCGAGCTTTCAATCGGCTAGTTTCAAGTAAATGATGCGCGCGTTTGATAGCGTTTTCTTTTAGATGTGTGAATAGCAATTTCACCCCCACCCCCCGCTTCCGCGAGGGCAGGCTCTAACCTTCCCCCATCAAAGGGGGAAGGGACTTTGTCACCTAGAAGGAAACTCTACGGGCGCGCTTCAATCACTTTTCCAAGCGCAAGCCGTCTGATATAATCTCGGATGCTTGTGCTTTTGGGAGCATGTGAGTTCAAACTTGCGTCTGCGCTCCCATTGCCGGAGGGAACAGGCGGAGTGGTAACACTGCCGCCGCCGCAAGTGCCGTAGCACTTTCCAATGTGAGATATAGGAGATAGGGCATGCCTGCCTACGCCGTTTTAGGCGCTCAATGGGGCGACGAAGGAAAAGGTAAGATAATCGATGTGCTGGCGCGAGACGCCGACATTGTTGCAAGGTTTTCAGGTGGTAACAACGCCGGACACACCGTTGTCAATGAGGACGGGGAATTCAGCTTCCATCTAATCCCTTGCGGTGTTTTCTGGCCCAAGACGATGAATGTCATAGGCAACGGTGTAGTCGTTGACCCTGACGTTCTGCTCGACGAAATAGACAGCCTGAGCCAACAAGGTTTTGACATTCGGGACAGGTTAGTTGTCAGCGACCGCGCCCATCTTATTATGCCCTATCATGTCGCTCTCGACATGCTCGCCGAACAAGCGCGTGGCAGCGGCGCAATCGGCACCACGGGCAAGGGCATCGGCCCCACATACGCCGACAAGGCGGCGCGCACCGGAATCCGAGCCGCAGACCTCCTCGATGTCGAGGCGCTGCTGCCTCGTCTCGAAGGCATCCTGGAGCACACCAACGCCGTAATCTCCAATGTGTATGGCGGCACTCCTGTGTCCAAAGAAGAGGTATTCGACAAGTGCAGACAGTGGGCAGAGAGAATGGCTCCGCTGATTGCTCCTGTTGAGAAGATCGTACACAATGCCCTCAAAGCCAACAAGAACGTTCTGTTGGAAGGCGCTCAGGGCGCTCTACTCGACCTTGACCACGGCACATATCCTTTCGTCACGTCATCGAACCCCACCGTCGGCGGCGCCTGCATAGGTCTTGGAATGTCTCCGATACACATTGCGGGCATTACCGGCGTATTCAAGGCGTACTCTACGCGAGTCGGTGGAGGACCCCTTCCGACCGAGTTGACGGACGTAACGGGAGAGACTATACGGAATCTGGCACAGGAGTTCGGCGTAACGACCGGCAGACCCAGGCGCGTTGGCTGGTTCGACGGCGTAGCGGCGCGCTACAGCGTCGAGGTGAACGGCTATACTTCCGCAGTCCTCACACGCCTCGATGTGCTGGACGGCTTCGATTCGGTAAGGATATGCACGCACTACGAACTGGACGGCAATGTCATCGACGAGTTCCCCGGCGGATATGCGGCGCTGGAACGCTGCAAGCCCATCTACGAAGAGATGCCCGGCTGGGACAGCCCTACCGCCAGCATCACCAACTTCGAGCAGCTCCCAACGGAAGCCCGCAACTATGTGGAGCGCTTGCAAGAGGTCATAGGCTGCAACATTGACCTGATTTCTACCGGACCCCATCGCAATGAGGCGATTATGGTGCGGCCTGTCATCAGTGTGGCGTCGGCTTAGATTCATTGCGATAGTGACGGTCAAAGCAAACCAGACCCCAAGGACGAAATAAAGAAGCCCCCGACCGGCAGATCGGTCGGGGGCTTTTCTTCGTCACTCAGTTAGCAACTCATGTGTTGCTTAGTCGTCGCCTCCCACGGGGATGGGCAGTTGCAAGTCTATGGTATAGCGCGACACTACCTCATCTATCACGGCCGCCGTGCTCTCGTCCGGCGGGATGAGCGGCAGGCGCGGCTGTCCAACATTGAACCCGGCCTTACCCACACAGTATTTCACCGGGATGGGATTGGTGACGACGAACAGTATCTTGAAGAGTTCGAACAGACGCAGGTGCTCGGCGGCGGCGCTCTCGATGTCACCCTCCAGTATCATGCCCATCATCGCCTTAATCTGACTGCCCACGATATGCGACGCCACGCTCACGATGCCGTAGCCGCCGGCGCACATTATCGGGAATGTCTCGTCGTCGTTGCCGCTCCACACCTTAAAGTCATCGTCGGTGTCGCGGATTATCTTCGTAATCTGCACCGGATCGCTGCTGGCTTCCTTCGTGCCTACGATGTTGTCGATCTGGCTGAGGCGTACTGTGGTCGCGTCGGTCATGTTCAGGGCGGTGCGACTGGGAACATTGTACAGCACGCAGGGCAAGCTGACGCTCTCGGCTATCGTCTTGAAGTGCTGGTACAGCCCTTCCTGCGGCGGCTTGTTGTACGAAGGAACCGTCATGAGTATGCCGTCAACGCCGAGCGCCTCGGCTTCCTTACTCAAGGCGATGCCTTCTGCCGTGTTGTACCCGGTCGTGCCCGCGATAATCGCGGCGCGGTCGCCTACCGCTCGCTTGGTAGCCTCGTACATGCCCAGCTTTTCGTCGAATGAAAGTGTGGGCGTCTCGCCAGTCGTGCCGGTGATGACAAGTCCGTCGCTGCCCGAGTCCACCAGCGCCGATGCAAGCCGTCCCGCTTCGTCGAAATCTACCGCCCCTTCCTCATCGAAAGGCGTAATCATCGCGGTTATAAGTCTGCCTAGTTCAACCATAACCGAGCCTCCTTATCGTATCCATCCTGTACATCGGTGTTAGTTCCCGTTAGCCCTCGGAAGCAGGTTGCGCTCTATCACTTCTTCCGCAATCTGCAATGCGTTGGTCGCCGCGCCCTTGCGAAGGTTGTCGGTTACCACCCACATGGCGATGCCGTTGGGATGCGATACATCCTGCCGAATTCGTCCCACGAACACCTCATCGCGCCCTGCCGCCTCGATGGGCATAGGATACACATTCGCAAGCGGGTCGTCCACCACCTTGATGCCCGGGAAGTCAACGAGAATCTCGCGCACCTCTCCGGGACTGATGGGATTCTCGAACTCGATGTGCAGCGCCTCACTGTGACTGAGCATCACCGGCACGCGCACGCAAGTCGCCGACACCGCGATCTCTGGCGCATGCAGAATCTTGCGCGTCTCGTTCACCATCTTCATCTCTTCGTTGGTGTAGCCATTTTCGAGGAATGGCTCGATGTGCGGCAGCGCGTTGAACGCTATCGGGTGCGGATATGCGTCCGGGGTCAGATCGTCGTATGTGAGGCTGTCGTCATGCGTAAGCTGCTTCGACTGTACGCGCAGTTCTTCGACCGCCGCCGCGCCCGTGCCGGATACCGACTGATATGTGTCGGCGATAACGCGCTTGACCGGGTTGACCTCCATCAACGGCTTGAGCACCATCACGAGTGGCGTGGTGGAGCAGTTGGGGATGGATATGATGCCCTTGTGGTCCTCCACATCCGCGCCGTTGACCTCCGGCACTACCAGCGGTACATCCGGGCTCATGCGGAACGCCGAACTGTCGTCTATTACGACTGCGCCCTGCTCTGCCGCTACCGGCGCGAGCGCGCGACTGACATCCCCGCTGGCCGAGATGAACGCGAAGTCAACCTCACTGAACAGCTCAGGAGTCGCAAGTTCGACCGCAATCTCCTGTCCCATGCACTTCAGCTTCTTGCCGACCGAGCGCTCTGAGGCGCACAGCCGAATATCCGATACAGGAAAGTTGCGTTCCTCAAGCACGTCCATAAAGACGCGCCCAACGGCGCCCGTTGCGCCAACCACCGCGATGCTGCAAGCGTCCAATTTAGCTTTGACCTCCGGTAAGAAAGTGTGTCGTTCAACCTTTCCATGATAACCTCTTTACTGAGCCAAATCCATCAATTTTCGTAGATTCCTTACGACGCACTTACTCTAAAGTCCCATAATTTTGTCCAGCCCCACCGTCAAGCCCTTGCGGTTGACGACCTCGTTTATCGCAAGCGTAACTCCCGGCATGAAGCTCTCGCGGTTTACGGAGTCGTGGCGGATGGTGAGCGTCTGTCCTAGTGCGCCGAATACCAATTCATGGTGAGCCACACGGCCCGGCATGCGCGCGCTATGGACGCTGATGCCCTGGTGGGTTGCGCCGCGCGCGCCATCTATCAGCTCCTTCTCGGATACCGGCGCGATGAAGCCTTCGGGCTTGCCTTCCAGCACGGCATTAGCAATGGCGAGCGCGGTTCCGGATGGCGAGTCTATCTTGGCTTCGTGGTGCATCTCAGTCATGTCCGCGTAGTCGAAGAAGCGCGATGCCTGCTTCGCAAGCGCAATCATGAGGACTGCGCCCATAGCGAAGTTCGGCGCGATGATGATCCCAACCTCGTGTTCGTTGGCAAGGCTCTCCGCCTCTTGATATATCGCGTCCGTGATGCCTGTCGAACCGATGACGATGTTCACGCCGCGTGGAGCCGCCGTCCGCAACACCGATGCCGCGCCCTCCGCGTTCGTGAAGTCAACCACCACGTCCGCGCCATCCAGCACATCCGCAAGCGAGCCGGAAATTGGTACATCGCCCAGACCGTCCGGCAGCGCGATTGTCCCTTGGCTTGCCATGATGTCCGCCGCTCCAACGGGCTGCATGCCAAGCGTGTTCGTTACGGTCTCCAGCACCTGCTGCCCCATCTTGCCCATAACGCCGTGTACGACAACATTAATAGCCATATTTTTGAACTCCTGAAAGGTTTTAGTTATCAGTGGTCAGCAATCAGGCGGAACTGATAGTTGACTGCCAGAACGCCATAAGCATAATGGTTTTCGGGTCGCAAAACCAGACACCCGCAGGCATGGCGAATTCAGGAGCGGCGAAGCGGCTGCCCTCTGCGGTACGTTGCGACTCTCCAGAGCCACTCAGCCGGCCCGAACAAGAAGTGATTGAGCCACGCCTGCGACCACCAAAGCTGCAATGCCCAGACTGCGAATATGAAAACGAGAACTGGCGCCCGGTTCATCCAGTCAGCATCGCCGAGCAGTATCGTCAGCACCAGAACACCCAGTATAGTCTGCGTGAGGTAGTTGGTCAGCGCCATTCTGCCAACGGCGCGCAGCCGTCGCTTGAGCCTTGTGTCTGTACGATTGTTCCACAGAATTATGATGCTCATGTATCCGAGCGATGCCGGAATCGTGCCGAGAGTGTTGGGAATCTGACCGATGAATGCAACCTCGCGTGAATAGCCGCTCATTGCAGTGATGACAACTCCCAGCGCCGCAAATGGGAGCCCGACAGCAAGCCCAATAATTGCGGTAGTTCGATATGTCCTCGCAGGCATGCCGCCGTTCATGAAGCCGGCGCGATAAAGTCCCGCACCCAATAGAATCATCCCCAGCGCACGCAGAAAGAATCCGAGCAGATGTGGAACGCCCACCAAGTCCTCGGTATCGATCTCCCCTGGTTCCCAGATGCCCGCCAGAGACGTGCCGGTGCTTTCGGCGATGTACTGCGAAAGCAGAGCGCCGCTTATTGACAGCACAAAAATTACGGCACCTAAGAAGATTAGTGCCCCGTTGGAGAGATTTCGCAGGAGAATCAGGAAAAATGATGAGACAGCATAGACCATCAGCACATCGCCGTCCCATAGCGTGTAGTGCAGAACGCCGATAAGCAGCAGCAAGGCGTTGCGCCACATGTTCAGCGGGACGGCGCGTCTGCCCCTCGCGGCTGCGCGGTCGATGAAGAGGATCATTCCCGCTCCGAATAGCAGCGAGAACAGCCCCATGAACTTCTGATCGATGAAGATTTCGCCGAATATGCCCACTGCCCAGTCAAGCCATATCTCAGAGCCACCAGCGCTCAAATTAAAGTACGGCGCCGTGCCGAACCTGAAAGACACGGCGTTCATCAGCAGGATGCCTAGCACGGCGACGCCGCGAATGAGGTCGAGGCTGGTTATGCGGGCGGAATCGCGTACAGGGCCCGCATCGGTTATCGACTGCTCGGCTGCCATTGGTCTTTTCTCCCATTAGCGCTTGTGTCATCAGCACGCCATATTCGATTCAATAAAGCAAAAACCTCGGGTGGAAGCTCGAGGTTTTAATGAACGAAATCGAAAGTGAGCTATCTGCGGTAGCCGCCTCTTTCGCGGTCTCTGCCACCGTGGTCGCGTCCACCACGGTCGTTCCGTCCCCTGCCGCCTCGGTCTCTGCCGCCGCGATCGTTGCGCCCTCTACCGCCGTCTCGCCTGTATCCTCCCGTGCGCGCCGGGCGTCCGCCTCCGACGGGGTCCCTGCCATTAGGATCGATTTCTTCGTCGGTGAGCAGCGCGCGGCGGGACAAGTTCACGCGTCCCAAATTGTCAATCTGAATGACAGCCACCGTGAGTTCCTGTCCGATTTCAACGGTTTCCGCGACCGATGGCACGCGCTCATCCGAAAGCTCGCTAATATGAACAAGCCCGTCTTTGCCCGGCAGGATAGTAACAAAAGCGCCGAAGTCCATTATGCGAGCGACAGTGCCGGTAAAGATGTCGCCGACCTTGACCTCACGTGTAAGGTCATCAATCATCTGTACTGCCTTCTGCGCCGCCGCACCGTCGGCCGAACCGATGACGATCGTACCGTCTTCCTGTATGTCAACTGTCGCGCCGGTCTCCTCCGTGATTCCGCGTATCGTCTTGCCACCGGGACCTATCACTGTGCCAATCTTGTCCACGGGAACGCTCATTTGCAGCATCCGAGGGGCAAACGGACTGAGGTCGTCACGGGTGTCGCTGATTGTGTCGCGCATCTGGTCGAGAATGAACAGCCGCGCTTCCTTCGCCTGCTCAAGCGCGTCTCGCACCACATCGAAGCTGATGCTGTTCACCTTGATGTCAAGCTGAATGGCGGTGATGCCTTCGCGCGTGCCTGCTACCTTGAAGTCCATGTCGCCGATATGGTCTTCCATACCTTGAATATCGGTGATGGTTGCGTACTCACCATCTCCGCCGTCTATGAGTCCGATTGATATGCCCGCGACTGGCGACTTTATCGGGACGCCGGCGTCCATCAGCGCAAGTGTGCCTGCACAGACGCTCGCCATCGATGTGCTGCCGTTTGAGCCAAGTGCCTCGCAAACGATTCGCAGCGTGTATGGAAAATCTTCCTGGTTTGGCAGCACAGGCGCGAGAGCACGCTCCGCAAGTGCGCCATGTCCTACTTCGCGCCGCCCGGGCGAGCCGATGCGCCGCACTTCGCCTACCGAGTATGGCGGGAAATTGTAGTGCAGCATGAAGCGCTTCGTTTCTTCAGGGGTGAGTGTGTCAAGCCTCTGAGCATCGCCGACAGAGCCGAGCGTCGCCACGCCAAGTATCTGCGTCTCCCCGCGATTGAAAAGGCCACTGCCGTGTACTCGGGGAAGAATTCCGACGGCGCTCGATATGGGGCGTATTTCGCGCCTGTCGCGACCGTCCGGACGCTTGCCGCCCGACAGTACGTTCTGCTTGAAAGCGTGTTCAAGCTGCACCTCGAATGCGTCGCGTAGATGATTTGCCTCGTACTCTTCACCGAGTTCCGCAGCCACCTTATCGCGCAGTTCGTCCAGCTTTTCGTACAGGTCAACTTTGCCCGTGGACGATGCGAATGCGTCCGTCACTCCACTGCCTAGGATGCCAGCGATTTCATCATCGAGTTCAGAAGGGTAGGCAAAAGAGTCGTAATCTAGCGACTTAGGCTTGCCTACGGCTTCCACCATGCCATCCTGGAAGTCGATGAATCCCAAGTTGACTTCATGAGCGAGTTTGATGGCGTCGAATACGACCTCTTCGGGGAGTTCGTTGGCTCCGGCTTCCATCATCGTTACGCCGTCGCGTGAGCTGGACACCACCAGGTCAAGTTCACTCTCTTCAAGCTGTGCGTAAGAGGGGTTCACGACCAGTTCGTCGTCAATATAGCCGACGCGCGTGGCGGCAATGGGACCTGCGAATGGTATGTCGGATATGCTCAACGCCGCCGATGCCGCGGTCATTACCAGCGTCTCGAACGGGGTTTCCATATCGATGGAGAGAGGCGTTGCGACTATCTGCACTTCGTTGCGGAAGTCGGATGGGAATAGGGGGCGCAACTGGCGGTCTGTCAAGCGCGCCATCAGGATTCCGTGCGTGCTTGGGCGTCCTTCGCGCCTGAAGAAGCTGCCGGGGATTTTGCCTCTGGAATAGAGGCGCTCTTCCACATCGATGGTCAGCGGGAAGAAGTCGATGCCGGCGCGAGGCTTAGACATCGTTGCGGTAACGAGCAGGGCGCAGTCGCCTTGCTTTACAAGTATCGATCCGTTCGCTTGGAGCGCCAATTGGCCAGTCTCCATGATGAGCGTGCCGGAATCATAGACGTGTTCGAACGAGTTTAGCATGAGTTGTTACTCCTCTACGGGGAACGCGAGAAAGAAGAAAGGCAGCCCCGCTGCCTATTTCGCTGGGCTACCTTCTCAGACCGAGCTTGGCGATTAGCGCTCTGTAACGGCCTACGTCTTCCCTGTTGAGGTACCTAAGCAATCTCCGCCTGCGACCAACCATCTTTAACAGGCCGCGGCGCGTGGACTCGTCGTGCTTGTGGACTCTGAGGTGTTCGGTGAGTTGCTGGATGCGAGTCGTCAGGACAGCTACTTGTAGTTCGGTAGAGCCTGAGTCGTTCTCGTGGGTGCGATGCTCTGCAATTACGGCTTGCTTTTCAGCCTTATTCAATCCCTTCTCCCGGGAGTTCCCCTATCTTTAATGATGTTCCTTCTTTTCTCACAAGCTAGTCTAGCATAGAGCATCTTATGCGCGCAATGAATTAGAAGCCTGCGATAGCGTTTCCATCAGGTGGATGAACGGCAATTTCACCCCCATGCTGTCCTTCCCCCTTGATGGGGGACTTATGCAATTTCCCCCGATGGCTTAGGATAGGACAGGGACGTTCGACTTACAGCGACGCAAGAAACTCATTGACGGCGTTCTGGAAACCTGATGGACTGTCGCCCATAACTAGATGTCCCGCGCCTTCGATGGTCGCCAACCTACTGTTGGGGATGGCTTGGTGCATCTTGTCGGCGGTGTCCAGGGCGACGATGTCGCTCGCGCCGCCGCGCACCAGCAGCGTGGGGCATTGCAGCGATTCGATATAGCCCCACAGGCGCTTTTCAGTCTCGGCATCGCTGCCCATGCGACGACCGGGCCTACGGAGCGCGCTGTCGTACTTCCAGGTCCAGTTGCCGTTGGGCAGTTCTTTCAGGTTGTGCAGAATGCTGCCTCGAACCTGCTGAGGGTCGCGGCGAGGATTGTACTTGAGTACTCGATCCACGAAGGCATCCACCGATTCCAGCTCGTCATCCTGCTGCACGAAGTTTCGGATATTGGATGTCCCCTGCCGCATGTTCTGGGGGGCGGCGTCAACGACGACGAGTGCCCTGACTTTTTCGGGGTTGTTCGCCGCATAAGTGAAGGAGTTCCTGCCGCCCATAGAGAGACCCATCAGCACAAAATTATCGAGCCCAAGTTCTTCGACGACCGCCGAAATATCCGATTGCTGAGTTTCCGGCGAGTAGTCGCCGTCAGGCGCCCAGTCGCTGTCACCGTGTCCGCGCTGGTCAAGGACGATGACGCGGTAGTCGTCGCTGAATCCGAGCGCAACGAAATCCCATGAGTGGCAGGTCTGCGCGAAGCCATGAAGCAAAAGCATCGGGGGATTGTCCGCACTGCCCCATTCGAGATAGTGAAAGCGCATGCCATTGGCGGTAACGAACTTGTCCTGCGGTGCGTTCTCATTGGCGAACCTGACGCCCATTGCGCGCGCCGCGTCATACAGTGATAGCCCTTGTGTACTTGCCTGTGAACTCAACTGTCTCTTCCTCCGATTACGCTATGTCCAAAAAAGCGATGTTCGATACAACGCGCCGAATGATACACTACCACGCACCATCCGTGCATCCTTCATTTCTCATGCCGGAAGCTAAATGGACGGACGGCTCGTGTGCCAGTCCGTAGCCTGTTCATAGGCATGAGCTACTTGAAGGGCGAGGGCATCCTCGAACGGGCGGGCTGCGAGTTGCATGCCGATAGGCAAACCCTCGGACGTGAATCCACACGGCACTGAAACGGTGGGAATGCCGCAGATGTTGTGCGGACGAGTCAGGCGCGGCATTATCGCTAGTTTCGCCTCCTGAACGCCACCGACATCTACCGTGCGGTCGCCAAGCCTGGGAGCGCCAAGCGCCGTCGTGGGCGCAAGCAGGATGTCGTAGGTATTCATCGCCTCTGCAATCGCGCGGTTAAACTCTGTCCGTGCCCTCTGCGCCGCAATATACGAAACCGCCGGAATCATTGCCCCCTCTTCCAGTCGTCCGCGCACATCCGGGCCGAAGTCGTCAGCTCGCTGGCGCAGATTGTCGAGGTGTATCTCCGCCGCCTCTGTGAGCAGAATCGTGCCTGAAATGCTTATCGAGTCATTGAGCGCCGGAATCGAGCATTCCTCCACATACGCGCCCAGATTCTCCAGAACCTCCGCTGCCTGCCGCACGGCTGCGGTCACCTCTTCGTCAATCATGTCGTAGAAGTAGTCCTGCGGCACGCCTATCCGCAGCCCGGATATTTCCTTGCCCAGCAGGCGCGTGAAGTCTTCGTCCGGCCTGTTGGCGCATGACTGGTCTCGCTCGTCGTAACCCGCGATGGCGTTCATCACGATTGCGGCATCCATCACTGAGCGCGTCATAGGTCCCACAGTGTCGAGGCTGTTCGCCAAAGGGAAGACACCAACTCTGCTAATGCGTCCAAATGTGGGCTTGTGTCCCACAATGCCGCAAGCCGATGCAGGGATGCGGACGGAGCCGCCGGTATCGCTGCCAAGCGCAGCCATGCACTGTCCCGCAGCGACCGAAGAGCCTGATCCGCCACTTGACCCGCCGGTGATGCGCGTCGTGTCCCACGGGTTGCGCGCGGGATCGTGGTGCGGGTTCTCGCTCGTCGCTCCCAGCGCGAACTCGTGCATCTGCAACTTGCCAAGTAGAATTGCTCCGGCGTCCCGGAAGCGCTCCGTTACGGCTGCGTCATAGTCGGGCATGAAGTCGCTCATAATCTTGGAGCCGACGGTCGTGCGGACGCCCTTCGTGTAGTACAGGTCTTTCAGTCCGACGGGAATGCCGTGCAGCGGCCCGCGATAATCGCCGTTCTGCATCTCGGATTCTGCTTGTGCCGCCGCAGCCGTCGCCTCTTCAGCGAGGAGCGTGACGAATGAATTCAGCCGTGTATCGGTCTGCTCAATGCGCTCAAGGTGCGCCGCAACAAGCTCCACCGGCGATAGCTGCTTCGATTCGATTAGGGATGCCGCCTCGCTGATGGTGAGGTAGTGAAGTTCGTTTTCAGACATTCGTGTCTCCCTGTTTTCGATTTGCGTCAGGGTAGCCTGGCGCCATTCGCCCAACGCGATGTTGCCAAAAGCGTAGCAGTTCAATCACCGGCTGACACTGTACGCTGAGGTCTCGTGCTTACTGCCTGCTCCACCTGATTCACCAGAGCGCTTATGTTCCGTACCTGCTTGTTGAGCAAGGCTGGACCGACAGCGAAGCCTGCTACTGCAAGCCCGCCTATCATCACCGCTATCGGCGCGCCGAGGTAGTTGGCTATCCAGTTACCCTGCATTCCACCCAGCGGCATTATGCTCCATGTCATACCGTAAAAGCCCATCACGCGCCCACGCATACTGTTTGGGACCATCATCTGCAAGGAACTCATTATCGAGATCATGTAAATTGAGTTGAAGATGCCGATGAAGAGCATTATCACCATTACCAAAAGGTAGGACGGATATGCCTGCGACACCAGCCCGAACAGCATAAGCGCCAGTCCGAAGGCAGTCGCGCCACCGATGAGCATCAGACCCTTTTGCCTGAAGTTGCCGACCGAGCCGAGTATCATCGTAGTCGCCAGAGCGCCCGCTCCGCTCACGCCCATCAACACGCCCTGACCGTCCGCGCCAACCTTCAGAATGTCAACCGAAAAGATTGGCATCATGAAGATATACGCCATTCCGAAGAAGCTGTTGAAGAATGTCATGCCTATGAGGAACGAAAACGCGGAGTTGCCCAGGATGAACTTCAAGCCGTCCAGCATATCGCGGGCGGGATTTCCGCTGCCGCCTCGCTGTATTTCAGGTATCTTCAGCGCGACCGTAACCAGCGCCATCGTAACGAAGCCTGCGCCGGAAATGAAGAACGATATTGAAGTTCCAAGGTATGCGATGATGCCTCCCGCGATGGCAGGCGCGACTATGCGAGTGCCCTGCCATATCGCAGAGTTCAATGATACCGCGCTCATAATTGCGGAGCGGTCTATGAGGTGCGGATAAAGAGCCTGGCGCGCGGGCTGGTCGAATGCGTTGACTGCGCCCGCGAGAAACGCGATGAGCAGCAGGTAGTAGATGTGCAGCACATCGAACATCGTCATCACGGCAAGGATGAAGATGAGCGAAGCGGTTACGAGCTGGCAGGCTATGATGAGGCGCCTCTTATCGAACATGTCGGCGAACACGCCGCCGAACAGGTTCAGCGCAATCGCGGGTATCGCATTGACCGCACCGACATATCCCAGAAAGAGTGGCGAGTTAGTTAGCTCGTAAGTTACCCACAGCAGGCTGAAGGTGAGCATCTGGAAGCCGCTGACGGACGCAAGCGTTCCGAACCAGTAGGCTCGATACGCGGGGTAACGAAGCGCGGGCGGGACGGCGCGGCGCGCCTTTTCTACGAAATAGGCAACCGCCTCTATCCTTGGGGAGTCTTGCGTCAAAGGCGGCCTCTCTGGACCTACTCAGCTCAGTCTTTTAGGGGTATCCTTCCCCAGATTACCGAGTCCGGTTCTTCTGCCAGTTCTTCGTCACGAATAATCTGACGAATGTTCAGCAGAGTCTCGTTGACCTCACTGGTCACATAGACCCAGTCCGGTTCTTCCGGAAACCAGTAAGGTGAGGTGATACGAACGACTTTGTGCTCGCTGGGGTTCAAGTATATGCCGAACTTGGAAATATGCGGTAGCAATCTGCACCTCTGTCTATTGCACTAAACTAGCATAGGAACGAAGTATCTTCAACGGCGAATCAGGCTCGGAATGCGAATCCTTCTCCCTCCGTCTTGAGACCAAGGGACTACTCGACAGTAACGGATTTTGCGAGATTACGCGGCTGATCGACATCGCAGCCGCGCTCAACGGCTATGTAGTATGCCAGAAGCTGCATCGGAATTGCGTTGAGGATCGGCGTGATGTTTGCTGAAGCTTTCGGCATCCAAATTACATCGTCAGCCTTCTCATAGATGTGCTCATCCCCTTCGGTGGCAACGGCAATCACACTTCCCCGTCGAGCCTTGACCTCATTCACATTACTGAGCATTTTGTCATACAGTTCGTCTCTTGGCACAAGCGCCACAACCGGCATCTTCCTGTCTATCAAAGAAATTGGCCCGTGCTTCATTTCGCCTGCGGGATAACCTTCCGCGTGGATGTAGCTTATCTCCTTTAGCTTCAGCGCGCCCTCCATCGCCAGCGGGTAGTTCTTTCCGCGTCCCAGGAACAGGAAATTCGCGCGCCGCGCGTACTTGAGCGCCAGACGCTCATACTGCGACTGCCCTGATATGAGCTGACCGATCATTTCGGGCAAACGCGCCAGTTCCTGCACGACATTTGCCAGCCGATCTCGTCCAATCGCGCCGCGCCTGAATCCCAGATAGGCGGCAAGCGCGTACAGCGTCACCAGCGAGCACACGAAAGTCTTCGTTCCCGCCACGCTGATTTCAAGACCTGCGCGAATTGGCAGTACGGCGTCGGCTATTCTCGTTGATTGCGTGCCCTCGTAGTTGCACAGGGTCAGTTGTCGCGCACCACGGCCCTTCGCCAGGTCCATCGCGCCGAGTGTATCCGCGGTCTCCCCTGATTGGGATATTGAAATAACCAGCGTGTTCTCATCCATCACCGCGTCTCGATAGCGAAACTCTGAAGAGTTGTCAACCTCGCACGCGATTCCAGCCATCGACTCCATCCACATGCGCCCTACCATACCGGCGTGCATGCTTGTGCCCATGCCGATGATGATAGCGCGATTGAATCGCTTCACCTCAGCGTCGGTGAATGACAGCTCGGGTAGGGTTATGCCGGGCGGATCAAATTGGACGCGACCTCGCAGTGAGTCTAGTACGGCATCAGGCTGCTCGTGTATCTCTTTGAGCATGAAGTGCTTGTATTCACCCTTGGTTGCGGTCATCGCGCCATAAGAGACGGGCGCAGCCACCTTCTTGACAGGAGTGCCATCAATGCGCGTGTAGCGCGCTTTATCCCTCGTTACCGTCGCCATCTCGCCGACGGACAGGTACGCGACGTTACGCACATGTGGAAGCAGCGCGGCAATGTCGCTGGCGAGCAGCATTTCCTCCTCGCCGTACCCGATGACTATACCGCCCGCGTTACCAAGCTTGAACGAGACTATCTTGTCCGGCTCCTTGCGAGACATGACAACCACAGCATTCGCGCCCTCTATGCGACATGCCGCTGCCCGCGCCGCCTCTTCGAGAGAATGGCCTTCCTGCATGTAAGACTCTATGAGATGCGGGATACACTCAGCATCTGTCTGAGAATCGAATGTGTGCCCGTCAGCCGCCAGAGATTGTTTCAACTCCAAGTAATTTTCGAAGATGCCGTTATGCACGACCATCACGTCGCCCGTACAATCGGTGTGCGGGTGAGCGTTGAAATCGGTCGGCCCTCCGTGCGTCGCCCAGCGAGTATGCCCCACACCACTGAAGCCGTCGGGCAGTCCATTGCCTAGAATGCTCCTAAGCCTGGAGAGCTTGCCTGCCGACTTGTAAAGTTGCGGCACGCCTTCCTCGTCCAGAACTGCGATCCCGGCGCTGTCGTAGCCACGATACTCGAGCGCGCCAAGCCCCTCCAGAATTATGGGAGCCGCCGCTCGCTCGCCTATGTAGCCAATGATTCCACACATGTCATTCACCCGTGCTGTGGCGCGCCTTTCGTCGAGCTTTCTCCGTACACGCCGCGAATCTCATCCGGGAGCTGCATCGCCACTCGCTGCATAACCATATCCGATATAGAATCGAGCAATTCCTTACTGGGCCTACCCTCAATAGGCGGAACAGAGAACACCTGACCGATGTTCACCGTTATCTTGCCGGTAGGGTTGAACACACGCATCCAGGTGCCCAGGCGATGCGTTCCGACTATTCCCACCGGTAAAATGGATGCCTGCGACTGTAAAGCAATCTGCGCTATTCCCGGCTTTGCCTTAGTCATTCCATCGTGCGACCGGGTCCCTTCCGGAAACAGGACAACGGGCTTACCTGCCCGCAACTGGCTGATAACCCATCGATACGCTCTAATATCGCCGCTCTCACGGTTCACGGGAAAAGCTCCGTATGAGCTGAGAAACCAAGTAACAATATGCCCCATGAAGATGCTCGACTTGGCGAGAAAATACACTCTGCGGGGCACGCTCGCACTCAGTAGGGGCGGGTCAAAGTTGCTCTGGTGGTTAGCGATTATGAGTAGAGGCCCCATTGGGGGCACGTTTTCCAAGCCATTGACTTTCCAGTCCGCGAAAAGGCGCAACACCATCCGCTGCAAGGGTATGCATATTCGATACAGCCAGTCGGTCAACATCATTGCACCTTCGAGAGTATCGCCTGAACGACTTCCTCAATCGTCATGTTGTCGGTAGCGATTGTGATCGCGTCTTCGGCAGGGCGCAGTGGCGAGTCTTCCCGTTCACTGTCGATTCTGTCGCGCCGCGTCAATTCATCCATTATCTTCTCGTACTCGGCATTCCCTGCCTCTTCGGCAGCGCGTCTCTGGGCGCGTACCTCAACCGTTGCAGTCAGGAATACCTTTACGCAGGCATTCGGCAGCACAGCGGTACCAATATCCCGCCCGGACATAACGATTGGCCCATCAGCGGCAATAGCACGCTGCTGAGCAACAAGAGCGCGACGCACACCGCTCACCGCAGAAACAGCCGATACAGCCGCATCGACTTCCCGGAGCCTGAGATGATCGGTAATGTCGTCCCCGTCCAGCAATAATCGGTCTTCTTCACACACGGTTATAAGCCGGATTTCGGAGCGGGTTGCAACAGATGCTAGTTCGTCTTCCCTGTCGGGATCTACTCCTCCCCGAATCGATGCCCAGGTCACGGCTCTATACATTATGCCGGTATCAAGGAAGCGAATGCCCAGTCTGCGCGCCACCTCACGTCCTATAACACTCTTGCCGGACGCAGCTGGCCCGTCAATCGCAACTGCGAGTGTGCAAGCGCTGCTTGATGCCAATTGGCTCCCTTTCTCATTTTTAGATGCTGTTTATAGGACAGTTGCGCCAGATGATTATAAGGTTGACATCAACATCGGGCAAGGAACTGCCACAGAAGACCACTATCTACTAGAGCCGAATTGGATTGTCTTTCAATAATTGAGATAGAAAATTCGTTGACATAGGTATTCTGCTCTTGATATTATAAACCCTGAGTTAAGTCCTTTGGTGGTTCTAGCTAGATGGTCCCACCCGTTCCCATCCCGAACACGGAAGTGAAACGTCTCAGCGCCGACGATACTGCATTCGCAAGGGTGTGGGAAAATAGGTCACTGCCAGGGGGCTTTTTCATTCATTCGGTATCCGACTAGGTTGGAAATACGTCTTCGCCGTTTTCTCAAAGAAGTATCATCAGGGTATATCCACGCGTGTATCTGGCCTTGGAATGTGGTCTTGGAATCAAGAGGAAAGGAAATAGAATGGTCATTCGGACAAGTCTATTAATAATGCTGATAATAGCCGGTATTTTGGCGCTTGTGGCATGCCAACAGGAAGACAACAGCGCCGCGCTCGCAGAAGCGCAATCAAATGCCGCCGCTGCGGAATCCAGAGCAATGGAAGCGGAAACCAAGGTTGCGGACCTTGAGCAGAAACTCGCGGACGCGATGGCAATGGAAGCGCCGGCTGCTATGCCGGAAACCGGCAATCGCCTGGCTGTGGTTAGGGAACGGGGCAAAGTGATCTGCGCTAGCCGTAACGATGTTCCCGGCTACGGCTCTCTTGATAACAACCAAAACAATGTGGGCTTTGACATTGACCTTTGCCGCGCCATCGCTACCGCAGTGCTGGGTGACCCTAACGCCATTGAGATTCGTCTGATTTCCGCAGCGGAGCGCGGACCTACGATTCAGTCCGGGGAAGTGGATGTACTGGTTCGCACCGTTACTTGGACTACCAGCCGAGACGCCCAGTGGGGCAACTACGCCCAGACGATGTTCTACGACGGGCAGGGCTTCATGGTCAACAAGAATTCTCTGCCGGACGTCAAGAGCGCCCTTGACCTTAAGGGCGCCACTGTATGCGTAACTCAGGGCACTACGACAGAACTTAACCTTCAGGACTTCTCCAACCAGAACGGCTTGGATATCGCTCCGTTGACATTTGAGGACACGGATGCCGTAGTGTCAGCTTATGACAGCGAGCAGTGCGATGCGTTCACGAACGACCGCTCGCAGCTTGCCGCTTTGGGCACCGCCTTGAGTGATCCCAGCGCGCACTTGATTCTTCCCGAGACCATTTCTGAAGAGCCTCTCGGCCCCGTGGTTCCTCACGGCGATGACCAGTGGTTCGACATCGTAAAGACCGTAATGTCGATTCTTATCTACGCAGAGGCCTACGATGTCTCTTCCGGCAATGTACCGGCAGCGGCGACCGGCAACACACCCGTTGATCGCCTCTTTGGGCTGGAAGGCTCCTTCGGCCAGGAAAGCCTTGGGCTTGACAACGCCGTGGCACAAAATGTAGTCAAGGCTGTGGGCAACTACGGCGAGATTTACGACCGCAATCTGGGACCCAGTGGCATCAACCTGCCGCGCGAGGGCGGGCGCAACGCGCTCTGGTCAGACGCTCCTTGCTCGAACTGCCCGAAGGGTGGCCAGATTTACGCCGCGCCATTGCGGTAAAGAACGAGCATCGATAATTGTGTAATTGTAAGGTGAAATAAACTGAAAGAGGGAGCGGCTGACACAGCGCCAGCCGCTCCCTCTTTTTTGCATTCGTATGAATTTGTCCTTCGAGCAAGCGTGTAGCTAATGTGGAATGATGGTAAAACTGTTGCACCTCGATGGATGATGTTGATTTAACAGGCGAAAGATGTGGTAGGATTACGGCTCAAGCGGCGCATTTGTGGGAAGCTCGTGTATAGATGATTCGAAACCTGACATATCAAGGGATTCCTGTATGGAGACACGTCCAAGTAATACAGTGGGCGTCGCAGATTGTGTCAGGCATCCTGGTGGTGGTGCTTGTCTCATGGTTCTTCATCAATATCGGAAGCGCGATAGCGGAAAGGCACATACCCTACGGCTTCAGCTTCCTCGACCGCGCGTACCAGACGCCTATTGGCCAGCATTTCCTCGCCTATGAGTCGTCCGACACCTTCCGTTACGCTCTCTTTGTGGCGTTCACGAACACGCTGGTCGTCTCCATCGTAGGAGTGATACTCGCGACTGCGCTAGGAATAGTCGTGGGTGTTGCGCGCATGTCAAGCAACTGGCTTGTCGCAAAGATTGCCACTGCGTATGTAGAGTTCTTCCGTAACGTGCCTCTGCTGGTGCAGCTTTTCTTCTGGTTCTACATCGTTCTTGCTCTGCCTCCCGTTCGCAAAGGTTATGTAGTCGCTGGCAATGTCTATATCAACAACGCTGGCGTCTCTGTGCCGTCTCCATCCCCCAGCAGTGGGGATGCCGCTGGTATTTGGCTCGCGCTCGCAGCGGCGGCAATCGTGCTGGGATTCGTCGTGCATCGAATGATGGCGCGACGGGAAGAATTGACAGGGAAGGTCTCATACCCTGTTATATGCGGGGTTGCGACGGTGGTCATTGGGGGTGCAGTGGCATGGCTCGTCGTGATGGTCGCAATAGGAATTGCGCCTTTCGTTATTTCGATTCCGGCGCCACAGGGGACTTTTGGGCGCATAGCAGGCGGATTCACTGCTTCGGCCGGACTGCTGGCGCTGCTGGTCGGACTGGTCATATACACATCATCGTTCATCGCCGAGATAGTGCGGGCGGGCATACAGTCAGTGAGCAGAGGGCAAACGGAAGCGGCGCGCGCTCTGGGTTTGACCCCAATGGGAACGCTTCGGAATGTTACATTTCCACAGGCGCTCAGGGTCATAATACCGCCGATGATTAGCCAGTATCTCAACCTGACGAAGAACAGCAGCCTCGCCGGAGCGATCGGATATTCGGACCTAACGAATGTCGCCAAGACTATGACCCAGACCGCCCCTGCTGTGTCAATCTTCATTCTGATAATGCTATCGTACTTGGCTCTGAGTTTAGCGTACTCGCTACTCGGCAATCTTTATAACCGCCACATCAAATTCTCCGGAGCGTAATTGATGGCTGCCAGCAATGCACCGACTTCCGGGCAACTTCCCCCACCTCGCTTCGAAGGGGGCGCCGCCGGATGGATTCGCGAGAATCTGTTCTCGTCGCGGTTCAACGGAGCGCTCACCGTCGCGTCTTCAATCTTCATCCTCCTTGCGGCGTGGTTCTGCCTTGGATGGGCGCTCACGGATGCCGACTGGACAGTGATAGCTACGATAGGCGGGGGATTCTTCATCGGGCAGTACAACACCGAACTAGCCTGCCCGGGACAGGACTGTTTTTGGAGACCCCAAGCAGGACTCCTGCTGGTAACGGTGCTGCTAGGCATGGTTTGGGGCGTCGTTGGCGGTGTAGGAAAGAAGGTCGCTCTTTCAGTCGCAGTGGTGTCCGCCCTTATGGCATTTCTGCCTTACGGCTTGGACGACATGGGGCTGGATGTGCGGATCCTGCTCTTCGCCAACTTGCCCGCAGTGCTCGTCGGATGGGCGCTTGTGCGTTACACCTCCCTGATAACCGTGCAGCGCATGGTGATATTTGGAGTTGTCGTATTCCTGCTGATACTGGTGCTGTTGCGCGGTCTGCCCGGCGTCCCCGGAATGCAGCCCGTATCCGTCGTTAGCTGGGGCGGATTGACCTTGAATCTGCTTCTGGCAGTCGCCGGGATCGTGTTGAGCCTTCCCATAGGCATCGCGCTCGCATTGGGAAGGCGCAGCAATCTGCCTGTTGTGAAGTTGCTGTGCGTGGTCTTCATTGAGATATTCCGCGGCGTCCCCCTGATAACGCTGCTGTTCATGTCGCAGGTCCTTGTGCCACTAGCGTTTCCTGAAGACTTTCCGCAGAATTCGGTCTTCCGCGCCGCGATTATCATCACGCTCTTCAGCTCGGCGTACATGGCAGAGAACATTCGCGGAGGGTTGCAAGCGCTTTCACGGGGACAGGTGGAGGCAGCACGCGCTCTCGGGCTTCCGGGATGGCAAACGACGCTTCTCATCGAGCTTCCCCAGGCAATCCGCAATGTGATTCCCGCAATCGTGGGACAGTTTATCGCGCTGTTCAAGGACACCAGCCTCGTGTATATCATCGGCATGCTCGATGTCGTGGAGATTGGCAGGGCGTTCATCCAGGGCAACCCCGAGTATCTGGGCAATGCGCGAGAGCTATTCATCTTCCTCGCGGTGGTGTTCTGGATTTTCTGCTACGGCATGTCGTATGTGAGTGGTCGAATCGAGGAATATATGGGCGTGGGCAGGCGGTAGCGCCAGTCTGGCGCAGCAGGCCGACAGGTTCAATTTCGTCTGAAATTATGGAGAATACTATGGCAACCAACGGAAACTCTGAGACGGCGGAGGATATCATCATTTGCCGCAACGTGAATAAGTGGTTCGGCAACTTTCAGGCGCTGAAGGATGTCACTACGACTGTGAAGCGCGGTGAGAAGATAGTGATTGTGGGTCCGTCAGGCTCAGGAAAGTCAACATTCATACGCACCATCAATCGACTTGAAGAGCACCAGAGCGGCGATATTATCGTTGACGGCATCGAACTGACGAAGGACGTTCGCAACATAGACGCTATACGCAGCGAAGTTGGCATGGTGTTCCAACAGTTCAACCTGTTCCCGCATCTGACGGTGATGGGCAACATCACGCTCGCGCCCATGAAAGTGCGACATTGGAGTCGCGCGCAGGCGGAAGAGGTCGGCCTGGAGCTTCTGACCAGAATGGGCATACCGGAACAGGCGGACAAGTACCCAGCGGAGCTGTCGGGCGGGCAGCAGCAGCGGGTCGCCATCGCGCGCGCGCTTGCGATGCAGCCTGAAATAATGCTGTTCGACGAGCCGACCTCTGCGCTCGACCCTGAAATGATCAACGAAGTTCTCGACGCCATGCGCGAGCTGGCGTATTCCGGCATGACAATGATGATTGTCACGCACGAAATAGGCTTCGCCAGAGAAGTCGCCGACAGAATCATCATGATGGATGAAGGGCGCATAGTGGAGGAGAATACCGCGAACGAATTCTTCGATAATCCGGAGAGCGAGCGCACGAAATTGTTCCTCTCGCAGATTCTCTAGCTTGAATGCAGAATACGTTACTCCTATTTTCCATCAGCTGTCGCCCGCAGTGGGGCTTTGGAAAACAGCAATTCAACCCGTTTCGACAGTCATCACGATACCAGCGGACACCCTTAATCGCCCTTGAACAAGAACCAGCGTTGGAGTATGCTGTTGCTGTACTAGAAGTGGTGCTTTCAAGGTGCCCTTCATCGGCGATCTCATACCCCTTCCGAACCTTTACACCTTTGCCCTATACGAATATAATAGTCAGGTAGTCCAACTATAAGAAAGGCCCGTAGAGCCGTGACATCAAATCCCTCTTCAGACGACCCCGCAATTATTGAGAACGCAGCAGATGCGCAGGATCCGGCAATTTCACAGAGTGAAGCCCCTGACCCAGTCGGAGTTTCGGCGCAGCCGACCGAGGTTACACCGGCGCCGGCAGCCGAAACCCATGTACAAGCACCCGTAGTCTCGGAAGTCGCATTCGACGACGACCCTATGGATTTCGATGAAGAGGAATCCGAAGTCCAAGACATGGGCCAGTTGCTCGACTCCATGGAGCCGATAAAACCTCTTCGTCGCGGCGAGGTCGTGGATGGCGAGGTTATGGGCTTCTCCGAGGACGGCGGCATACTCGTCAATATAGGTCACAAGTCCGAGGGCGTAGTGCAGCAGCGCGAGATGCGCAGTCTGAGTCAAGAAGACTTGCAGAACCTGCAAATAGGCGACCAGATAATTACCTATGTGCTGCGACCGGAATCCGCCGATAATGCCGCCATACTATCTATTGACCGCGCTCTGGGAGAGACCGGCTGGCGTGAGCTGGAGCAGTGCCTTGAGGAAAACGAAACCGTCGAGGGCAGCATCCTTGGCTTCAATAAGGGTGGCGCAATCGTAGATGTCCGCAAGGTGCAAGGCTTCGTCCCCATGTCGCAGCTCGTGAGCGTTCCGAGGGATATTTTCCGGGACAGGTCAGAGACTGAAGAAGACCCCGAGGCCGAAGCCCGGCGCATGGAGCGGCAGGCAGAGGAAACGGGCAAGACGCTGCAACTGAAGATTCTTGAGATTAACCGCAGCCGCAACCGCGCGATATTCTCCGAGCGCCAAGCCGTTCAGGAATGGAGAGACGCTCAGAAAGCGCGTCTGGTGCAAGAGCTTCAAGTTGGAGAGGTACGCAAGGGAGTCGTTACAGGCATCAGCAGTTTCGGCGCTTTCGTGGACCTGGGCGGCGCGGATGGGTTAGTGCATATATCGGAGATGTCTTGGGGACCGGTCGGCAGGCCTGAAGATGTCGTGTCTATCGGTGACGAACTGGACGTGTTCGTCCTGAGAGTAGATGTGGAAAACAAGAAGATTGCCCTCAGCCTGAGACGACTCGAACCGGAACCGTGGGAGACAATTCACGAGCGACTTCATGTTGATGACATCGTTGACGCTCAGATAACCAAGCTGACAAATTTCGGGGCATTCGCCCGCGTGGAAGGCAATATCGAGGGATTGATTCATATATCCGAACTGTCCGACCGCGTAATCGGCCATCCTCGTGAAGTCGTTCAAGAGGGCGAGGACGTGAAGTTGAAGGTGCTGAGGATCGAACCCGAGCGGCGCAGGCTTGGGCTGAGCCTCAAGCAGACAATGGACAACCCATTCATGAACTACGAATAGAATACGCCTTATTGTTCTGATTACGCTGAACTCCTTACAGGAGAGGTGCGATGGCAAGCAGATTCGAGAAGTTTACAGAGAGAGCACGCAGGGTATTGTCGCTGGCTCAAGAAGAGGCGCAGCGCTTTAACCACAACTACATCGGGACGGAGCACATTCTTCTCGGCCTTGTCCGGGAGACGGATGGTGTCGCTGCCCGAGTGCTCTCTAACCTCGGCGTGGAATTGCACAAGGTTCGCTCCGCCGTGGAGTTCATCATCGGGCGCGGAGAGCGTTCCACGCCTGGGGAAATCGGACTGACTCCTCGCGCAAAGAAGGTCATCGAGCTTGCCGTGGACGAGGCACGACGCCTCAACCACCACTACATCGGAACTGAGCACCTCCTCATCGGCCTTATGCGCGAAGGCGAAGGCGTTGCTGCCGGCGTCCTAGAAAGTCTCGGCATCAACCTTGACAAGATTCGCGGCGAGACCAGCCGGCTCCTATCGCAGTCATCGCAAAGCCCGCAGGGTAGCGGCAGGCGTGGCAGGAGCAAGAGCCAGACACCCATGCTGGACGAGTTGGGAGTGGATCTCACCAAACAGGCAAGAGAAGGCAACCTTGACCCAACCGTTGGCAGAAGCAACGAAATTCAAAGAGTAACGCAAATACTGAGCCGCCGCACAAAGAACAACCCTGTTCTGGTGGGCGAGCCGGGCGTTGGGAAAACGGCAATCGTCGAAGGATTAGCGCAACTCATCGCAGAAAACAAAGTGCCCTCCACACTACAGGGGAAAAGACTGGTTACTCTCGATATGGGTTCGCTCGTCGCGGGCACCAAGTATCGCGGAGAGTTCGAGGAACGGCTCAAGAAAGTCGTCAAGGAAATCACCGAATCCGGCAAGTGCATCCTGTTCATAGACGAAGTGCATACAATGGTCGGCGCGGGCGCTGCTGAAGGCGCCGTTGACGCCGCCAACATTCTGAAACCCTCTCTCGCCCGGGGTGAATTGCAGACGATAGGCGCTACCACCCCTGACGAATACCGCAAATACCTTGAACGCGACAGCGCGCTGGAACGCAGATTCCAACCCGTCCGCGTCGAAGAGCCAACCGTTGATGAGTCGGTTGAGATTCTCAAAGGCATCAAGGGCGAGTACGAGAAGCACCACGAGCTGACAATCAATGAAGATGCCCTGAAGGCGGCGGCTAGCATGGCGGCAAGGTTCATCTCCGACCGCTCCCTGCCCGACAAGGCAATCGACCTAATAGACGAAGCCGCTTCCAGAGTACGCATCAATAACTCCGAGCAGCCTCTCTCGCTGACGGAAGTCTCGAACATGCTTGATCGCGTCCGCCGCGAGAAGGACGAGGCAATCTCTACGCGCCAATACGAGCAGGCAGCAGAGTTGCGGGAGCGCGAGATGAGCCTGCAACTGAAAATGGAAGCGCTGCAATCAGACTGGGAAACCGAGCGCAGCAGCAATAGCCCCGTGGTCACCGAAGACGACATAGCCGAAGTGGTGAACATGTGGACGGGAATTCCTGTCGCTCGCCTAGCCTCAACGGAGTCTGAGCGTCTGGTAAACATGGAAGCCTCTCTTCGCGGTCAGGTGTCCGGTCAGGACGAGGCGATTACGGTAATCTCCAAAGCCGTCCGTCGCGCGAGGGCAGGTCTGAAGAACCCCAAGAGGCCCACAGGTGTATTCCTGTTCCTCGGACCGACGGGCGTTGGCAAGACCTACCTCGTGCAGAAGCTCGCCGAGTTCATGTTCGGCAGCGAAGAGTCGATGATCCGCATCGACATGTCAGAATTTATGGACAGGCACACCGTTGCGCGACTTGTCGGTGCGCCTCCGGGATACATAGGCTATGACGAGGGCGGGCAGCTCACCGAAGCGGTGCGCCGACGCTCATACAGTGTCATCCTGCTTGATGAAATCGAAAAGGCGCATCCGGAAGTATTCAATATCCTTCTTCAGATATTCGACGATGGACATCTCACCGACGCCAAGGGCCGCAGGGTCGATTTCCGCAACACCGTTATCGTCATGACGAGCAACATCGGCTCAGATCTGATTCGTCAAGACCGATCGATGGGTTTCTCGGCAAGGGGCGAATCCGGCAGGACAGACGAGCAGGCTTACCTTCGCATGAAGAACAATGTTCTTGATGAAGTGAAGCGCTTCTTCCGTCCTGAGTTCCTGAACCGTATTGACGGGCAGGTGGTATTCCACTCGCTAGGCCGTGAGCACATGCGGGAAATCGTCAAGCTCCAGTTGCAGGATGTCAATGCAGAGCTTATCGAACAGGGCATCACCATGGAAGTGTCGGACGCCGCGCGCGACTGGCTGTCAGAGAAGGGATACGACCCTCAATTCGGTGCTAGACCGATGCGCCGCCTCATTCAAGACCATCTTGAGGACAAGCTCTCCGACGCCATCATTGCCGGAGAATTGAGCCCGGGCGACACCGCTATGGTGGACGTCAATGCAGACGAGGACGGCTTGGTTGTCCACGCGAAAGAGCCTATACCCGTTGCGTAGCCTAACGCGCCGATAGCCCTACTCCGCTATTAGCATCTAATTTGGAAGCCCGTCTGTTCGCCGGACGGGCTTCTCTCTTTGCTTGCCTTGCAGCCAATCTCGTCAGGCGTCCTTGACTTTCGTTCTGTTATGTTCTATTATGCCTCGCATATCGAACATTTGTAATGCCATTGCCTTCTGCCAACCCGTCCCTGATGTCAGATAGCAAAGTCTTAGGAGACAAATTTAATGGCCAATTCAAAGAAAAGGACAGAATTTGTATGCACTTCCTGCCATAAAGTAACGGCAAAGTGGGAGGGGCAATGCCACGGTTGCAGCGCATGGAATACCATCATAGAACGGAACGAATCCGGGAGATATGGATGGCTCAGCAACGAGTCATCTGCAGCCGTTCATCTCGCAGAAGCGTCCGCTGAAGAATTGCCGCGCCTGGCGCTTTCGTCGAGCGAAGTCAACCGTGTGCTGGGAGGTGGAATTGTGCCTGGTTCCCTCGTACTGCTCGCGGGTGACCCCGGCATCGGAAAGTCCACTCTGCTGCTGCAAGTCGCCGCTGAAATTGCGCGCAGCCATTCGTCCGTATTCTACGTTACGGGTGAAGAGTCCGTTTCACAGGTCAAGATGCGCGCAGACCGGCTCGACATCGAAGGGCAGAACCTGTACATCCTAACGCAGACGAATGTGGAGGAAGTGCTGGCGAGGCTTGATGAACAACTACCCGCCCTCGCAGTCATTGATTCGATACAAACGATGTATGATCCGGCACTGTCATCGCAGGCTGGCAATGTGTCGCAGATTCGCGAGTGCGCGCGCCGCCTGCTGGAATGGGGTAAGGCAAACAATGTACCGATCATACTGACGGGGCATGTTACAAAGGGTGGGGACATTGCGGGACCTCGATTATTGGAGCACATGGTTGACGCCGCTCTTTACATGGAAGGTGACGCCGTGAGTTCGTGGCGCTTGCTTCGCGCGGTCAAGAATCGCTTCGGCTCGACAAACGAGGTTGGCGTACTTGAGATGACCGGCACAGGCTTACGGGACGTTGCGGATCCTTCAGAGAGCTTCCTGCTGGACAGGCCAGCCGGAGCGATGGGGTCGATAGTCGTGCCCGTGCTCGAAGGCAATAGGGCGCTTCTTGTTGAGATTCAGGCGCTAACTGCCCCATCAACGATTCCTACCCCACGCCGCGTCGCCACCGGGTACGACTCGCACAGGCTTCTACTCGTCTGCTCCGTCGCGATGCGTACATGCGGCATACCGCTCGCCGACTACGATGTGATTGTGAACGTCACGGGCGGCCTGAAGATAGCGGAGCCTGCTGCCGACCTAGGGGTGGCGCTCGCAATCGCTTCAAGTTTCAGAAGCGTACCTATGCCCAGTGATGTTGCCGCCATAGGTGAGGTGGGATTAAGCGGAGAAATACGCCGCGCCCCTCAAACAGATCGCCGCGTGAAAGAAGCAGTTCGGCTAGGCTTCAGAAAGTGCCTGGTACCGGGAAATACGGACGATCGCGCCGACGGAACCGAAGCGCTGCACTATCAGAGAGTTGACACGCTGGCGCAAGCGATTAATATGTGCTTGCCGATAACACGGCAAATCTCGGACGCAGTCGCTTAATGGCGATGTGAGGAGGCTCAATTTGAGCAGTGCATATTTTCAATGTATCGGTGGCGCAAGTGGGGACATGATTCTCGGCGCGCTGCTAGACGCGGGGCTTACGCTGAACGACCTTCAGGGCGCGTTGGCGAATCTCAATGTGGATGGCTATTCGCTCAGGACACAGCGGGCACAGCGCGGCGGTCTCGAAGGAACGCACCTAGTCGTTGAACTTGATGAAAGTGGACGCAGGACCCGCACAATCCAGAACTTTGTGGACACGGTTGAGGCGTCCGGACTGTCCAACAGCGTGATACGGCAGTCAAAAGAGGTCTTCCTGCGAATTGCGGAGGCAGAGGCAAAAGTTCATCGCACGGAGCCGGGCGAAACGCATTTGCACGAACTCGGCACGCTCGACACACTTGTGGATGTGGTTGGAAGCATAGCGGGGTTGGAGATGCTTGGTGTTGAGCGTGTTTACTGCTCCGCATTTCCAAGTGGTTCGGGCGTTGTAAGGTCCGAGCATGGACTCCTTCCGGTACCCGCGCCCGCGACAGCTGCCCTATTCGAAATGGCTAATGCCCCCGTAGCCGCTCCCCCGAACAACGCGCACAACACCGGCGAGATGGTCACACCCACAGGCGCTGCCATCCTCACTACGATTGCCGATTTCGAGCACCCGCGTCTCAACGTCGGTCGCATCGCCTACGGTCTGGGTACGCGCGACTCACAGCAGTATCCGAACGCGCTCGCCCTATGGCTTGGAACTGAGCAGGCGGCAAAGTATAGCGCCGGAGTCAAGCTCATTGAAACCAACATCGATGACATGAGCGGAGAGATGTTAGGCTATGTACAAGAGCGACTCTTCGATCTAGGCGCGCGCGATGTCTGGTTCACGCCCATTCAGATGAAAAAGAACCGACCTGCGACAATGCTCAGCATCATAGTGTCCGCCGACAACGAGGCTGAGACCGTCGATTTAGTCATGAGGGAGACGTCCACACTTGGCGTGCGTGTGCGGCAGCTAGAGCGTATCGAGGCTGAGCGTGAGGTGGTGCAGGTCGAGACATCTTTGGGAAAAGTAGCCGTAAAGCTGAAGCGGTTGAACGGTGTGGTCGTCGGCGTTGCTCCCGAGTACGAGGACGCGCGCCTGCGCGCCCTGGAGCATAGTCTATCACTTCAGGAGGTGTTCAGTCGGATACAGCGTGAGGCGGAAGGTCAGATAATGGTTTAGTGGGCACAATATACGCCTGTGCTTGCAAGCGACAGACGTCATCTGAGAGATTCGAGACATAGTAGCGGCATCACTGACTGCCGAACAGAACCACCCTGATTTTGCAAAGGTTGTGCAACAAGCCTTTGCTTTGGTATCAGCATGCGAAAATTGCGCTAAAATGAATAGGGACGGATAGTTCAACAGGTCTTTCTCAGGGAGCAGGTCAGTTGGAGATTATTCGGGGTATTCACGCCGTACCGGGCACTCATATTTCACGCGTTTACTTAATAGAAGGCGACGCCCTTACTTTGATCGACACCGGCCTGCCCTGGAGCGCGGGCCGCGTACTCAGATACATCCGTCGCATAGGCAGGCGGGCGAGCGAACTGCGCCGCATCCTCTTGACCCACAGCCATCCTGACCACGCGGGAGGCGCTCACGGCATCCTGAAACACAGCGGCGCCAGGGTGATTGCACACCGGGATGATACGCGGGAGCACCGACGATACGATGCCCATGTTCTAGCTTACTTGGGCATGTTCCCTCAGCTTGACACTAACCTGCCACTTCTGAAGTACACTCCGGTTAGCCACCTTCCCGAAGAAGACGACATTCTGCCGATTGCCGGCGGAATCAGAATCCTGCACACTCCGGGCCACACACCCGGCAGCGTGTGTTATTTTTTGGAGCGGGACGGACTGCTCTTCAGCGGCGACACGATATTCAGCGAGCACGGACAGGTCAGCCGTTCGATGCCCTTCCCGGGCAGCGACGCGGAGCGCTATCGGCAATCCCTTGAGCGCCTCGCCGCCCTAGACTTCGACATACTTTGCGGCGGACACGGCACTCCGCTTGTTGGTGGCGCTTCAAGAGAGTTTCAGAGCCTGATGAATCGCAAGCCCCAATTACCTACATGGAGAGAGTTCTTCTTCAAGCGCGTACCCTCCATGATGCTGCACCACCGCGGATTAAGTGCGGAAGACTATTAGCCGCCGGAACATCTGACTACCAACCGTCAACGCGCCTGCCGCTCCTCTAGCAACTTCAGCAATTCCTCAACTGCGGCGTACGCGTATGCCACATACTCTCCCGCCGGAACATCCAATTCGGCCATCTCGTCAGTCTGTTCCACGCCACCCATGTCGAACGGTCCCGGTATCATTCGCAGAACAAGTTCACGCAGTTCGCCGTCGGGGCACACCACCACACAGCCGTTATCCGGATTTGAGACGCCGGACGGCTCAACTTCAACCGCCTGTATCGTGCTCACACCCACGAAGTTCGGGAACGGGTCGAGCGCGGTGGCGAGTTCCACCAGCAGCTTGTTCAGTTCAATTGAAGCACGCTGCATCACGGCATCCGCGATCGCGCGCTTTATCAGCGGGTCAACCTGCGCGTCATTCATCTATTGGTCCCTCGACAGGCGTTTTCACTTTATCTGATGCCGAAATTAACGTATAATAAACGGCACTGGCTTCCTAGGATGGCAACGTAGCTCAGGGGTAGAGCGGACGCTTCATAAGCGTTAGGTCGGTGGTTCGAACCCACCCGTTGCCACCACTCACCCCACCAAACTTACAAGAGTTACTGTTGCGGCAGGATGTCATTGACATTCACCTGCACATTCGGCAACAACTCTGGCGAAATTGTCTCTCCGCGCACGAATTGCCTGACTTCGCCGTATCCGTCCGTCCCGGGATTACGGTAGCGCTCGACCCAGCCGTCGGGCAGGCTGGCAATCCAAACTTCTGGTACGCCCGACTCGGCATAGCGCGGCAGTTTCTCATTTCTGTCTTTGTCAATCGTGCTGTCAGCCACCTCCACCAGCAGCAGGATGTCTTCCGGCGTCGGGTGTGAGGCAGCATACATGTCATCACGGGGACGCAGCAAGACAACATCGGGTTGCGGCTCGGAGTCGTCACTGAGGTGAATAGGGTCCTGCACCGATATGACAGCCTGCTCGCTTGCCGTCATGTAAAATTCCTTCGTAAGTGCTTTCACGCAGTACGCATGCGGCACGTTTATCGGCGACATCAGCACAATCTCCCCGTCTATCAACTCTACCCTATCGTCCTCGTCCAGGATGCCCACCTCTGCCAGATAGTAGTAGTCGGCGACGGTGAAACCTCGCTTCTTCGAAGCGAGCATCTCCGCAATCTCCCGGCGTATCCCCTGCTCCATGCTGAGTCTATCCGGCGCGTCCGGCTTCTCCGCAGGCTGATGTTCTGCGGCATCAGTCGGCTTGGTTTCGATTCGCGTTGCCATGTTTCACCTCCAACTTCAGCCATATTCTACTACATGCGCCCGCGAAATTACGGCAGCCGTTCCACGCATTCATACATATCTCGCGCGGAGTGTTATACTACGCTCAATCTGAATCCTCACCTATACGTTCACGGAGGCGATACGTTGACCGAGCACAAATTCAAGGTCTATTACATGGGACGCTGGCAGGCAGAAGATCTCACCGACACTCGTGCCGCATTAGAGCAGGTAGGCGCTAATCTCGAACTGCTCAATGGGATGCACGAGGAAGACGAAATCATCGAGAATGTCCGAGACGCGGATGGCATCATCACCTCAGAATCGCCTATGACCCGACGCGTACTCGAATCTCTGACGCAGTGCAAAGTCGTCTTGCGAACCGGCGTAGGATACGATGTCATAGACGTTGAAGCCGCCACCGAGCAGGGCATTGCTGTCGTCAACATCCCCGACCTCTGGACGCGCGAGGTGGCGAATCAGGCGATGTCCCTGCTTCTGGCACTGAACCGCCGCGTCGTCAATCTCCACTCCGACATTCGGTCCAATACATGGACGCCGCGTCCTCCTTACGAGGTTGGGGCATTGCATGGCGAGACTATCGGCATCCTCGGACTAGGGCGCATCGGCAGCGCGATGGCGCAGCGCGCCAAAGGCTTCGAGCTTAATGTCATCGCTCACGACCCGTACATCTCGGACGAGATATTTACTGAGCGTGGCGTAACTCGCGTGTCCTTCAATGAAATGATGTCGCAATCCGACTACATCTCGCTGCACACGCCGCTCACCGAGGAGACGCGCCACATCATCAACGAGAACGCCCTGCGCCTCATGAAGCCCAACGCATACCTCATCAACACCTCGCGCGGACCCGTCGTAGAAGAAGCAGCCCTCATTAAGGCGCTGCAGGAAGGCTGGATTGCGGGCGCGGGCCTAGACGTGCTCGAAAAAGAGCCGCCGGACGCGGACAATCCGCTACTCTCGATGGACAATGTAGTGCTATCGCCGCACTCCGGCCACACTTCCGTACTGTCCTTGCAACTCCGCACCGGACGCTACGGCGAAGAAGTCGCCGCAGTTCTCGACGGCAAAAAGCCTCGAAATCTGGTCAACCCGCAAGTGCTTGAGCATCTGCATTTGGTATAAGCCTGAGCACAGTTCCACTCATTGACACCAATATATATCGCCATATATCGCCCCACCGCATAACACTCTACGGAGACTACCATGACCGAACTCAGCAACCTCGCAGCATCCGCCGCTGACATCTTGAAGCAGCGCGGTGACACCATAGCCGTATCAGAATCTTCTTGCGCCGGCCTGCTCTCCGCAGCTCTCGTAGCGATTCCCGGCGCATCGGCATACTACGTCGGCGGCGCGATAATTTACACGCGCGTAGCCCAAGCCGGACTGCTTAACGTTCCCGACTCTGCCATGGAAGGGCAGCGCGCCAGCACCGAATACTACGCCGCGCTTAACGCCGGGACCATACGCGAGATACACGGCACAACTTGGGCACTCAGCGAGACCGGCGCAAGCGGTCCGACCGGCAACCGCTACGGCGACGACGCTGGCCACGCCTGTATCGCAGTTTCCGGCCCCGTAGAACGCGCCATCACCATAGAGACCGGCGACAACGACCGCGAAGGCAACATGTGGGCATTCGCCAAAGCAGCGTTCGATCTGCTCGAACAGTGCCTACAAGAAGCAGAATAAAGTCCCTTCCCCTAGAAGGGGAAGGTTAGGAAGGGAGAAAACTCACAAGAGGGCAAAATCCTCCCTATCCTGTTAGTCTCTACCCCGTCGCGGGATCGCCGGATACTGCACGCTGTAAGTCAGTGCCGCCGCCACGATGTACGACGCGACCGCAACCACGAATATCGCGGTGTATTCGCCCGTGATGTTCACCAGCAGCGCGCCGAGCGTCGGTCCCAGTCCCATAGCGGCGGTACGGAAGGGGCCTGTCAGACCGGAGACCGCGCCGAATGAGCGCCGCCCGAAGTATTCTCCTATCATCATGCTGCCCACAATCGGGATTCCTCCGGATGCTATTCCCCATACGACCGATACATAAAAGCCTGCGCTCTGAGCATCGATGAAGGCGAATGTGAGGGTGGGAACGCTCGTTGCCAGCATTACCGTGATCGTCAGGCGCCGGATAGTAAACTTGTCGGACAAATGCCCCCACAGTGGCACGGACAATCCCCCCAGCAGGATGCTGACCATAAGCGCGAACGCGGCAGTCCGATACGGCATGCCGCTGTCCGTCAGGAAAGGCACGAGCTGGAACGCCACCGCCGCCGTTGTCGTTACCGACACGAACTCGGCCCAGACGATGAACCAGAACGACGGCGTGCGCACCACCTCACGAAGCCACCAGTCGAATTCACCGGTAGGAACGGACCCCACTCTTGCCCTACCGCTCGGCGTGCCTGCCGAGTCTCCGTCGGGGCGCAGCCCGATGTCCTCCGGGCGACGGCGCATTATCAGGAACAGCGGGATGCACAGCGGCAGCGCGATAATGCCCAGCGTCCGATACGCTGCCCGCCAACTGAATACGCCCGCGACCAGCGTGATTATTAGTAGGTTGAGCGACTCGCCTCCTATGCGGTTGAGAGCAGTTAGCCCAAGCGCCAGATTGCGCTTGCGCCGAAAAAAGTTCACGGCGACGGTGCGGGGCACAAGGTTTTGCAGGTTCGGACCGGCGAACGAGCGCGAGATGATGTAGGCAACGTAGAACTGCCAGACAGAGTTGACGCCGCCCAGCGCGAAGGCGCACGCGCTCACGACCAGAGCGGCGGCGAGCATCATGTAGCGCGGCCCATAGCGGTCAACCAGCCTGCCCACAAAGGGCATCGTCAGCCCGGACGTCCAGGTCGCAAGAGTCGCCGCGAATGCCAAAGTCGTGCGATCCCAACCCATATCTTGGGCGATGAGGTCTTGAATGCCGCCAAGCACAGTTTGAGCGACGCCGGTTCCGATGAACGCCCCCAAGGCCGCCGTGCCAAGCACAAGCCAGCCGTAGTAAAAGGGAGGGTGCGGATGCCATCCCAGGATATTGTCAGCGATGTTTCTCACTTACGAGCCGATCCCCACCCATTGAAATGTCCGTGCGTTACAATGCAACCTATATGACACTCATTTGACGCGCAAGTATTTAATTCCATCACCCAGAGAGGTTTTCCAATGACACTGAAAGAACAGACTGCCGACGACCCTGAAATCCTTGCCCGCGCGCAGGGATGCATGCTCGGGCAGTTCGCGGGCGAAATGCTCGGCATGCCCGTCGAAACCATGCCTGCGGAAGACATCCGACAATTGTACCCTGACGGACTCACCCGGATATCCGATGGACAGGCACTTCTGCTTCCACTTGGGATACACCATCCGCATCCGGCCATCGCCCAGCTAACCGACGACGGAGAGATGGCGCTGATGCTGGCTCGCTCACTTGTGGAACAAGGCAAGTTTGACGCGGACGCAGTTCGCGAAGCCTACATGGTCTGGTGGAGGTCACCCGCATTTGGCTTTGGCCGCACTACACAGAACGCCCTGGAACACGGCGTCTTTGACTCGCACACCCAAACCAACGGCGCGCTTATGCGGATTAGCCCGTTAGGTATAATTGGTGCCCATCACGATGCGGCGCAAGTCGCAGATTGGGCAAGACAAGACGCCAGGCTCACCCACGTCAATACAGTCTGCCAGGACTCCAGCGCTGCGTTCGCCGTATCCATATCCCGCGCAATTCGCACGGGCTGCGATGGCACCGCACTGCACAAGTGGATCATCCGCTGGTCCGAAGAAACCGGAGTTGACGAAAGAGTAATTGATGTGCTCCACCGCGCCGCCGACCGCGAGCCGCCTTACCCAACCGACATGGATGCAGAAGTCTCCAACACGCCTATGCGCGTTTGGGTACTCATCGCACTGCACAACGCCTTCTGGCAGCTGCTCCATGCCGGCAGTTTAGAATCCGGCATCGTGGACACCGTGATGCTAGGCGGCGACACAGACACCACGGCGGCAATATGCGGTGCGCTTATGGGCGCAGTTCACGGGCGCGAAGCCGTACCGCAACAATGGACTGACGCCGTACTCAACTGCCGTCCACAGGCAGGTCAACCCAATGTCTTTAAGCCTCGTCCCGAGATTTTCTGGCCAATAGACACTCTTGATTTGGCGCAAAAATTACTTTCGGCATAACTCGCCCGCATCTCCGTTTGCGTCCAGAGCCGCCTGACGCTATATTATTGGCGCAATCTAGCGGAGGTAAAACGCAAATCATGACAACAACGGACAAAGCGTCGGCCGAAATCGAATCACAGGTAGTCTCCACCCTCAACAGACTGGGCATCGACCACGAGCTAATTCAAATTGACCCCGACTTCGCCGACACCGCGCAATTCTGCGAGAAGTACGGCTACACCCTCGAAGGAAGCGGCAACACCATCATTGTCGCGTCCAAGCGCGGCGCCAAGAAATTCTGCGCCTGCATCGTTCAGGGTTCTGCCCGCCTTGATGTGAACAAGACAGTCAAACGGCTGATGGGCGTATCGCGCGCGTCTTTCGCATCCGCGGAAGAGACGAAGGAACTCACCGGCATGATGATTGGTGGCGTAACCGCCTTCGCCCTTCCGGACGACCTACCGGTCTATGCCGACCAAAAGCTGCTGGGACAGGAATCCATCATCCTTGGTTCCGGAAGCCGCTCATCCAAGATTAAGATTGCGCCCCAGGACATCGCCAAAATCCCCGGAGCGCAGTTCATAGACGGGCTTTCTATGTAAGTCCATCCTGTTAGCGCCTCGGATATTTGACTAACATTGAGCGCGGCAATAAACTTAATCCCCAACCCCGCACGCGATTGCGAAGGAGTGTGTATGAACTACGATGAAATGGCGCTGGAGCTTCACGCCCGAAATCAGGGAAAGCTCGGCGTCCACTCTAAGGTCGAATTGAAGACCATCGATGACATGTCAACCGCGTACACACCCGGCGTCGCAGCAGTTTGCAGGGAGATCGCACGAGACCGGAGTAGAGTCTATGACCTAACCAGCAAAGGCAACATGGTTGCCGTCGTTAGCGATGGTTCTGCCGTGCTAGGACTGGGTAACATCGGTGCAGAAGGCTCGATGCCGGTCATGGAGGGTAAGGCGCTGCTCTTCAAGGAACTTGCCGACATTGACGCCGTTCCTATTTGCATAGACGCGCACGAGGCAGATGAAATAATCGACATCGTTCGCGCTATATCCCCCACTTTCGGCGGCATCAACCTTGAGGACATCGCCGCTCCCAAATGCTTCGATGTTGAAGAAGGCTTGCAGGACCTGGGCATCCCTGTCTTCCACGACGACCAGCATGGAACCGCCGTAGTCGTGCTCGCCGCGATGGTCAACGCATTGCGCGTGGTCAACAAGGACTTTGCGGATGTGAGAGTTGTCTTCAGTGGCGCGGGCGCAAGTGGCATCGCTTGCTGCAAGATTCTTCAAGTCATGGGTGTTCAGGACATCATCCTGGTTGATACCCGAGGCATCATCCACCAGGGACGCGACAACCTCACACCAGCCAAGGAGGAGATTGCGCTTACCACCAATCCGGAAGGCATCAAAGGCGATGTTCACGACGCTGTCAAGGGCGCGGATGTGTTCATTGGCCTCTCGATAGCCAACTTGCTCAGCGCGGACGACATCCGTGCGATGAACAAGGATGCAGTGGTGCTACCGATGGCTAACCCGGATCCCGAAATAATGCCGGACGAGGCATTCCGCGGCGGCGCGGCTGTCGTCGGCACAGGCAGAAGCGACCTGCCCAACCAGATCAATAATGTACTCGCCTTTCCCGGCATTCTGCGCGGCGCTCTCGATGTCCGCGCAGAGCGCATCACAACACGCATGAAGGTCGCCGCCGGCTTCGCCATATCAGACCTCGTGCCTGAACCGACTCCTGACGAAATCATACCGTATGCGCTGAACACTGAGGTCGTGCCGGCAGTCGCCAAGGCAGTAGGCGACGCCTGGCAGCAGGAAACATCCGATTAAAACGATTTAGCACACCAAACGGCAAATGTCATACAGAGGAGAAACCTAATGGTAAGCACAGCAAGCAGAGTTAGCTACTCCGGCGTCGAGGGCGCTGAGGACCTGCTAACGCCCGACTTCTTGGATTATGTCGTCGAAGCCTACGACAAGTTCGCCGACCGTGTTCAGGAAGTGCGTGACAAGCGAGAAGCCCTGCTCCGCAAGGCGCTCAACGAAGGAGTCATGCCCACGTTCCTGCCCGACACAAGGTCAGGCGAAGAGTGGCAGGTGCCCGAAGTCCCCGACGATCTGAAGCAGCCCGGCATCGAGATTTCCGGACCTGTGTCAATCACGAACATGGCTATCAACGCCGTCAACCCCGGACCTGAAGGCGAGCGCGCAGTCGGCTACCTCGACGATGACGAGGATTCAGGCGGCCACCGCCTCGTGGACACCCTGAACGCGGCACGCAATCGCCTTGGAATCACCGAGCGTACACTGTCGTTCCATAATCCCGCGCGTAACCGTACGTACACCATTGCGGACGGCGACACTCCGTTCTTCATGCACCGCGAGCGAGGTTGGCACCTGGATGAGGCCGCCTTTACAGTGGACGGCAAGCCTATATCCGCGACTCTGCTCGGCATGGCCCTTACGTTCGCTTATGGTGGCAAGGCGCAGGTCGAGCGCGGACAGGGCTTGTACTTCTACCTGCCCAAGGTCGAGGTCGTTGAAGAGGCCGCGCTCTACCGAGATTTCTTCGACTTCAGCCGCGAGCGACTTGGATACCCGGATAATGCAGTCATTCGTGGCATCTTCCTGGTCGAATCGCTCCCCGCCGTGTACATCATGGAAGACCTGATGCACGAGTTGGGACCCTACGCCGCAGGGCTGAACGCAGCCCGCTGGGACCTGAAGGCAAGCATCCTAGAGTACATAATGAATGATCCCGATTTGGTGTGGCCGGACAGATTCGGCGTTGACATCAAGACCACCGACTTCATAGCGAACATATTCCGCCGGCTGGTGGCAATCTGCCTGAAGCGCGGCGCGGTGCCAATCGGTGGCATGGCGACCGCTCTCCCCAGCCGAGATAACGAAGTGAACGAAGTTGCGGCAGCGTCCATCCGCGCCGACAAGGTGTGGGAAGCGCAGCAGGGCTTCCTGCGCGGCTGGGTCGCGCACATCTTCCACATGAAGACCGCAAGCGACCCGTTCAAGGAATATATTACCGACGACTGGCATCCGACCGACGAGATGACCAATCCCGACAACTACCCCGTGAGCATTGAAAGGCCGGAAGGCCCCATCACCGCGGAAGGCTCACGTCGCAACGCCCGCATGATTATCGAGTATGTCGAAGGCTGGCTCACTGGCCGTGGCGCTAAAGGCATCGACAGCCTCGAAGGCCAGCCAGGCGTACATCCCGCGCTGATGGAAGACCTCGCCACGGGCCGCATCTCTGTCGCGCAGATGGGGCAGCGAATCATCCATGGATCGGTATGCGAGGACACCGAACAGGCGCACGACCTCGCGCTCGCCAAGCAGTTCATGCAAGACGAGCTTGCCGACATCCTCAAGCACCGCAAGGCAGTCGTGCTACCGGACGACGAAGCCGCCCACGCTGCTTACCACGAGCAGGAAGAACGCTACAAGAAGGCGTACAAGGTCTCCCTACGCTGGATCAAGAACTACACCGAGTTGAACTTCCGCAGCCTTGGGACATATACGCACGAAGACTTCGAGCGTATTGCGGAAGAAGAGGACGCGTTCTAGCTCTCAAATCAAACGAACACAAAGAAGGCGGGGACGTTAAACAGCCGTCCCCGCCTTGTGATTATCGTAAACATTGCCGGTCTTCAGCACCGATGTTTAATGTGTGCTGTGCTGTCCTCAGTGCCGACAATCAGCACCTCTACCGCACTATCTGGAACGGCGGCATCATGTTCGGCAGCTCCACTTCCAGGAGCACCGGTGCATCCGCCGCGAATGCCTGACGCAGCGCGTCTCCTATGCCGTCCGGCTCTGTCCTCATCCCCACCACACCGAACGCTTCCGCCGCCTTCACGAAGTCCGGGTTGTTCAGGTCCGTCCCGATAAACCTGCCGCCGTACTGGTGCGTCTGGTCCCACATCGAAGCGCCATATGCGTGGTTGTTGAACACCACCGCCACCGCGTTGATGCCGTACCGCCCCGCAGTCGAAAGCTCCTGTATGTTGTACATGAATCCACCGTCACCGCACAGCGCGACCACGCGCTTATCGGGTTTGCCCACCTGCGCGCCCAGTGCCGTCGGATAGGCGTAACCCAGCGTCCCAAAGTACGAGGATGTAACATAAGTGCGCGGCACATTCACTGGAAACGCCACATGGCTCCAATACCCGATGTTGGTCATGCCGCTGACCAGAATATCGTCATCATCCAACGCGCCTCGAATGTCATGAATCATCCTCAACTGGTCGGACGCCATCTCGCTCAACTCACCGTCCGCAGCCTCTCTATAAGCCGCGATTTCCTGGCTGCGAGATTCCTTCGGCGTACCGATAGCGCGAAGCCGTTCAAGAAGCTGCCCCAGCGCCTGTCTTGCGTCTCCCACAATACCAACCTCTGTAGGCAGATTCTTCCCAATCTCCGTGGAATCAGCATCAATGTGTACTACGGGAGGCACGCTCTCAGGCTCGAACACCCTGAACAGCAGCCGCGTTCCCACAGCAAGCAAAGCGTCGCACTCCGGTAGCACATCCTTCACAGGCTCGACCATCGCGTAGTTCACGCCCACCAGCAGTTCATGGTCGTCAGGGATGATCCCCTTGCCCTGCTGCGTCGTCATCACAGCCGCCTGTAAAAACTCCGCTACCTCACGCAGTTCATTAGACGCCCCAGATATGATTGTACCGCCGCCCGCGATAATGGCAGGCCTCTTTGCGCGCGCCAAAATCTCGGCAGCCCTATTGATGTCGGCAGCGTCGGCCGTTGCAGTCGGGTACATCTCCGGCTCGATAATGTCCGCATCGCCTATCGCCGCCAGCGTATCGGGTGGAACTTCCAGTTCAACGGGCCTGGGACGCCCAGTGTTCAACTGACGGAAGGCTTCATGAACCGCTTCCGGTATCTCACCCACCTCTGTAACGCGATGATTCCACTTCGTTATGGGCTTGAAGACGTCGAGCTGGTCCTCGACTTCGTGAAGTTGCCCCTGACGCTTCCCCAGCGCGTTGCTGGCAATCTGACCGGAGATGAGCAGCACAGGTGACGAGCTGGCAAACGCCGTTCCAAGACCTGCCGTTGCATTGAGCGCACCCGGGCCTGGCACAACCATAGCGACGCCGACCTTCCCAGTAACTTTCGCATAGCCGTCAGCCATATAGGTGGTCGCCTGTTCGTGCCGGGTGTGAATCAGCTTAATGTCGTTCTGCAACTCATGCATCGCATCAAAGGCAGCCATTATCTGCACGCCAGGCAACGTAAACACCGTGTCCACGCCTTCAGAGCGAAGTTGGTATGCCAGCGCCTGCGCGCCGCTCATCTGTGGCATTGTGGTCCTCCCTGAATTATGGAGCTATTCCACCGAGTTGAGGGGATTCACCGTTACCCTGCTGAGCGTGGTGCTACCCGTATTGCGGAACTGGTGGTTCACGTTCGGCGGCACGAGCACCGCATCGCCCTTCTTGATCGGATATTCCTTGCCTTCCACCCACAACACGCCCTCACCCTCCGTAATGAACGCCTGGTGCTCCCATTCATGGATATGTCCCGGGCTTGTGCCTCCCGGCGGATGCTGCACGTACAGCATCACATAGTTAGGCACGCCGTCTTCCGGTCCCAGAATCGGGTTGCTCAGGCCTTCATAGTTCTTGATAACAGGTTCCATATCTTCCTCACTTTCAAGGGTTTCGTATAGTCGGCCATTTGTCTCCGAATAGATAAGCTCAGATTGACGGCACTTAGTATTCTTGTACGGTTGCGAGTGGGGCTTCGCCGTTCCATACTCTCTGCATATTCTCGTATGCGAAAGCGGCGCGGCGGAACCAGGTGTTCCACGTCGTTCCCGCGATATGTGGCGTTACCACCACGTTGTCCATCTTCAGTAGCGGATTATCGGCGTCAACCGGCTCCTGCTCGAACACATCCAGACCCGCGCCAGCAATTCCACCCTCTTCCAGCGCCTCAATCAGCGCCGCCTCATCGACCACAGGTCCGCGGCTCGTATTGATGATCACCGCTGTCGGCTTCATCAGCGCCAGCCGCTCTCGGCTTACTATGTGATGAGTATCAGGTGTCAATGGTGTATGGCAGGTCAAGATGTCCGATGTTCGGAAGAGTTCATCCAGTGACACGCGCGATAGATGCAATGTCCTCTCTTCATCTTCATCAAGCGGATAGGCGTCGAAATACTGCACCCGCGCATCAAAGCCTTGCACTCTGCGGGCGACCCTGCGCCCGATATTGCCCATCCCCAGAACACCCACGAGCTTATCCGCCATCTCGAATGTATTGGTTCCCGTAATTGGCGCGCTCCACCGTCCTTCACGCGTAGCAGGATCGGTGTGCATCTGCTGCTTGTACAGCGTCAGCATCAGCAGCACCGCGTGGTCCGCCACCGCTATCGAGTTCGCCCCACCGTTGTTCGCGCAAGGCACTTCCAGCGCCGACATAAGGCGCAGATTCATTCTGTCATACCCGGCAGCGAGCAACTGCACCAGTCGGGCATTCTCCGCCGCCCGCAGAACATCGTCATGCAGAGGCGCGCCATACACCATCAGGAAGTCCGCGTCATTGACGATGGCATGCTGTTCGTCAGTTGACGCGTCTCTGGGCACGACCTCTGTTGTCCATCCTTCCGGAGTATGCGAGGTTATGACATCCACAATTTCAGAGGACAACCCATGTATGAACGCTACCTTCGCACCCGACATATCGCCCTCTCTAATGATTCGTCGCACCACTGGTTAACTGCTTGTGATTTTAGCGTTTTTCCGCCGTCCACCAGTCCAACGTCCTGACAAACTATCCGCCGTACATCTTGCGAAGCTGGTCCTTCAGCCCTTCGACGCTGAAATCCTCAGACTGGCAGAGACTGATCATCTCGCGCTCTCTGTCCTCGACTCGCTTCACGGCAGCCGGAACATCCGCGGCAATATCGTGCGGAATGCTCATAACCCCGTGCTGGTCGCCGAGGATGATGTCGCCCATATTCACATTCAGGCCGCCGACCGTAACCGGCACGCCAACATCGATCAGATGCACATAAGCATGCGAGACAAGAACATCGGTAGCAAACGCATTGAACCCCAGTTCTCGCATCTCGTCCAGGTCGCGCACGCCGCCGTCCGTAACCGTTCCAACGCAGTCTAACGCGCCATGTATGTTCGCCTGCACTTCGCCCCAGAACGAGCCAATGACGTTTGGATAATCGATGTCTTGGAGCACAAGCACACGGGGCGCGGGCACGCTCAGAATCGTGTCCACCCAGTCGAGCCGGGACACGCTCATATTCTCGCTAGGTGGCATGTTCGCGGTGATTACTCCGGTTACCGCATATCCGATCATGTGCCCCATCTCTGGGAAGATAGACTTGACTGCCGGCAGCATAAAGCCCTCTGTGCGCGGCATCACGTCGAATGTCTCTATTGCGTTGGCGACCGAGCAAGTCGGAATCTGACGCAACTCTTCCAACTGCTCTGCACTCAAGTTAGGCACTGGCAAACCTCCTGAAATAAAGTTCGATGATAAATTATGGCGCTGTTCCGTTTTGTCGTATCGTTGGGTGCAAATGCACGGCAACCTGCGATGCCGGGTACTAGAGTTGCAAGGCTATTACTACCAGCGTAGCGAAAATCGCAAACAATGCTGCGCACATCACTCCCAAAATCCAAGCAATCCATTTTTGCCCAGTTTGTAGCTTACCTACTTCCAGCATCATATTCTGGACATTGGACTCTACCCTCCGAACGTCAGCCTTTGTAGCCCAATCCGTATTGGTGGCACCGATGTCAGATTCGACTCCCCCCTGCGTTTCGGTTGCCATAACGCTCCCTTCACTGGCTAGATTGTTGCGCCCAAATCATAACACAGACGGATAGTGTCTGATATGAACCTGCCCTCTAGGACATTATTCCTCGATAATCGTGAAACTGCTGCTTATCTCGGCTCTCCCACCTATCGTCGCGCCGATTGAGCAGTATTTCTCTTCAGACAGCTCGATGGCGCGCCGCACTGCCGACTCGCGCAATCCTCGCCCCTTCACGATATATTCGATGTTCACTGCCACCCACGTCCACGGCGCGTCAGGCAACTGCTCCCCCGTAACGCTTATTTCCAGCCCTGTTACATCCTGCCTCTGTCGTCGCAGAATGTTCACCACATCTATGCCGCTGCAACTTCCGAGACTCGTAAGCAGCAGGTCGCCCGGCATCATCCCCTCGAACGCATCGCCCTCACTCTGCGGCGCATCCACCATCAGCGTGTGCCCATGTGTGTCCTGCGAAGCGAACTTGAAGCCACCTTGCCATCCCAGCTCCACACTGCTCGTCGGCCTGTCAGTCATAGCAAACCCCCTTAATCCGCCCAACATGCACGTCAATACCGGTTCCCGTTACTCCGGCATCCCCGCATCTATCCAGCGCTCTATCTCTTGTATCTCCTCTTCCTTCAGAAAAGGTCCGCCCATAGGCATTTTGGGGATGCTCCCGAACCCGCGCCGCAACGACACGATGAGAGCCGTCTCCGACGCCGGCACTCCCGGTTCAATGAACTGCAATCCCATCGCCTCGTCCTCGGCAAGCTCCTGCGGCGTATCCCAGTAGTAGCCGTGAATACCTGGCAATCCGCGCCGCTTCTCCCGCCCTTCCCATCGCTGCATAATGTCAAATAGCAACTGCTGCACGCGCGGCCAGCGCACGATTTCGTCACTCATAACCACTCCCCTTTGCTCGGTTAAGCGCAGTTGTCTTCCGGCGCAACGGTATCACTCTATTGTGAACACAGTTGGCGCACTTCTGGCTTTTCCGGTTAGCCTATATTAGTCCCTGCGTTGCACCAGTTCTATCAGCACATCGTCCGGTCCCTCGATATACGACAGGCGCGTACCTCCGGCAACCTCGGTTATCGGTAGAACAACCCGAACACCCGCAGCCTCAAGCCTTGCCATGTCCGCATCGATGTCATCAACATCGAATCCGAAGTGCTCCAGCCCAAGTCGGTTCAACTCCGCAGACGCACGATCGTCGGGCGTTCCTTCCGGCTTCGATGAGATGTTCAATCGCACCGGCCCTCCCGCGTCCATGCTGACAGTAATCGTGCCCGGCATCACTTCCCTCGCCCCCAGCACCTTAGCGCCAAAGTGCTCCTCGTACCACGCTGCCGATGCGTGCGGATCAGCCGACCTTATATGCACATGATTTATCGCGTATGCCATTCGAACACCCTCCCGGTTAATTCCGTTCCGTCCATCTATGTTAGCCCCTGTGTCAACCGCACTTGACCACGCCTGTTCAATAGTCTGATAATGACAAGAACCATTTGAATTAAACTAAGGCGTCTATGAACTACAAAAGGACGCCACTCGAAAGGAGCACAAAATGGCAGATATTGGATTCATCGGACTGGGCATCATGGGTAAGCCGATGGTACGAAACCTGATGAAGGCTGGCAATACCGTAACCGTGTACGACATCGTTGGAACTTCGGTCGAAGAGATGGCAACCGAGGGAGCAATTCCCGCGTCATCTTCAAGCGAGGTCGCCTCCAAGAACTCGCTGATAATCACGATGGTCCCTGACTCCGCAGACTCCGAAGCCGCCATCCTCGGCGCAAACGGCGTCCTGGAAGGCGCGGCGTCCGGCTCAGTGGTCATCGACATGAGTTCCATAGCCCCCGCATCCTCGCAGAAGATTGCGGCAGGTTGCGAGGCGCAAGGCGTTGACTTCCTCGACGCTCCGGTCAGCGGCGGGGAGCCGGGAGCAGTATCCGGCACACTCGCCATCATGGTTGGCGGGAAGAAGGATGTGTACGACAAGTATGTCGATGTATTCGCTCCTATGGGCAGCGCCACTTTCTGCGGCGACTACGGCGCAGGCAATACCACAAAGCTCGCCAACCAGATTATGGTCGCCATCAACATCGCGGCAGTAGGCGAAGCGCTCGTACTCGCAAAGAAAGCCGGACTCGACCCCAATGTGGTCTTCGATGCCGTTAAGGGCGGTCTCGCGGGCAGCAACGTGCTGAACGCCAAGGGACCAATGATGATCGAGGGCAACTTCAATCCGGGCTTCCGCATTAGCCTGCACCAGAAGGACCTGAACAACGCCTTGCAGACTGCGCGCGAACTCAGCGTACCGCTCCCCTTCACCGCACTGGCGCAGCAGGTGATCGGCTCCCTGATGAACGAAGGCAAGGGCGACGCAGACCACTCCGCCATAGCCAACTTCATCGAAGACATGGCGCAAACGAAGATTAGCGGGTAACGGACTGACATCGATGGACAGGATGAAGGGGATGGAAGGGGTGTAAGACATGGTAACTTCTACCCGCCGCCTGACATACGAAGACTATGCCAACACGCCTGACGACGAGAGGTACGAACTCATTGGCGGAGAACTGATAATGGTCCCAGGCCCCAATATGCCCCATCAGGGAAATCAGTCCAAATTGGGGTGGCGGATGGCTGCTTTCGCGGAGAGGCGCGGTCTGGGCACCGTATTTTTCTCAGACACAGATGTCGTGTTATCAGACACGGAAGTAGTCAAGCCAGACCTGCTCTTCATATCCAAAGAGCGAGAGGACATCATCGCCTACGAAAATATCCAGGGTGCGCCCGATCTCGTTGTTGAAATCCTTTCTCCCTCTACATCGCGCCGCGACTGGAATGAAAAGCGCGAACTTTATGCCAAACGCGGCGTCAAAGAATACTTGGTAATGGACCCGTCCAACAAAATCGTGTGGCGCTTGGAATTGAAAAACGGCTCCCTCGAAATCGAACAGACCTACTATGAGGGCGATGCTATCGAATCCTCAGTGCTCAAAGGCTTCGCCGTCGCCGTAAACGACATATTTTAGTTCGCTAAAATGAAAATCATCATCCTCAATGGCCCCAACCTGAATATGCTCGGCAAGCGCGAGCAGTCATACTACGGCGTCAAGACTCTCGCGGACATCGAGGAACTTGTCGCCGAGAAGGCGCGCGACCTCGAAGTCGAGACCGAGTTCTATCAGTCGAATCACGAGGGCGCGCTGGTGGACTATCTGCAAGCCCTTACTCCCGATGTCGAAGGCATAGTAGTCAACGCGGGCGCGATCACCCACTACGGCATCTCCTTGAGAGACGCCCTGATAGATTCACGCCTCCCGATAGTAGAGGTACACCTGTCCAACATCCACGCCCGCGAAGAGTTCCGCCGCCATTCTGTCATAGCCGACATCGCGCAGGGACAGATTGCAGGCCTCGGATGGCAAGGCTACCTCTTCGCGCTGGAATATCTGGCAACCCATCTCAAGCAAACCTGACCCAAGAAGGAATAACATGAGCCTCAAGCTACAAAAGCTCCGGCAGCACCTCGAAGAAGAAGAATTGGACGGTATCCTAATCTCATCTCCTGAAAACCGCCGTTACATGTCCGGCTTCGCGGGTTCCGCAGGCTGGCTGCTCATCTCACGCGACGACGCCACCCTAGCCACCGACTTCCGCTACATCGAGCAGGCCGGAAACCAGGCACCCGACTTCACCATCCTGCGCACTCAGCGCGGCCTGGGTTGGTTCCCCGAATGGACTGCCGAACACGACGTCAAGCGCATCGGATTCGAAAGCCAGAATGTCACCTTCGCCACCCATCTAGCATTCCTGAAGGCAATTGAAGAGACCGAAGGCTCTAACCAGCCAGAACTGGTACCCACCTCCGGCATCGTGGAGAAACTGCGTACATTCAAAGACGCCGATGAACTCGCATTGCTCACCGAAGCCATCCGCATCGCAGACGAAGCGATTGATCAGGTTGGCCCGCAGATAGAACCAGGCATCACTGAGGAAGGCGTAGCGTGGGAGTTGGAAAAGGCAATGCGCGAACGCGGCGCCGAGATGATCTCCTTCGACACCATCGTAGGCGCAGGTCCCAACGGCGCTCTACCCCATCACCGCGCTGATGAGACAATCATCAACCCGAACGACGCCATCGTAATCGACATGGGCGCAAAGTACCAAGGCTATTGCAGTGACCTCACCCGCACCTTCTTCGTCGGCGAACCCGACGCCAAGTTCCGCGAGATATACAATATCGTCTTGCAGGCACAACTCGCGGCCGAAGAGCAGGTGACGGCAGGTATGACCGGCAAAGAATGTGACGCCATCGCACGCGACATTATCGCAGACGCTGGCTACGGTGACGACTTCGGGCATAGCCTCGGGCACGGCGTCGGGCTGGAAGTCCACGAGTACCCACATGTTGGGCCCACTGCCGAAGAGGATGTCCTTGAAGACGGCATGGTATTCACCATCGAGCCGGGCATCTACCTCCCTGGATGGGGCGGCGTCCGCATCGAAGACATCGTCGTACTGGAAAACGGGAAAGCCCGCGTAATTAGCAAAGCACACAAGCTATTCAATTAATCAGTTTTCAGTCGTAAGTTTTCAGTCAGCCGTCTATAACCATGACTTGCCGTTTGATCCGTAATAACCGTCAGACTGACGGACTGAGCCATTGACAGACCGAAATACTGAAAACTGACCGCTGAAAACTACTCCCGGAGGAACCCAAATGACTGTCAATTACGGAGAACTACGCAAGGGCATGGCAATCGAAATGGATGACGCCCCCTATATCGTCCTCGAGTACGAGCAGCGCAAGATGCAGCAGCGCGCCCCTACCATGCGCATCAAGTTCCGTGAACTCACCACAGGCAGGCAGGTCGAGCGCTCCTTCTCCGGATACGACGTTGACTTCAAGCTCGCCGATGTGGAGCGCCGCTCGGCGCAGTACATCTATGAAGACGACAGCCTCTATTACTTCATGGATACCGACACCTACGACCAGTTCCCCCTGTCTGCCGACCAGATTTCCGACGGCTTGCGGTTTCTGGTCGAGCAGATCGAAGTTGATCTCGTGCTCTATCGCGATAATCCGGTCGCCATCGAACTGCCCATCACAGTCAACCTAGAAGTAACCGAAACCGTGCCAGGGGTGCGCGGAGACACCGCCCAGGGCGGCACCAAGCCGGCAACTCTCCAGACCGGCCTCGTTGTACAGGTCCCTCTGTTCATAAATCAAGGAGAGTTGGTAAAGGTGGACACCCGCTCCGGCCAGTACCTCTCCAGAGCATAGCAACATACATGCCTGCAATTTACTCCGTCTCACAGCTCTCATCGCACACAAGGCAGACGCTGGAACGCGACAGTGTGCTTCAGAACCTGTGGGTCAGCGGCGAAGTCGCCAACCTTGCCCGCCCCGGATCGGGCCACTCGTACTTTAGCATTCGCGACGGCAAAGCCACCATGCGCTGCGTCATGTTTCGCAACTCGCGTGGTATGCACTTTCTCGACAACGGTGCAGCCATCATCCTGCACGGCCGCGTTTCCATTTACGAGCAGCGCGGCGACCTCCAGATTATCGCTGACATCGTGCAGCCCGAAGGCGTAGGCGAACTTCAACTCAAGCTCGAACAGCTCAAGCTCGAACTTGAGCAGCAGGGGCTGTTCGACGAGTCCCGCAAGCGCGAACTGCCGCGCTTTCCCAAGAAGATTGCCGTAGTTACTTCACCCACCGGTTCAGTATGGCACGACATTCAGAATGTGGTTCGCCGCCGCTATCCTCTTGTCGAACTTGCCATCGCGCCCTCTCCGGTTCAAGGAGAAGATGCTGCACCGGCAATCGCCGAGTCTCTGCAAGCCGCGGGCAGCGAGCCGGATGTTGACGTAGTCATCGTAGCGCGTGGCGGCGGCTCCCTCGAAGACTTGTGGGCTTTCAACGAAGAGGCAGTAGCGAGGGCGATTTTCGCTTGCCCTGTGCCGGTCGTCAGTGCAGTCGGCCACGAGACCGACTACACCATCTCCGATCTCGTGGCCGACTTACGCGCACCTACACCTTCCGCAGCCGCCGAACTCGTCGTCCCCGATAAGACCGAACTTATGGCGTTCGCAGTCGCAGCGGCACAGAGCATGGACGCTTCCATAACTCGTCGGCTCTCAGCCGGCATAGACACCACCAGGCAACTCGACGGACGGCTCCACAACGCCCTCCCCGACCTGGACGCCTTGCGAATGCAGATCGACGACCGTCTGAAGCGCGCGCGCCGCTCACTCGCGCACTTGCTGACCCTCAACGCGGAGCGCGTGCAGGGCCTCAGTCTGCGGCTCGATTCCCTCAGCCCACGAGACACCCTCCGGCGCGGATACGCCATAGTGCAGCGCAAAGACGACGGCAGCGTAATCAGCGCCTCCGGCGAGGTCGCTACCGGGGACGACATCGACATCACGCTTACGGATGGCGAGCTAGAGGCGAAGATCACATCTACACGACAGGCATTGCAGGAGCAAATATGACGGAAAGCGGCACAAACGGCTCTCACGAAGAAGAACTAAGCGACCTCACCTTCGAGCAAGCGCTTGAACGGCTCGATAGTACAGTGGAGGCGCTGGAGTCCGGCGGTCTTTCACTAGAAGAGTCAACACGCCTCTACGAAGAGGGCATCGGCCTCGCCCGCCTGTGCAGCGAGGCTCTGGCATCTGCCGAACTACGCATCACACGCATCCGCACGGCGCATGGCGAGCAGATGCGCTTTCTCGCGGAAAGTCCTGCGGACTATGAGGCAACGGATTGCTGAAGCTCATTGCCAAGGGCATCCGCACCGTAAGCGACCGGATTCGCGCGCAGGGTGTCCGCACTACCGCTCTCTGGGCTTACGCTCGCGGCAAGCCCAAGATTACAGGCATCCCGCCACTAAAATACAGCCGCGTAACTGACTCGATATATGTCGGCCCTCAGTATCGCGCCAACGGAAAGCGCGCCCTGGAACACGCGGGCATCACCCATACCGTCAACATGCGCTCCGAGTTCGACGATGAGCAATATGGTTTAACTCTTGGAGATGTCCGGTCAGACAGCTACTGCTACCTGCCAACCGTTGACGACGATCCAATCTCAGCAGAGCACATCGAAAAGGGAATCGCCTTCATCGGCAACGCAATAGAGGGTGGCGGCAAAGTCTATATCCACTGCTCGGCAGGCGTCGGGCGCGCGCCCAGCATGGCGGCAGCATTCCTGATTAGCAGAGATTACAGCACAGAAGAGGCATTGGGGCTAATCCGACAGGCACGCCCTTTTATCAAGCCCACAGCCGTGCAGATAAGCGCATTAGAGCTTTTTGAGCGCAGGGTGCGGCAGTGCAAATCGATTCTCGGCGACTACTCGTCCGACGAGCACACCCAGATGAACCGCCCCACCTGATAACCGACCACTACATCATCACCCAGGCACTTGAACGATATGATGCCGGTGGACGTGTTTATCTCGTTGACCTCAATCGCATTGCCGGGAATCACCTGATTCCGCACCAGGTGTTCGAGCAGTACCTCATCGTCCACAGGTATCTTGTCGATTTCCAGCTTCTGGCCCGCCTCCGCCTCATTCAGGCGGAACGACACACCCTTATGCACATAATCCGTCCCCGGAATCGGATAGCCAAACGGAGAGGTATTCGGCATGCCCAGTTTCTCCATAATACGCTCTTCCAAGTATGGTGAAATGGCATGCTCCAGCAGGTGTGCCTCGACATGCGCCCTGTGCAGTTCCACATCGAACATGTCCACGACCATCCGCTCGGCAAGGCGGTGGCGTCTAACAATGCTCTCGGCATGTTGCGAACCCTTCTTGGTAAGGGACAACTGCTTTTTTGAATCGACCGCGAGCAACCCTTCGCGCTCAAGACGGCGAATCATCCCGCCTACGGTCGGCAGTGAGGTGCCCAGACCTTCACCTTCGGGCAGCATCTTGAGGTGTTCAGCAAGCAGTGTCAGCGTGACAGTCGCATCCTCTTCGTCGAGCCGGTAGATGGACAGTAGATAGTTCTCCGCCGTCATTGAAAGCCTCTGCCTCGACGGTGGAATGTTAGCGGATTTGGCGTCAGTGCTTCTCTTAGTTCTAGCCATATTGATATACCTGCTATCGCATCATTATGAATTGAGATTAACACTCACTCCGAAGCAAGTCAATTACACAGGTCCTCGATGACATTCACTCGTCATTCAGATGATGCGTCGCGTCTCTTACCCTTGCTTAAATTACCAGAGAGAATAATAAGCCACGCCCCCTGTAACATAGGCAGCGTGGCTCTTATGAATCCCGTCCTTGCCTTACCTTTATGGACTATCGCACATCTTTAGCACTCATGCATTGTCGTCACACACTCGCGCTTCCTATTCGGCGGTCGTCCTCTCACCAAGACGCGCGTCAATCTGCAGCAAGCCGGTACCGTCGCCTTCGATTATCCGCAAGTGATCAACAATCTCCTCTGCGACCTTTTCCTCTTCGACCTGCTCATTGATGAGATCATGCAGCATCACCTGAGCGGCGTAGTCGCTCTCTTCGATGGCAAGCTGATACATCCGGTTGATTAGCACAGTTACCTTGCGCTCGTGCTCCAACGTGCGCTCCATCACATCGAGGGGACTGCGGAAGTCCGACGGCGGCTCCTCAATTCCCTTCAGAGTCGCGCGCCCACCCCGGTCATGCACATAGTCGAAGAAGAGCATTGCATGCGAAGTCTCCTCTTCGTTCTGCATCCGCATCCAGTGCGCGAAGCCCGGCAGATTCTCGTCCTCGAAGTACGCCGCCATCGACAGGTACAGGTACGCAGACGCAAGTTCCGCATTGATCTGGTCGTTAAATGATTCCTGCAAGTTTGCACTTAGCTTCATTCAGTGTCCTCCTGAAGTGTATAGCTTAGGCGCTTTCACGCGCCCTTCAATTTCTATCTTATATCTATGATTACACCAATCATAAGGCTAGTCCAGAGTGAATTCAGAAATAACTTCTACTACATCCTATGACACATGCTTCCATCACTTACACTCTTGGTTGATGCGTAATCAACCGTTTGGCTACCATGCTATCAGTGCTCACAGTTGGCACATACCAAAATATGTCTGTATTGAGTTTCTATATTAGTATAGATATGTCCTCATTTGTTGCAGACACGAAAGGGCGACGACTCTACTGAAACGCTCAACAGCATCGAGGTCGCAAATCCGGCTATTCGTACATCAGTATGCGATGCCTTATTTGGCAGGCGCATGACGCAGGCGTGTAATGAAGGAGTACACAGGCGCTGAAGTCCCGCGTGATGGACTTGAACGCATGCTGCAAGGATGACAGACACCCAATCACCGTCTAACAAAACACGTGGCGCGTCACCGGACTCGAAAAGTCCAGCGCCACAGCAAGCGTAGTTTCATAGCTGAAGTGATGTCGCCCCGGACACTGACGAATATGCAACCGCCGACAGGCGACGGCGGGAATTGAGGATAGTGTGGTGGTACCCCTGCCCGGACTCGAACCGGGGCACACGGTTTAGGAAACCGTTGCTCTATCCTCCTGAGCTACAGGGGCAATAACATTATACAGCCACCTACCCACGCTTGTCAGGCATTGTTGAACGCCAGCCAGCCCATCCCGCTCACGCCTCGACAAAATCGCGAGAGATATGCAAAAGTCCCTTCCCCCTTGACGGGGGAAGGTTAGGATGGGGGTGAAAACGCCTACGCCATCGCTATAATTGCACTTCTGCAACTTCTCGAATCACCGCTCTCTATTCTCACGCCCTGTATAATCTGCTATAATTTCAGACATAGTTGAACTGGTGATGGCGCACGGCGCACGCCCGGGGCGGTTAGCTCAGCTGGTTAGAGCGCTTGCTTCACACGCAAGAGGTCCCAGGTTCGAGTCCTGGATCGCCCACCATTCCGGCAGCGAGTGGCAAAGCCACATATGCTTGCCAAAGTCAGCATTAGTGCCGAAGTGGCGGAACGGAAGACGCGCTACGTTCAGGACGTAGTATCCTTACGGATGTGTGGGTTCGAATCCCTCCTTCGGCACCAGCTGAGTCAGGTATGTTGACAGGAGTTCCTTTTCAAGCGCTTGTAGCTCAGTTGGATAGAGCGCAGCCCTGCGGAGGCTGAGGCCGTGGGTTCGAGTCCCGCCAAGCGCGCCACACTCCCGTTCTTCATAATGTCCGCACTCCACGACATCCCCTACGGTCACAAGCGGGCGATTAGCTCAGATGGTTAGAGCGCTTGCTTTACACGCAAGAGGTCCCAGGTTCGAGTCCTGGATCGCCCACCATTCCGGCGACATCAAATACGCTCCGCCCGCATATCCCGTTCGTCTGCTCAGGATGATATGCTGTTGTCTCTACTAATCTGAAACGCGAACAGAAGACGCGGCCGCATTTCTATGGACGAAGCAATTGTTTTTGGCGTACTACTCGTAGCGCTCGTTATGTTCATTTCGGGCAAGATACGCTACGACATCGTCGCCGCCGGCGCTTTGCTCATCCTCACCGCCCTTCGCATCGTGCCAGCCGATGACGCCTACCGCGGATTTGGCCACCCTGCGGTCATAACCGTCGGGGCGGTCCTCGTTCTGAGCAAAGTCCTCGAAAACTCAGGTGTCATTGATGTCCTGGGACGCTGGTACTCTCGTGTTGGCGAGCGACTGACCGTGCAGATAGTGTCGCTGTCAGGCTTGGTAGCCGTCCTTTCCGCGTTCATGAACAACGTGGGAGCGTTGAGCCTGCTCATGCCGCTCGCGGTCAGGGTCGCCAACAGCGCGAAGCGCCCTTACTCCCCATACCTCATGCCCCTGTCATTCGCCTCCTTGCTGGGTGGACTCACCACCCTGATTGGCACTCCACCCAACATCATAATCTCCGCATTCCGGGAGGATGCGGTCGGCAAGTCCTTCCGGATGTTCGATTTCACGCCGGTCGGAGCACTGGTCGCCATCTCCGGTCTGCTCTTCATCTGCTTCATCGGATGGCGTCTGATTCCGTCGAGACGGCCGCAAGCCAGCCTGTCAGACGCAATCGACATCGCCGACTACATGGTGGAAGTGCGGGCGATCGAGAATTCTCCGTTCGTAGGCAAGCTCGTCCGCGACCTTGAGGAGTCGGTCGGGGAAGACGTGGCTATCGTGGGACTCATTCACAGGGGATCGAGCTACGGCGCGCCGTCCAGCTATCAGATAATAGATGTGGGTGACGTATTCATCGTCGAGGTCGCCCCCGAAGACCTCAGGGCATTCTTGACACGCACCGGATTCGCGCTCGAAATCTTCAGAGACATACGCTCGGACGTGGTGCAGACAGTCGAGTCTGAGGACGTGGCGCTGCTTGAAGCGGTCGTAATGCGGAACGGCCTAGCGGACGGAAACACAGTGCGCAACATGCACATGCACTCAGCGTTCGGCGTCAACCTTCTCGGCGTATCAAGGAGAGGCAACCGGCTGGTAACGAGGCTCAGTCAACTGGTGCTGCAAGTCGGAGACGTGCTGCTACTTCAGGGCAGAACGGAGGTGGTGCGGACAGCCTTGCCGCAGTTGGGCTTGCTTCCCCTCGCTCAGCGCGAGTTAACGGTCGAACAGCGCGACCGCCCACTCTTGATCCCTGTCGCGACCTTTGCCGCCGCCCTACTCTTGACCATATTCGGCATCGTCCCGATCCACGTATCGTTGCCCGGCGCGGTTATCCTACTTCTGGTCAGTCGCTTTCTGTCCCTCCAGGCAGCATATCAGGCGGTCAATTGGCCCATCATCGTTCTACTGGGCGCTATGATTCCAGTTGGCGAGGCTCTGGAAACAACAGGCGGTGCGCTGCGTATCGCCTCAATCCTGACCGATTTGGGCGAATCCTTGCCCCCTTGGACTATGGTCGGCTTAGTCCTGCTCATAACCATGCTTCTGTCCGACTGGATCAACAACGCCACGGCAGTTATTCTCATGGCACCCGTCGGACTCGGTGTTGCCACAGCGATTGGGGCGTCAGCCGACCCCTTCCTCATGGCAGTTGCCATAGGCGGGTCATCAGCGTTCCTATCCCCGATAGGACACCAGTCCAACACGATAGTTATGGGACCAGGAGGCTACCACTTCGGTGACTACTGGCGGATGGGACTCCCGCTGGACATCATCATAATCACCGTAGCGACGCCGCTGATAGTATGGTTCTGGCCACTCAGCGCATAGTTCCAAAGCACCGAGCTGGTCGCCATTCGCCCACAATAGACAAGGCGTTGGCGAGGATACGCGGCCGTTCAAGGGAATATGGGATGCGGGAAACGGGCGGTTGAGGCGCCCTATTCCGTTGAGTATAATGTGGCTCAACCACATGGGTTGTTGCAGGCTTTAGGAGTGAGCCATGAAAGACAGTAATCTTGCATTGACGGCTCACCTGATGCGCCGCGCCGGTTTCGGCGCAAGCCGCAAGGAACTTGAGCGATACGCCTCACAAGGCTATGAGGCTACCGTTGAGGAATTGCTTCATCCCGAAGACGCCCCGCCTGCGCTGGAAGACGAAGACCTCATCAGGCGCTACCACATCGACCAGAACAGCCTTATCTATGTTGAGAGCTGTCAGGCTTACTGGCTATACCGAATGATAAACACGCGCCGCCCTCTGGAAGAGAAGATAGCCCTCTTCTGGCACCATATCTTCGCCACCGGCTACACCAAGCTCAACCAGCCCAAGGCAATTCTGAAGCAGGTCGAGATGTTCCGCAGACACGGGCTGGGCAGCTTTCGCAATCTGCTGCTGGAACTCTCTCGTGACCCCGCCATGATTTTCTGGCTCGACAACAAAGACAATCACAAAGATGCCGTGAACGAGAACTATGGTCGGGAAATACTGGAACTCTTCTCTATGGGAGTCGGCAACTACACCGAAGAAGACGTGCGCGAGTGCTCACGCGCCTTCACCGGCTGGACCATCCTCAACGCGCCACTTCACGCCTCAAGGGTTTCCCGTGATTCGGTCTGGCCCTATGGACGCCTGGACTGGCAGTTCCAGTACCTCAGCGAAGACCACGACGACGGCCAAAAGGAGTTCCTCGGCGAACAAGGACGCTTCGATGGTGAAGATGTGATAGACATCATCTGCTCCAATCCTTCCACTGCCCGCTTCCTGGCGCGCCATCTGTACAACTTCTTCGTAGAGGACGATGCTCAGGTTCCGGCCTGGCAGACTGTCCCGCCCAAAAACCCCGAAGCGATCAACCTTATAGCATCTGAGTTGATCGAGAGCGACTACGACATTCGCGCCACTCTCAGAACGCTCTTCCATTCCGACTTCTTCAAGCAGTCCGCATTCCGCAGAATAAAGAGTCCGGTCGAAATGGTCGTCGGCTCTGCTCGCCTGAGCGGCAGCTTCGACTTCCCCGAAGTGGAAGACATACAGCTCGGCTTTCAGGCGAGTTTCATGGGGCAGCGCATTCTTGACCCGCCGAGCGTCGAAGGCTGGCACACCGGAACGGAATGGATAAACACCGCAGGCTTGGTGAACCGCATCAACTTCGCGGCGGACCTCTTCTCCGACCACAGCAAGACGGGCGTGCGCGACATCATCGACAGAATTGAGGCGCAAGGAAACCTGTCTCCGGAGGATTTCGTGGAATCAAGCCTCGAAATGATGGGCTGTCTCGAAACCTCCGAGCGCACGCAGGCAGAACTCTACGATCACGCCTCCATACTTGGAGATTTGCGCTTCGAAACATCCGACGACAAAGCCGAATCAACGCGCCGAATAAGGGAGATGATGCAACTCATTGCATCCACGCGCGAGTACCAGTTTGCATGAAAGAATCAGTGCGATGCAGCATGAACTACCGCTATAGCCATGTCATCGGTTTCCTGTCCGTCAGCGGACGCGGCTTCAACAATCCGGTTGATTTAGCTACAGGCGATGACGGCACTCTCTACGTGCTTAATCGCGCCGGGTCCGATGTTGCCGAGCGCATGGTCTCCAAGCGCATCACTATCTGCACCGTAGAAGAGGACTACTTTGGCGAGTTTGCCTATGGAGGCGCCGCGCAAGGTCAGATGATGTGGCCCTGCGCCATGGTGATGAGCGCGGACGGCAAGTTGTTCGTATCCGACGAGGCGTTGCACCGCATTTCAATATACGATCCGGACGGCAGCTTCATTGACAGCTGGGGTGTCCATGGCAGGAACGATGGCGAGTTCAACCGCCCTTCCGGCATAGCATTCGATCCCGAAGGCAACCTGTTGGTTGCGGACGGGCTTAATCATCGAATCCAACGATACACCGCAGACGGCCGCTATCTTGGTGGATGGGGCAGGAAAGGCATCGAGCCGGGCGAGTTCAACATCCCTTGGGGCATCGCCGTGGACATCGCAGGCAATGTGCTCGTAGCAGACTGGCGCAATGACAGAATTCAGAAGTTCGACTCTGGTGGCAGCCCACTTGCGACATTCGGCTCAACAGGCAGCCTCGAAGGGGAGCTAAGCAGGCCGTCAGGGATAACGGTTGACGAAGATTGCAACCTGTATATCGCTGACTGGGGCAACCACCGCGTCCAGATTCTCAACCCCGAAGGGCGATTCATAGCCGCATTTAGAGGCAATGCCGGAATGTCCAAATGGTCGGACGACTACTTCCGCGCAAATCCGGACGAACTTGAGGAACGGCAGAAAGCCGACCTGGAGCCAATCCTCGACTCATCTACCATCTATGACACGCGAGATGAATCTGCCAGCATCGAGAAATACTTCTGGGGACCCACCGCCGTCAAGCTGGACAATCACGGTAGGATGTTTGTGGTGGACAGTTGCCGCCATCGCATCCAGGTCTATCAGCGAGAGAAGCCCGAAGACCAGTAGGATATGACTGGCTTCCTACCGGCGCTGGCTAGGACGTGTTGACATTTCGATATTTCAGCTCGTCATTCCCGCGCAGGCGGGAATCCAGTGGCTTTCAGTCAGCTCAGATGATGCGAAATCGGCTATATTTTACGGCTCTGGATTCTCGTTTTCACGGGAATGACGCAAATGTTAAAAGAACCTAGCCTCTCTCGCTCGAATTTCATTGCCTGTTAGTATCTACCTGGGATTTCTGAAGGGTTTGAAGAATCCCCTTATGTCCTCGGCAAGCAGTTCCGGCTCCTCCAGTGCCGCAAAGTGTCCGCCTCGCGGCATCTGCGTCCAGCTCTGCAAGTTATACGACCGCTCAGCCCACTCCTTCGGCGGCCGGCTAATCTCCGCCGGGAATGCGGCAACGCCGGTGGGAACTTCTATTCGCTCGTCTTTCGCCATAGTCCACTCATAACGCTGATTTTCCTTGTACATCCTGGTTGACGAGCTTATAGTTTCGGTTGCCCAATAGATGGTAATAGTGGTCAGCAATTCGTCCCTGCTAAATCGCCTTTCCACATCGCCGCCGCAATCGCTCCATGTGCGATACTTCTCAACTATCCACGCCGCCAGGCCGGCCGGCGAATCGTTAAGACCGTAGGCGAGAGTCTGAGGCTTAGTCCCTTGGATATGCGCGTAGCCGCCCTCGGCCTGCTGCCATTCCTCGCGCTCTCGCATGTGCGTCCTCTCCGCATCAGTCAGCTCCCTGGCGCCATCGCCAAGATATGGCGTCGGTCTGGTAATTGATGTGAGGTGTATGGCGATCAGGCTATCAGAGTGCCCATGTCCCAGCCGAGACGTTACTCCGGCTCCAATATCCCCTCCGTGAGCCGCAAATTCATGATAGCCGAGTGTCCGCGCCATCAGCTCCTCCCACAGCACTGCGGTCTTTGCGACCTCTACTTCTCGCTCAGTAGGATGATCTGAGAACCCGAACCCGGGCAGCGATGGCGCTACGACATCGAATGAATCCTCGGAATCGCCACCATGAGCCGCAGGATCAGTCAACAGCGGAATTATCTTGTGCATCTCATAGAATGTACCGGGCCACCCGTGCGTTATTACTAGCGGCATAGGGTTGGGACCCTTTCCTCGCTCGTGAATGAAGTGAATCCCAAGTCCACCCACCGTTGCCTTGAAGTGATTGAACGAATTGATCCGACGTTCTTGGGCGCGCCAATCGAAGTCATTGCGCCAGTAATCAACCAGTTCCTTCAGATAATCCATGTTGGAGCCATACTCCCAGCCTACGCCCGGAAGTTCATCCGGCCAGCGAGTAGCTGCTAGTCTCTTCCGCAGATCGGCAAGAATTTCTTCACTGATACTTATCTCAAAAGGCTTTGTTTCCATATCTTCTCTCCATATCTTCAATCGGTCCGCTCTTAAGCGAGTTGGTGAAAACCCGGACCGGCTAGAGGTAGCTAAGCCGGGCGCTCAAACCATATCACAAAGGCAGCGCTGCATAGGACATTGATGCAGCACCCTCTGAACATTACAAATCTGGCAATGACACATCGGCATTTATCCATTATGATAGATGGGTGAGTGTCACAGCACCGTACACTTAACTGCGGTGGACACCTTGAACATGCCATCTATCTTGGTTCCGGAGGAGAGGCTTTTGCAGCAAATTGATACCGCGCGAGGAATCGCCCAGCTGATAGTGGATAATGTCAAGCGCGTGATAATCGGCAAGGACCAGGCTATCGAGCTGGGCGTCATTGCGCTGATGTGCGAAGGACATGCACTGATAGAGGACGTGCCCGGTGTGGGGAAGACGATGCTCGCGCGAAGCATAGCGCGCTCGGCGGGCTGTTCATTCAAGCGCATCCAGTTCACGCCCGACCTGTTGCCGACTGATGTAACCGGCGTCTCTATCTTCAACCAGCGAAGCGGCGAGTTCGAGTTCAGGCAAGGCCCAATAATCGCTCAGCTTGTGCTTGCAGATGAAATCAACCGCGCCACTCCGAAAACGCAGTCCGCCACGCTCGAAGCCATGGAAGAGCGTCAGGTAACCGTAGAAGGCGTAACGCACATAGTGCCCACACCCTTTATGGTAATGGCAACGCAGAATCCCATCGAATACGAAGGCACATTCCCTCTCCCGGAGGCGCAGCTGGACCGCTTCTTCGTGATGATTTCACTCGGCTATCCGTCCGCGGAAGAGGAAATTGCGATCATCAACGGGCAGCAGGTGGGACATCCAATAGAAAGCTTGCAGGCGGTCGCCACATCGGAGGAAATCCAGGAGATGCAGCGCGCCGCACGTGATGTCTATGTGGACGACTTGATAAAGGAGTACATCGTAACGATAATCGGCGCTACCCGGGATCACCCGGACATCGCCCTTGGCGCATCGCCTAGAGGTTCTCTGTTCCTGTTCAGAGGCGCGCAGGCTTTGGCGCTGATTCGCGGTCGAGACTATGTGCTGCCTGACGATGTGAAGGAACTGATAGTTCCAATCATGCGCCACAGGATTATCGTATCGGCAGCGGCAAGGATGCGCGGCGTGGACCCCGCCATAATCATGAACGAAATAGCCGACAGCATACCTGTGCCGGGCGCACAGGCGCAGGGCTGGTTCAGGAGCTGACATCATTTACGAGGCAAAGGCTTACCTGCTGCGGCGGTTCTATTTGGTAATCACCCTCTGCATCGCAACGGTGCTTACGGGTGCCGCAACGGGTTTCGGGCTGTTTTATCGCCTGTTCTACATCCTTGGACTGACTCTCATATTGGGTTACATCTGGAACCTAATAAGCGTGCAGTCGCTTGAAGTGAGCGTGGACAGGCGTTCTCGCCGTGTTCGCGTAGGCGACAACGTTGAAGAGCGACTGACGATACGCAATCTGAGCGCACTGCCAAAGCCAACTCTGGAGGTGGAAGACCTTACTGACCTGCCTGGCTACTCCAGCGGAATGGCAGTAAGCCTGCCGACAAAGGGCTTCCGCTCTTGGCGGACACAGATGCCTGCGCGCAGGCGGGGCGTCTATACGCTGGGTCCGGTGCGAGTTTCCAACACCGACGCCTTTGGCATATTCCGGCGCGAGCGCTTTTTCTGCGACACCGACCAACTCATCGTCTATCCTCGCACCCATTACATACCGGAGTTCTCCATCCCCGCCGCCGACCTGTCAGGCGACAGCTCCACTCGCAGGCGGTCGCACGACCTGACTCCCCACGCTTCGAGTGTGCGCGAGTATGCGTTTGGGGACAGCATCAGCCGCGTGCATTGGGGCAGCACGGCGAAATTAGGCAAGCTGATGTCGAAGGAGTTCGACTTGGGTCAGTCCAGCGACGTTTGGATACTCGTTGACTTGCACCGCGACGTGCAGGCCGGCGAACTGGAGGAAAGCACGGACGAGTACGCAGTATCCATTGGAGCCTCGTTAAGTCGAAAATATCTGGAAGCTGGACTTCCGGTCGGCCTGATAGCCCAGGGCGACCAGAGATACTTCCTGCCTGCCGATACAGGGACCGGCCAATTCGAGCGCATTTTAGAGTTTCTCGCTCTCAGCAAGTCGGAGGGCAGCGTGGCGCTGGAGTCACTGCTCGCCGAAGAGGAGCAGCTATGGGGCTATCACAGTTCCCTCATAGTAATCACGCCATCGAACCGCCCCGACTGGGTAACCGCGTTAAGGGAACTGATGCGCCGCCGTGTTCGCGTTGCGGTTGTATTGATCGACGGCGCGTCCTTCGACGGGTTCTTTAATACCGCAGATGTGGTTCCCAATCTCTACTTGGCAGGCATACCACCGTACCTGGTTCGCAAAGGCGACGATATTCCCGTTGCGCTGAGCCGAGTCTATACAAGTGCGGAAATTGAAGGGACCCAGCCTTTGTCGGCGACGGAGGCGCTTGTATGAGCACCGGAGCAATCACCACCGTTCTGCCGCCGCGCCACGCAACGCAGCGGGAGCGCCATTGGCTTCTTAAGCAGTACGACAGATTTCATCCCAGTCAGGGGTGGGCAAGCTTCATAATACTCGCCCTCGCGCTGGTTGTAATTGGGCTGTCCGTGCAAGATGGCGCTTGGGTTCCGGTGCCGGGACTGCAATCTTTGCTCTTCCTGTCTGCGATAACCGGACTCGGGCTTGCCAAAGTACGCATTCCGGCGATATTCCTGCATCCGGTAGGGCTGGCAATCGGCGCGTTTCTTGTCGTTTGGCGGGTTGTCGAACTATCCGACGAGACCTCCATCCTGGCATCGCTTCCGGAGATGTGGAGCAGATTGGGTGTCTGGTATGAAGCTGCGACCAACGACGGAATTTCGACCGACCTGCTGCCCTTCACGCTGCTGATACTGACGATGGCATGGCTCATCGGATACTTAAGCTCGTTCTTTGTGTTCCGAATCAGCAACGCCTGGGTTACGGTGGTGCTTGGTGGTGTATCGATTCTGACAAACCTGAGCTTCTTACCGCCCGACCTGAGCTTCTCTTCAAAGTTCTTCCTGTTCACGCTGCTTGCAATGCTGCTTGTAGTGCGGCTTAACGATGTGCAGAACGAGCAGCGCTGGCGGATGCGCGGCATCCGGTTCGAGATGGTGAACGGATGGCTGACGATGCACGCCGCTATCTGGTTCGGGCTGCTAGTGATGCTGCTGGCAGCGATACTGCCACTGAAAGTTTATGTGTCGCGCGACCTTGCGAACTGGTGGAATACGGCTCGCTCCCCCGTTGCGAGTCTGGAAGAGGACGTCGCGCGGTTGCTGGCTGGAATACCGTCGCGCAAGAATGTGCCGGGCAGGTTCTTCGGCAAGACACTGCCGTTTATAGGCTCGATTTCCTTCGGCGGCGAGCCGGTATTCTGGGCAACAACGGATTATCCGTCATACTGGCTATCCAATACTTACAGCGAGTACACATCGCAAGGCTGGAAGGCAGGCGAAACCACGAAGCTGGAGGTGGGAAGCAGTACCGTGCCGCCTCCAAGAGCGGAATGGAACAGGCGCGCCGAAGTGGAGCAGACTGTCCAGCTTAATTTTGACAGCGATAGCTTCCTTGCGGGCGGCAATCTCGACTGGCTGAGCCACGACGCGGTCGTAGAGACATTGCGTCCGAAGGACTTCGTGATAGACCTGCACAACCCTGAGTCCGATATTGCCCTGCCGGAGGACATTCAGGAGGTAGCGCAAACAATTCGAGATGAAGGCGAGCCGCCTCAACGCTTCGTCGAGTCGTACATATCACGACTGTTGCCGGACGATCTGGTGTTGAATAGCATAGGGTTCGTGGCGGATGAACACGGCAACGGAGGAATGGTAGTTCAGAGCCTGAACATAGAGCGCAAGCCGTCCACCGTACCCGACATCGTGTCTTGGAAGTTCGCGGAGCGCCAGCCTGAGAATCATCCTTACGCCATGGTCTCTTATGTGTCTGTGGCGACCGACGAGGACTTGCGAGAAGCGAGTACGAACTACTCGGCGTTCATTACCGATCACTACTTGCAGTTGCCGGCTTCGCTTCCACAACGCGTGCGCGACAAAGCCGCCGAGCTGGCCGTAGGCAAGGATAATCCCTACGACAAAGCCGTCGCAATCTCAGACTACCTGCGAAGCGAGACTTTCACATACTCACAGGACATCGAGGCGCCACCGCGAGATGCGGACGGAGTGGACCACTTCCTCTTCGAGACGCAGACGGGTTACAGCGACTATTTCGCTTCCTCAATGGTTGTTATGCTCCGCGCCGTGGACGTGCCCGCGCGACTTGCGGCAGGGTACGCGCCTGGAGAATACGACCCCGAGAACGATGTGCGTGTGATACGCGACCACGACAGCCACGGCTGGGTGCAAGTGTTCTTCCCGGAGTACGGCTGGATAGACTTCGAGCCTACGCCTAGATGGCCGGAACATGAGAGGCGTATGACGACCACGTCAGTCTCTGGCTTGTCCCCTTCCGGCGGAGATACGGGCGCGATAAGCGACCCGTCAGAGTTCCTCGACCCGTTCAGCGAAATTGGTCTTCCCGGTCCTGGTGGGCTAAATTCCGGAGCTGTCTTCGGCAATAATCCTCTACTGAATATCGATTTCGTAAAAGTCGGTACGCGCGCGGGCATCGTACTCGGCGTGGCCGCCGGAGTCTGGCTGCTGCTGTACTGGCTGTGGAATCTGGGACTGCGCGGGCTGTCTCCGGTAGAGAAAGCATACGCGAGAATGAACAGACTAGGCACTCTGGCGGGACTGAGACGACGTGCTTATCAGACTCCCAACGAGTATGCGGCAATGATTTCCGGCGTGCTTGGCGAGACTGCGCCGTCGGCGCTCCGCATCGCGCGCGAGTTTGCGGCGTTACGCTACACAGGCGTAGCATCTGATAGCGGTGACGATGAAATGGAAGAAGCTTGGCGCAGCATAAGGGGCGCGCTGGTGGGCCGTGCCTTCAGACGGTTACTGCCGGGAGGAAACCAAGGATGACGAAGACATACTATGACGTATTCGAGACGCGGGCCGGATGGATGGGCTTAGTGGCATCTGACAAGGGCTTACAGCGCAGTACGCTGCCACAAGCATATCCGGAGGACTGCATAGAACAACTGGGCAACGCGATAACCGACGCCGCGCCCTCACCCGCGCGCTTTGAGGGCATCAAGGAAAAGCTCGTGCGCTATTTCGAGGGCGAAGAGGTCAACTTCTCGGACGAGCCTATCGACGTGGAGGACGCTTCGCCGTTCCATCAAGCCGCGTGGCAGGCTTGCCGCACCATCCCCAAGGGCGAAACGCGCACATACAAATGGCTGGCAGAACAGGCGGGCAATGCGTTGGCTCCAAGGGCAGCGGGGCAGGCAATGGCGAGGAATCGCCTGGCAATCGTCATTCCGTGCCACAGGGTCATAGCGAGCGATGGCAGCCTGAGAGGGTTCGGCAAGGGACGAGAGCGACTTGACCTGAAGCAGCGCCTAATCGACCTGGAGAAATAGACGCTCCAACGGCTATTGCCCTGTTTCCGGCACCAGACAAGCCTCTCCCGACGTCCCAAGCACCTCGCTGTTAAGACGATAGAGAAGCTCGTCGCCTGCAAGAACGCGCACGGCGGGCCATTCCATTTCGACAATGCGCCCTGCGGTGTTAATTTCCAGTGTAACTTCAGATTCGCCTCGGTAGTCCATCAAGATGCTTCTTAAGTCGTAGAGCATTCGCTTGTCGTGTTCCGGGTCACCTTCTGTCAGACGCAGCAGCAGGCGTTGAGTCTCTTCGGCGTGTACTACTGCATTACCGTTGACAGGGCTGGATGGAAGCGCACTTATCCCGTTGCCATTCTGCTGAGCATGCCCATTCATACCGTTAACCGGGGTCTTCGGAACTTCGGATTCGGTCGGCTTATCTTCCTGCAAATCGGATTCCTCTTCAATTTCATCATTTTCATCGGTATCGGCTGACATCGAACCTTTTACCGACTCATCCCACGGCGGGACATCAGCTTGACCGGCAGGAGCATCCTCTGTGTATGCGTTGGAAGTCTCGGCTACGGCGGCGCTGCCGTTCTTGCCCGGGGAAGAGACTTCTGCCTTGCTCTCGGACAGTGCCGGTTCCAACTGCTTGGAAGTAGCTCCATTTACCTGAGACATTACGGTACCACCGCGACCTTGCGAGTCAATCGTGCTGGCTGCGCCATTCCGAGTCGAATCGGCATTAGCAGGCAGATCGACCTCCTGAACTTCCAGGCAGCTAAGGCTTAGTTCGTCGTCTCGCTGTCGCACACTGCCCGTAACCGCAACCAGTTTTCCCTCTTTCCAGAGCGAGTCGGTTTCCTGCAATTTCTCGTCCCAGATGAAGACCTCCAATGAACCGTCCATCAGGAACAGTGTGGCTATGGCAAATGGCTTCTGGTCACGCGTATAGCGACGGGTCACATCGGATACTATCCCGGTTACTTTGACCCGCTTCCCCACCATATCGTCCTGCAGGTCCTTCAGCATAACTATATCGTCGGCTTCACGGCTGCGCGCGAGTAGGTCGAGCAATGCATTGTTGGATGTGGATACACCAAGTAGTTCCTGCTCCCACTGACTCTTTTCGGCGTCCGATGTGTTCATATCGGGAATATCAATGCTTGCCAGTTCAGCCGGCATCGAGTCTCCCATCATGTCGAACATCGATGTCTGCTGAGAGTTACGCAGGTGCGCCTCGCTCTGCGCGAGTGAAACGATGCGGTCAATAACTTCCAGCATTCCGGAACGATCGCCGAATTCGTCAAGCGCCCCTGCTCTGATGAGGCTTTCAAGCGCCTTTTTGCCCACGCTGCCCAAGTCGGCGTTCTGACAGAGGTGCTCGATGGATCGGAATCCTCCGGACTCCTTGCGTTCCTGGACAAGAGGCGCCACGGCTGCCCCGCCGACATTCTTGATTGCGGACAGGCCAAAGCGTATTGCGCTGCCGCCTTCCTCTGAAGAATCTATGGAGAAATCGACCCCGCTTCTATTGATGCTCGGCGGCAAGACCTGTATGTCCATCCTGCGGCACTCCGCGATCGCGCCTGCCATTCTATCGGTATTGTCCTTGTAGGAGTTCAGCAACGCGACCATATACTCTGACGGGAAGTTGGCTTTGAGATACGCGGTCCAGTACGAGATTAGGCCGTAACTGACACTATGAGCCTTGTTGAATGCGTAGCCGGCAAACGGCTCAATGAGCGCGAATATCTGCTCCGCCATCTCCTGACTGTACCCTTGTTCGAGCGCCCCGGACAGAAAATTCTGCTTTTCCTCGGCCATGATTTCTGGAATTTTCTTGCCCATCGCCTTACGCACGATGTCGGCCTGTCCCAGAGAGTAACCGGCGAAAGTACGTGCGATCTGGAGCACCTGGTCTTGATATACGATAACTCCGTAGGTCTCTTCCAGGATGTCTTGGAGCGCCGGGTGCGGATAATGAGGGGCTACGCGCCCATGCTTGGAGTCGATAAATGTGGAAATATGCTCCATTGGGCCCGGGCGATAGAGCGCAATCATAGCGGCGACATCACTCAGGGCGCTGGGCTTCAGTTCCTTGATGTAGCGGGTCATGCCCGCGCCTTCAAGCTGGAACACGCCCACGGTATCTCCGCGTGACAGCAGTTCGAATGTGTTGCCGTCATCCAGTGGAATCTCGGTCAGCCCAAAATGGTATCCTTGCGTCTCTGCGATCAGGTCGCGCGCTCTTGCGAGAATGGACAGATTGGCGAGTCCTAAGAAGTCCATCTTCAGCAGTCCGAGTTCGGCGCAAGGATCCATGGCGTACTGGGTCATTGCGACGCCGGTTCCGTCATCCGTGCTGCGCGTCGGACGCTGGAGTGGCACGATGTCGTCCAGTGGTTCCTGTGAAATGACGACGGCAGCGGCGTGAGTGCTGGTGTGGCGCGTCAATCCTTCCAATCCCATGGCGGTATCGACAAGCTTTGCCACACTCTCATCAGCGTCATATATTTCCTTCATCTCCGGACTCTGCTCAAGCGCGTCCTCCAGATTGATGTTGAGACGGTTCGGCACCAGGCGCGCCACCCTGTCAACATCTCCGTAGGGCATAGCAAGGGCGCGCCCGACATCGCGGATCGCCGCTTTCGCGCCAAATGTGCCGAAGGTGATAATCTGCGCTACATGCTCCCTGCCGTACTTATCGACGACGTAGTTGATGACCTCTTCGCGACGGTCATCCTGAAAGTCCATGTCTATGTCCGGCATCTCCTTGCGCTCGACGTTCAGGAAGCGCTCGAAGACGAGACTGTACGGCAGCGGATTGACATCCGTCACCCCCAGGCAGTACAGAACGAGACTTGCGGCGGCGCTGCCACGCACCGCGAAGAATATGTCGCGCTCATGGACGAACTTGGCAATGTCCCAGACAACGAGGAAATAGTCCGGGAATTGAGTCTGACGAATAACGTCCAGTTCATAGGCGAGGCGAGCGCGCTCCGATTCTCCCGCGTTCGGAATGCGCTTGGTCAATTCCTCGTAGCATATCTGCGCCAGATATTCGTCAGCGGTGAGGCCATTGGGCACAGGGTACTCAGGCAGGCGCATGCGTGAGAAGTCAAGTTCGAGGTCGCACATCTCGGCGATACGCTGCGTGTTGGTTATGGCATCCGGCACTTCCGCCCAGAGCGCCGCCATCTCCTGCGGACTGCGAAGGTAGTATGAGTCCTCCGCCATCCTCAATCTTCCCTCATCCTCAACGTTCGTGTTCGTCTGGACGCAGATGAGAATATCCTGAAGGGGGGCGTGCTCCTTCTCGGTATAGTGTGAATCGTTGGTGGCAACCACGGGAATATCGAGTTGACTATGCAGCTCCATCAGACCTTGATTTATCTGAGGCAATTCCGGCACATCGCCATGACTCATCAACTCCAGGAAGTATCGGCCGTCAAGAAGTTCCTTGTACCACGCCGCGGCATCGCGCGCCTTGTCCATATCACCCTGCGTAATCGCCCGCGGTATCTCGCCACTGGGACAGCCGGAAAGAACTATCAGCCCTTCGCTGTGCTGCTCCAGAATCTCGCGGTCGATGTGCGGCTTATAGTAAAAGCCTTCGAGGTTTGACTTGGAGACGAGCTTGACGAGGTTGTCATAGCCTCGCTCATCCTGTGACAGCACCGTCATGTGGTAGGGCGACTTATTGTTGGAGCTTCGTTCGTGTCGGCTGTCCGGAGCGACATACATCTCGCAGCCGATAATTGGCTTGACGCCGTGTTTCTTCGCAATCTGATAGAAGTCGATAGCGCCGTACATGCCACCATGGTCTGTGATGGCTAAGCTATCCATGCCGAGCTTCTTGTTGCGGACGACCAAATCCTCTAGTCGACTAAGCCCGTCCAGCATGCTGTATTCGGTATGCACATGGAGATGAGTGAACAAAGGGACATTTCCTCCGTGCTTCAAACTCATTTGCGGATAGTCTGTGTGGGGGGATTATAGCAAAGCGCATTACTTCATATTTGCGATTTTTAGGCAATTGGGGGTGATTTTGGCAAATGTCATGAAAGGCGAGAACCCACATATACAAAGTAAGCTGTGTTACGATGTAAACGCCAGTAGAAAAATCGGCGGCAGTGAATGCAAGCAAGGTGTCGCTAAGATTCACGATGAAAGGCAGTTGAATGACGACTATTGAGGAGCGCGTAATAAGCAATCAAGGTAACATTGCCGAACACGGCGAGCGATTGGCGGCGATAGGAGCAATACTGCCGCACTTAGCGACGAAAGCTGAGCTTAAGGCATTTGAGAACAAGTTGTCGTCGCTTGAGAACAAGTTGCAATGGGCCGGGATTGGGATTACCACTGCGCTTGTAGTCAATATACTGGTGACACTCTTGCGCTAGATTGCCTTTACAGCTCAATTTCACATCAACAATAACAAAAGCCCCCGAACTTCAATCGTTCGGGGGCTTTTGGCTATTCGCTAATGTGCGCTATAGTGCGGTGTATGGTCTAGTAGTCCATCGGAGGCATCGCGGGAGCCGCGGGTGTCTCTTCCGGAACATCCGTAATCAGGGACTCGGTGGTAAGAACCATCGAGGCGACGCTGGCAGCGTTCTCAATCGCCGCGCGCGTAACCTTCGCCGGGTCCATAATGCCACGCTCCAGCAGGTGGCCGAACTCGCCGACCTCTGCGTCATAGCCCCAGTCGCCTTCTGCCTTGATGCTCTCGGAGAGGATGACCTCGCCGGAAACTCCGGTGTTCTCGGAGATGAGCTTCAGAGGCTGTTCAAGAGCCTTCTGCAGGATCGAGACGCCGGTCGCCTCGTCGCCGGAGAGCTGGACGCCTGCGAGGGCGTCGCGTGCGCGGATAAGCGCCAGCCCGCCACCGGGAACGATCCCCTCTTCGACTGCCGCGCGCGTTGCGGACAGGGCGTCCTCTACGCGCTGCTTCTTCTCGCGAAGCTCGACCTCGGTCGCCGCGCCAACCTTGATGATGGCAACGCCGCCGGAGAGCTTGGCAAGTCGCTCTTGCAGCTTCTCGCGGTCGAAGTCAGAAGTCGTCTCGTCAATCTGCGCCTTGATCTGGTTGATTCGACCGGTGATGGCATCGTCTGCGCCTGCGCCGTCCACGAAAATGGTCTCTTCCTTCGTGGCTACGACCCTGCGCGCCCTGCCGAGGTCCTCGACTACTACAGAGTCGAGCTTGCGGCCCACCTCTTCGCTGATGACCTGGCCGCCCGTGAGGATTGCCATGTCTTCAAGCATCGCCTTGCGCCTGTCGCCGAAGCCGGGCGCCTTGACGGCGAGGCAGTTGAGCGTGCCGCGCAGCCTGTTGACGACTAGAGTTGCCAGCGCCTCGCCCTCGATATCCTCGGAGATGATGACGAGGTTCTTGCTCACCTGGAGAATCTTCTCCAGCGCGGGAAGCACGTCAGCAACGGCGGAGACCTTCTTGTCGGTGATGAGAATGTAAGGATCGTCGATAGAGGATTCCATCTTGTCCTGGTCGGTGATGAAGTAGGGAGAGATGTAGCCACGGTCAATCTGCATGCCCTCGACGAACTCCTGCTCGAAGTTCAGACCCTTGGACTCGTCAACCGTGATTACGCCATCCTTGCCCACACGCTCCATCACATCCGCGATGAGGCCGCCCATCTCATCGTCATGGGCAGAGAGGGATGCGACCTGTGCGATCTGCGTCTTGCCCTCGACCGGCGTGGACATGCTGCCAACCTGGTCTCGAAGTGCGACAACACCCTTCTCGATGCCGCGCTTCAGCGCCATCGGGTTTGCGCCCGCGGCGATGTTCTTGAAGCCTTCGTGGATGATTGCCTGCGCGAGAACGGTAGCGGTGGTCGTGCCGTCGCCCGCAACGTCATTTGTCTTGCTGGCGGCTTCCTTGAGAAGCTGTGCGCCCATGTTCTCGAACGGGTCTTCAAGCTCGATTTCCTTGGCGATGGTTACGCCGTCACTGCATACCTGCGGCGGGCCGAACTTCTTGTCGAGAACGACGTTGCGTCCGCGCGGTCCAAGTGTTACGCCTACGGTGCTTGCCATCTGGTCAATGCCGCGCTTCATTGCTGCGCGGGCTTCCTCACTGAATGTGAGCTGCTTGGGCATATGCTGATCCTCCTATGAAAATTACTGTCTTGTCAGCGCTGATTTGCTTCTTGCTGTTTCGTATATCCCTTCCCCCTTGATGGGGGAAGGTTAAGATGGGTGTGTCTTACTTCTTAAATAGAATGTCATCTTCTCGAAGGACGAGATACTCGTCGTCGCCCTCCTTGTACTCGGTGCCGGCGTACTTTGAGTACACAACAGTGTCACCAACTGCCAACTCCATCGGAACGCGGCTGCCGTCATCGGTGAGCCTGCCGGGGCCGACCGCTACAACTTCGCCTTCCTGCGGCTTCTCTTTGGCAGTGTCGGGGATGTAGATGCCGCCCGCGCTCATCTGCTCTTCAGCGTCAGAGGGCCTTACAACCACGCGGTTGCCAAGCGGCTTGAAAGTAGTCTGGGTTGCTGTCGCCATTATCGTCTAAACCTCCTGTGTTCGTGATACTTACCGTATTTTCCGTCGCCAATTCACAAAATTGCGCGCCTGAAACACCTCTTTGCGTTGCCAGGACACTGATTAGCAGACAAATCGTTAGTCTGCTAAAACAAATATATCTAAGGCGTAAATGCTTTGTCAACAGTTTAACTATACACCGCATAAACTCGGCGCGTATGGATAATTCTAGGGTGTCAGGAAAGGCCTACGTTGAGTACCCAACGGATATGAGGAAACTGCTCAGTTCTGAAATTCTGACTAGGCTTGACCACGAATGAAGGCAGTCCATATCATTACCATTCAATGAGACCTTCAAGCGGAACGTCCGGTACGAACAATCCGGCAGGCATTGCCAGGGCATTGCTCGTAAGCGCGCGTCCAAGTCAATGGTACAAAAACCTCGTCATCTACCTCGCCTTTTTTTTCACGATTGATGAGGCTTGGTCACTGAGCGGCGACCCAGGCGCAGCGCTGAACCTTTTCGGTGTCATCACGCTGGCGTTCCTTGCATTTTCGGCGGTCGCCAGCGCGGTGTATCTGCTGAATGACATTCTCGACGCGGATAGTGACCGTCTTCATCCGAGAAAGAGTTGCCGCCCCATAGCTTCCGGACACCTGCCGATGCCGGCGGCGTGGATCGGGGCGGCTGTACTTGCAGTAATCGGGATGGCAGGAGCGTTCGCGCTGGAGCCTCTGTTCGGCACAATTTGCGGTGTGTATGTGGCGGCAAACGTCGCTTACTCGTTGCTTCTGAAGCACATCGTTCTCGTCGATGTGTTCATCATAAGCGGCGGCATGGTGCTCCGTGCGGTTGCGGGCGCAGCGATCATGCAGGTGCCAATATCCCCGTGGCTTTATCTATGCACCGCGCTTGCGGCGCTGCTGCTCGCGCTCATAAAGAGGCGCAGCCAACTCGTAACCGCAGGAGAAGACGCGGCAAGCCAGCGCCCTGCCCTAAGCAGTTACTCCGCTGAATCCCTTAGCCAGCTAATAATCATAACGGCGACCGCTTCCCTGATAGCATACTCGCTGTACACATTCACTGCGCCGAACCTGCCATCCAACAACACGATGATGCTGACCATTCCCTTTGTCGCATTCGGTCTGTTCCGCTACATGATATTGAGCGCGGGAACAAACGCCGGAGAGGACCCGGAGCATCTGCTTATGGGGGACAAGCCGCTGCTGGCATCGTTGCTTTTGTGGCTGTCGAGCGCAGCGCTAATCCTGGCGCTGTTCCGCTGAATCCGTGCCATATCTCGTCGCCCGTTATCGTCCCATTGCGGCGGAAGCACAAGAACGCTGAAGTCTAAATCAGCATGTGGTAAACTCGCCGATATTTATTCCATTCGATAGGAGATAGCGATGGTTCCGCCAGACAGCCTCTTTGGAGTAATACCTACATGGGCAGGCGTATATGTCGCGTCCATCGCCGCATTTGGAGTCGCGGGCTACTTCCTGTACCAGCGCGTATTCAGGCTGGTGTTGCTAGGCAAGCCGGCAGACCGCTTCGATCAGCCTATGCGCCGCCTATTCGGTGCGCTGCCATTCATCTTCGGACAGCGCAAGGTACTCCAGCGCGTGTCACTTAAAGACCGAGCCGGACTAGCCCACTTCTTCATCTTCTGGGGCTTCTTGTCCTTCTCCCTGAGCTACGTCCTGTTCATCTTCGGCGATTCGCTGTGGCATCCTCTCTCCGGAAAGATTCTTACTGAGACGGGACTGAAGGTCTTCACCATATACCTCGATATCCTTGCCACGTTATTCCTGCTCGTACTTGCGTGGGCAGCAATTCGACGCTGGGGGTTCACACCTAGCCGCCTTAAATTCGACCTGACGCAGAAGAAAGAATCGGCAATCATCCTCGCGCTGATAGCGATGCTTATGATATTCACGCTGCTTACCGAAGCCTTCTACATCGTCGGTGGCGGCACCGGCTCCCACGCAGTCGCTCCGGTCGGCGGCGCATTGGCGTCAGTATTCAGTGGAGTGAGCACGGAAGCCGCAGGCGTCTTGCAATCCATATTCTGGTGGGGGCATCTCGCCATTATCCTGGGTTTCGCAATCTACATTCCTCTGTCCAAGCACATGCACCTTGTCGGCGCGCCCATCAACTTCTTCACGCGCTCGCTAGAAGCGCGCGGCACATTGCCCACCCCGACCGACCTCGAAACTGCCGAAGTGTTCGGCGCGCATCGAATTCAGGACTTTACTCAGCGACAGATTCTTGATGGATACGCGTGCGCCGTCTGCGGACGCTGCACCGACAGCTGCCCCGCGAACATCAGCGGCAAGATTCTGTCGCCGATGCACATCGTGGAGAATCTGAAGGAACACACTCTGGAAACCGGCCCCGGAGTCGTCGCGGGTGAGGACGAGCAGGCAGAGAAGCCGCTTATAGGACGCTGGATACAGGAAGAGGCACTGTGGGACTGCCTGACCTGCGGCGCTTGCGTCGAAGAGTGTCCGGTTGGCGTGGAGCACATCAGCACCATAGTCGATATGCGCCGCTACCTCGTAATGGAGCAGGCGGAGATGCCGGAGACGGCTATGAACGCCCTGCTCAGTATGGAACAGCGCGGCCATCCCTGGCGCGGCACCACCTTCACGCGCACCGACTGGGCGGAAGGCTTGGACATCCCCCTTCTCGCAGAACATCCCGAAGCCGAAGTGCTCTTCTGGGTCGGCTGCACGGCGGCCCTTGAACAACGCAGCCAGAGCGTAGCGCGTTCCATGGCGTCCGTGCTCAAGCGCGCGGGCGTGGACTTCGCCATACTGGGCATGGAAGAGGGATGCACGGGCGACCCGGCGAGGCGAATGGGCAACGAGTACCTCTACCAGATCATGGCGCAGCAGAACATAGATACCCTCAACGGCTACAATGTGAAGAAGGTCGTTACCATCTGCCCGCACTGCTTCAACACCATCAAGAACGAGTACCCGCACCTCGGCGGCGACTATGAAGTGCTGCATTACAGCGAGTTCGTATCCGAGTTAATCACAGACGGACGCATCAAGCCGCTCGTCGAGATAAACACCACACTCGCCTACCACGACTCCTGCTATCTCGGACGGCACAACGGCATCTACGACCAGCCGCGCCAGATAGCCGAAGCGATACCGGGACTGGAACTCGTGGAGATGAAGCGCTGCCGCAGTCAAGGCTTCTGCTGCGGCGCGGGCGGCGGCCACATGTGGATCGAAGAAAGCCGCGGCGACCGCGTCAACCACGTCCGCACCGACCAGTACCTCGAAACCGAAGCCGACACCGTCGGCGTCTCATGCCCCTTCTGTCTCCAGATGTTCGAGGAAGGCATCGGCACCAAGCAGGTGCAAGACACCCGCAAAGCAAAGGACCTGTTGGAGATACTCGACGAGAGTTTGGGTTAGAGTCGTTACCAGTGCAGATCAAAGACTTCTTCCATCGCCGCCCACCACTCGCCCGGCTTGGCGTTCGGCACGCGCACCTGAAACTCCCGCATCAGCGCATCCCACTCCGCAGCACGCGGTGAGGCATCCGTGTAGCGCTGGAAGTCGCGCTCCAGGTCGAAGTCATCCGGCGTCTCCAAGTACATGAACAGCCTGTTACCCCGCAGGAATATCTTCATCTTCGATATGCCGAGCGACTTTAACCCATCCAGCACTTCCGGCCAGACCGCGCGATGATACTCCTTGTACCGCGCGATGACTTCGTCATCATCCTGCAAGTCCAGCGCCATCGCATACGACTTCATCTCGTTCTCCTGCCATTCCAGTCTGCATACAAAAGGTTTGCCAGTCATCTTGTCCTTTGACAAGTTCAGAACGAACGGATAGATGTAATGCGTCGTTCGTGGTGAGCATGTCGAACCACCGCACAGAGGGCGTATCAGCGTTACGGCGTGGGCGCGTTCTCCGGCAGCAGGCCCTCGTGCTTCAGCTCCGCCCACAGGTCATCAGGAATTGCATAACTCACCATGTCGAAGTTCTCCTGCACCTCGTCGGCAGACACCGCGCCCGGAATCGTCGCCGCGACCGCAGGATGAGCCAAGCCGAATTGCAGCGCAGCAGCCTTCAGCGGCACATCATGCCGGTCGCACACAGCCTTAATCTTACGCGCCAGTTCCAGCACTTCCGGCGGTGTGCTCTGGTAGAAGTAGGTCGTGCCCTCACCCAGGTCGGACGCCAGCACGCCACTGTTGTATGGTCCCCCCAGTATGATGCTCATGCCCTTCTCTTCGCACAGTGGCAGCAGGTCGTCCAAGCCGCTGTGGTCGAGCAGCGTGTACCGCCCCGCCAGCAGGAAGCAGTCGAAGTCCGCCTCTCGCCCGAACTGCGCCAGCGGCTCGCAGAAGTTCATGCCTGCGCCAATCGCGCCAATGACGCCCTGCGAGCGCAATTCCGCCAGCGCCGGGAACGCCTCATCCACCGACTGCCGGTGAAAGTCGTCCGGGTCGTGTATCAGCAGAATGTCAACGCGGTCAAGTTCCAGCCGCTTCAAGCTCTCCTCGAATGAGCGCAGCACGCCGTCGCGGCTGAAGTCGAACACCACATCCATCTGCGGCAGTTCGAGGTAAATGTCCTGTCCCGGCGCGGCATTCACGGGATTCAGCACTCGCCCAACCTTAGTTGACAGCACATACGAGTCGCGTTCCACACCTGACAGTCCTTGCGCGTAATAACGCTCGCTCCGTCCTGCGCCATAGAGCGGTGCTGTGTCGAAATATGCGATGCCAAGCTCTAGGCCCTTGCCGATGCTTTCGATTGAACTCTGCTCTGCGGCATCGACGGGCATCGAGCCGAATGGCGCTCCTCCCACGCCTAGTCGCGTTACATTTACTCCGGTCGATCCAATCTCCGCCTTGTCCAGTGGGTTCATATTGCGTTCCTCCGACCCTGCGTTCTATTTGTGGGTGTGTTGGCCATATAGTAACGCAACTTGCTCAATAATCACAGGCTTGCCTATGTGCGGCGCGACTATGCGATGAACCGGTGTACTGCTATAATCGGCTTGCCTGAGAAAGCCCGTTCCTAGCAAAAGGACAGAAAGCTTGCTACGACCCTCAACGCTGCTTGAATTGAGAAACGCACCCCATCTCGCAGCCTTGGCGCACCGCGATTACCGCATGACTTGGACGGCGAACATGTTCGCGGGCGCGGCGATGTGGACATTTATCGTTGCCAGTTCTTGGTTCACGCTGAGCTACTCTGACTCCTCCAGCTGGGTCGGGGTTATCACATTCGCCTCGATGATCCCTTTCCTTATAATATCCCTTCCCGGTGGCTTGTTGGCCGACCGCATCGATAGGCGGTCCCTCGCGCAGATAACTCTCTTCGCCGGTTTCATAGTAACCGTGATTCTCGCCGCGCTCGTAATATCCGGAGCTGTGCAGCTCTGGCATGTTGCCGTCCTTGCGTTCTTTGGAGGTGCGTTCCGCGCCATACAGGAGCCGACAATCGCCGCGCTCGTCCCCAACCAGGTCCCGCAGAATGTCCTGCTGAATGCAATCACCCTTAACGCTGCTACACGACATGGCGCGCGCTTCTTTGGACTGCTCATCGCCGCGCCGCTTATGGCAATTCCCTCGATTGGCGTTGCCGGAGTTCTGGTGCTCAGCGCGCTTCTCGCCGGCGTCAGCACCCTGCTGATGGCGCGGGTGAAGACTGCGTCCACCGGAGAAGGGCGCGCGGGCGAGAGCATGGTTGGTCGCGCGCTATGGGACATGTGGGACGGTCTGGTCTATATCTATACGAACAAGCCCATCGCCCTCATCATCATAATCGTCTCCCTGCATTGTGCCCTCGTCATGTCTTTCGAGTCCATAATGCCCGTCTTCTCCCGCGAAAGTCTGGGTGCAGTCGATGGTTCCGTACTGGGCTATCTGGTGATGGGCTTCGGCGCCGGGTCCCTCGTCGGGACTATGTTGTTGGCGGGCGTTCGCAGCGAAAAGGTAAAGGGGCAGCTCTTGATATGGACAAGTGTGTTCAGCGGTCTGACGCCCATGCTGCTGGCAGTATCGTTCAATGTCCCTATGGGCGTGCTGGCAAGTGTGGGAATGGGCATTTCTCAAGCGACCCTGATGGCTCTAACCAGCACCTACATACAGACCATGGCACCCGACAGGCTGAGAGGACGCATATCCAGCCTGTACATTCTGCACGCCGGCGGAATCATGGCGTTTGCCAACTTAGGCTATGGCGTCGCCGCAGACTTCATTTCCGCGCCACCGATCCTATTCGTTACTGGGCTCATATTCGTCGTGTTGGTAATTGCGTTGGGAGCCGGTCAACCCATACTTCGACAGATATATCGCACCGGGCAGGTCGTTCCGGCATAGCAGCCTGGGTGGCGCGTAGTTGAAAGTGATAATGCGTCTATGAAAGTCAGAAAGGCAGTTATTCCGGCCGCAGGCTTCGGAACGCGCTTCCTGCCTGTAACGCGCACCATCCCGAAGGTGATGCTGCCCGTGCTGGACGAGCCGGCAATCCAGTTCTCCGTGCGAGAGGCAGCTCAGGCAGGCATCGAGCATATCGTATTCGTCATATCGCGCGGGCAGGAAGCCACCAACGACTACTTTCAGCCTGTGCCTGCGCTTGAGCGCGCGCTAAAAGAGCGCGGCAACACCGAACTGCTAAACGAGATGCGCGAAATATCATCCATGGTCGAGACCAGCTTTGTCTATCAGGACGAGCAGCTAGGCTTGGGACACGCCGTACTTATGGCAAAGGACGAGATCGGCAACGAGCCTTTCGCAGTTTTCCTCCCCGACGACATCATCTTCTCAGACTCACCCGTCATTGGGGATATGGTTGAGGTGTTTTCGAAGTATGGCGGCAGTGTCCTGGCGGTGAAGCAGGTATCTGATGAGGCGGTGCCAAACCTCGGTATAATCGATGCCGAAGCACTGACCGACCGAGTATATCGCGTTAAGCGCATGGTCGAGAAGCCTCGTCTTGAGGACGCTCCATCCAACCTCGCCATAGTCGCGCGCTATGTTCTGACATCTGAGATCTTCGATGTTCTGGAATATACACCCCGTGGAGCGAACAACGAAATTCAGCTCACCGACGCCATAGACGCCCTGCGCGCCGAGCAAGGCGCTTACGCTTACGAATTCACGGCTAATCACTTCGACGCGGGGAGGCCCATCGGGCTGCTGCAAGCATCCATATACGCTGCTCACAAACGCGGCTACTTGACAGACGAAATCAAAGACTGGCTCAAAGACATTATCAGCGATTGATAGTATCCGACAATAACCGCTATCCAGCACCTGAAACCTGAATGCTGACACCTGACCCCTAGTAAGGAGATTGACATGGATAAAGCGCTGAACGGCATTCGAGTAGTTGACATGACCCAGTACGAAGCCGGCACATCCTGCACTCAAATGCTTGCGTGGCTAGGCGCGGACGTCATCAAGGTCGAAAACCCCGGAAGGGGCGACCCCGGGCGTACCATCGCCGACTCGCCGGGCGATTCCAACTACTTCCTGAATTTCAACTCCAACAAGCGCAGCGTCACGCTTAACCTGAAGACCGAGCGCGGCAAGGAGCTGCTGTTCGAATTGGTCAAGCAGGCGGATGTCGTTACCGAGAACCTGTCGCCCGGCGCAATCGAGCGCATGGGGCTTGGCTACGACACCCTGTCCGCAGTGAACCCGCGCATAATCCTCGCCCGCATAAAGGGCTTCGGCACCTATGGTCCGTACAGCAATATCAAGAGCTTCGACCCGGTGGCGCAGGCGGCGGGCGGCGCGTTCTGCGCCACAGGAGAGCCTGACGGTCCCCCGATGAAGCCGGGGCACTCCGTCGGCGATTCCGGCACCGGCATGCACGCCGTAGTCGGCATACTCGCGGCGCTATGGCAGCGTCAGACAACCGGCAAGGGGCAGCAGGTCGAGGTCTCCATGCAGGACGCGATGGTGAACTTCGGACGCACCACCATGACCCGCTCCGAACAGGGAACGGTCCCTCAGAAGCGCACAGGCAACAGCTTCGGCAACAGGCCCGGCGTAGGCACTTTCCGCTGCGCCCCAGGCGGCTACGACGACTATGTCTATATGATTGCGATTCCAGTGAGACAGTCTATGCTGAATGCCCTTGCCGACGCACTCGACAGGCCCGACCTGCGCGATGACCCTCGTTTTACTGACCCGGCGCAGTACATGGATATGGGAGAAGAGATTAACGCGCTCATAGAATCTTGGACGATGCAGCACGACAAGTTCGAGGTCATGCGAATCCTCGGGGATATGGGCATACCCGCCAGCGCCTGCTTCAACGCCATAGACATCTACTCTGACGAACACCTCATCGAGCGCGAGATGATAGTCAGTGTTGACCATCCCACTCGCGGCAAGTTCAAGGTGCCTGGCTGTCCCATCAAACTATCGGATTCGCAAGTGGACTTCAAAGCCGCACCGCTGCTGGGCGAACACAACGCGGAGGTACTCGGAGAGTTCCTGAACGGCAACGGTGAATCTCTGGAATCACTTCACTTGGAAGGCGTAATTTAGAATCAAGACGATTTCACAATTCCCGAAATTGCAAAAACCCCGGCGTCAATCTCCAATCGTCATTCCCGCGCAGGCGGGAGTCCAGAAAATCGCCGCCCTCGGATTGACTAATTTGCATCTGTGAAATCGTCTCTTAGAATTGAGACACTTTTGACGAGGCTTCAACACAAATGACGGTCCTTGTAGTAACACCGATCCAGCAGGAATATGAAGCGTTCACGAATGCTCTGGATAAGTTCGGGCACAGTCGGACGAACCGCAGCATAGGGCGACTGACCGCGATGGAATACGACGGCGGAGAGATTATCTTGGCATCGGGCGGACTGGGCAAGGCGCAGTTCGGCGTGCAGACCCAGCACCTCATCGACAATCTGGCAGGCGTCAGCCTAGTCGTTTGCGCCGGCACATGCGGCCGTCTCGACAGCACCCTATCGGTCGGTGATGTCGTAGTAGGTACTCAGACCGTTGAGCACGACTTCAACCGCGGAATGGCTCTCATCGAGCTACCCCTTCCCACATTCGAGGGCGACGCCAAAATGATTGAGAAATTGAAAGGCATTTCCGACAATGGCGATCTGCCTCGCAGCCTCCGCTTCGGCGGCATCGCCAGCGGTGATGAAGGAGTTGCCAGCGAAGAGCGCATCCGCGAGATTTCGGAAAGCACGGGCGCCCTCGTCGTCGCCTGGGAAGGCGCGGGAGGTGCGCGTGCGGCTCAACTCTCCGGCATCCCCTTTCTCGAAATTCGCGGCATATCAGACGGCGCAGGTGAAAACGCCTTTGAAGAATTCTGGGCGAACATCCCCATCGCCATTCGCAGTGTCGCCACAGTAGTCCGCGAGATACCGGCGCTACTCCAATAGCTGGCTAGTCGTCTTGTCCAATCGAACCGGCAAACGAGCGTAGCGTTTCCCTCTTGATGGGCTGGCAAGGGTAGGTAAAGTTCCTTCCCCCTCGACGGGGGAAGGCTAGGATGGGGGTGAAATCGCTATTCATCCATCCAAAAGGAAACCCTACCGCAAACGTGCCCTCAATTGCCCTGAATATATCATCGTGCTAAAATCGGTCGGAGCGACATACGCTTCATCCACGCCTGAATGAACAGGCGATACAGCAAAAGGACGCATCCATGACACTCCCTGAAAGAATGAAGTTTGGCATCTTCATGGCGCCGTTCCACTGGAAGGGCGAGAATCCCACACTGTCGCTTGAACGCGACCTCGAAATTATCCAGTGGCTTGATCAGTTGGGCTACGATGAAGCGTGGATAGGCGAGCATCACAGCGCAGGCTGGGAAATCATCGCCTCACCTGAGCTGTTCATGGCGACGGCGGCAGAGCGCACACGAAACATCAAGCTCGGCACAGGCGTCATCAGCCTGCCTTACCACCATCCACTGATGGTCGCAAACCGCATGGTGCTGCTGGACCATCTGACACGTGGTCGCGCAATGCTCGGTGTAGGCCCCGGCGCGCTCGTCACCGATGCCGCGATGCTTGGCATCGACCCGGTGAAGCAGCGGCAGCGAATGGACGAATCCATGACTCTCATCATGCGTCTGCTCACCGAAACCGACCCTATCACTTACAGGTCCGAGTGGTTTGATCTCGTTGAGGCGCAACTCCACCTGCGTCCGTACACCAAGCCGCACTTCCCTATTGCCGTTGCAGCCGCGCAGTCGCCGTCAGGCATGGTCTTGGCTGGTAAACACGGCGCTGGAGTGCTTTCGGTCAGCGTAACACGCGGCGACAGTATCGCTACGAACCTCGCGGACTTCTGGAAGATAGCAGAAGAAACCGCCGCCGAGCACGGCAACACAATGGACCGCAACGAATGGCGCGTAGTGATGCATGTGCATCTCGCCGAAAGCAAGAAAGAGGCGATGGAACAGGCGCGCGTGAACGCGGGTCGCTATCAGTACGACTACTTCGTGAAGACGCTGGGGCATCAGCTCAACTTCGATGTCAACAGCAACAAGGACCGCGACAAGATTATCGACATGATGACCGAAAACGGCGCATGGTGCGTCGGCACTCCCGACGACCTTATAGCCACCATCAAGCGTCTTGACCAAGAAAGCGGCGGCTTCGGCGGCTTCCTGATTCAGGCGACCGAGTGGGGCACGCGCGAGCAGGTCTTGCATAGCTACGAACTGGTCGCTCGCTATGTTATGCCGCACTTCCAGGGTTCGATCGCCAGCCTTGACCAGTCGCAAGTATGGTCGGAAGGCAAGAAGGGCGAACTTCTCGAAGCGCGCGCCAAGGCAATGGAACGCGCCCGCGCCGACTACGCGGCAACCAGGAACTAACACACAATCATTGAACAGAATCGAGTGCCCTTGTCTCCAAGGCATGGGCACTTTGCTTGAAATACGTCATAAAGTCCCTTCCCCCTTGATGGGGGAAGGTAAGGTTAGGATGGGGGTGAAGATTCCCCTCCAACTACATTAAGGCAGAAAGGTAATCAGCAAAAATGCCAAAAATGACAGGCGGACAGGCGCTAGCGAAGCAACTTCACCGTGAGGGTGTGCGCGTGATATTCGGGCTTCCCGGCGTGCAGCTCTACCACGCACTCGACGCTTTAGCGCAAGAGACTGACATCAAGTTCATCACAACCCGCCACGAGCAGGCGACCGCGTACATGGCGGACGGCTACTCGCGCGCAGGCGACGACATCGGCACGGCGCTTGTCGTTCCGGGACCGGGCTTGCAGAACGCATCCGCCGCAATCGGTACTGCCTACGCCGCATCCTCGCCGATTATGGTCGTTGCCGGACAGGTCGAGCGAGACCTTATCGGCGTTGACCGCGGCGTACTGCACGAAATCAACGATCAGATTGACACCATCCGCCCCGTTACCAAGTGGGCGCAACGCATCCTCGACCCGCGCGATGTGCCGGAAGCCGTTCATGAGGCATTCTATCAACTGAAGTCCGGCAGACCGCGTCCGGTGGAGATTGAGATTCCGCCGGAAACGCTCTCCGATGAGGCAGAGATCGAGCTACTCGAACCCGTCAGCTACACACGTCCCGCCGCGAGCGCAGACAGCGTTCAGGAGGGCGCACGCATCCTTGCCAACGCGAAGAACCCGCTGATTTACGCGGGCGGCGGCGTGAACCTATCCGGCGCGAATGACGCGCTTCTCGCCCTTGCCGAGCACCTGCAAGCGCCTGTAATCGAGACTGCGGAGGGCAAGGGCGCAATCTCCGACAGACACTACCTGTCGCTTGGCGTGCCGCGCCGTATCGACCCGTACCACGACTACATGGCAGAGCATGATGTGATTCTGGTGGTCGGCAACAGGATACAGACGCCACAGATTCTGCGCGGCCAAAAAGTCGTGCAGATAGACATCGACGAAGCCGAGCTTGGGCGCAACTACGAGAACACATTCGGCATCGCAGGAGACGCAAAGGCAACGCTCGAAGATATGCTCAACGCTGTTTCCGTCATCAAGCCGGCGCAGCCCAGCAGGCAGGAAGAAATCGAGAAGATGCGCGAGCAGTTCTTTGGACCGGAGCGCGAGCTTGAGCCGCTGCACTCCCTGTCCAACGCCGTGCGCGCTGCAATGCCCGACGACGGCATCCTGGTGGCAGGCATGACGCAAGTCGGCTACTACAGCCGCACGCGCTTCCCGGTCTATACGCCGAAGACCTACCTCACATCGTCGTATTTCGGCAATCTTGGATTCGCCTACCCGTGCGCTTTGGGCGCGAAAGTAGCGCAGCCTGACAAGGCGGTTGTGGCGGTATCGGGCGACGGCGGGTTCATGTACAACGTGCAGGAGCTGGCGACAGCAGTGATGTACGGCATCAACGCCGTCGTCGTGGTATTCAACGACAGCGCGTTCGGCAATGTGCGGCGCGACCAGACTGACCGCTTCGACGGGCGCGTCTATGGCTCTGAGCTGCACAACCCTGACTTCGTGAAGCTCGCCGAATCATTCGGAGCGAGAGGCGTGCGCGTGGGCAAGGAAAACGCCGACGAACTCCAAGCCGCTCTCGAAGAGGCACTGGATATCGATGCGCCCACGCTGATTGAAGTGCCGATGGGCGTGATGCCATATCCTTACTAGGCTACCAAAACTTTATCCCGCTCTCCCTCGTTTTAGCAGGGAGAGCAGGATATTAGAAGCATAGCTACCTGTACATAACCCTATCCGTCTCGTGCGCCTCCACGAAATCCCAATCGTATTCCACCCCTAGCCCTACTCCCTCCGGCACATCCACGCAGCCGTTCTCGTCAATCGAGTCCATTTCATCCCGGTAGCCGCACTTGAAGACTGGCGTGTGGCTCGGCCCCAGCTTGGGATGCAGCAGTCCCATCTCGTAATAGTTCGAGTTCCGCATCGACGCCATCAGATGCCTTCTGTCAGGTCCCGTGACGTGCAGCTCCACGTCGAGGCCGAAGCCCTCGGAAGCATGCGCTATCTTCATCACGCCCGTAATGCCGCCGTCATAATCCGGGTCAGCTCGAACGAAGTCTGTCGCCTCCGCCTCGATGAAATCGACATGCGACTCCAGCCCTCGCACATGCTCAAGCTGGAGTATCGGTGTCTTAAGCATCTGCCGGAGCTTCCTGTGCGCGTGCATGGACACACCGCCATCCTTGAACGGATCTTCGTACCAGAAGAAGTTGTACTCATCGCATGCGCGGCCCAGCTTCAGCGCATCACCGAAGGTGTTAATAGCGCAGAACGGATCGAGCATCAGGTCCATCTTGCCGCCGACACGCTTGCCGACTGCTTCAACCAGGGCAATATGATCCCTGATGTGCGCGGACTGCCAGCCATGAATCTTGAACGCAGGATAGCCCATTTCGAGGCACTCCTCGGCGAAGTCGGCGTAGGCTTCCGGGGTATCCAGACCGCCCGGCTCCGAATCTCCCACATAGGTACTCGCATAGCAGGGCAGCTTCTTCTGCGAGCCGCCCAGCAGCTCATAAACCGGTGCCTCATGGTACTTCCCTGCCAGGTCCCAGAGGGCAATATCAACCACGCCCGTTCCCAGACGCCCCTGCTGGCGCATTGCCTGCTTGAGGTCGTTGTAGATGTCCTCGCGTCCCAGCGCATTGCGTCCGAGCAGCACATTAGCAAAACTCGCAATCGCCGTATAGTCCATCGCAGAGCCGCCCATGTATTCGCCGGTAACTCCGATATCGGTGTGAATTCGCAATCCATGGCTGCGCCGCTTTATGATGCTGCCCGGCTTGTAAGTCGGAATGCCAATCGTCGGTTCCGGCTCAACGTCCCTCAATTCAGTTTCCCACTGAACGATTTCAACGCCGGTGATTGTAGGCTTTGTCTTCATTGTCTTCTGCCCTCTCTTACTCTACTCGTCCGGCTGCACGAGTATCTTGATTGCCGTTCCGTCCTCAAGGCGTTTGAAGGCGTCCATCACACCTTCAAGCCCCACCACATCGCTGGTGAGTGGCTGCACATCCAGGGCTTTACGCTCGAAAAGGCGTATCGAGATGTCGAACTCCTCAGCGTAGCTCGAACTCCCAGTTACATTCAGTTCCTTGCGAATGATGGTGTACGAGTGGAAGTTGACAGGAAATGTAGCGACCCCAAGCAGCGTCAGCGAACCGTGGTGCGGCAGTATCTCCACAGCCGTCTCAAGCGCCGAAGGAGCCGCCGAGCACTCGAAAGCGTATTCCGCACGCTCGATGTCATTGCCGAATATCTCAGTAGGGTCATCCGCAAGCGGGTTTATCGTAATATCCGCCCCAACCTCTTCAGCCTTTGCGCGGCGCAGCTCACTCGGCTCAAGCACAATAATCTCGCTCGCCCCGCCCAGTCGCAGGTGCATCACGGTCATCAGCCCAATCGGCCCCGCGCCTATAACGACCGCGCGACGACCCACCTTGAAGCCGGAGCGCGTGACACCGCGCAATGCTACCGCCGTCGGCTCGACCCATGCGCCTTCGAGCAAGGATACTTCGTCCGGAAGACTACGCAGCTTGCCGGCGGGCAGGCTCACATACGCAGCCATGCCGCCGTCGCTGACGATTCCCGCGGTTCCGCCGATGTCTGAAGCGCTGCACATGTTGGGGTATCCTGCCCGGCACTCACCGCATGCGCCGCAAACGTTGCCTTTCGGATGCACGGCGGCGCGATCCCCCGCCTGCCAGCCCTCGACGCGGGGACCCACTGACACGACCTCGCCCGCAAACTCATGCCCAATGACCACGCCGTCCTCGTACCTGCCGAATTGAACCGCGTGCAAGTCGGTGCCACAAATGCCGGAGTAGTGCGTCCTGAACAGCACCTCGCCCGCATCCGGCTCAGGCATAGGCCGTTCCTCCACCGCGTATCCGCCTTCTCCGTTAAGTACAAGCGCGCGCATCTTCAGTCCTCCTCAATTCGATGCCTTTCGTAGTATCTCTTTTATGTATAGACATGAGGCGTTTTGTCCCTTCCCCCTTGATGGGGGAAGGTTAGGATGGGGGTGAAAATGCTATTCTCCAATCTGACACCTGATGGCTAACGGCTGACACCTACTCTGTTGGCTGAATCAGAATCTTGATAGCCCTTCCCTGTTCAAGACGCTCCAACGCGCCCAGCGCACCTTCGATGGGCACGACTTCGCTCGTCAATGTGCCCACGTCGAGCCTCTTCGCAGCCAGTAACTCGATAGCCATATCGATCTCATCCACATTGGAAACACTGGTCCTGATGGTTATCTCCTTCGTGATAGCGCGGTATGATGGCAGAGGGATGTCCTCCATTGGCACACCAACAAGCGTGAGCGTGCCGTGCGGCCTGATGATATCAACAGCCGAAGCAAGAGCGGGCGCTGCCGCAGAGCACTCGAATACATAATCAGGGCGTGGGAGGCTGCTGCCGAATATCGTGGAAGGGTCGTCCACAAGGGGGTCTATCGTCAAGTCCGCACCGACCTCCGCCGCCTTATCCCGGCGCATTTCGCTCGGTTCAAGCACAGTGATATTACTCGCCCCCGCGTGCCTAAGCAGCATCGTTACAAGAAGCCCGATTGGACCTGAGCCAACAACGACTGCCTTTCGCCCCACAAGGAAACCCGACCTGCTGACGCTTCGCAGCGCGATGGCAATCGGCTCTGCCCACGCGCCTTCCAGCAGCGACACTTCATCAGGCAGCCGTCTCAGCTTGCCCGACGGGATGCTGGCGAAAGCCGCCATGCCGCCGTCCCTCAGAATGCCCGGGTTGATGCTGACAACCGGGTCGCTGCACAGATTTCGCCAACCCTCTCGACATTCGGGGCAGGTGCCGCACGGGTCGCCCTTGGGATGAATCGCGGCGCGGTCACCCGCTTGCCAGCCTTGCACACCGGGTCCGACCGCGACGACTTCGCCTGCAAACTCGTGACCTATGACCACATCATGCCCATAAGTCCCAAGCTGTGGCGCATGCAGGTCAGTGCCGCACACACCGGAATAGTGCGTCCTGAAGAGCACCTCGCCCGCGTCCGGCTCCGGCATTGGGCGTTCAACGATGGAATAGCCGGTATCGTTGTTTATCACAAGGGCGCGCATCTTCTTCCCTCCAGAATCACCTTGAATATCTTAATCCGTAGGGGCAATCCTTATGGGTTGCCCACACTGAAACCTGGACGCCAGAAACCCGATACCTATCTACCCACCGCATTATGAATCTCGCTTACGCTGTCCTTGAAATGCTGCATCAGAATGGCGGGCGGCGCAGGCGCGACATGCGTATAGCCCACGCCGAGTTCCAACAGATCCCGTGGAGTCAGAGGCAACGCCGCGTGTCCCATCGGGATTTGCAGCTTCGCCTTGCCAATGGCTTTGACCTGCGCCGCGATTTCATTCACCTTATCGCGCAGGCGTGGATCGGTTGGATCTGTAACGCCGAGCGCCTGCGACAGGTCCGTAGGACCTATCGAGACGAGATCAACGCCGTCCAGAGCGGCAATAGCCTCTACATCGTTGATGCCCTTGTCATCCTCCGTCATTACGGACAGCACGATCTCATCATTCGACTGCTGCACATGCTCATTCCACGAAACCGCGCCAAAGCGCGCCGCCCTCGTGCCGCCTGCGCCGCCGCGCTCGCCCATAGGCGGGTATCGCACTGCGTCAACCGCCCGCTTTGCGCCTTCCAACCCGTCCACATGCGGCACGATAATGCCCTCTGCGCCCATGTCCAGTATGCGAAGAATCAGCTTCGCGTCATTGTCCGGCACACGCACCATCGAGGTAACGCCTGCAAGATCCGATGCGCGTATCATCTCCTCGATGAGCGGCAGGTCGAAGCCCGTATGCTCCATATCTATGAACGCCGCATCGAATCCGGCAATGCCGATAATCTCCACCACTTGCGGGTCGGCAAGGCTGACATACTTCCCCAGCGCCAGCTTACCTTCGCGCATAAGTTTCTTGACACGATTCTGCCGCATTGAATTCTCCTTCCGATGTTCAGTGGCGATATGGGCGCAGTTTAGTTGGCAGCGTCAATCGCGTCAAGCGTCCCATTCCAATATCCTGTACAGCAATGTTAGCCCCTAAAACATGGCGCAAATCACCTCCACGCGCTATCATTTACGCAGCGCAAGCACATCCAAGCATGGAGGACATCGCCATGACCACACTTACCAGCGAAAAGTGCGTAGCCTGCCGCCGCGACTCCCCGCGCGTTACCGACGAAGAGGTAGCCGAACTGCATCCACAGGTAGCCGATTGGGAGTTGACCGACCACGACGGCATACCGCGCCTGCAACGAACATTCAGGTTCCGGAACTTCGGCGGCGCGCTGGATTTCGCCACGCAACTAGGCAAGTCGGCAGACGCTGAGGGGCACCACCCGCGCATCACAGTGGAGTGGGGTCGCGTAGGTGTTGACTGGTGGACGCACAAGATACGCGGGCTGCACCGCAACGACTTTATCATGGCGGCGAAGACGGATGCCATGTACGCAGACGCGACGTCTGAAGTAGCTCAATAGCCCGCCCGTGTACGACGCGATGGTCATAGGCGCAGGACCGGCAGGCAACATGGCGGCGCTGGAACTGGCGCAGCGTGGCATCAGCGTTGCCGTGCTGGACTGGCGCGCGAACATTGGCGATAAGCTATGCACCGGCATCATCGGCAAAGAGTGCGCCGACCTTTGGATGCCCGCTCCTGAGCATATCCATGGCGAGGCGCGCTCCGCAACCATCGTTTCCCCGGCAGGCAGGCGCTACCGCATAGCGCGCGGCGAAACGCAAGCCTACATCGTCAACCGCCCCGCATACATCAACTCAGTCGCTGAAAAGGCGCAGCAAGCGGGCGCGGAGTACATCCTGGACTCCCGCGTAACCGACATTCGCATCACGAACAGGTGCGCCCAGGTAACTACCCGCTCAGACGACGCAACTGCCGAATACGCCTGCCGCATCATCATCGTGGCGTCCGGCTTCGGCTCTCCCCTCCTGCGAATGGCGGGGATAGACAGCGATAGGAGTGAAGAATATCTCGTCGGCTGTCAGGTCGAAGCCGTCGCGCCATGCCTGACCGAAACCGAAGTCTATCTAGGCGAAGGCACGGCGCACAACTCATTCGCGTGGCTTGTGCCGCTCTCCGACTCGCGCGCACTTGCAGGAATGGCTCCCCGCCGCCGAATCAACGGGCAGATGGACGCCCTTATAGAGCGGCTGAAGTCCGATGGCAGGATAGCGAACATCACGGCAAAGCCGCAGACCTGGGGCATACCCATCCGCCCAATATCTCCAAGCTACGCCGACAGAACCCTGGTGGCGGGAGACGCTGCCGGGCTGGTCAAGCCCACAACCGGCGGCGGCATCTACTATTCCTTCCTATCGGGGCAGCTCGCGGCAGAAACGGCGCATGCGGCAGTCGTAAGCGGCAGATACACTGCCAAAGACCTGCGCGAATATGAACGCAGCTGGACAAGGATATTCGGTAAAGAACTTCGCATAGGATACTACGCCCGCATGCTTTTTGAGACACTGAGCGACGAGCAGATTGAGCGTCTGATGCAAGAATTCCTGTCGGACACAACGCTTGCCGACTACATCGGAGAGGATGTCGCCTTCGACTGGCACAGCAAGGTCATTCTGAAAGCGTTGCGCCACACCAACATAACCCGTGTTCTAACCACGCTAGGACCATCCGCCGCGCCCTTCGTCGCCCGCCTGTTGCAAGCAAGAGATTAAAAGTCAAAAATCCTACCCACCCTGTACATCCTGTTACCTCCCGTCAAACATGTCCGCTAGTATCGCCATACGCATCACAAGCGCATTTTCCGACTGCCGGTAGAATGCAAGCCTGTCATCCTCAACCTCGACGGCAAAGTCGCCGCTGCGCTGCATCGGGTCCATAATGATGCAGTGCGGCTTCAACCTAGACATGAAGTCCGCGTCGATTCGCAGGCTGAACGCGCCTCTCAATCGCAGCAGTTGGGCATGCGCCAGTGTGCGCGGCGCATTAAGGTATATTGCGTCCGCCGTGTTGATAGCCTCGACTTCACTTTCGACATTTATACTCATCCCGCTCTCGCGGCAATGGCTGAGAACATCCGGATCGACTCCGCCGCTCACGGGAATGAGCGTAACGCGCACGCTGTCAAAGAGCGCAAGCCCGCGCAGAAGCGCATTCACATTACGATGTTCCAGCCTGCCCACGACTGCAATTTTCGCGCCGTCAACACCGCCAAGTTCCCGGTGCAACGTGTACATATCCGCTAGTGCCTGCGTGGGGTGGTCATCCGAACTGCCCCCGTTTATGACCGCCAGCGCATCCGCGAACTCCGCGCGCTCCACAACGCCCGGCGCGCTGCTGCGAAGCACCACCACATCAATTCGCATACTCGCCAGTATCTTGATGACATTGTCCATGTGGCTCGCGTTGGACACCGGAAAGAACTGCGATGCGTCCTCCGTGCCGTATATCTGCCCACCTAGCAACCCCATCGCGCGCTCAAAAGAAGTCTTCGTCAGCAGGCTCGGCTCATAAAACAGAGAATACAGCGCAAGGCCGCTCAACCGTCCGTCAGCCACATCTCCGTTTCGCAGCGTCTCGCACAATGGAAACAGGCGCTCCTCGATGAACTTCCTGTCAAGCTGGCTTGTAGCGGTCAAGTGGGGAAAGTCTGGCATATCGTCTGGCACCCGTATGCTGTTGTCGGCGGTCATATCGCCTTTGAAAGTGTACAGCATACCCAGTCCGCAACGCCATGAATAACGCTCTGCGTTCCGCAGAGTCAGATTTTCCAAGACGCAAAAATCCATTTACAGCCGAATTGCCTGGTTATAAGATATGAAGGTTGTTTCATAAATCCCCTTGCATTGATGATATGTGCCGCTTGAGGGAGATGTCTTGCTAAGAAGCCGCAACCGCTCCCGCGCCGGTCAGCAGTCCCCTGCATCCCAGGATGCGGCAGGCGAATCCACACCCCCATCCAAATCAAGCGGCAACCGAGAAAAGGAAGGCGTCTTCTACGGCTGGTGGATTGTGCTTGCAGGCTCTATCAGCCAGGCATACACTTCCGGCACCTTCTGGCAAGGCTTCGGCGCATTCTTCGACCCCATCATCGAGCAGTTCGGGTGGAGCCGCGCGCTCACCGCCGGCGCGATGTCCCTCCAGCGCATGGAATCGGGCGGAGTGTCCCCATTCGTGGGCTGGTTTATCGACAAGTTCGGCCCCCGAAACGTCATGCTGTTCGGCACATTCCTGACCGCGCTCGGCTTCATACTGCTCAGCCGCATACAGGAGCTATGGCAGTTCTACGCCGCATTCCTCATACTCACGCTCGGACTTTCATTCGGCACATTCCTAATCGTTACAACCGCCGTAGCCAACTGGTTCGTAGAGAACAGATCGAAGGCGCTTTCCTTCACGATGGCAGGTTCCGGTTTGGGCGGCGTTCTGGTGCCGGTGGTCATCTGGCTCATAGCCACGACCGACTGGCGCACCGGGCTTGTCATAGTGGGCATTGGATGCCTTGTGGTGGGCATTCCCGTGTCGTTCGTCATGAAGAGCCGCCCGGAAGAATACGGCATGCTGCCCGACGGCGCGCCCTTGTCGGAAGACGGCGGCGAGCAGGCGCAGTCGAGCGATTCCCCACCGCGCAGAAGCGCTCTCTCCCGCGAAGTAACCCTGACAACACGCGAGGCGCTGAAGAGCAGGGTTTTCTGGCAACTCGCCATTGCTATGGGCGTATCCGGTATGGTCATCTCCGCGTCCATACACCAAATACCGGCAATTACAAGCTTCGGCATGAGCCGCGAGATAGCCGGCTTCTCCATTCTCGGCGTGTCGCTGTTCAGCGTGGCGGGAAGACTTGGCAGCGGCTTCTTCGGAGACCGCCTGGACAAGCGTCAGGTAATCGCGGTCGCGCTGCTCTTTCAGTTCATCGGCACCATAGTCTTCGCCTTCAGCTCCGAAATATGGCACTTGGCGATATTCGTCATAACCTGGGGCTTTGGCTTCGGCGCATCCATTCCGGTGCGCTTCGCCCTCATAGCCGACCTGTTCGGCAGGCGACACTACGGCTCCATCATGGGCACGCTCATGACCACAAGCGCCATCTTCGGCGTCATAGCCCCGGTGCTAGTAGGCTGGATATTCGACATACGCGGGAACTACCGAGAACCCTTCGCGCTCATGGCATTCAGCGTCCTAATAGCCATTCCCATGATACTGACGCTGGGGCGTGAGAGAGTGCGACGATAGCAGTTACTCTGTGCCTTCCTTAACTACCGGCTATTCAAACATCCGCGCAACATCTATCGTCCGCATAAACTCCACGCCCGGGAAAGTCTGAATGTACCGTATCAGCCGCTCCAGCATTCGCAGCCGCCCCGGCCTGCCGATAGTGTACGGATGCATCGTCAGCGCGAATGAGCGCCCATAGTGGTGCATCCCCTCGAACGCGGCAGACCACGCGCGATACACTTGCTCCGGGTCCGCCATCACATTTCGCGCGCCAAGCGCCGGCGAGTAGTTGAAGTACGGCACATCATCAAGCTCCCAGTGTATCGGAATCTCAACGATTTCCCGACCGTTGGCGTCCACTTTGTAGGGTATATCGTTGCCCATCAGACTGGAGTCGTAAACGAAACCTCGCTCCACGAGCAGCGCAAGCGAGTCTTCGCTCAGCTCCCAGCTCGGCGAACGATAGCCCAATGGCTTGTCGCCGGTTATCCGCTCCAGAATCGCGCTTCCCCTGTCCAGCACATCCGCTTCCTGCTCACGAGTCAGCGTCGCGGGCGGCTCGTGCATATATCCGTGATGGCCTATCTCGTGGCCGCGCCGCTGGATTTCGCGCACAAGCTCCTCGTGCGTCTCGGCGACATACCCCGGAATATAGAAGCTCGCCTTGATTGCGTACTTGTCCAGCAGATCGAGGATACGCGGTGTGCCTACGCTCGGACCATACTCACGCGCCGACATAAAGCTGGGTAAGCGCCCGCTGTCCGGGTTCTGATTGAGCGCTCCGGATACGCCGTCAACATCAAAGCTCAGCATCGCAACACATCGCAGGTCTCCCGGCCATATACCACTCATTGTTCATTCCCCTTTCAATCTAATCATCCAGAGATTTATGGAAAGCAGATTTGAATCGCGGCGCGCATTCAAGTTAGCATGACTATACACGGCGGCGGTGAAGATTTCCCTGTCCCTGTCTTGAAGAACATAGGTGAGGTGAATGGAAGTAGCTGTCGGTCTATTGATTGCACTCTTCGCTGCGAGCGCGGCTGTCGTTGTTGCCTACGGTGTCCATCTGTCCAACCTAGTCCGAAACGGGAGTCTGTCTTCCGACCACAGCATGCCGCCTTACGACATAGTCGCAAGCGCCAACACCGACGGGCGCATACACCTGCGCGCGATGGAAGAAGAGGCAAGCGCGATGGACCTGCATCACGACGGCGTATTCGGCATCATCAGCGCCGACGGCTACGGGCAGGTTGGGCGCATCCTGCAGCGGGGCGAAGGCTACGCGGTCCGCAAGTACAAGCCCCTGACGACAACAATAGGCGCTGCGTCCGAGGTGCGGCTGGACATCTACGCCTACCCTGACAACCCAATGACGGCGCACGGCATTCCGTATAAAACAGTTACCTACGAGTCTGAGCTGGGGCCGTGCTCTGCTTGGTTCATCCCCGGCAGTTGCAAGACATGGGCGGTGTTCGCGCACGGTCGAGGCGCGCATCCAAACGAGGCTCTACGCATCTTACCAACGCTAATTGAGGCTGGCATTCCCATTCTCGCCATCAGTTACCGCAATGATGACGGCGCGCCGGCGAGTAACGACCGCCAGCACTGGCTTGGCTTGACCGAGTGGCGCGACCTGGAAGCGGCAATGAAGTATGCCTTGGACAACGGAGCCGAGGACTTCATACTGTACGGATACAGCATGGGCGGCGGAATGTGCTTGAATCTGCTGTACGAATCCGAGCTTGCGGAAAAAGTGCGTGGTTTGGTGATGAACTCTCCGCTACTGGACTTCGGCGGCACGCTGGATTTCGTCGGACGCATCAGAAGTTATCCGCGCCCCATCGTGCGCCTAGGCAAGTGGGTTGCAGGCTTGCGCTTCGGCATAAACTGGCAGCGAATGAACTATCGGAACCGCGCTTCAGAGCTGAGCGTTCCGATTCTGATTCTTCACGGAGAGAAGGACACCTTAGTTCCTGCGCCCATCAGCCGGTCGTTTGCCCAAGCGCGGCCCGACATCGTGCGCTATGTCAGCTTTCCGGAGGCGGCGCATGCGCGCTCATGGAATCTCGACCCGTGCAAGTACGAGGCAGAGGTGCGCCGATTCGTTCAGGAGATTCTTGGCGAGAGGCGTTAGCCGACGGCATCGCGTTTCCTCCTAGGTGACAAAAGTCCCTTCCCCCTTGATGGGGGAAGGTTAGGATGGGGGTGAAATTGCTACTCATCCACCTAAATGGAAACGCTACCGCCGGCGAGCATCTTCCTCACGTTCGCCACCACATCTCCGACATCGACCGTCTCGGCATCGGACGAGGCGCGCCGCTTCACTTCAACAACGCCGTCCCGAATGTTACGCTGGCTCACTACCAGACGAATGGGCAAGCCTAGCAAGTCGGCGTCGTTGAACTTGACGCCCGCCGACTCGTTCCTGTCATCGAAGAGCACTTCAAGCCCCGCACCGCGAAGTTCGTCGTACAGTGCCTGCGCCGATTCCGCGACGCTTTCATTCTGCATGTTGAGCGCAACAAGCGACACATCATAAGGAGCAATGGTCGCGGGCAGCACCATGCCGTTCTCATCGTGATTTTGCTCGATGGCAGCACCTAGCAGCCTCCCCACACCGATGCCGTAGCAGCCCATCTGTATCGGGTGCGGCTCCCCTTTCTCGTCCGGGTAGTGCGCGTCCAAGACTTCGCTGTACCGCAAGCCGAGCTTGAAGATATGCCCCACTTCGATGCCCCGTCGCATCACAAGCTCCGTGCCGCACTTTTCGCAGGAATCGCCCGGCTGCGCCAGCGCGATGTCATCAACGATATCCGCCTCGAAATCCCGATGATGATTGGCGTTTCGCAGGTGATAGTCAGGCCTGTTCGCGCCCGCCAGGAAGTTGGACCCCATATCAACGGAATCGTCGGCGATCACCTTAATGCCTTCGAGTCCGATGGGCGACGCCGAGCCTGCTACGATGCCGCGCGCGCTCACTTCTTCCGGCGACGCAAGGTGAAGATCCGGCGCGCCGCCAAGAACATTCGAGAGCTTAATTTCGTTGACTTCGAGGTCTCCGCGAATCACCACGAACACAAGCTCTCCCGACGCGATATAGAAAACCGCCTTCAGCGTCTTGCTCGCAGGTTCATTTAGAAATTCGCACAGCTCATCAATCGTCTTAATGCCCGGCGTGTGCGCCTCCTCAATCGGCAGCGGCGGTTCGATGTCCTGCGGCGGCTTTGCGAACACCGCCTTCTCCGCGTTGGCTGCATAGTCGCCAGTCGGGCAAATAACAACCGTGTCCTCTCCGGCTTCCGCGACGAGGATAAACTCACTGGAGTCCTTGCCGCCGATTGCGCCGCTGTCAGCTTCAACCTCAATGGTTTCCAGGCCGCATCTGCTGAAGATGTTGCGGTATGCACACGCCATCGCGTCATAGCTGACATCCAACCCGTCTTGATCGACATCGAAACTGTATGCGTCCTTCATGTCGAATTCCCGCACGCGGATTAGCCCGCCGCGCGGCCTGGGTTCGTCTCGAAACTTCGTCTGTATCTGGTAGATGATGAGCGGCAGGTCCCGGTAGCTATGCACATTAGCCTTGACCATGTAAGTCAGAAGTTCTTCATGAGTGGGAGCAAGCACAAGCGGACGCTCACGCCGGTCATTTAGGCGGAAAAGCTCGCTGCCCATCGCCTCGCTCCGTCCGGATTCGTCCCAGAACTCCAGCGGCTGAAGCGCCGACATCTGCACTTCCTGGCCGCCCGCTGCATCGATCTCCTCGCGGATTATCTGCTCTATCTTTCGCAACGAGCGCAGCGCCAGCGGCATGTAGCTGTACACGCCGGCCGATACTTGGTAAATCATGCCTGCCCTTAGCATCAAGCGATGGCTGGCAAGTTCCGCCTCTGCCGGATCATTGCGTAGAGTTTTCCCGAACATCCTCGACATTCGCATAAGTTACAACCTAACTTCATAATAATTCCCTCTCCCAGAGGAAGAGGGTTGGGGTGAGATAAAAGGACAAGAACCCTGTCCATCCTGTGCATCGATGTTAAGACTTAACCATCTCCGATTCCACCTGCCGCACCTCTTCCATCAACGCGCCCAGCATATCCGCCTCATCGACAATGCGCGCCTTCTGCCCCTTGCGGAAAATTATGGCCCTGCCTGCACCTGCCGCGATGCCAACATCGGCGTCCTTTGCCTCACCGGGCCCATTGACCTCGCAGCCCATCACAGCCACCTTGATTGGCGTCTTGATGCTTCTCAGCAGTTCATCGACATCATTGGCGAGCGAGCGCACATCCACATCCGCCCTGCCGCAGCTCGGGCAAGCAACCAGAGTTGTTCCTTCTTTGCGGAGTTCGAGCGCCTTCAGAATCTCCATGCCGGTGTAAATCTCTTCGCGCGGATCGTCGCTCAGGGAGACCCGAATCGTGTCGCCAATCCCCTCATACAGCAGCATGCCAAGCCCGATAGCGCTGCGAATACTTCCGGATTTCGCCGTGCCCGCCTCGGTGATGCCCAAGTGGAACGGGTAAGGCACCATCTTGGCAAGGCGCTTGTACGCTTCGACAGTCGTGTCGATGTCGAACGCCTTCAGCGAAATCTTGATGAGATCAAAGTCCAGGTCTTCGAGAATGCCGATTTCCCAAAGTCCGGTCTGCACCATGTGATCGACGACCGTGTATTCGCCCTCTGCTGCTTCACCTGCCTTGGGCAGCATATTCACGCCGTCCCTGTGACGCGAAAGTCCGCGCGTTACGCCGATGCCGCCCACAGGAGGCAGGCTGCCGAAGTTCACTCCGATGCGGATAGGCACCTGTCGCGCTTTAGCCTCTAGCACCACCGCCTCAACCTTCTCACGGTCCCGTATGTTGCCGGGGTTCAATCTGAGACAGTCAACGCCGCTCTTCAAGGATTCCAGCGCGAGCTGGTAGTGGAAGTGAATATCCGCGACAAGCGGGATGTTTATCTGCTTCCTGATGTCGGCGAGCGCCTTCGCTGCTTCCATGTCCGGCACGGCGCAGCGGATTATCTCACCGCCCGCCTCTTCGACCTCACGGATCTGGCGCACGGTGGCAGCAACGTCGCGCGTGTCCGTCTTCGTCATCGACTGCACGCTAACAGGGGCGTCGCCACCGACCTTCACATCTCCAACATAGACGGGCTTAGTTACGCGTCGCTTCTGCAATTGCCATCCTCCAAGCCTCTAAGGAATTACACTTTCCCCGCTTATCAGCTTTACGACGTCAAAGTAGCTGATAACCACAATCAGACTTATAAGCACGACGAAGCCAATGAGGTGCGCCATTCCTTCGCGCCTTGGCGAAATGGGCTTCCCGCCGCGCAGAAACTCTATTATCACGAACATTAGCCTTCCGCCGTCGAGCGCAGGTATTGGCAGCAGATTCACTATACCCAAGCTGATGCTGATAATTGCTGTCAATTGCAGCAGGGGCGATATGCCAAACTCGTCAACACGCTCAGCAACCTGTCCGGTAATGCGCGCTATGCCTACAGGACCCGAAAAGCCGGGGTCGGGCCCACCCGACGCCCAGCGAGCTATGCTGGTCTGCGTCAGAGTCAGCACATCCCATATCTGCTGGAAGGACTTCGGCACTGCTTGAACCACCGAGAAGTCGCGCTCGACCATCTGAGCATCAAATGTCCCGATCATCACTCCCATCGCGCCCTGAGTCATAGTATCGCCGACTTGCAAACTGGCTTGGTAGCGCCTCGCGTCCGCGAGAGAGACTTCGCGTGTCGGGTCAACAACCTGTTCGACCACCTTCAGGTCAGGCGGATTTACGCGAGGGACCAGTGTTACGAATTCAAGACCGGACGACGTGGGTTGCGGCACGAGACCGCCAACTTGGCTATTTCCGGTTTCGAGACCGCCGCCGCCCGCGCTGCCGGGAACTAAAGCGCCGCGCTGTATAGTCAGTTCCGTGGGATCGCCAAGACTTGACATCACTCGCTGCACTAAGTCGGCGTGAGTATCCAGTTCATCGCCGTTGACCGCAATTATTGTGTCGCCTGGCGTTATCCCTGCCTGTTCTGCGGGTGAGCCTGGCGCGACGGCGGTAATGGCGACTCGGCCGCTGGGCACTTCGTGCGGGAGAGCGAACAACACCGTAAAGACTAAAACCGGGAAAAGCAAATTCACGGCAGAGCCGGCGCATAGCACTATCGCTCGCTTCAGAACGCTCTGGTTCGCGAAACTCACCTCTTCCGGCATCGCGGCGCGAAGTCGCCGGTCATACGATGAGCGTGTCTCCTCATCTGACAGCACAGAGTATGCATGTTCGGTGTAGCGTAGCAAGCCTGCCCGGTTTTCCGGATTTTTCTTGTGTATAAGATCGACCAGCTCCTCATAGCCCTTGTCGATCTCCTGCTGCGAGGCGTTTAGCGGCACATCCAGCAGTCCATAGTAGTCCGGTGGATCTGCGGGTTCCATCTCCACGCCCTCAATCAGACTGTCGTAGGCGGCGCGCTTCTCAGGGTTGGAGAGTTCGCTGTACGCAATCTGCAAGGTGTGCAGCATTCTGTCGCGCCGTTCCGGTTCTCGCAAGTTTATCAGCTCGACAAGCTCCACATACGACCTGCGAATATCTTCCTGTGAAGCGTCGCGTGGCACCGCAAAGAGGCCGTACAAGTCGGGATGATCGTGGCGACCGCGCACGAGGATGACATTCTTATCCGGCTTCTGCCGCACATATTTGCCCTCTTCGATACCTTCGCCATGCTCCCCAACCATTCGCACGAATCCGCCAAGCGGAATCCAGTTGATCGAGTAGATGGTGCCGCCCGGAGAAAAGCGAATGCCCAAAAGTCTCGGCGGGAATCCGAAGCCGAACTCCTTCACCGTAATACCGAACCACTTAGCCGTAAGAAAATGTCCCATCTCGTGAATGAAGATGAGAAATCCCAATACCGGGAATACAAGCAGCCAGGCGGGAAGTCCGAACACGAAACTATACCTCCACGATTCCGGCAGCGCGCCGCCGGGCAGTTGATGCCGCGTCAAGCGTATCCTGAAGGGTCGGCTCTTCAATGTTGCTGTGTTCTCGAAGTGCCTCTGATATGACGACCGGAATCTCCATGAAGCCAATCTTGCCCGCAAGGAATAAGTCAACGGCAGCGTCGTCTGCGCCGCAGAGCGCCGCGGGCCAAGTTCCTCCGCGCTGCGCCACTTCCAGAGCCAGGTTGAAGCAGGGATAACGCTCCGAATCCAAAGGCTCGAAACTCAGCGCTCCGGTCGCTATCGGGTCGAACGGCTTGATGCTTGGATTGTGCAAGCGGCGTGGATAAAACAGCGCATACTGGATTGGCAGACGCATATCCGGCGGGCTAATCTGAGCCTTGACTGAACCGTCTAATAGCTCCACCATCGAGTGAATCATGCTCTGCGGATGTATTACTACCTCGATGTCATCCCAAGGAACGTCGAAGAGCCAGTGCGCCTCTATTACCTCGAATGCCTTGTTCATCATCGTCGCGGAATCAACCGTTATCTTCGCTCCCATCTGCCATGTTGGATGCTGTAATGCCTGCTCATTAGTAACGTCCGCGAGCTGTTCAATCGGTGTGTCGCGGAATGCGCCGCCCGAAGCCGTGATAATCAGCTTAGAGACAGCTTTGTCCTCCCCGCGCAGGCATTGCCAGATTGCATTTGGCTCGCTATCCAGGGGGAGCAGCGATACATTGCACTCGCGAGCCGCCTGCGTAACAAGTTCGCCGGCAACTACCACCGTCTCCTTGTTGGCGAGAGCAATGTCCTTTCCCGCATCTATTCCGGCGAATGTCGCCGGTATGGCGACATCACCCGTAGTCGCCGCAACTACGATGTCCACATCCGGACTAGCCGCAATCTCATCAATTTCGCAGTCCACGCAGCCATATTCGCCCAGAAAGGCTTTCTGGTCTTCGCTGCCTTCGCAATGCGCCATCTTCGGGCGAAACTCTTGAATCTGCCTCTCCAGGAGACTGCGGCTCTTGCGCGCGGCAAGCCCCACGGCACTGAAATCGTCTGGAAAAGCACGGACTATATCCAGCGTCTGCGTACCGATGGAGCCTGTGGAGCCTAGGACAGCAAGCCTTTTTGTTGTACTTCCCATATTATGAAAAGGTGTGTTGCGGGCAATACATAAACTATAGAGTCCAGCCGGTCGAGGATGCCCCCATGTCCGGGGACGAGCCACCCCGAGTCCTTCACGCCCGCCTTGCGCTTCAATCTGGATTCAGCGAGGTCCCCGACCTGACCTAGCACGCCAATGACCAGGCCGAGTGCCGCTGCTTCCCATATTATAGCATCCAAGCCCAGCACACTGTTAGCCAGAACGCTCGCGGCTATTGCTCCCACCAAGCCGGCAGCCGCTCCTTCTCGCGTTTTGTTGGGGCTTATGCTTGGCGCAAGCGGTGTCCGTCCTGTGGCACGACCCACAAGATAGGCTGAAGTATCGGTGGCGAACACGACCAGCAGCAGCAACAGGGTCCACTCTCGCCCATCCTCTAAGAAACGAATCTGCAAGGCATAGTACAGTGACATGCCCAAGTAGATGGCAATCCGCAAAATCATGACGGGCGAAGAGTCAAAAAATGGCACTTTTCGAGAACTGCCAAGAACCCATCCCGCGAACGGGCATATTGCGACAGCCGCGATGTCCAGATAAGTGGTGTACCCTCCGTCGGAGCCGGTAAGCCCACGGCTAAGCCCCGAAATGAGCATCATCATCGTGAAAGTGAGGGCAATGGCAGGATGAAACCTGTCCCCCCATAAGTTAACAAGACGCGCCAACTCAAGGGCGGCTACTGCTCCGGCGACGAACACCAATGCGGCAAACCAGATCGGCTTGCCCAACGGCCACTCCAGCCACACGGCGCAAAAGAGTATGGGCAGGCCCACTGCGGCAGTGGCTAGTCTCGTGGTCAAGCCGTCACCTTATATCTTTGGCAGGGCTTAGCGCACCTTGCCGAAGCGTCGCTTTCGCGTGCCGAATGCCTCTAGCGCCTTATCGACTTCTGCCTCATCGAAGTCGGGCCAATAGACGGGAGTCGTGTAATACTCGGCGTAAGCGGCCTGCCATATCAGGAAGTTGCTCAGTCGCTGTTCGCCCGACGTGCGGATTATGAGATCAGGGTCCGGTATCTCATTCGTGTACATGTACTGCCGGAGCAAGTCCTCGCTGACATCCTCCGCCTTCACATTGTCGGCGATCATCGAGCGCACCGCATCCACAATTTCCGCCCTGCCCCCGTAGTCGAAAGCGACACAAAGAGTCATGCGCGAGTTATGCTTCGTGAGTTCTATGCTCTCGCAGATGGAGCGGCGCAATTCCGTGGGAAGCCGGTCAAGCCTGCCGATGTGCCGCAGCCTGATGTCTTCGCGGTGAAGCTCAGCGACTTCAGTGCGGATGACCTCGTCCACTATCTCCAGCAGCGCCCTAATCTCATAATCGGGCCGGCGCCAATTCTCGGTCGAGAACGCGAAGAGGGTCAGGTAGCGCACCCCATGTCGGATGAATGCCTCGATTATACGGCGCAGGTTTTCGGTCCCTGCGCGGTGTCCTTCGCTGCGACTCATTCCATGGCTGGCCGCCCAGCGACCATTGCCATCCATTATTATCGCGACATGCTTGGGAGGCGTTTGAGGCATATCCGCCCACTCAGATGTGTCAGCAAAAGTGCTCGATTCCACTCTTGTGGTCATGCAATCAGAGGCTTAGACGCCTCATACCTCCATTACTTCCGCTTCCTTCTCCTGCTTCATCTCTTGCATCTGGCTGGAGAAGGCATTGGTAATTTCCTGCAACTGCTCCTGAGCATATCGGCTCTCGTCCTGCGACAGCTCTTTATTCCTCTCCATAGAGCGAAATTCACCAAGGCTGTCCCGCCGAATGTTGCGAAGCGACACAAGCCCGTCCTCGACCTTCCGTCCAACCAGCCTGACCAGATCTCTGCGACGTTCCTCGGTCAGCACCGGAATGTTGAGTCGTATGGCGGTGCCGTCATTGTTCGGAGTCAGTCCCAGATCCGACATCAGGATACTGCGCTCGACATCCTTTATGGACTGCTTGTCCCAGGGCTGAATCATAAGTACGCGCGCTTCGGGCACCGATATGGAAGCGAGTTGGTTCATCGGCGTGGGCACGCCATAATACTCGACCATCAGGGTTTCCACGAGGGCGGGGGAGGCGCGCCCCGTTCGGATGGTGTTCAGCTCACGTTTCAAAGCCCCTACGGACTTTTGCATCCTGTCGTCGGTTTCCAGAAGAACTTCGTCAGCAGTAGCCATAGTAGAACTCTCCATAGCTTTGTGGGCTTTACAGCGCCGGGTTGGAAGCAACTATGGACCCCAGCGAGTCGCCCGCGATTATCTTCTCGATGCTTCCCTTCTCAAACAGGTCGAATACGATTATTGGCAAGTCATTATCCATGCACAGCGACAACGCCGTCGCGTCCATCACTCGTAATCGCCGCTGCAAGGCATCCTGATGGGTAATGAATTCAATCTTGGCGGCATTCGGAAACAGGTTTGGATCAGACTCGTAAATGCCATCTACATTGTTTTTTGCCATCAGCAGCACTTTGGCTTCAACCTCGATCGAACGAAGCGCGGCGGCAGTATCGGTTGTCATGAAAGGGTTGCCTGTCCCTCCGGCAAATATGACCACGCGCCCCTTTTCCAAGTGACGTATAGCGCGCCGCCGGATGTACGGCTCCGCAATCTGCTGCACCGTTATGGCGCTTTGAGTGCGAACCTCCAGCCCGTGAAGGCGTTCGAGGGCATCCTGCAACGCGAGAGCATTGATGATGGTTGCAAGCATTCCCGCATAGTCCGCAGTGGAGCGATCCATGCCTTCGGATTCCGCCTCCCAGCCTCGAAGAATGTTGCCGCCGCCAACGACAATGGCCGTCTGCACACCCAACTCGCAGATGTTCTTTATCTGCTGCGCCATGTATGCAACCGCGCCGGAGTCGGTGCCATAGCCTCGCTCACCTGTGAACGACTCACCGCTCAGTTTCAGCAGCACCCTCTCGTACTTTGCGCTGATACTTCGCAAGTGAGCCTCACTCTCCCAGTGAGAACCTGGTGAACCTCCGCACGCGGATGTTTTCGCCCAGTTTGCCTATGCCTTCGTTGACCAGATCCTGAACCGACTTGGACGGGTCCTTGATGAATGGCTGGTGCATAAGCACGGTTTCCGCGCTCTCGGCATCCTCGCCATCCGGCACATCATCGCTGCTCACGTATGAGGGCGCCATGGCTGCGACCTGCATGGCGATGTCATGTGCAAGCTCCTTGAAGTCGTCGGTGCGCGCAACGAAGTCCGTCTCGCAATTCACCTCAAGAAGCACGCCTATTCGTCCCCCGCTGTGAATGTAGGACTCGACGATACCTTCTTCAGTGGAGCGCGTAGCCTTCTTCACCGCACTGGCTATTCCCTGCTGCGTGAGCAGTTCCTCCGCCCTGGCTAAGTCGCCTGACGTCTCTTCCAGCGCGCGCTTGCAGTCCATGATGCCTGCGCCCGTACGTTCTCTAAGTTCTTTGATTGTAGTTACAGTGAGTTCCAACTCTTCACCTGTGAATGTAGCCTATAAATGTAGATTGATTCTACTCTGATGAGTCATTTTTAAGCTGTCGGATCAGTGGTGGCAGCCCCGTTGGATACAGCAGCAGCCACAACAGGCGCCTCTTCGGCAGCAACAGGCTCTTCGCCCGACGTCGCGTCTTCTGATGGAGCCGCAGCCTCTCCGAGTTCTTCGTATTCAAATGCGGAGTGCTTGTTCGTGCCCTCGATTATAGCGTTGGTTATCCTTCCGGTAACCAGCCTGATTGATCGAATCGCATCGTCGTTCCCCGGGATCGGATAATCAATGAGGTCAGGATCGCAGTCCGAATCAACAAGCGCGACTATGGGAATACCCACACGTCTCGCTTCTGCGACCGCAATCGCCTCTTTTCCAATATCTATGACAAAGAGCGCGCCGGGCATCTCGGTCATCTCCTTGATGCCGCCCAGATACCTGTTAAGCCGCGCAATCGAAGCCTCTCTCTTGAGAGCTTCCTTCTTCGTGTAACTGGTGAACTCGCCCTTCGCCTGTTGGGTCTCCAGCTCAACCAGATAGTCAATGCGTGATTGGATGGTCTTGAAGTTCGTGAGTGTGCCACCCAGCCAGCGAGTAGTGATGTAGTACGAATTGCCGCGCTGTGACTCGTTCACAATCGTGTCCTGCGCCTGCTTCTTCGTTCCCACCATCAAGACCTTCTTGCCCTCGGCAGCGACATCGCTTATAAAGCTCGCCGCCTCTTCGAGCATACGCAGCGTCTTCTGCAAGTCTATAATGTGGATGCCGTTGCGATGCGTGAAAATATAACGCCGCATCTTGGGATTCCAGCGGCGTTTCTGATGTCCAAAATGAACACCTGCCTCTAGCAGGGATTTCATGGTGATATTTGTGGGCACACTCGCCATCTGTTCGCGAGGAGCCTGCTGGACCACAACGCTCGGCTGTGGCGCGACTGGTGCGGTTTGTTGCATATACGCCTTCCTAGACTACCTCATACAAAGTTGCTCAACATCCTAAGCAGTATATCATAGGCAGATTACGCTGGGCAATTCGCGCGCTGTCCCAGATAGCATTTCCTTACCATGTGACGTGACAAAAGTCCCTTCCCCCTTGATGGAGGAAGGCTAGGGCCTGCCCCTGCGAAGGCAGGGGATGGGGGTGAAGTGAATAGTGAATTATGCCCACGGTTAGCTCGTAAAGGTGATTTCACAAATCCCTAAAGTTGTCATTCCGAATGCAGTGAGGAATCTTGTGTGATGAGGAAATGATACAGTGAAGGAGTTGAGGGGGCGCGGCAGGCTGTAGGAATCTAGGTCCCAAGAGACCGTATTTTAGCAATCGCCGCCGCGCC
>DAOUKP010000017.1:0-134568 GCA_034421195.1 Dehalococcoidia bacterium
CGAGGTTCGAGGACGGAATCTTAACCGAGTTGCCGACGAGCGCTGAGGAGGCAGTTGCCGCCTGATGAGCTAAACCGCCCGGAAGGAATTTCCACAACATTTGACACAAGCTCGGGGAGTGAGGTTAGAGTACTTAACGAGATAGTCTACGAGGATGACCAAGGAGTGATGCAGTTCTTGCGACGTACTCCCCTGGCGGGAGCGTTCAAATTCCAAAACCAGTCAAGCCAGACGGTTCCGAACGAACTGCTGACGCACTTTGAGACTAGTCTAGATTTCCTTTCGGAACTCCTCTGTATTGGCTATGGATTTGGCGACCAACATGTCAATATGGCAATCCGAAATTGGCTAGAGGGGAGTGCAGACCGGCGTATATCGATAGTAGACCCCAACATTGAAGCTGTACCTGCATTACTAATGCATCTGTCTCCGCAGGTCGAACTAGTTAATATGGAAGCAACGGACTACTTTGATAAAGTCTCTGGAATCGAACGCACTGCTGAAGAGAAGACGCAACGACAGTTCAGTTCTTGGGCGCGGAATATGGACCGAGACGAAGTTGGAATGGCGGTCAAACAATACATGGATCAATTAATTGATGGCGCTGCTAAGGATATGGCGGAATGGGTACAGACGTTGCCTATCCGAGACGGAAACATCGACTTACAGGCAGCAGGACTCACTATGGACGATCTCATTAGAATGGGCAGGGAAAAGGTTTCGATTCCATCTCCAGAGAAAGCGTTAGAGGATTTCCTGAAGCGAGCAACTGATTCTGAATAGCCCTATAGAGTCAAGAGTAGTCAGAGGAGAGAGGACACAAGGGTGGTTCAATGTTCAGCAAACCGTGGCGACGCGTCACAGAGAGTACCAGGAACAACTCTTTGAGCTTAGGAATCGAGGAATTGAACAAGGGTGAATATAGCTCAGCTTTATGCTGCTTTGATGAAGCCATAAAGCGTGATTCCTCCTGCGGCGAGGCCTATTATTACAGAGGCAAGGTTTATGGTCTGATAGGTGAGTACGACAGAGCTATCGAGGACCTGGACAAGGCTGTCTCTTTAGATTCTAGGAATGTCGAGGCGTACATTGCCAGAGGACAGGTCTATACGGAGAATATGGAGTTTGACAAGGCAGAGGTGGACTTCCAGGAGGCACTTGAGCTTGATACTGATTTTGTCGCTGGCTATTTCAATAGCGCATACAGCAGCGGGGTCAAAGTCGAGAAAAGTCCGTCATATTCTCCATACGATCTGATTCGGGCGATACGACAGTACAAGATCGTAAACGGTGTTTCAGAATCTGTTACCGCCAGAAGAACGCAGCAGGGTTTCCCAAAGGCGATGGAGAATTTGGAATTGGCACTGGCTTCTTGGCGAGTATCGTTTGACTTGGCTGGAGTGGACGTGGATGGGCAGGAATGCGTTGAAAATGAATACAATCAGCGCGTTGAGGAAAGCCAATACGACGGCTGGAAGGGGATAGCCTACTTCCGGGAAGTCTGGCCTATGAATACGCTCGACGGCGAGATCATTTCCGAAATGACCGATGTTCTGTGCCGGCAGATCGCCAATATCGCCTACGAAGACTTCGGTATTGGAATAACCTGCGGCTACCCCAACGATGACCATTCCCTATTCGGCGTGTTCATTGCAATCGGGTACGGTTGTTCAGATGGCAGCGCATACGCTGTCGCCTACATTAACCGAGTTCGAGGGTCGTCGGGAGTTCCAGCCCTTGAAGTGGACTACTCGCTCCGCACCTTGGCCCGCACGTATATGGCCTTGGACACTGCGCCTGACGATGCTCAACGCCTCGCAGATTTACAAGATGCCGGATACGGAGAGCCTAGTGTTACGGTTCGATCGTTCTACAACGGCGCTTACAGTCCAGTCCCCGAGGACATAGACCAACTCACTTATGAGGAGATGGGAACCCTGGCGGCATCCGGTCTGCTTGCAGACCACGAAGAGGCTCTGCAACTTCCAGATTGGCAGGACATTGGAGTTGCCGTGAGATTGATACGACACTCAGAAATCGCACCCCTGTGTGTTCATGCAGAATTCGTGGTGGGGCGACGGCAGACCAAGGATGTAGAGTGCGCCTAACGATACTGGTCACCGCCGGATGAAATCAGCGTGGTAGTGACGCGGGTAAGGCCTTCAGTTCAATCCTTAGAAGCCGCTGCGCAGCATTAGCTGGTCTCGAAACCCTCTCAGGTGAATCCGCCCGCCATTTGACATATGATTTGAGCAGACTTAGAGAAAGTCTGCACGGGGCTGGGATTAAGGAGTCCTCGTCGCCGCCATTCTCCGTGGGAGAACTTTCTATGTCTCGATATCGTCTCCGCAACTTCTGATGTGCTCGGCGACTAATCCGCAGCGTCGATTCCCGCCATCGGGGAGAACTTGCGGTGCTGCTGAGCCACGATCTCAGTGGACATGTTGACATAAATCATGGTGGATTCAATATCCTGATGTCCCATAATTCGTTTGAGTGAGAACGGGTCTCCCCCGTTCATTACGTACTGTAGCCCGAAAGTATGTCGCAACATGTGCGGCCCTATCTTCGGCGGCTTAAAACCTGCTTTTTTCATGCAGCGTCTGACGATTAACTGCAACCCCGCTGCGGTGAGCCGTCCTCGGCTTCCGACCCAGATTCCTCTTTCATCTCCCTGCTTTTCTACAAGTTCAAGTACGCTTGGCAGAACAGGCACTATCCTGTCGCCAGTCTTGCCGGTAATCCTTACGTAATCCGGCCCTAGGCCATCCCTGGTCATGGACTCCAGTTCGCCGAGACGCATACCCGTATCCAGCAGCACAGCAAGAATCGCATAGTCTCGCTCATTATTTGCGGCGGCGAGCAAGCGCTGAACTTCGGTAGAAGTGAGTGTTCGCGGCAGTTTCCTCTTCACTTTCGGAGCTGGGGTTCGAGACATGATGTTTGGAGCGATCCCCTCTTCTTCGGCCCACGTCCAGAATGTTCGCAGCCTCCTCCATAGACTAAGGAGAGAAGCGTGCGACAACCCTGAATTGTCGATGAATAGTTGCTGCATATCATTCGGAGATTCGGGTAATTCAGGGTACCTACTCTCCATCTTTTCTAACGCCCATGTGTACGCCCTGATGGTCGGTGCCGACACCATTTGGGAGTGTCTTGAATCCAAGAACATGCCGACTGCCTGAGAAGTTCTCATCACTCGCATCCTTCCTAATTGATACTGACCTTTTGCAATTAGGAAAAACGCTACTCCTGCTGTGTCAGCGAAAAAGAAGGTATTTTGGGGACTCTTACTCGCTGTTTCGTAAACAGCAGGTCGGTGGTTCGAGTCCACTCGTTGGCTCCACAGCATTTCTCCCCCCTCCATCCTGCAGCAAAGGAAGTGTACCCGTGCGCGTCCTGGTACTCGTAAAGGCGACCGCAGACAGTGAAGCAGGAGTCATGCCCACCACGGAACTTATGGAAGCGATGGGCAAGTACAACCAAGAGCTTTTCGATGCTGGCATAATGCAATCGGGCGAGGGACTCAAGCCGACATCCAAGGGCAAGCGCATCAGATTCGACGGCACGGACCGCACTGTCACGGAAGGACCCTTCTCCGCCACCAACGAACTCGTCGCAGGCTTCTGGATATGGGAAGTCAAGGACATGGACGAAGCTGTCGAGTGGGTCAAGCGCTCCCCCAACCCCATGCCCGGGCCCAGCGAGATAGAAATCCGCCCCTTCTACGAATACGAAGACTTCGGCGAAGCCCTGCCCGCCGAACTCCGTGAGCAAGAGGGGCAGATGCGCGAAGAGTTGGAGGGGCGGTAGTTGCACGCCCCACTATCTGCATCTGATTGTTTGTCGGTGTTGTTGATGGATGTACTCTCCCCAATACGCATGTCCCAATAGACACGACGCGGAGAGCGGCTTTGTATGGTGGCTGCAAAATTGATGTTGGAGTCACCGTTACCTGAATGCCTCGGCGTTATCCTGCGCCTCAAACCCCAGCACTTCCCACGCCCGCGGCGTGTCGTATATCTTCCAGGTGTTTGCCGACGCGCCGTAGAAGATGTCGAATCCGATGTCTTCGGCCTCTACGCAGGCTTCGACCATTGCAGCTATGTCGCGGTGGCTGAAGTAACTTACGAGACTGCGGGCGTCTGAGCCTGGGCGGTCGTCAGGGCTAGTCGTGCCGAACCGGATGCAGATGACGCTGATGCCGTGATCTTCCCAGAAGTAGCGACCGAGCGCCTCGCCGAATATCTTGCTTACTGCATACGGACCGTCTGGTCTGTCGGGCATTTCATGTGTGATGAGCGGGATGTTGCTAGGGTCGAGGTCGCCGTATTCGCCATCCGCGATTGCCCGGTAAGGCTCGTCCCGCTCGTACATGCCGACGACGTGCATCGAGCTGAAGAATATGATTCGACTGACGCCGCCCTTGCGCGCCGCCTCGAAGACATTGGCTGTCGCGACTACGTTGTCAGGCATGAGCAAGTCCCAGCCGATGTCCGGCGTATGGCGCGGCTCGGCGGCGAGATGCACCACGACATCCACGCCGTCGAATGCTGGGGCGATGGCGTCGAGATCGGTGAGGTCCGCGGTGAGAGAGTTCAACCCGTCAAGGGGAACGCGGTCTATGCCGCTGAACTCGTACTTGTCGCCCAGGTGGTCGCGCAGAACTTTGCCTATCCTGCCGCCGAAGCCGGTTACTAGGATTTTCTTCCTGTCAGTCATGTCTTTTCCTCCGATGGGTTGGTATGATTGCGGTATCTTAACACGCGGTGCTCTGGGGCGCCGATTTCCGAAAGTGCGGAGGACGTAGCCCTCGTATCCGCTGTGTTGCGCTCTTGAAAGCACACCAGATGACAGTAAACCGGAGGATGCAATGTCTTGGAGAAAACTTGCGGGCAGCCCGTTCAACACTTACAAGAGGGATGCGGCAGCGTCAAATGGGATGGTAGCCACCAATCACCCGATGGGTTCGGCGGCGGGATTGGAGATGCTGGCGATGGGCGGCAACGCGATGGACGCTGCCGTGGCGTCCGTCTTCGCGCTCAGCGTGGTGGAGCCTATGATGGTCGGCATATTCGGCGCGGGATTCATCAACTACTACGACGCTTCGAGCGGCGAATTCGTGAACATAGACAACTATTCGGTCGCTCCAGCGGCAGCAACGCCGGACATGTACGACACGGTATCAGACACCTGGCCAGACTATATGGAAACAGTTGATCGCGCCAATCTGGTTGGCTACAAGTCGGTGGGAGTGCCCGGCGCGCTGATGGGGTGGTGCTACGCGGAGGGAAAGTACGGCAGGCTGGGACTGGATACGGTCATCCAGCCTGCGATACGCTATGCTAAGCGAGGGTTCGCCGCCAGCCGCTACCTTGCGGACATCATCCGTCTCAATCAGGAAGACCTGGCTATGTTTCCGGCGAGCGCGGAGGTGTTTCTGCCGGGTGGAAAGCCGCCTTCGGTCGGTCAGACCATTGTTAGAGCGGATTACGCGAAGACTCTGGAGGCGGTTGCCTCCGAGGGACCGGACGCGCTGTACAAGGGGCGCATCGGCGAGATGGTGGTTGCGGATATGTCCGCGAACAATGGCATCATTACGGGCGAGGACTTCGAGAGCTACCGCATACATCTCAGGGAGCCGGTGCGTGGCACATACAGGGGCTACGACATCGTATCTGTCGCGCCTACCAGTTCGGGCGGGACGGCGATTATCGAGATTCTGAACATTCTAGAGGGGTTCGACATCGCCTCTCTCGGATTCGGCACGGCGGAGGGGGCGCATCTGCTGGCGGAAGCTATGAAGATTGCATTCGCAGACCGCTTTGAATATCTCGGCGACCCGGCATTCGTCGAGGTCCCTGTCGGCGCGCTGACAGACAAAGGCTATGCGGCGGCACGCAGAGGGGAGATTGACACGGCACAAGCGCACGAGTACAGCTATGGCAACCCTTCGCTCTATGTCGGCGAGGGCGCGGACACGACCCATCTGACGACCGCCGACTCGGACGGCAATGTGGTATCCACGACGCAGACGATTCACGCGGTGTTCGGCTCTAAGGTGACGACGCCCGGCACGGGCATGCTTCTGAACAACACGATGAATATCTTCGATCCGCATCCGGGCAATGCGAACTCGATCGCGCCCGGAAAGCGAATGGTCAGCAGCATGTCTCCGACAATCGTGATGAAGGACGGCAAGCCGCTTATGGCGCTGGGTACGCCGGGCGCTACGCGCATATTCCCTTCGGTGCTGCAGGCAATCGTGAATGTCATAGACCATGGAATGAGCTTGCAAGAAGCAGTAGAAGCGCCGCGGATATGGACGCAGGGGCAAGAACTGGAAGTAGAGCCGGGTGTTTCCAGCGAAGTTCAGGATGCGCTAAAGGGAATGGGACACAAGGTGCAGGTCGTGCCGAGAGTCGCCGGCGGTATGAACGGCGTGATGTTCGACCATGCGAATGGAGTGATCCGGGGCGCTGCGTGCTTCCGTGCGGACGGAGTTCCGGCAGGCTTCAGCGGCGGCGCGGCGAGGCCGTCGGACGACCCGCTGTACAGGTTTTAGGGAATCAGACGAAGGCTTGACGGTCGATGCGGCTTCCCGCTAGGAATACGTCTGCTATTTGCCTGAGCGCGGACAGGTCGTCCAGCGGATTGCCGTTTACGACCAGCACGTCCGCCTGCTTGCCGGGTTCGAGCGTGCCTACATGAGAATCGACGCAGCAGGAGCGCGCGGCGTCCCGTGTGGCGGATACGATGGCTTCCATGTTGGACATGCCTGCCATAGCGTGCGCCTCGATGTCGGTCTGGTAGTCGCCCATCGGATAGTACGACCATGCGGAGTCGGAGCCTGCCGCCATCACCACGCCCGCGTCTCGCATGCGGGCAAAGTGGTCCATTCGTGCATCGGAGTTCTGGCGGAAGGTGTCGAGTTCGGCTTGCTGCTCGGCAGTCAGGCTCTCCATGTCTTCGAGCATGCGGATTCGAGCCACGCCCTGCCCCAGCGTCGGGTTGACGAATACGCCTTGCTCCGCGATGCGCTCGGAGATGTCCGGGCGGTAGGTATCCGCGCCGTCTGGGTCTTTGTGGATGCCGTGGATGATGGTGTCGATTCCGGCGTCGAGCGAGTTGACCATACCCTGCGACGAGGCGCAGTGCGCGGCAGCGTGCTTGCCGAACCTGTGGGCTTCGTCACAGATGGCGGTCAATTCTTCGACATTGAACGAAGGTCTGAGCGGGTGGCTCGTGCGTGTGCTGCCGCCGGTAGCGGTAATCTTGATGAAGTCCGCGCCCTCCTTGACGAGCTGGCGCACGGCTGCACGGCACTCGTCCACGCCTGTCGCGGTGGTGCCGAAGTAGCTGAGGTGGCCGCCGATGATGGCGACGGGCCTACCCGCAAGAATTAGGCGCGGTGCAGGAACGATGCCCATCTCGACCGCCTCACGCAGCAGGAAGGTGGTGCGGTGTTTCGCGCCGCAGTCCCGAAGCGTAGTAACGCCCGAGTACAGGTGGCGGCGCGCGTTCTCGGCCGCCTGCACGGTCAGCACCTCGTCGGGCAGGGTGGCAAGCTCGTCGCCCGCGCGCCCGTCGCCGATACCATTCAGATGCACATGGGAGTCCACAAGGCCGGGCAGGATGGTTGCGTCGCCGTAGTCGATCTCCTGAACGGGCGCGCCTTCGGGGGCGTGGACGGTCTCAGCCGTGCCAATCTGCCGGACGGTGTCGCCTTCAAGCAGAATGGCGGCTTGTTCCTGCACCACTTCCGACACTGTGTCGATAAGGCGGGTGGCTTTGAGGAGGGTGAAGTTGGAGGTGGCTGGCATGTTTGGTCTCCATCAGAGATGTGTGAATCTACTTGGATGGGCAGGATTTTCACCCCCATCCTAACCTTCCCCCATCGAGGGGGAAGGGACTTTGGCTAAATCTGGGCGGGCGGCTGTCGAACTGCAGCTATCGACTCGTCCGAACCGCGCTCGACCCTGCGCCCAGCCAAGTACACGTCCTCGACATCCCAGAGCGCATTGATGTCCTCGGCAGGATTGCCTTGCACAACCAACACGTCCGCCGCCTTGCCGGGTTCGAGCGTTCCTACGACGTCGGACACGCCAAGCGCATCCGCCGCCCAGCTCGTTACCGAGAGGATGCCCTGCATCGACGTGTATCCGGCATGCACCAGCAGTTCGGTCTCATATACGGTGTTGCCGAGCTGATAGCTGCTCCACGACGAATCGGAGCCGGTTATGATCTTGACACCCATGTCTATCATGCGGCGAGTGTGGTCGAGGCGCACATCCAGGTTGGCGCGCGCCGTATCAAGCTCAGCCTGCTCTGATGCGGTCAGCCCGCTATCGTCCCGCTTGTGCGTGAGGTCCCAGGTGGTGGCACGGCTGACCTGGAGGGTTGGGTTGACGAATGCAGATTGCCGCGCCATGCGCTCGGCGAGATCTTCGCGGAAGTTGACCGTGCCGTCGGCGTCGAGGTGGTAGCAGTGGATGATCATGTCCACGCCGGCGTCTAGGGAGTTGGCGATGCCCGCGGAGTTCGAGGAGTGCGTGGCGGTGAGCTTACCGAACTTGCGCGCCTCGTCGGTGACTGCTCTTAGCTCGTCGAGGTTGAAGGACGGGAGCGTGGGAAACGATGTGCGCGTGGTGCCACCTGTGGCGACTATCTTGATGTAGTCGGCACCCTCCTTGATGAGCTGGCGTGTAAGTGCGCGGGCGTCGTTCGCACCAGTGACCTCGCCGCCGAAGTAGCCCATGTGCCCTCCAATTATGGAGACGGGACGACCGCAGAGCACCATGCGGGGACCAATCGCAAGCCCTTCGTTGATGGCGTCCCGCAGCCTGAACATCGTCACATTCTTGGGCCCATTCTCGCGGATTGTGGTAACGCCGGAGAACAGGCTGGCGCGGGCGTTCCTAGCCGACTGCACGGTGAGCACCTCGTCGGGTAGCAGAGCAAGGTCATCGCCAAGCCGCCCGTCGCCGAAGCCGTTGTGGTGCGTATGGCAATCCACCAGGCCGGGCATTATGGTGCATCCCTCATAGTGGGTCGTCTGCACGGCTGCGCCCTCTGGCGCGCGAATATCAGCGGCGCGGCCCACGGCGGCGATGGTAGAGCCGTCAAGCAGGACTGCGCCGTTCTCGATGGGCTGTCCGCCTCTGGCGTCAATTACGCGGTCGGCAGTAAGGATGGTGTAGGTGGTAGTGGGGGGCATCATACGAATACTGCCGGGGATACCTGAAATCTCTTCGCCAAGTCCTGGATGTTCTTGATAGTGAGTTCTCGCCTTCGTTTGAGAATGTCGGATACGGTATCCGGCGTACCGATTTCTGACAGGTTATGTATGTTCAAGTTGTGTTCTTCCATCAAGAATTGAAGGACGCCAACAGCGTCGGCATCGGGTATTGGGTAGTGTTCCTCTTCGTAGGCATGCACGACTGTACCAAGAGTATCCAGCATGTCGTAAAGGGGATGCTGCTCATCGACGCCAACTTCATCGATCAGAGCGTTCAGTAGCTCAATGGCTCTGTCGTAATCGTTCTCGTTACGAATAATGAAGAGCGGACTGACGGCTTGCCAATGAGTTTGAATATCTTCCGTGAGCATGCTCATTCTCTCCATTCTCCCCTATCATATTCGGCATGAGTGAGAACATGGCGAATGTAGATCTTTTGACGATTGAAATGGATAGAGGCGACTAGGCGATAATTGTTGCCACCGATATTGAACACAATCAGATTACCAATCCTGTCAGCGCTTGGAAAGGTAGCGCGCAACTCCGCGAAGCTACGGAACGCCCGCCTGTCCATGATTTTGAACCAGCGGGCAAGTGGCGTTGCGCTGTCGGGATGCTTATCCCAAAACTCACGCAGTGCCTTCCTGCTGATTATATGCATACCTCAGCCGTTCATAGATACTGACTCATTGCCCCTACATCGAGATTGCGCCACCGTCTATCACTAGCTCCGACCCCGTCACGTACGACGAATCGTCCGACGCCAGATACAGTACGCCCTTTGCGATTTCGTCAACAGTTCCGAGGCGACGCATCGGCACGCGCTCAAGGCGCGCTTCCAGACGGCTGGGGTCGGCCATCGCCGACTGAATCATATCGGTGTCGATGGGGCCCGGGTGGACGGAGTTGCAGCGGATGCCGTCGGCGGCGTGCTGGGACGCGGTAACCTTGCTGAAAATACGGACCGCGCCCTTGCTGGCGGCGTAGGCAGGCTCCTGGTGCTGGCTCTGCGCGATGCCGGCGACCGAGGATATGTTGACGATGGAGCCGCCGCCTGCCTTTCGCATCTCTGGGATAGCGTGCTTAGTGCCCAAGAATACGCCTTTCGCGTTAACCTCGAAGATGCGGTCCCACTCGTCGCCGGTACGATCCTCGATAGCAGCCTTCTGTATGACGATAGCGGCGTTGTTCACGAGGATGTCGAGCTTGCCGAACCTGCTAACCGAGGCTTCGACGGCGCTCTCCCAGTCCGCTTCGCTGGTTACGTCGAGGTGGACGTACAGCGCGTCGCCGCCTAGCTCGTTGATTTCGGCTTCGACCTGCTGCCCCTGCTCGTCGAGAATGTCGCCGATTACGACCTTTGCGCCTTCCTCTACGAATAGGCGGGCTTCAGCCGCGCCCTGTCCGCGCGCGCCGCCGCTGATGAGTGCTACCTTGCCGTCGAGCTTGCCCATGGTGTACCTCCGAAGTAGTGGGTGATTCCGAAATTTAGGAGCTTACCAGTCGGTCATATTCGTCGTGGAGACCGATCCACACCCAAATGAATCCTTCGTCGTCTTCAATTGCAAGTGCCCTAAAATCGAGTCCTACACGGGCCGACCAGTAATTTCCAACCTTCTTGAAATTCAGCGATGGATGTCTTGGGTTGGACTTCAGCAGTTCGAAGTTTCGTCTTGCCATTCGCTGAGTAGATTCAGGCAGCCGATCGAAGTATCTCCAGAAACGCGGCGCAGTCCGATGCACTTACAGTTCTCTAAGTGTGCCATCCTTCTTGGCTTGGAGGGCTTCCTCTTCCAAGAAGTCCAGTTTGCCGCTCTTTGAGTCCGCCTCTATCTGCGCGTCCCACCTTTCCCAGTCCAGTTTATTTATCCACTGAATCAAGTCTCGGTAATCATTTTCGTCAAGCGTCAATATCGCCTGCCGTATTTCAGAGACGCTTGTCATTTGTTACTCCTTGCCTCAATGGATTGCCGCCTACGGGAAATACGGAATGTTTCGATATGTCTTAGTACGTCTGCAAGTGCGGGATCCCAAACTCGTTACAAGTCTCCCTGAACCAGCCAATGACCTCGGTGTGCAGGATGGTGCCGTTGGCGCGGCGGTCCTGCTCCTCTTCGTGCTCGGCAAGTCCGGGGTAGAGCACGCGCTCACTGCCCGGCTCCGGCGGCGTCTCGCGCAGAGTGCGGAGCATCTGGTCCATATTATCCTTGAAGGCGTCAACGTCGGTGAACGCCGCAATGTTATATGCGGCAAAGTAGTGCTTGTAGCCGCTCTCGAAGTATTCTTCGTCGAACACTGCGGGGACGGAGCCGGACATGAAGGCGCACAGGATGTCCACAATCATCAGGAAGCCGTAGCCCTTGTGAGAGCCGTTCTCGCGTGTGCCGCCCATGGGAAGCAGGCTACCGTAGTTGACGCCCTCGCCGCCGGGAACGGGCGTCTGCTCCATAATCGGGTTGCCTTCCTCGTCGGAAATCCAGCCGGGCAGCAGGTCTGAACCGACCCTGCGAGCGAGCGAGAACTTGTTACCCGCAATTTGCGATGTAGCGGCATCGAACAGCAGTGGCGCTTCCTCGTTGGCGGGCGCAGCGATGGAGATGGGATTCGTGCCGAAGCGTCCTTCCGCACCGAATGTGGGCAGGACGCCCCTGCCGGCAGATGTGGCGCACATGCCCACCATGTCATGCTCTGCGGCATACATGGAGAAGTGACCGACCGCGCCCAGGTGCGCGCCGTTGTTCATCGTCACGACGCCGAAGCCGACATCGCGCGCCTTCTCGATGGCAATGTCCATTGCGCGCCTTCCGAGCACGACGCCCAGCCCCTTGTCGGCATTGATGACGGCCGTGCCGCGCGTCTCGCGCTCCACGCGCCAGTTGGGTTGCGGGTTGACCTGTCCGCTAGTGTACTGCGTGACATAGGCGCGCAGCATATTCGATACGCCATGAGTCTCAACGCCCCGCAGGTCCGTCATAGAGAGCACTTCTGCGGCTTCCTTAGAGTCGGACTCTGAATTGCCCATCTTCTCGAATATCGCCTGTATTACCTCTTGCAGCGACTCGATGGGTACGCGCACTTCGTCTTGCTTTGGCACTTTGAATCGTTCTAGCATTCTTCGACCTCACATTGTTGATTTGTCGGTAATTCAGTCTGTTTTGCTAATCGATTGTGTGGAGAATAACACAAAATAATGCAGGACTCATCGTAACACGAAAGCGTGCTATAATTCTGCCCGTTCACAAATAGCTTTGAACAGTTTAACAAGGCGCGAAAGCGACAAGGAGGGTTGCTCCGATGGGTGAAAAGGGTCTTAGAGTCAGTTACGGGAAGTATGTATATGAGCATGTGCCGGGATGGGGCAGCTTGCCGGAAGGCTGGGAGTGGAACCACGCGGTGGGTGTTGCCGTTGACGGGCAGGACCGCATCTTCGTGTATAACCGCAGCGCGCATCCGATAATCGTGCTGGACACGGACGGCAATGTCATCAACCACTGGGGCGAAGGTCAGTTTGGTTCGGCGCACCACATCGAGGCAGGACCGGATGGCAGCGTGTACACGACGGACATCGGCGACCATACGGTGCGAAAGTGGACGGCAGAGGGCGAGCTGCTGATGACGCTGGGCGACCCCGACAATGTGCCGGAGGCGTTCAGCGGGGAGCCGTTCAACAGGCCGACGGACATCGCGATAGCAGCAGACGGGTCGCTTTACATCTCTGACGGCTACGGAAACGCGCGCGTACACCACTATACGGCGACGGGCGAGCTGATAAGGTCGTGGGGGGAGCCAGGCGAGGGTCCGGGACAGTTCCGCATCCCGCACGGCGTGTGCGTCAGTTCCGAAGGCCTCATCTATGTGGTGGACCGGGAGAACAGCCGCATACAGGTGTTCACACCTGAAGGGCACTACCTGAGCGAGTGGGGCGGCGTCCACAGGCCCGACCACATCGTGCAGGGACCGGACGGCAACATGTTTGTCACGGACCTGGGCTTCCACCAGGGACTTGGGCCTGACCAGCCCAGTCCGAATGCGCTGTCGCACCCGGCTGGCGTGAAGATTATGACGCCGACAGGACAGTGGCTCGGTGGCTGGGGCATGAGCTCGGAGACGCCGGGCGACATCATCGCCGGGCACGCGGTGGCGATGGACTCGAATGGCGACCTGTACGTGGGCGAGACGCTGGACGGGGCGAGGGTGCAGAAGTTCGCGCGAATTGCGTAACAGGGCTGACAGAATTTACAGGATGGGCAGGATTGGTTGAGCGCCAGTCCTGCCCGTTTTTCTTTCACCCCCATCCTAACCTTCCCCCATCGAGGGGGAAGGGACAAGGTTTTAGCGGACGCGATATATCGCGGACTCGCCGTTGGGGTCGGCGAAAACGAGGTCGGCGATGGAATCGAACTTGGGGATGCCTTCGATGCCGTATTTTTCACGCTCGCGCTGCCCGATGTACACGTAGTCGATATCGTACTTGTATAGAATCAACTGCGCCTCGGTGGGGTCGAGGGTGGTGTAGATGCGCTCGACTTCGGCTGTGCGCTCGTCGAAATACTGGTCGCGCAGCGCACGCGACACATCCGGCGTCTCGGCGTCGAACTTCTCCCAGCCACCACGCCACTGCTTCTGATGGCCAAGCCAGTTGACGATGGTGGGCAGGCCGGTGCTGCGGGAGATCATGCCCCAGTCGCTCCACTCGCCGACTGCCTCGACGATTGCGGCATCGGTGGGCGCATTCTGCTTCAGCCACTCGATGGCGTCGTACTCGGCGGGATTGTACTGGCGCACGAATGCCAAGCCGTCGAGGGTGCGACCTGCGTGGGGAGTTTCAGGCTTGGTCTTGACGGCGGCCAGCGGGTAGTAGAGAGAGCCAAGCAGCAGTATAGCGAACGCCGCTGCCCAGAGATACGAGAGCGCTGTGCGCCAGCCCTTCAGATTGCGGATTGTGCTGAGCCAGTAATAAACCGCGAATGCGGACGCCGCGGCGAGCAGTATCCACGCCTGGTAGTAGAGCTTGAAGACCGTGTTGCCGCGATTGTTGAAGAAGTCGCGGATGAACAGGAACTCTGCGCCGATGATGAGTCCTAAGCCCAGTACGGCTAACACGGTTGCGAACAGCCTGCCGCCTTCGTTTTCCTGCCGTGCCAGATACAGCGCATTATAGGCACCGATAGCCGCCAGCGCGGTGAGCGGCAGTATGCCAATGAAGCGGCCTATCGCCTCTTCGATGCTGCCGTCGCTGGGCAGGTATGCGAGCGCCCATAGCAGCCACGGGACGAACGCGAGCGCGAGCGCCGTGAAAGTCTGTGCTGCCCAACCGCGCTGCACGGTCGTCTGGCAGAATGTCGCCAGGAGGAAGGGCGCCACCGCCGTCAGGAACAAGCCCCAGACGATGAACATGTGGACTGCGCGCGTGTGGGTCACGACCACGCCGATGCCGTTCACGCCGGCGTTGATGTCCAGCAGGTACGGCGAGTACATCACGACCGCAAGGACGATGACCGCCAAGCCGACTGGGAATATAGCAAGCGCGAATGACTGGCGAATGTCATTGCCATCTCGGTATGCCCTGAGCGCGAGGATGCCTAACAGCAGCGCGGCGAATGTAGGCATGTCCCAGAGGTTGTTGAATCCAAGCCCGCCCAGAATCAGCGCGGCAGTCAGTACGATGGCGTATGGATAGACGCTGCGATAGTTTCGCCAGAAGTCGGCGGGTAGGCGGTAGATATTCAGCGCGATGGCCACGAAGAGCAGCACGAACGGGATGGACATCACATGGGGGTGCATGTCGCCCAGCAGGAAGCTGAAGAACGGGAACTCCTGTATCGTGTTGTCGATATAGTGGATGCCGTCGAACGTGTTGATGACGCGGCTCGCGTGGAACCACCACCAGAAGTCTGGCGGCGTCCAGCTCTGCGGCGGCATGTCCGCGGGGCCGTCCAAGCCGTTGATGCGAATCCAGTCGTAGAATCCCTGCGAACCCATGCCGTTGAGCCGCATGAACTCCAGCACACCCTCTAGGTTTGATACGACGACGAGGAACAGGGTAGCGGCGATCCCCGCAACGACCGCATAACCCCAGCGCGCCTTGTCCAAGCGAATCATGTTCACGACCAAGCCGAATATGCCGGTCGCCGCCATCGCTGGAATGAGTGCCATGGAGAGGTTGTATGCGATATTGGACGACACGGCGGAAATCTGGCTGATAGCGCCCATCATCCAGTAACCGAAGTAGTAGTAGCTTATCGACTCGCCGCGCAGCCAGGGGTCTTCCGGATGCCCGACCTGTGAGTTGATGGACGCCGACAGCAGCGCTAAGTCCATGGGCTGCTCGGTGTGATTGATGAAGGGATCGTAGGAGCGGAAGAGCGCCCAGCCAATGAAGAAGACGATGAACACCGCCTCCGCAATGACCAGCATGCGCCACTCGCGCCTGACGAACTCGCGGAGGTCGTCGAGGTTACGGTAGGCGATGTACGCGGCCGCCGCCGCCATCAGCAGCACGAGTGCAATCGCAATCGGCTGTATGGTCGGGATATGCGCCAGCCCCAGCACCCAGAACAGGTACGAAACGAGAAGAATGCCAAGGGGTTTGCTGAAGGTAAAGCCCCTATCAGCAAGTCTGGGGAGAAGGTAGAAGGCAAGCGGAAAAGCCGCCAGCCCGATAATCTCTACGGCGATAAGCCATCGGAGGGCGTCGAGCATGATGGGGGGATTATACTATGGGTGGGGATTGGGATGCGTGGATGACATTTTCCGGCATCGTATTGTCCTTCAGATATTTCTCCAAGTCATGCATGTATTGCAATTCTGTCGGTCCAAAAGTAGTGCCTGTCAAAACTGTACTACTACGGAAAACTTCTGTTATGCCGTGACCCAGAGAGAAAGCACGCTTATCAAAGCGAATGAATCTGTCTCTGCCTTCTCTACCAAACTGATGGTTATATGGCAGATAGACAGTAAGCGCACCGATGTTCTCAAAGGCGAGGGAACGGGTTTGGAACTCGGCGAGCTCGGAATTTTCCAGCGATGAGTAAATCGTAACCTCACAATTCGCTGCGTCTCTGTCAATGAATTCGAGCAGGTTAGTAAAGCCCTGCATCGGCGCGTTCCTGTCAATAATGACAATCTCATGTGAGAACTTAGCAAGCGACTGGAATCGCTGTTGCCATAATCTTTCGACAGTCTCCATACGGCTTATTGGGCTTCTAGAAAGTGTTTCAGCACGTTCAAACTCCCTAGATGCGTTGACTTCCGTCAATCTAATCCATTCGACGGCACCCAGAGAATCGCTATCAAGATATATGCTATCTCCATTAGGTATGCGGCGACTTCGAGCGCGCGCCTCTGACACCAAAGCAAGGCTAAAGTCGCCTCTGCACCTTAGATAACGAACAGGGTCGTTCCTTATTTCTTGCCAAGCGTCCGCCCATAGGGTCTGTACCTCTTGCCTCAGTGATGGAAACTTACGGCTGATGAGACTCAATGAACCGTCGTCATGGCTGGGATGTACCAATATCCCAAACTGCTGCCACTTACTTCTCAATGCTCTGACATGGTATCCGTTTGTAGAATCATCTATCGCGTCAGGGTCAACACCAAAATTAACGAGCATAGGAAGCCTATTCAGAAAACAGTTCGTCCAGTATGTTTACGTCTTCATCGAACTCATCGTCGTCAGGGAGTTGCTCCATAAGTCCTTCAGCGAAGAAGCCATCGGGCCAGGGGTCCTTGAAGTAACTGTCTTCACCAAGGCGCAGCACTTTGATGGCACTACCTTCAACGCTTTCATCATTCGGGTCAACGTAAAGCACTGATATGTCCTCTGGTCTGATCTTGCCTTCACGAATGCGGCGTTGCAGGCGAAGTATGAGCAGTTCGCTGTGAGTTTCGACGATCCACTGTTTGCGCTTGCCGGGTTCGTCGGCGATGGTGTCAATCATCAGGTCGGCGATATTCGCCTGAAGGCGCGGATGCAGATGGATTTCGGGCTGCTCGACGCAGAGTACCGCGCCTTCTTGCGAGGCGATGCCTTCAATGATTACGGGCAAGATTTGGTTGATGCCGTAGCCGACATCGGCGAGGGTTACTTGCGTGTCGGTACGCTTGTCTGTGAGGGCGATGGTGATGTGTTCACCGGCGAGCAGTGCTTCGCCTAGTCTTATGACCGCGAGTTCGTAGGGGATTTCAAATTGGTCGAACCAGTCGTTTACACTTTCTTCAAGACGGATATTGCGGTGTAGTGCATTGGCTGAATGCTCGCCTTGTACACCAGTGATGCCTACCGATGAAACACTTTCTACCGAAAGGTCATAAAGCCTTTCCGGAGCGCTTCGCAATGGACCTAGGTAGTTGACTGAGTGCAGATGGCGTTCGTAGTCAATTGGCGCGTTTTCACGGAATAATACCCCAATCTGATTTTCAGACAGATTGAACCCTTCGATACCAAGAGCCAACTTCAACGCTCGTTCCAATTCCAGCTCGGACGCCCATTCCGTATCTAAATCTTCTTTCCGTGTGTGCGCAACTCCTAATACTAATGTCCGCGCCCGTGCCAATGTTCGAGCACCTGCTCCTAACCATGTCGGAGTTCCTGCCCAGGTTTGCGCCCCCTCCAGTGTCTGTGCCAACTCCGCCGCTCCTACCAGCGACGACGCCCCATACATTACGAATTCATCTACTCTTTCCGTTAGTGCCTCTGCCAGTGGTAGTGTTTCTTCGCTCAACTCGTCTTCATGCATAAGAAACCACATGGGCAGAAAAGAGAAAGTATCATAGTGGCTATACGTGGTGCTATTCTCAACGGGTCCACCCAGCAGTCTGATATCCACAGCGTCCGAATCAAACCCTGCCGCAAATACGGACTTAGGGGCATCAGGTAATTTTATAACGGCATCAACCAAAGCTTCTTTATCTTCTGGCGTAACAATTTTATGGGTTACCTGGGATATATCTCCGTTACTCGAGCAGGTCAAGCCTATCGTAGTTTCGGAAACGTCAACCTCAGTATCAGGCTGCGTATCTTTATATTTGATTTCTATGCCAATATCCCGCTCGGCATCATGCTTGTGAAGCATAGCCTGAGGACTCCCCAAGTCCACGAATTCGCCTCTTGGCTCAAGCACTCTTACTGTAGATTCGCTATAGTCGCTCTTCAGCGACTGCTTCAGCAGCAGCAACGCCTGGATAATCGAACTCTTGCCGCCGGAGTTCGGCCCATAAATCAGCGTGATTTTGGACAGAGGCGCTTCCTGCATTTCGTCGCCGAATGCTTTGAAGTTGCGGAGTCCTATGCCTGTGAGCATGATGTGGTGTCCTGTGAAGTTGGCGGGTCTGTTGAGGTCAGCCATCCATTTTAGCAAAGGATAGGTGGGTTACAAGGGTAAAACGGCTCGGCATTCTGTATGGACACCGAGCCGTTGGCTATTCCTGTGAATTAACTACCCGGCGTTGGCCAGGCTTTTCAGCGCTCTGATTTCGGGGGATTCGGGATCCGCGTTCTGCCAATCTTCTGCCACCATCTTCAGCGTGTTCTTGGCTGTGTCAGTGTCGCCGGTGGATGCCTTGGTGCGGGCTAGCCAGTAGCTGTCGCGGACGGAGGCGCGGCGGTTTAGGCGCACACGGAGGAGGTCTTCTGCCTTGTCGTATTGCTCGGCGCGGATGTATGACTCGAGGAGGGTGTCCTCGAAGACTTCGCGCTGGGCGTGGCTGCCGCCGATGCGGGCGAGCTGCGGGAATACGGGTTCAAGGTATCGCGCCGCGTCTTCGTAGCGGTCGTCGGCGAATGCGCTGATGCCCTTGACCAGGGGCAGGGTTACTTCCTTGGCGAGCGCGTCGCCCTGTCCGGCGAGGTCGCGCAGGCGGGTCTTGACTCCGCTCAGGCGCTCTTCGTCTCCGCTGGCGGCGAAGGCGAGGGCGGCGTGGGCGTCACGGAACGCGGGTCCGGGCGTGGACGCGGCGGGCGATGCCTGCTCAGCGATCTCCTGGGGCGGGAATGGGGTGTCGCAGCCGCCGTACATCTTGAGCCGCCACATTAGGGAGGAGCTGTCCATGAGCGAGTTCGCGCTCTTCTCGACGACGGTGGGGCGGATGACGTCTTCGTACATCTTGACGGCGTCGGAGTATTTGCCTTGCGCCAGCTCGAAGAGCGCCTGGTGCCAGGAGAGGTGGATGTTGAACGGGGCGCGGCTGTCGTAGCCCTTGAGCCAGTTGCCGAGGAAGTCGCCGCCGTCCACCGCGTTGCCTTTCTCGAAATAGACGTGCGCGATGGAGTGAGAGGCGTGGCCGCTGGTGGGGCGACCGGCAAGAGAGCGCTCGGCGAGGGAAAGGGCTTTGTCGAGGCGGCCTGTCTCGTGGTGAGCGAAGGAGTACTGGCCGAGGAATGCCCAGTCGTCGCCGTAGCTCGGCTCAAGCTTCTGAAGCATGGCGTATAGCTCGTCGGGGAAGTTCTGCACGCCCGCGCCGCTGCATCCGAGCAGGTATAGGCGGTTGGCGACGCGCATCATTACGGCGTCGCGGGGAAACTCGTCCAGGTGCTCAAGGGTAACGGCGAGAGACTTGGGGCCGTGACCATTGATGAAGAGGGCGATGCCTTCGACATGTCCTTGCTCGCGGCGGGTTGCGCTCGTGACGAGCTGCTGCGCCTTGGCTACGCTTGCCTTTGCCTCTGCGGGCGCGCCGCGGAGCATCTGCATCATGCTGAGGCCGGCGTAGGGTAGGGCAAAGCCTTCGTCTGCGTCTATGGCCTGCTGAAAGAGCTGCTCGGTGCCGTAGCCCTGTTCGAGCAGTATGTCAACTCCTTCGACGTAGTGCTCGGCGGCTGCGGCTGATGTGGTGGTCATGGCGAGGCCGTAGCGGTCTCGGATTGTGGCTGTGGCTGTCATGTGTATGCCTCCTGTGCTTTATAGTTCGGTACTATCAGTTTAGCGGTAAATTATCATGAATTATGGCGGTTGTCAGCGAATCAGCCTTCTTCCTCTGCGAATAGACTCTCCACGAACGCCTCCGGATCGAACGGCGCAAGGTCTTCGGGCTGCTCGCCTGTGCCGATGAACAAGACGGGCAGGTCTAGTTCGTCACCGATAGCGAAGACTACCCCGCCCTTGGAGGAGCTGTCCACCTTGGCGAGCAGGACGCCTTCGCAATCTACGGCTTCGGTGAAGGCGCGCGCCTGCATGAGTCCGTTCTGCCCGGTGGTGGCGTCGATAGTGAGCAAAACACGCTGGGTGTCGGCGCCCTGCCGCGATAAGACGCGCTGCATCTTCTTCAGCTCCTCCATGAGGTTGAACTTGGTGTGCAGGCGTCCGGCGGTGTCGATGATGACGACATCGACATCGCGGGCACGGGCGGCTTGCAATGTGTCGAATGCGACCGCGCCGGGGTCGGCGCCCTGCTGGTGGGCGATGACATCGACATCCAGGCGCTCGCCCCAGACCTGGATCTGGTCGATGGCGGCTGCGCGGAATGTGTCAGCGGCGCCGATGAGGACGCTTTTGCCTTCGTTCTGATAGAGCTTTGTTAGTTTGGCTATGCTGGTAGTCTTGCCCACGCCGTTGACGCCTACCATGAGGATGATGAGCGGCTTTTCATCGACTTCGAGCGCCTGGTCCACATCATCGAAGTCAACGAGATAGAGCATCTCTTCGCGTAGCAGCGCGAGAACGTCCTGCGGATCTGAGATGCGGCGGTCGCGCACCTGGTCGCGCAGGCGCTCGATAAGCTTGAATGTGGTCTCCACGCCGACATCGGCTGTGATGAGCAACTCTTCAAGTTCGTCCCATAGGCTGTCGTCGATCTGCTGGCGTCGAAACAACCCCGTCATCTGTCCGAAGAACGTCTGGCGGGAGCGTTTGACTGCCTGTTCGGTTTTGGCTTTGTCTTCTTGGGTTGAGCGACGGAAGAATTTCAGCATTTTCGATAAACTTACAGACTCACATAGAATACAGGATATTTAAGCAGGGGCGATTTTAACGATGACGCGCTGGTCGTTCGGGTCGCGCTCGGTGAATACGTCCGTGCCGACGTATTTTCTTGCGAGCGAGTCGATGTGCTCGACAGCGCCCTCATGTACGAATTCGACAACGCGCCCGCGAATCGTAACCTGCTCGTAGGGATTGTCCGCATTCAGGATCGCCACCGCCACACGCGGGTCGCGACGTAGATTCTTCGTCTTGACGCGCCCTTCGGCAGTGTTGAAGCGCACATGCTCGCCGTCGGTGTCAACCCACACGGCGGTTGCCTGCGGAGAGCCGTCGGGCATTATGGTTGCGATGATTGCCAGGTTCTTGCCCTCGCCAAGCAGTCTGAGGGCGTCTGCGCTTAGTTTGCTCATTAGGTCCGTGCCTCCTTGAACATTGCTTCCAGCAGAGAGCAAGTTGGACGATGTTATGCCGTCATCTCGGCGCTCCCCAATTAGAGGTTAACATCAAGGCGTATGGCTAACAAGTTGGCTGAACGGACATAAGTGGAGGCGATGGAAAGAGATGGAAAAGATAAAGGGCGCGTGAGAGGATATTCAATTCTCGCCGTGAGAGGGGTTCGTGATAAGATATTCACATGGCGCCGCTGAACTACGACGGACGAACACTGGAATCTCAGGTGGGCGAAAGCATATTCGATTATGCTGACGCCCTGAGTGTGCGTGTGCCCACATCTTGCGGCAGGACTGGGGAATGCCATGAGTGCATCGTGGAGATTAGAAAGGGCATTGAGGCCCTGTCGCCATTGACAGATGCGGAGGCGTTTCTTCGAGAGGACTACAGGCTGGCTTGTCAGGCAAGAATCGTTGACGCGGACGCGGATGTGGAGTTTGCCGTGCTACGCAGGCAGCCGCGTATCCTGACCCACTCGATCCGACGTGAAATCGAGCTATGTCCGCTGACGCGACGGGTTGACGATGGCGTCTATTTCGAAGAGAGGCGCATAGACTACTATCGTGGGCAGGTGTACGGCGTTGCAGTAGATGTGGGCACGACGACAGTAGTGCTTAACCTACTGAACCTGGAATCTGGGGAGATTTTGGACACTGCGTCGTTCGAGAACCCCCAGCGCTTTGGCGGCAGCGATATCATGCACCGCATATCTTATGACGGCGGCGATTTCCCCGGCGAACTCCGACAGGTGATGCTGTCGGCACTAAACTTCGAGATAGGCGAACTAAGCAGGCGGCATGGCTTCCACCGAAGACGCATCTATGAAGTAGTCGTAGTCGGCAACTCCACGATGCGCGACATCTTCTTTGGTCTGGATGTGCAGCCGATAGGCGAGCGCCCGTACAAGTCAGTAACTGAACTCGATATGCTGGAAGGAAGGCGGCGGACGACAGCGCTGAATGTGAAGGCGGCGGATATGGGGCTGCGCGTGTTTCCGGATGCGAATGTATATGGGGGCCCGCTGATCGGTTCGCATGTGGGCGCGGATGTTGCCGCCGACATGCTCGCCGTTGGCGTGGATGAGGAAGACGAAGTTGTTATGCTAGTGGATGTGGGGACGAATACTGAGGTCGTTCTTGGCAACCGACACAGGCTCATGTCGGCTTCATGCCCGGCCGGACCGGCGTTCGAGGGCGGACAGGTACGCTTTGGTATGCCGGGTTACGACGGCGCCGTGGAGAGCGTGAGCCTGAATGGGGACGGCATCTCTTATCGTACTATTGGTAATGCGCCACCGCAGGGAATATGCGGCTCCGGACTGGTGGACTTATTGGCTGAACTGCGGCGAATAGGCAAGATGAACGAGTTGGGAGTATTTGAAGGCGGCGACCGCGAATTCGCATTCGTACCGGAGATGGGAATGTCGTTATCAAGGGCGGACATCAGCGCGCTTGCACAGGCTAAGTCCGCAAACTATTCCGGGCAGTTCATCGTGCTGCGTAACTATGGAGTGCCGCCTGAGGGAATCTCAAAACTGTACCTTGCGGGCGGGTTCGCCAACTACATCAATGTGACGAACGCCGTGAATATCGGCTTCGTTGCGAATCTGCCAGAAGAGCGTATCGTGAAGGTGGGCAACGCATCGCTGGAAGGTGCGACTATAATGCTGCTTTCGGGTAGGCTGCGCTCCCGCATCGAGCAGTTGGTGCAGACTATACAGCATGTTGAGCTTGAGACAACACCGGATTTCTTCGACATATTCGTCGAAGGCTGCATGTTCGATCCGATGAAGATGGATATTGTCTAGGAGTAATGAAATGTCATTCAAAGTTCTGGTTACGGATTATGTCTGGCCCTCGGTGGAGCCGGAGCGTGCCGTGCTTGCGAAGATAGGCGCGGAACTGGTGGTGGCTCCGGATGGTGAAGAAGACACGCTGGTCGCGCTCGCGCATGATGTTGACGGCATACTGACCTGCTTCGCGCAGGTTACGGACAAGGTTGTGCGAGCAGCCGAGAAATGCGTCGTGATAGGGCGCTACGGTGTGGGCGTGGACAATATAGCGGTCGATACCGCCACAGAGTTGGGCATCGCCGTTACATACGTGCCGGACTACTGCGTGGATGAGGTGTCAGACCATGTGATGGGGCTGCTTCTGGACTGGAATCGGCGAATTTCTCTGTTCGACAGTTCTGTGAAGGGCGCGGGTTGGGGAAGTGTGCCCCTTACGATGCGGATAATGCGGCTGCGCGGCAAGAAACTGGGCATTGTCGGGTTCGGAAGGATCGGTAGGGCGGTGTGCGCTAAGGCGCTGGCATTCGGCTTCGACGTGTTGGAGTATGATCCATTTGTTTCGCCTGAGCAGGCTGCCGATGCAGGAGCCAGGTCGGTAGATTTGGAGACGCTGCTGCGAGAGTCAGAGTTCGTTACGCTGCACTCGCCGCTGACGCCGGACACGGAGAACCTCATCGGCGCCGCGGAACTTGCGCTGATGAGAGAAGATTCCTTTCTGATTAACTGCGCGAGAGGGCCGTTGATTGACGAGAACGCGCTATACGAAGCGCTCAGCTCGGGTAGGATTGGCGGCGCAGGCCTAGATGTGCTGGTGGACGCTCATCCTTCGGCTGATAACGAACTTCTTAAACTGGACAATGTAGTGGTAACTCCACATGTGGCGTTCTTTTCTCAGGAGGCGGTGCTTGAACTCGAGGAGCGCGCGGCAGGCGAGGTGGCTTCCGTACTGCTTGGGCAGATGCCGGATAATCTGGTGAACACCGCGGTCCTCAATCATCCTGATCCGAGGCATGCGTTGTCGGCTCAGTGACGGGAGATCTCAGAGTTCCCCTTCATTCGGTTACAGATTTTTGACAAATTCCTTGTGCGGTGCTTCCCGCCTTGATATACTCTACAGCATACATTGTTGGCAATAACATTAACGCCTGTTTATTCTTGCTTGCTCACTCTTTAGCCGAGTGCGTCTCAGGCGAGTTTAGGTGCATCGATCCAATAAAAAATGAGATTTAGGGGTTTTGCAGATGGAAGGAATTTCGATATTCGGTCAGAAGCCGCGAGGCGCGGCAGTCCTGATAGCCGTAATCGCACTGGCGGTTGCGCTGGTCGCGTGTGGCGGGGATACACAGGGCGCGTCCGCCGCCGATTTAAGCGCGCTGGATACCAGGGTGTCGGCGCAGAGCGCGCAAGTCGAAGCGCTAACGGCACAAGTCGGAAATTTGCAGTCAGATCTAGCTGAAGCCCAGAAGATGGAAGCCGATGATGTAGCCGAATTGCGTGCCGGTATCGAGGACCTACGCGAGCAGGACAAAATGTCCGTGGAATTCGACGACAGCGCGCTGAACTCGGAGATCGGCGAATTGCGTGGTGCCGTTACCAAGCTCGAAGATCGGATGAAATCTTTCGATGATGCTGGAAAGGACACGGACGCTCTCGACCAAGAACTGACGGCTCTCAGCAGTGCGGTCGCAGACCTGCAGGAGAGGATGGACTCTGATGATGAAGACGGTGACCGCATCGATAGCGAGCACATAGAGAGCCTGAACGCCGAACTTTCGAGTGTGCTTAAGGCGCTAACCGAACTTCAAGGCTCCGGCACTGGGCCACAGATTGAGGAAGTGCTTGCACGGTTGGACTGGCTGGAGAATGCTGTCGCTCCTGCGTACACCAGGGCCTATGTAGAGGAAGCGATACTCCGCTACAACAGGGAGGGAAGGCAGGCAACACTCGACTACTATAACACGATGAGTAGTGTAAACGGAGACCTGTACCTTTTTGTCTTGGATGAAGACTACAAGATCATTGTCCAACCGACGATTCCTGCCAACATCGGTATGGACATCAGAGGACCAGTGGGCACCGACATCACCGGCAAGAATTTTGGCCCAGAGTTTGTAACGGCAGACAGCCAGGGCAAGTGGATCGACTATGTGTACCTTAACCCTGCCGCGAACTTCACATTCGAGCGTAAGCACACTTGGGCCGTTCGCCATGACAATCTGATATTCGCTGCGGGTTGGTATGAGCGCACCGTTTCGCTCGATAGTACGCCTGCCGAGTATTCTCGCGCACTGGTGCATCAAGCAATAGCGCGCTATGACGCTATCGGCAAGGATACCATTCTGTCTTACTACAATAGCCCCACCAGTGTGCATGGCCCGTACTATGTGTTCGTCGTGGATTCAAGCGATCTTCGCAGTGTGGCAAACGGAGCGCGTCCTGATCTGGTAGGCACGATACCCGACCGAATTGACCCAACCGGCTATAACTACACTAATGACCTCGCCTCCGCAACTGCGGAAGGGGGATGGATTTCGTATGTCATACTGAATCCTGATACAGGTGAGCACCAGAGGAAGCACAGTTGGATATCATTGCACGACGGTTTGATATTCGGCTCAGGCTGGTATGAATCCGGTGCGGTCAGCGCATCGAAGGACAATCCTCCTGCTTTTACGCGCGCTTTGGTGGAGCAAGCCATAGCCCGGTACGAGTCCGATGGACGTGAAACCACAGTAGCCTACTACAATTCTCCGGAGAGCGTTGACGGGCAGTGGTATGTGTTTATAGGCGACGAGAATGACTTGATGCTTGCCCACGCAACCGTTCCCGCCAATGTGGGCAAGCACTTCAATGATGTAATCAGTCCCGACGGTTATCCCGCCGGAGCGCAGGTTGCGGCAGCGGCAGTGGAGGGTGGCGCGTGGACGACTTACACCTACCTGAACGCCGCTACCGGCAATGTGGAGACGAAGCACTCGTGGGTTACGCGCCACAACGGGATGATCTTTGGTTCGGGCTGGTATGAGGAGGGTCCGCCGAAGTCTGATGTTGCAGCGTACACGCAGGTATTTGTCGAGCGCGCCATAAACCTGTACAACGATTTGGGGCGTGAAGGCACAGTAGCCTACTACAATTCTCCGGAGAGCGTTGACGGGCAATGGTATGTGTTTATAGGCGACGAGAATGACCTGATGCTCGCGCATGCCACCGTTCCCGCCAATGTAGGCAAGCACTTCAATGATGTAATCAGTCCCGACGGTTATCCCGCCGGAGCGCAGGTTGCGGCAGCGGCAGTGGAGGGTGGCGCGTGGACGACTTACACCTACCTGAACGCAGCGACAGGCAATGTGGAGACGAAGCACTCGTGGGTTACACGCCACAACGGGATGATCTTTGGTTCGGGCTGGTATGAGGAGGGCCCGTCGAAATCGGATTCAGAGGCTTACGCGCAATCTCTCGTGCAGCGCGCCATAAATCTCTACAACGACTTGGGTCGCGAAGGAACGCTCGATTACTACAACCTTCCTGAGAGCGCAGACGGCCCGTGGTATGTCTTCGTGTTGGAAGATAGAGAAGGCGAGCTGTACTCGGTGGCGAATTCTAACCGCCCCGACCTTGTGGGAACGACGCGCGAGCGAATTGACGCCAACGGCTTCAACTACGGCGTGGCTCTCGCCGCCGTCACAGAGGAAGGCGGAGGCGAATGGGTGAGCTACCTCTTTACGCACCCGCAGACACGCGAGGATGTGCCCAAACATAGCTGGGTAGTGCGTCGGGACAACCTGCTGTTCGGCGTAGGATGGTACGAGGGCATTGAAGAGTAAAGGCGATAGCGGCTGACTGACCCCGCGAGCGAACAAGACGGCAGGGCAGGGATTCCGTTCCTTGCCCTGCCTTTTGATGCTCATTTCAGTCAACTCTGACATAGCAACTCCTTTGCGATAGAATGTGTCTTATGAAACGCCTTGTAATCGTCAAGTTCCACGAGCCTGCGCTCAAGGGCAAGAACCGCCCGATGTTCATTCGTCGTCTTGCCAGCAACCTGCGCCGCGCGATAAAGGGCACAGGCGTAACCCGTGTCTGGCAGTCGCACCTGATGATATGCCTCGACCTGCGCGATGATGCCGACTGGGATGCGGTGCGGCAGCGTGTGGGAGACTGCATGGGAGTCGCCAAGTTCTACCTCGCCCACAAGGTCCCGCCCGACCTTGATGCGGTGAAGGAACTGCTGCTTTCTGAGCTGCCGTTGCATAGGTTCGATACCTTTCGCATAACCGCGCACCGCTCCAACAAGCGATTTCCGATGAGATCGGGCGACATAAACCGCGAGATGGGCACGTATGTAGAGGAATTGACTGGCGCCGGGGTGCGGCTCAAGGGCGCTGACCTGGAGATTTTCATAGATGTAGTGAGTGATGGGATGCTGGTCTATTTCGACCCGATACAGGGTTATGGCGGCATGCCTGTAGATTCCAGCGGAACTACGATGGCACTGATGTCGGGCGGCATAGACTCGCCGGTTGCGGCGTGGCAGATGATGCGACGCGGCAGCCGGGTCAAGCTGGTGCATTTTCACAGCCACCCTCTCGTAGATAGCTCGTCCATCGAGAAGGCTACCGAACTCAGCGAAATTCTCACGCGCTACCAGTATGACGCGGAACTCCTCCTCGCGCCCTTCGCGGGAGTGCAGCAGCGTATCATCGTGGATGTGCCGCCGCCGTACAGAGTGCTGCTTTACAGGCGCTTCATGGTTCGCATCGCGGAGGCGCTGGCGCGGCAGCAAGGGATAGCCGCGCTGGTGACAGGGGAGAGCCTGGCGCAGGTGGCCTCCCAGACGCTGGAGAACATTGCCATAGTGGATTCAGCGGCGAAGATGCCGATACTACGCCCACTTATCGGCTCGAACAAGAACGACATCGTTGATATCGCGCGGCAGATAGGCACTTTCCCCGTTTCTATCATTCCGGACCAGGACTGCTGCTCGCTGTTCGTACCGCGCCATCCTGTTACCAAGGGCAGCGCGAAGGTAGTGGAGCGGCTGGAGAAATCACTGCCGGTCGAAGAGCTTGTAGAGCGGGCTGTCGAGCAGGTGGAGACGCAGCGATTTCGTTATTCCCGGGAGAGGGCGCGCAACTAAGCTCGTCGTTGTGTCCGCTGAAGGCGCTTTGGCGCTCTCATCATCAGCACCAACCCTAGCGAAACGAGCGTTGCCGCGCCGAACCCGAGGAACGCCCACTCGTAGCTGCCGGTGGTGTCGAAGACGTAGCCGGAAATCAAGGGCCCTATGATGATGCCGACCATCTGAATCGTGCTGCGGAAGCCTTGTATCGTGGCGTAAGCCCTGCGTCCGAAATACTCGGCGATGAGCGACTGCGGTATGACCGATATGCCGCCCTGTGCCGCCGCGTACAGCACAAGGAACGGTATGACCTGCGTTACGCTAGTGGCGCGTGCCATAAAGATGATGGCTACGGTCATCAGGAAGAGCGATGCGGCCATGACATAGCGGCGGTTGATGTAGTCGCTGACTGCGCTGAGTCCGAACCTTCCCGGTATGCTCAGAACGCCCACCGCACCGGCGAGAGTCGCCGCGAAGACATCGGACGCGCCCAGGTCCACGAAATATGGGACGAGGTGCAAGCCCACCCCGCCGCTGACCAGCGAACGCGCGGCGATAGACAGCGTGAGATACCAGAAGCTCGATGTCATCAGGGCTTCTCTCGCGGTGAAGTCCTGCGACAAGTCGGGCGCTCTGCGACTGCGGGCGGCAGCCGAATCGTCGTCTGTTTCCGGCTCCACGCCGTCGGGCATGTAGCCGTAAGGCTCAGGTCTGTGCCGCATCAGGGCGGCGATTGGAACGCCCATCACGATTATGAATACGCCGATGATGATGGATGCGATGCGCCAGTCGTAAATAGCTATCAGCCAGCCGACGGCAGGCACGAAGAAGCCGCCAAGCCCAACGCCGGACCACATTATCCCGAATGCCAGGCCGCGCTTCCTATTGAACCAGTTGGCTACTGACGCCGCCATTGGGGTGCTCATGCCGAGGCTGTTGCCGAGCGTGATGGCGAAGATATAGACGAAGAAGAATGCCGCCAGAGAGTCCACGCGGCTCATAAGCATATAGCCGATGCCCATCAGCGGGACGCCTACCAGCATCAGGCGGCGCGGACCCACACGGTCAACCAGCCAGCCTTCAAGAGGACCCAGCAGGCCGGATTCCATGCGAGCGAGCGAGAATACGCCGGAAATCGTAGTGCGGCTCCAGCCGAATTCGCTGGTGAGGGGGATGATGAAATTGCTGAAGCCGTGGAAGTTTATGCCCGCCGTAATGGACATGCCGAGTCCTCCGGCGATGACAATCCACCAGCCGTAGAATATGCCTCGTCTCCGGTGTATCGTGCCGCCGCTGCCAGCTTGTTCTTCGCTTGGTTCTCGGTTCATGCTGCCCGAAAGTGTATCACTATTACCCCAATCCTATCTTGTGTATCATGTGTGTCGATTTTAATGTTCATGCCTCATGTCGCAGATGTCGCTTTTCTGTTATTGCAACTATTGACAATTGCAAGTCACCGACACTAAAATCGCATGTGTCAAGATGACTATCCTACTCTGACGGGAGTGTTTCAAGATGACATTGAGCATTAATTTGCCCATCCTAGACGGCAGCGTACCGTTGCCTCTGCACGCGCCTGACGGCTTCTTCAGCTTGCCTGTCGCCATCGCAGGGTACGTGCTTGCCGCCGTATTCATCGGCATTGCCATACGGCAGACAAACAAGAGCCTCAACGAGCGCATCGTTCCTATGATGGGCGTGATGGCTGCATTCATCTTCGCCGCGCAAATGCTTAATTTCCCGGTCGCTGGTGGCACTTCCGGTCACCTCGTGGGCGGCGCTCTCGCGGCAATTGTGCTCGGTCCCTGGGCGGCTATCCTCGTAATGACAGCGGTTGTGGGCTTGCAGGCGCTGCTGTTCCAGGACGGTGGACTGGTGGTGTTGGGCATCAATCTGGTCAACATGTCCATAGTCAGCGTACTATCCGGCTACGGCGCGTACTGGGTCTCCCGCAAGCTTGGCACGACTTTCAAGCACCTACTTATTGGCGGTTTCATCGCCGCCTGGCTTTCAGTGGTCGCCTCCGCCATTACGACTGCTCTCTTTCTTGGTGCAAGCGGCACTACACCGCTCGCGCTCGCGCTCCCCGCAATGATCGGCGTCCACATGCTGATCGGCATCGGCGAGGCGCTCATAACAGTGTTCGCGCTGTCGTTTATACGGGCGGCCCGTCCTGCGCTGCTGGAGATGCCTGCACGGTCTCCGGTTGAGTCAGCCGTCGCACAGCCTGCATCCTCTGGTGAAGAAGGTTCGGGTGCCCGTTGGTGGGTCGTCGGTTACTTCGTCGCTGTAGCCGTTACTTTGCTTGCGCCGCTAGCATCCGGATCCCCCGACGGGCTGGAGCGTGTCGCTGAAGATTCGGGCTTCATCGAGCGCGCGCAGGACGCACCTTACGCCATCATCGCGGACTACGTAGTACCGGGCATCCAGAATGAGGGCGTCGCAACGATCCTCGCTGGGATCATTGGCGTAACGATCATCTACGCCCTCGTTGCAGGCGCGATGTACGGCCTGTACTCTCTCTACCGCAGGCGCTCGTCGCTGGCACATGAATAGGTGGCTTGGTTGACTCCCTATTCTTGCCTTTCCCCGTCGAGGGAGAAGGAGGGTTCCCTCACCCTGACTCTCCCTCCGGGGAGGGAACTTCACCTATCCCTATGCATCCACCTGATGGAAGGGGCTTTGAGATTTAGATGACGACTGCCGCCGGATTTCTCGACCGATATCTCGAAGGCGGAAGCTGGTTTCACATGGCGGACGCGCGCGTCAAGCTCGTGATGACGCTCGGCTTCATATTCGCCACAACCTCGATTCCGCCCGGCAAATGGCCCGGATTCGCAGCGATGCTGCTCCTTGTCTGGCTTGCGGCGGGCATGTCGCATGTTGGGCTGGTGCGCGTATTCCTGCGGTCACTGGTGGCGATTCCCTTCATCCTGATTGCGCTGCCAACCGTCTTCACCAAGCCCGGCGTACCCTTGTTCGAGCTTGACTTCGCGCTCTTCGCACTGACCGGCACACAGGAAGGCCTGAACTTCTTCATAAGCGTGCTGCTGAAGTCCTGGGCGTCCGTAACGGCCGCCGTGGTTCTCACTGCCACCACACCGCCGCTTAACCTGCTCGACGCCCTGCGTGCCCTTCGGGTGCCCGCCGTTCTGGTCGCGATTGTGATGCTGATGTACCGCTACCTGTTCGTGCTGGTGGAGGAGGCGCAGAGCATGATGCGCGCACGAGCCGCGCGAAGCGCAGCCATTGGGCGCAAGTCCGGCGGTTCGCTCGTCTGGCGTGCCAAGTCCGCCGGTGGCATGGCAGGTTCTCTGTTCATCCGCACGCTCGACCGCAGCGAGCGCATATACATGGCGATGGTCGCGCGTGGCTATGACGGAACGCTGCGACAAGCGGATGCAGTTCCGCTGAGACGCGGCGAGTTGGGAGCTGTGATCTTGGCGCTGTGCATATTTGTCGCCGTAGCCATTGCCGCAAGGACGGTGCTGTAAATGGTAAGTCAGAATGGGCACTACCCCGCCATATTGGTGGACAGCCTTGGTTTCTCGTATCCGGACGGACGCCCTGCCTTGAGGGGCATCGAGCTTCTGATACAGCCCGGGGAGAAGGTGGCGATACTCGGTCCGAATGGCGCAGGTAAGTCAACGCTGTTGCTGCACCTGAATGGTTTGCTGCATGCAGGAAGCGGTAGCGTAGCCATAATGGGCCGCGAAGTTCAAGAAGGCGACAAGCGCGGATTGCAGGAGATACGCGCTCTGGTGGGCGTGGTCTTCCAGGATCCTGACGACCAGCTCTTTTCGCCAAGTGTGCATGACGATGTCGCCTTCGGCCCGATTTACATGGGCTTGCCCGGCGATGAAGTCGAGGCGCGTGTCAGCGATGCCCTCGCACAGGTCGGGCTGGAAGGCTACGAAAACAGGATGCCGTTCCACCTGAGCGGTGGTGAGAAGAAGCGCGCTGCCATCGCATCGGTGCTTTCAATGCGACCAGAGATACTCGCGCTCGATGAGCCGTCCGCCGGACTGGACCCGCGGGCGCGGCGTGGACTCATTCGGCTGCTCGATCGGCTGGAGCAGACCATCCTCGTTACCACGCACGATATGCACATGGTGAAAGAGATATTTACTCGCTCGATCATAATGGACGGCGGCAAGGTCGTAGCGGACGCGCCCACGCATGAAATCCTGTCGGACGAGCGGCTGCTCGAAAGCCACGGGCTGGAATTGCCTTAAGCGCCGTCTGTGCGGATACAGACTGTTGTATCACAGGCACAGTCGCAAGCGCGGAAAGCGGCGCGACTACGCCACATCGCCCACGTTGCTCGACGGTCGAAGGCAAAGTTCCGCGCTACCTGCGCCGAGTGAGCAAAGCCAAAGAAATGGTATCCTTTGCGCCAAACCTTATTCAGAGTTTTGCTTTAGCTAACTGGCAATGATATTCTGGTGTGCTGTTCATGGCGGTTCGCGCTATAATGCGCCTGATTACGAGTCCAGAAGAGGTGTGACGACATGACGCTTCAGAATCGAGCGAATGACATAGACCCCAAAATGCTGAACGCCATCAAGTGGCGCTGTATCGGCCCGCCGCGCGGTGGTCGCGTGGTTGCGGTCGCGGGAGATCCGACTGACCCGGGCACTTTCTACTTCGGCGCATGCGCCGGCGGCGTCTGGAAGACCTACGACGGCGGCACATACTGGGAGAATGTGTCGGACGGCTACTTCAAGACGGCATCCGTCGGCGCGATTGCCGTATCAGACTCCGAGCCGAGCGTTGTGTACGCCGGTATGGGCGAAGCCACTATCCGCCTCGACGTGACGCACGGCGACGGCGTGTATAGGTCAAATGACGGCGGCCACTCGTGGATTCATCTCGGTCTTGAGGACACACGGCACATTTCCAGCCTCCGCATTCACCCCACCAACCCAGACATCGTCTTCGTAGCTGCCCTTGGACACGCTTTCGGACCCAACGAACAGCGTGGCGTTTTCCGGTCCACCAATGGTGGTAAGAACTGGGAGCGCGTTCTCTACAAGAGCGAGAACGCCGGCGCCGGTGATCTCAGCATCGATCCCTCAAACCCGAACTTTCTGTTCGCCTCCATCTGGCAGGTGCGCCGCAACTTCTGGAATCTCAACAGCGGCGGCCCGGACAGTGGCCTCTGGCGCAGCAGGGACGGTGGCGACACTTGGGAGGACGTGTCGAGCAACCCCGGCTTGCCGGACCTTCCTTTCGGCAAGATTGGAGTGGCGATATCTCCCGCGAAGTCGGGACGCATATACGCAACGATTGAGGCCCACGAGCCTGGCGTGTACCGCTCTGACGACTACGGCGACACTTGGGAACTCGTCTCAGACAACCGCGACCTTCAGGGGCGTCCGTGGTATTACCAACATATCTTCGCAGACCCGCAGGATGCGGACACGGCATGGGTGCTCAACTACGGAGCATGGAAGTCCGTTGACGGCGGCAGGACGTGGACTGAGGTGAACACCCCACACGGAGATAACCATGACCTCTGGATAGATCCGCGCAACCCCCGCCGTCTCATCGAAGGCAACGACGGTGGCGCGTGCGTCAGTTACAACGACGGCGAGACATTCTCAACGATATACAACCAGATGACCGCGCAGTTCTATCACCTCACGACCGACACGCAGTTCCCGTACCGCGTCTATGGCACGCAGCAGGACAACAGCGCAATCAGCGTGCCATCCCGCTCGCACAAGGGCGCGATACCCTGGAGCGACTGCTACACGACCGGCAGCTCCGAAAGCGGATACATCGTCGTTGACCCTACCAACCCGAACATCGTAATTTCGGGAGCGATAGGCTCTTCGCCTGGCGGCGGCGGCAATATGCTGCGCTACGATCACTCGACCGGGCAGGTTCGGATTATCACCGTTTGGCCTGAACTGAATACCGGCTATGGTCCGGTTGACGCGCGATACCGCTTCCAGTGGACATACCCGATCCAGTTCTCACCGCACGACGCCGGTGTGCTGTACGCCGCAGGCAATGTGGTTTTCAAGTCCACCGACCAAGGCGAGAGCTGGGAGCCAATCAGCCCTGATCTGACCCGAAACGATCCGGACAAGCTCCAGCCATCTGGCGGCGACATCACCGGAGACGCATCCGGGGCAGAGACCTACTGCACGGTCTTCTCATTCCTCGAATCGCCCCACGAGAAAGGCGTTTTCTGGGCGGGATCGGACGACGGCCTAGTTCATATCTCGCGAGACGGCGGCGCGAACTGGCATAATATAACTCCGCCCGACCTCGAAGAGTGGACACGCGTGGACATGATCGAAGTGTCACCGCATGATCCCGCGACAGCATACTTGTCAGGTACGCGCTACAAGTTCGACGACAACCGCCCCTTCCTATTCAAAACCACCGACTACGGCGCGACATGGCAGTCCATCACCGGCAACCTGCCGCAAGACGACTTCACGCGCTGCATACGCGAAGACACAGAGCGACAGGGTCTCCTGTACGTGGGCACTGAGACCGGCATCTATGTGTCGTTCAACGATGGCGAGACCTGGCATTCGATGCGCGGCAACCTGCCTGTTGTTCCGGTGTACGACCTCGCAATTAAGGATGATGACCTTGTGGCAGCGACTCATGGACGGTCATTCTGGATTCTGGACGGAGTCAGCCAGCTCAGGCAGGTCTCCGGAGAGTTCGCGGACGAGGACATGCATCTGGTCAAGTCGCCCACAAAGATTCGCCTTGCGGCGCCCTTCCGCGGACGAAACGGCAGCGCATCTAAGAATTATCAGCTTGCGCTTGGCGCTGCCGTAGCGTTCATAGACACTAAGGGCGAATACGGCGAACCACAGCGGAAAATGCTGGATGCAGGCGAGAACGAGCCTGGCGGCGTCCGTATCTGGTACTGGTTGAAGGACAAGCCAGAGGATGAAGTTACGCTCGCCTTCCTTGACGCGAACGGCGGGGAAATCAAGGCATATTCCAGCGAGAAAGTGGATGAGGACGACGATTCCGGCGATCCGCGCGTTCCGGCTGAGGCGGGCATGAACCTCTTCGACTGGGACATGCGCTACCCGGGAGCGCACACGGTGCCGGGTGACAAGACCACCGAGGGCGTCGGGCGTGGGCCCTTAGCGCCGCCCGGCTCATATCAGGTCAGGCTGACGGTAGGCGAGCAGTCGCAGACTCAAACCTTTGAGATGGTCAAAGACCCGCGTGTGGATACGACGCAAGAAGATTTTGACGCTCAATTCGATCTTCTACTCCGTATCCGAGATAAGCTCTCCGAGACGCACGATAGCATCAACAGGATACGCAGTACGCGCTCGCAAGTAAGCGAGTGGGCGACTCGCGCCGAGGGCACTGGCGCGCATGATGCCATCTCCGGCGCCGCCGACTCTTTGAAGGCGAAGCTGGACGAAATCGAAGGCACTCTGATACAGACCGAGTACAAGGGAGCGCGGGATAGGCTGCACATGCCAATCAAGCTGAACGCAAAGCTGGCGGGACTAACGCCCGTGGTATCTGCCGGCGACTATCGCCCGCCCCAGCAGGCGTATGCCGTCCTCGACCACTTCAGCGAGCTATTAGACACACAGTTCGCCGCACTGCAAAGCGTTCTTGACGAAGACCTCGACGAGTTCCAGAACTTGCTCGCCGAGCTGGAGATACCTGCAATTGTTCCTAGGGCGGAGGCTTAAGCATAAGGTGCGTAGGTGGGAGCTCATGTCAACTGAAGCCGACGAGTTCCCACCTGCCTGCCACCCAAGTCGAAAGATTTCCCCCCGCCTGAATCCTTGAATCCGACGGACTCGAACATCGGACGCTTTTCCTCGTCCTCTACGGATACATCCGCATACACGTGAGCGGGGCTATTTTCAGTGCCCCAACGAACCGCCGGTTGAATTAGAGCTTCCCACGACCGGAGATGGCTCTTGTGGGTGAACCCGTCCACGCGGCATCCACCTTTACCATCGAGACGCGCCGTTGACAGTCCTATAACGTGACCGATGTCTGTTCCGGCGCAGAACCACGTGCCGCGCCCGTCGTTGGCGACGGCAGCATATCTGCGGTACAGCCCAAGGCACGAATCTTGCACCGCGTAGCGCGTGGACATCATCCCCGTGTTGAAGTCCAGGACCTGCCAGTCGTGCGGCGCAACGAGCAAAGGTATTATCGGTGCGCGGTCTGCGGGCGAAGGTTTCCTCACACTTACAGGCTCTCCATGTATCCCTCGAAAGTAGTCCACAAAGAACTCCTCCGGCGATTCCCCGCTCAACACATTAAGCATCAGATTCGCACCAGCCAGCTTGCGCCACCCAAGCCGATGATAGATTCTGGCAGCGGCGGGATTCACCGTGCCGAGAAAGAGCGCTTGACCCCCGTGCTCCTTGAAGTCGTCCAGTGCCTGCAGCGTCAGCGCGGTTCCGATTCCGGTACGCCGCGCGTCCGGGGTGGTTGCCACCTCGCCCAAGCCGCCCAGGTTCGACATGCTATCTGAGGAAGCCACCAAGCACGCGCCAGCCAGTTTACCGTTTAGTCTGTGCGTATGTACTACGATACGCGCGTCCGGCGACTCCTCTCCGAGCAGCGCCTCCCTTGTCAGGTCGATGCCCTCCTGGAAAATCGGCAGCCACAAGTCCATCAGCTCGCTCACAAGCACGGGGTCTAACGGCGCTTCATATCTCATTCTGACACCTCTGGAGTTAAACATTGTGACGAGTGGCAAGCATCCGTCGTCCGAATTGATAGCATAACAAGATTCCTGTACGATTTCGCTACGACTACGAATACGAGCCGTGAGATCGACTTTCAACTCACATATTAGGAGTATTGCAAGCTTATGACCATAGACGCACTCTCCACGCTGACACCAATCGCGGGTTGGGACGAGAAACGCGCCAACGAGGTGGAGTTTTCGGGTGATGCCGATCCCGTTCTTCCCACGCCTTTCCGCATCGGTGAAACTGCTGCAGCCAGCCTTGCCGCAGTCGGGCTTGCCGTCTCCGACATCTGGAAACTGCGCACCGGTCGCGGTCAGAATGTCGGCGTTGATGTGCGCCGCGCCACTGCGTCCCTCCGCAGCAGCAAGTACATGACGATGGAGGGTAAGTCTATCGCGGCAGAGCGCCATCCTCTCATGGGAGTGTATCCCGCGAAAAACGGGCGCTGGAGCTACCTGCACTGCAACTTCCCCAACCACCGCGCCGTGGCGTTGTCCGTTCTGGGCGTAGAGGAAGAAGACAACGACGCCGTGCGGAAAGCCGTGTCAAAGTGGGATGCCTTGGAACTCGAGGAAGCAATCATCGCGGCTGGCGGGGCGGGCGGAATGGTGCGATCCATGGACGAGTGGGCACACCATCCTCAGTCTGCTGCGGTCGCCTCTTTACCCCTGTTTGAGATAACCAAGATAGCAGACAGTCCGCCCGAAGTCCTACCCGATGGTGACAGGCCTCTGTCGGGTATCAGAGTGCTGGATCTTACTCGCGTGCTTGCGGGCCCGACCTGCGCTCGCACTCTGGCAGAGCATGGGGCGGATGTGCTGAAGATTACTGCGCCGCACCTTGCCAGCATAGGCTCTCAGGAGTTCGACACGGGGCATGGGAAGCTGTCGGCGCACCTCGACCTCCGGCAAAGCCAAGACCTCGAAACGCTGCGAGACCTTATACGGCAGGCAGATATTTTCTCTCAGGGATACCGTCCGGGCACGCTTGCGGGACGCGGACTTTCGCCACACGACCTTGCGGCGCTGCGACCCGGCATCATCTACGTCTCGTTGTCGGCATTCGGGCGCGTGGGACCTTGGGCGGCGCGGCGAGGATTTGATACGGTCGTTCAGACGGTGAGCGGTATAACTGCGAGGCAAGGCGAGTTGTTCCCCGGTCCTGAGCTAGGCCCGCAGTTCTATCCGGTTTCCGCAATCGACTACCTGACCGGCTATCTTATGGCATTCGGGGCGCTGCTTGCTCTCGCGCGCCGAGTGACGGAGGGCGGCAGCTGGCTGGTGTCAATCTCGCTGGCGCAGACGGGGCGCTGGCTCGTAGGTAGGGGACAAGTACCTGAAGACGAGCTGCGAGATGTGCCGGAAGATTTCACTCCGGAAGAGATAGCGAGCTGGTCAACATTCAGCGACCTTTCGATAGGGCGCGTGAGCCATCTAGCTCCTGTGCTCCAATTGTCGGAGACGCATCCACACTGGTCACGGCCCGCAGTGCCGTTGGGCCATCATGAGCCGGTGTGGCCGGAACGCGAATGATGATATTTGCCTGCCAAACAGACTTTCTGCGCCGGTGCCGGTCGGAATGTGCAATTCTGCGCTGAGTGGAGTAGTAGCGCGGTATTGCCGTTACCACTGGACGAACATGGGCATCACGACATGCACGTAGTCATCGCCTTCGACGGGCTTCAGCACGCCCGGACTGGAAGGGGACGACACTTCCATCGCCACTTCTCCGTTTAGCACGTCGAGTACATCCGTGAGATACTTGGAATTGAAGGCTATCTTGGCGTCTTCGCCCTCGACCTTCGCGCCGAGTTGACCCTCATTGTCTCCCACTTCTTCGGCGCGGGACGACACTGTCAGGTGTCCCGGAGCGTCCTCTTCACCGGCGCCCATCTGAAGGCGTATTATGCCACTGCCGTCTCGCGCGAAAATTGCCGCCGTTCTCGTCGCGCGCAGAAAGTCGTCCGAGTTAAGCACTACTCGCGTTGTAAAGCTCTGCGGGATGAGCTGATTGTAGTTGGGGAAGTTTCCGGCAATCAGCGAGGAGACTATCTCCACATCCTCCACACGGAAGAGCGCCTGATTGCTAGAAGGCGTTACCATAAACTCCACAGCTTTCTGCTGAGTCCCTAGAAGTCGGCTAATCTCGTTCAGCACACGCGCCGGAATGAGAAAGTCTATATCCTCGCTCGGTGGCTCCGCCAATTTGCCGCTATACACGGCGAGCCTGAAACCGTCTGCGGCGGCGAACTTGAACTCGTCTCCGTTGATTTCAGTCTTCACGCCCGTCAGGACGGGTCGCGAGTCCTCGGTCGCGGCAGCGAATGCCACCCGGCTGATTGCCTCACGCAATACATCCGGCTCTATCTTTGCTGCCAGACCACCCTCTACGGCAGGAATGGGCGGAAAGTCATCGGCCGGGCTTCCGCTTATGTTGGACTCGAAGCTCACACACTTGACGTTCAGCCCAATAGGCTGTGAAGTTACTTCCATGTCGATGCGTTCCGGCGGAAGCGAGTTCACGAAGTCGCTGAGCAGACGCGCCGGCACAGTGATGGCGCCCTCTTCCTCCACCTGCGCCCCGATCCAAGTCGTCATAGCCATGTTAAGGTCCGTGGCGGAAATCTTGAGCATAGACTGCTCAGTGGATAGAAGGACATTCTGGGTAATGGGCAAGGTGGATCGTGAAGCGACCGCTCTTCCCACGACTGACAGGCCGCGCGCAAGATTCTCTTGTAGGCAGGATAACCTCATACCTCATGTCCTCCGAATGTGTTTTTATGCAATTAAAAGGCTTATCCCGTGATTTTAACCCATTGATTACAGGGCTTTCTACATGAGAATTGACAAATTAAAGCCAAAATGCGCTCCCCATGCGAAATGGGGGGCGCATCCAAATGCCTAGCAGACAAGTCGGGACGCTAGTTGACGGTAATCGTGCCCACCATGCCCTGCGGACTGTGCGGCGTGCAAATTAGCTCGAAAGTGCCGGCCTCGTCGAATGTGAAAGTATAAGTCGCAGTGTCACCGGCATCCACTTCGACATATATGTCGAGATCGTCCACCTCAAATGTGTGGAACTCGGTCTCTGAAGTGAGCGAGAAGGTTACAGTTTCGCCTACGCTGAACGACATCTCAGACGGGCTGTACACATACTCACCGCTGCCGCCAATGTCCTGCATCGAGACACTAATGGGAGTACCGCCTCCGGCGGCCTGCCCGGATGAACCGTTCTGGCTCGCAACCGCGACCGTTGGGGCCGGCGGTGGTGGCGGCGGCGATGTGCGCGGCACGGTGGTGGGCGGCGGCGGCTCAGGCGTGGGCTGCCCACAGGCAATCAAACCAAGCATCAAGATGGCACACACGCTTGCAAGCGCCAATAGACTTCGCTGCTGCAACATAGCCTCCTGCAATTCTGCTCTACTCCCTAATTCTGCCTGCTTATCGGCTGCGTAGGGGAAATCTGCTATTGCTCCGATTCATTTCCGTCGATCAGTATTTGTAGAAATGATTCTTGATTTCAAACTCGTCGCTCTCGCCCGAGAATATCTCCCAGTCGGCTTGCCTGATGGCAAGGTAAGAGTCCGTCAGCATGGTCCCCATGGCGTCCGTCAAGACGGTATCGCGCTCCAATTCCTCAGTTGCCTCAAGTAAAGACAAAGGCAGTCGGTTGATGCCTCGTGCCGCAAGATCTTCCTCCGGAACTCCTGTTGGGTCAACATCGAGCCATTGCGTCTCACTGGGTCGTATTTTCCGCTCCACTCCGTCCAGGCCGGCGGCGATCAAACCGCCAAGCGCTATGTAGGGGTTTGCGCTGGAGTCCGATGGTCTGAATTCCAAGTTCGTGGAAGCCATCTCAACTCCATAGAAGTTAGAGGGTATCCGCAACGCCGCCTCCCTGTTGTCAGGGCCATAGCATGCGTAGGCGGTGCTCCACGAGCCAGGTGAAAGCCTACGGTAGCTGTTCATACTGGGGCATGTCAGCGCAATAAGTCCCGCCAAGTGTTCCATGATGCCGCCTATGAAATAGTAAGCCAAATCACTGAGGTTCTGCTCGTCCTCGGCGTCAAAGAAGAGGTTTGTCTGCTCTTTAGTATCCCACGCGCTGAAATGGATATGATTGCCATTGCCGGCTTGGTCAGGGAAAGGCTTTGGCGCGAATGATGCGTACATCCCATGCCGGTAAGCCACATTCCGCACGGTCTCGCGGTATATGAGGTGATTGTCGGCTGCCCTCAGTGCGGGAGCATGTCGAACACTCAACTCGTGCTGTCCGTGCCCCACCTCCGTGTGATACTGCTCGATTCCGATTCCCTGAGTTTCCAGAGCCTCGATTATATCGTCAACCACGTCCTGCGCGAATGTCATCCCCACACTGGAGTTGTCCAGGCTTTCGTCGCATGGGACAAAGTCGTCGCCATCCTGAATCGTCAGATACCATTCCGGTTCCATAGCTACTTGAAATGTCAGCCCCATCCCTTTGCCTTTGGCGAGAATGCGCTTCAGAAAGTCCCTGGGACACGCTTCCCACGGCTCGCTCGACCTCGTCATCAAGTCAGAAAACATCAAGGCACGCTTCGGAGCGTAAGGCAGGAAGGTAAATGTATCCGGGTCGGGTATCAGTCTGAATTCGCCTGCGGGTCCCATGCCATCAACCGGTTGAAGTTGATCCATGTCGCCCATCGCTTGCATCGCATAGGCTACTCCGATTCCTGAGCTCAGGCGTCCTTCCAGTCCGGATATATGCGTGGACTTGCCGCGGATGATTCCACTGTTATCGCACCAGAAGAATGATACCAGATGTACACCGGCGTCCCTGGCTTTGCGAACGACTTCAGCGCGTTCCATTTCCCTCACGGATGTCTAGAATCTCGTCGAATTGCGATAACTTAGTGAACATTTTCACTTTATCATTCAGAGGGTAAGCAGTCAAGAAATTGGAGGCTTATGCGCGGCTTGCTGTCGTTGTGTGTGGTCGAACCGCCTGCTACAATTTCGAGCATTGTCAGAGAAGCGAATAAATTCGTCCTAAGGCTGCCGATGAGTGAATTCACACCGCAGTCCTTTTCGGAGAACAATCACCTTCATGACCGCAATCGAAGGCAATTGAAGCGAGCGGATTCAGAGGAGACCAACCACCTTGGCAGATTCAACACGGCGCTATTCCACGGGCACTCCTTGGGAGGCTGTCGCGGGCTACAGCAGAGCTGTCCGCAGCGGCGACAGGATTTATGTCTCCGGCACGACTGCTAGCGGCGAATCCGGAGTGATGGGATTGGACGAGGCCGGGGACCAAACCAGGGCGGTGCTGGAAATCATCAGGTGTGCCGTCGAATCGCTCGGCGGAAGCCTGTCCGATGTTGTCCGCACGCGCATATATGTGAAGGACATCGCGCACTGGGAGAGCGTGGCGCGCGTCCATGGGGAGTTCTTTGCAGATATTCGCCCTGCCTGCACACTTGTCGAGGCTCAGCTGGTGGACGACTCTTTGCTGGTTGAGATTGAGGCGGAAGCGGTGGTGGCAGGAGATTCTGTGGTTCGGCAGGCTCACCACGAACGGACTTGTGATGATGCGCTTTAGCCTGCGCCTGAACAACGACCTGCCGGTGTCTCAGTACATCGAACTGGCACAGCAAGCCGAATCGCTGGACTTCGATCAGTTCTGGGTCAGCAATGACCTATTCCTCAGAAGCGCGGGCGTGATTCTCACGGTGATCGCACTGAACACCGACCGCATTCGGGTGGGCAGCTGCATCCTAAATCCCTACACTATGAACACGGCTGAAATTGCTATGCTTGCGGCGACGCTGGATGAAGTTTCGGACGGCAGATTCCTGCTGGGCTTGTCCGCAGGCGCGGCGGAATTTCTCGGCTGGGTGGGCATACGGCACTGCAAGCCGCTGACGGCGATGCGCGAATCGGTGGAGGCAGTCAGGAAGCTGCTCGGCAACGAAAGCGCCGAGTGTGAAGGCGATTTTTTGTCTTGGGGTGAAGAGGCTTATATGCGCTTTCCGGTCGAGCGCGAGATTCCGATATACGTAGGCGGCATGGGGCCAAGGATGCTGGAACTCGCGGGCGAGATTGGGGACGGCGCGCTGCCGCTGCTCTTTCCCCCGGAGCGCTACTTCACGGCACACCGCCAGATAGAGAAGGGACATGCGTCCCGCGCTAATCCTGATGCAGAATTTGATTTCGCCACTTGCATCTGGGTATCGGCATCCCGCGACCGGACCGCTGCGCGTAGAGTCCTGGCGCAGAAGGTCGCTTACTACGGCAGCGCCATGAATGAAGCCGTGCTAGCCGACTTAGGGCTTGCCAAGTCAGACTTCGAGCCCATTAGCCACGCGCTCCTAGAGGACAAGAACGAATCGCGTGCCATAGAACTCGTAACCGACGACATGCTCAGAATAGGCATTATGGGCGACGCCGGGCAGATAATCGAACGGCTGGAACCGTTAGTCGCCGCCGGCGCGACACACCTCAGCTTTGGGCCACCACTCGGACCTGATTTCGGCGAGGCGCTTCGTATTCTGGGGAATGTCGTCCAGCACTTCAGAAGACAGTGAGCTAAGAGGAACTATGACGACAATGGGAAACTACACCAGAGTTCTCGTCGTCGCGCACAACCAAAAGCGCGCTGACGAACTCACTGAAATCCTTGAGCGCAACAGTTGTCTCGTTTCCACGACCACAAGTGTTACCACCGCTCTGGACATATCAGGCTACTCGGACTTTGATGCCCTGGTGATGGCAGAAGACATCCCACCCTCGGAACGCGCCTACCTTCGCACTCAGGTCGCCAGCAGCCAACCTTCGGCTGTAATCGTGTCGAATCGCGCCTCGCGCTCGGTGATGATTCAGCTCAGCCAAGCATTTAAGGAGGCGGGCGGCGGGGGCTAAGTTGTGTTGACATAGCCCTATGAGCGATATAGGCTGTGTCAAGAAGGGAGAGCGCCATGGCGATTGAAACGAACAACAGGACAGCCACAACACAAGACTTGAACAGGCTTGAAGATAAGATTGACAGGCTTGACGACAAGTTTGATAGGAAGTTCGACAGGCTATTCTATACGATGCTTGGAATTGGTGTTGCGGTATTAGGCGTTCTGGTAAAAATCGCGTTCTTCTAGGATGTGAGTATTCGAGACTTAAGGCTTACCCTTCTCAGTTCGAGAGGGGTATTTTTTTGTGTCTGCCGAAGGAAAAGGGCGGGGTCAGTATAGCCTGTTCTACCGAATGTTGATTTGGACAAGTATTTAGCAGTCCAACAAGGATGTCAAAGGATTTTACAACCCGTTCATCAACCCTTCATGCGTCGTTAATGCTCTGTTCACATGTGCGCCGTATCGTGGAAACAGTCAGATTTCATGACTTGGCTAAACACTCCAGGGGCATTAAGAGATGAGGAGGTAAAACTCAGATAACTATGCCTAGTTTAAGACTTTTCCCACGGACGCGCGGCGCTCTTGGCGTCGCCCTAATACTTAGCTTGGCGCTCATGTTTGCGGCACTGGCTTGCGGTGGCGCGGAAGAAACGCCTGCGGCGCCTGCGCCCTCAGGGCAGACTACGGCGCCCGCACCCGCGGCACAGACACAGACACTCGCCACGGCAGCACCTGCGGCACCCGCCGCTCCTGTGGTAGCGGAATTGAAAGGCACAATCGAGATTGACGGCTCCAGCACGGTTTTCCCGGTGTCCGAAGCAGTCGCAGAAGAGTTTGGCAAGCTGCACCCTGATGTGCGCGTCAATGTTGGCGTCTCCGGCACGGGTGGCGGCTTCAAGCGCTTCACCGTGGGCGAGACCGACATTTCCGATGCTTCTCGCCCTATCAAGGACGGGGAAGCGGCAGCAGCCGAAGAGAACGGCATCGAATACTACCCGCTCCGTGTTGCGATGGACGGCCTGTCCGTAATGGTCAGCCCGGACAACGACTTTGTGGAGTGCCTTACGACCGACCAGCTCAAGATGATTTGGGAGCCGGGTAGCACGGTAGAGAAGTGGAGCGATGTTGACCCCAGCTGGCCCAGCAGTGACATTGCGCTGTACGGTCCTGACACCGACTCCGGCACGTTCGACTACTTCACTGAGGAAATCATGGGCGAGGCGCAGTTGAGCCGCGCCGACTACACCGCAAGCGCGGACGACAATGTGCTGGTGCAGGGCATCGCGGGCGGCAAGTATTCGCTCGGCTACTTCGGATTCGCCTACTACCAGGAGAACGTGGACAAGCTGAAGCTGGTCGCTGTTGATTCTGGCAACGGCTGTGTCCTTCCCACTTCCGAGAGCATCGAAAACGGCACATACTCACCGCTTTCTCGTCCGCTGTTCATATACGTCAGTGCGGCGAGCATGGAGCGACCTGAGGTAAAGGCATTCGTCGAGTTCTACCTAGACAACGCTGCCGAATTGTCGCAGGAAGTTGGCTACATCAGGCTTGGTGATGCAGAGTACGCCGCTAACCGTTCGATGATCCAAGGGCCTCCTCCTGAGCACATGATGGCTATGGAAGAGAAGAAGGAAGAGCCTGCGGTGATGGTGGAGCTGAAAGGCACAATCGAGATTGACGGCTCCAGCACCGTGTTCCCGGTGTCCGAGGCAGTCGCAGAAGAGTTCGGCAAGATTCACTCCGATGTGCGCGTCAACGTTGGCGTATCCGGAACGGGCGGCGGATTCAAGCGCTTTACGGTGGGCGAGACGGACATCTCGGACGCTTCCCGCCCCATCAAGGATGCAGAGGCGCAGCAAGCGGCGGACAACGGCATCGAATACTACCCGCTCCGCGTTGCTATGGACGGACTCTCCGTGATGGTCAGCCCTGAGAACGACTTCGTGGAGTGCCTGTCAACCGACCAGCTCAAGATGATCTGGGAGCCGGAAAGCACGGTAGAGAAGTGGAGCGATGTCGATCCGAGTTGGCCGGACAGCAAGATTGCGCTCTATGGTCCCGACACGGACTCCGGCACGTTCGACTACTTCACCGAGGAAATCATGGGTGAGGCGCAGGTGAGCCGCGCCGACTACACCGCAAGCGCGGACGACAATGTGCTGGTGCAGGGCATCGCGGGCGGCAAGTATTCGCTTGGCTACTTCGGATACGCCTATTACCAGGAGAACATGGACAAGCTGAAGCTGGTGGCGGTTGACTCCGGCAATGGCTGTGTTCTCCCGAACTCCGAAAGCATCGAGAACGGCACATACTCACCTCTTTCACGCCCTCTGTTCATCTATGTGAGCAAGCAGAGCATGGAGCGACCTGAGGTGAAGGCATTCGTCGAGTTCTACCTCGACAACGCGGCTGAACTCTCGCAGGAAGTGGGTTACATCAAGCTTGGCGACGCCGAGTACGCGTCGAACCGCGAGGCAATCAAGCAGTAGGCCGCGAACCTAAAGTAAAGAAAGTTCCTTTTCCGAAGTGGCGCATACGAAATTCCCTCCTTCGTATGCGCCATTGGCTGTTCACAGCGCCTTACGTCATGAACAGAAACACACACCCCAAATTGCGGATGTGTCTTTCTGTAAGTGTTATTCGCGTTTGACTAGAGGCTGGGCAGCGGCGCAGTGTCGCCTGTTTCGTGCTGCCACATCCGTAGGCGGGCGGACATGTCTATCACGCGGTCGCGCTGCGCCGGGTCGTCGTATAGGTTGATCATCTCATACGGGTCGTTGTTCAGGTCGAAAAGCTCACCCCGATCACCGGCGCACAGCGCGAGCTTCCACCTGTCCGGCGTGATGATGCAGCGTCTGGGCAGCGCGTTCATGCGGTTGATTCCGGCGCTCCCTAGGAAGCGGTCGGGCAGTTCGTCGCTGTTGCCGTTCCATTGCACCACTACATCGTTGTCGCTCAGGTTATTCTCGCCGCGAAGCACGGGCGCGAGGCTCTTGCCCTGCAAGTGCGACGGCGGCTCCTGCCCCAGCAGGTCGAGCAGCGTGGGCACGAGGTCTATGTGTCCTGCGCTGCCTTCCAGCATCGTCTGCTCTTGGTTCAGCCACGGCACGCGCATCGTGAGCGGCACACGCGCCGCCTCCTCGTAGAACGAGCGCTTTTCCAGCATACCGTGGTCGCCCGCCATCTCTCCATGCTCGCTCGTGAACACGACTACAGTGTTATCGGCGACTCCGGCGCGCTCCAGTGCATCGGTAATCTTCTTCACCATGCGGTCAACCAGCGTGATGTTGGCGAGATAGTGGGCGCGCAGGGTGCGCCAGCCGAGTTCGGTCGTCAGGTCCTGTCCGGATGCCGGGTTGTGCGCCATATACGGGTCCTCAGATGGGTCGCCGCCCTCGTACATGTACTGCGTGTAGTAGTTGCCGCGCACCTTGTTGTAGAGCGATACATTCTCCGGCCTTTGCAGGAATGCGGGACCAACGGGAATCTGCGCGGGATCGTACATGTCGTTCAGGGGACCGTGATAGGGAGGGTGCGGCTCGAAGGTGCTCACATACAGCACGAAAGGCTTGTCGCTGTTGCGCTCGATGAATTCCGCCGCGCGGTCTCCGAGGAACGATGCCATCTGGTGCTCTTCGGGCAACCGTGAGCGCAAGGCAGGCGAGAAGATGAACTTGCCCGGCGCTCGCTCCAGATCAGGCTCGTAGCCGTTATCGACTAGGTAATGCCAATAGGTGCTGTACACATTGCGATATTCTCGGCGGGTGTATTCCGGTATGTGCCCGTCTTCGGCGCTTACCCACTCGTCGAAACCGTGCTGTCTTATCACATCATCGCCGAGGTGCCACTTGCCATAGTAGCCGCAATAGTATTCGTCCGGCAGCATCTCCGCTATCACAGGCGTGTCGCGCGGCAGCACGAGCTGATTCACGATGGGTCCAGCCGCATGCGGATACAGTCCCGTCATAATGGAGGCGCGGGCGGGAGTGCATACAGGCTGCGTTACATAAGCGTTCTCGAACACGAAGCTCTGCTCAGCCAGCGCGTTAAGGTTGGGCACGTTCAGCCAGTCGTTGCCATAGCACGCCATAGTGTCGGCGCGCTGCTGGTCGCTGAATATGAAAACGAGGTTTGGTCTGTCCGGCATACTCATTCCCCTATGCTATCTATCCTGTCCACAATGTTGTTATCGCACATTCCGCAGCCTCGGGTCGAGCACGTCTCGCAGCGAATCGCCAAAGAGGTTGATTGCCAGCACTACGAAAGTAATCGCCATGCCCGGCGCGATCGCAATATGGGGCGCCAGGTCGAAGCTTTGCTGCGCGCGAGTCAGCATGTTGCCCCAAGACGGAATGGGCGGCTGTATCCCGATGCCAAGGAAGCTAAGCGCGGCCTCAGCAGTAATTGCCGCTCCCACGCTGACCGCGATGAGCACCATCGAAACCGGCAGCGAGTTTGGCACCAGATGGCGGAAGATGATGCGTGTGTCCGAGCTGCCAATAGCGCGCGCCGCTTCGACATATTGCATTTCGCTCAGGGTCAGCGCACGCGAGCGCACCACACGCACCGAGCTTGCGCTGTAACTTACGGCAAGCGCCGCGATGACTACCGGCACAGTGAACCCGAACGCGACGGTGATTGTCATTGCGACCACGATGCCGGGTAATATCAGCACAGTGTCAACAAGTCGCTGCACCAGCAGATCAAATACCTTGCCGAAGTACGCGCTGGCTATGCCTACCACGGTGCCGAAAGCAACACCAATGAGCGGCGCCATGATTCCCACGAACATGGAAACACGTCCGCCGTACAGCAGGCGGCTGACTACATCCCGCCCCAGTTCGTCGCTGCCAATCCAGAGCGTGCCCTCTTCCAGCGTGGCTTGGGAAAGTGGCGGCAGCAGTTGACGCGCGACTGTTCTGTCAAATCTGAACGGCGAGATAAGGGGAGCCAGAGCGACCAGAGTTATGACCGCGAAGAGGAGCACACCACCGGCCGCGCCCGTTGGATGGCTGCGACCAAAGTCAATGAGCGCCCTTCTAGTCCTCGTGACTCTTCCGGTGAAGGAGTCGCCTTCTAATATCCCTTCGGGGCTTACTCGCTCTTGCTGCAACTACGAATCCTTTTCTAGTCTCTACTCGTAGCGAATGCGCGGATCGATCCATGCGTATAGCAGATCAACCACCAGAATCCACATCATCATAAACAGCGCGAGAATCAGTACGATGCCCTGCACCATAACGAAGTCGCGCGCGCTGGTGGCATCGACTATCTGCTGTCCCAGACCGGGCAGCGTGAAAATTCGCTCGATGATGACCGCGCCGTCCATCAACGCGGCTACCAGAAGTCCTGCCATTGTCAGCACGGGTATGATGGCGTTCGCAAGAGCGTGTCGCATGGTAACGACATAGGGACCCAGTCCTTTGGCGCGGGCGGTGCGGATATAGTCATCGCCAATCACTTCCAGCATCGTCGAGCGCGTCATCCTGCTGATGGTGGACGCCGACCGGAAGCCTATCACCAGTGCGGGGAATATCAAGCGCTTTAGCGCCGTCAGAGGTTCATCGAAGATGCTCACATGCTGCACCGGAGGAATCCAGTTGAAGAACTTCACGAGGAACAGCAGCATTAGTATCGCCACCCAGAAGTTAGGCATGGCGATTCCCGCTGCCGTAATAACCCGAATGGTCTGGTCGATCCAGCTGCCACGCCAGATCGCGGATATGATGCCCAGCGGCAGCGACCAGGCCAGCGCTATCACTACGGACAAGAACGCCAGCGTCGCCGTAACCTCGATCTTGCTTGCAAGGGCGTCCACCACGGGGCGGTCCGCGTAGCGCGAATAGCCAAGGTCGAATTTGGGCAGCCACAGCCAATCACCGTACTTCACGGGCTGGAGTATGTCCCACACCCATCTGCCGTACTGCACATACAGAGGGTCGTTTAGCCCCCAAGCCTCGCGCAGTTTTTCGATATCCTCAATCGTTGCCACCGACTCTTCGCCCGATGTGATGAACAGCGCCTCGTCTCCCGGAAGCACGCGCAGCATAAAGAACAGAATTGTTCCAAGCAGGAACAAGGTCGGGATTATGAGTAGCAGCCGTCGGATGGTGTATTTCCACATGGAATTCACCTATTCATCTGGTCGTCTCTGCAAAGAGGAGCGTGATACAATCGGCTAAATTGAAAATCGTAAAAGGAATGTTTAGGACTACTATGGAAGAACGGGTAAGCAGGCTTGAAGGCTCCTACGAACATGTCGCCACTAGAGCAGACATCGCCCGACTTGAGGGCAAGGTGGAGACAGCCCTTGCGAATATGGAGGCGATGGAAAATCGCCTGCTGCTCAAACTTGTCGGTTCCATGGCGCTTATTGCCGGTCTGACGGTTGCAATTCTGCGTTTCTTGGGATAGATAAAACCTTCGGTCATTCCACAAGCGGTATTATTAAAGCAGGGGCGTGTTTCAATCGCCCCTGCTTCCTATTTTATCTGCCTCTTTCTATCTTTGTGGCGCGTCTTCACTCAGCCATACATCGTATAGTCGCGTTTGTATGAACTTCATTGCCGGGATCGCGTCCCAGTTGTTCACATAGCTCCATGCGAGCTTGTACTCGTTGAAACGCAGCGTGGGCACTTTAGGTATCCACTGCTCGCGCATGAGTGTGTCAAGCTCCTTGAACTGCTGATTGCGCTCAGGTCCGGGGAAGGTCTTCTTAATCTCGGAGACCTTGTCGAGGAATTCCTGCGGCGGCGGCGCGCTGTGATAGTATGCTCCCGCGCCGGGCAGGTAGAACAGGTCAATGAAGTTAACCGGGTTCGACATCGCAACGGCATGGCTGTCGAACATCACCGTGTAGTTGCCGTCCTGTCCCAACGCTCGCAGGGGAGCGGTCTCGTAGGTTTCGATGTTCATTTTGATGCCGATGTCTTCCAGTTGCTGCACTATAATCTGCGCGCTGTCGTTATTCGCGCCGGTGATTCCCGCATTCGCGGTGAACTCCGTTACTCCTACCTCTGCAAAGAGCCGCTTCGCTTCTTCAAGCGCCTCTTCCCTTGTGGCAGGGTCGTATCCGTAGTAGCTCGTTACGTCGCTTAGGTTCGGGTCTGCCGATCCCAGATAGCTGACCTGTATGAAGTTAGCGGGCAGTTCCGGAATTGGCGTGGACAGCGTTGCCTGAATAGGCGCGCGATGCACCGCCAGGTAGAGCGCCCTGCGCGCGCGAATGTCGTCGAAAGGCGGCTGCGTTCCGTTCATCGCGATGTACATCACGCCGGGGCTGAACGCCGACACGAAATCGATCTTGTCGCCAAGCGAGTCCTTCACTCCCCAACCCTTGGCAAGATTCATCGGCGCGGCAAGGTCAACGCGGTTGGTCGCGACCGCTGCTGCCTGTGTGTCCCAGTCGGTGAACTGAATTGTTGTAACCAGATCAAGGTACGGGTATGGATCGCCGTCAGGCGCGTTGCGGAAGTAGTCGGGGTTTGCCTCGGACAGCACGAAGCTATCGCGCTCGGTGTCCTTGACACGGAACGAGCCTGTTCCAATCAGGCGGTCAGGCGAGTTTATGCCGCCTTCCAGTTCCAAGATGTGCTTGGGCAGCATGATGTGCCACCCGTCCGCCAAGTCAAGCAGGAAGTCGGCGCTGGGCTGCTTGAGGTTCACCTTGAAGGTCCTGTCGTCAATCTTCTCTGTGCCTGCGATGTTCTTGAAGCCGCCCACACGAGGCTGAGGGATGCCCTCCGGAGGGTTCGCCCAGCGATGGAGCGTGAACTCGATGTCTTCGACAGTAAGCGGCTTGCCATCGTGCCACATCGCATTATCTACGAGATTAACCGTAATCTCGTCAACGGTAGGCGCGAACTCCCAACTTTCTCCAAGGTCAGGCAGCACGTCAATGCCATTGCGCGGGTTGAATTGCAGAATACCGCTGTAATGGCGGTTGAAGTGTTCGGTGAAGTGCCACACACCCGCTTGCGTCATGTCCCACTTGGGCGGGAATGCGCGTGGACCCACTGCCCAGATGAGATGACCACCGCGCCTGACGCCTTCTGCACTAGCCATTGCGGCTGGCGCTGCGGAGCTGCGTCCGGCGGGCTGAGTCGGCTGCGCTATTGGCTGCGCCGGCGCTGGGACTACCTGGGACTGGAATGCCGGCTGTGCGGGCGCGGCGGGCGCCGGGGCGGCGGGCGCCTGGGGCTGCTGCGCGGGTTGCGCCGGCGCCGGTGCTGCCGCAGGCGCTGCGGCAGGAGCCGCCTGTTGCGCCGCCGGTGCAGCCGGCGCTGGCGCTGAGCTACATGCAAATGCCGAGACCGTCAGCAAAACCAACGCAATGATGGACGCTCTAAACATCATTATCTATTCCTTTCTGATGACGAATTTCAAGACGGGGTAAGATGCTTGGATAGTTTGTTGAAGCCGATGAGTTAGCGGAGCGGCCAGACTTGCCAGCCGGTTAGCCTACGTTGAGAAGTGTGTGAACTTTAAGCCAAGTTTCTCAATAAAGTCAAGAGCGTTGATATTGCTGGCAGCGTTTCCTTTTTTAGGTGGATGAATAGCAATTTCACCCCCATCCTGACCTTCCCCCTTGATGGGGGAAGGGACTTTGTCACCTAGAAGGAAACGTTACGGGAATTGTTACGCCTAGGCTGTGCTCGGTGTGCCGTTCGCGGTGCGTGGCGCTTAGGCGGCGCAGCCGCGAGTTCGGAACGAATTTTCCCAAAAGCCTTGACACTATCGTTCTAACTATGTACACTGCGAACATGCGTACTCTGATTGTGCAGCAGCACGAATTGAAATGCCACTTTTAAGGAGGAAATTATGACTACTACTAAGAAGTTGTCGGAACGCCAGAGCAGAATACTGGAGTTTATCAAGCAGTTTATGAGCGAGCACCAGTTCCCGCCTACTGTACGCGATATTCAGGCCGGCTGCGAGATCAGCTCCACCTCGGTCGTTGACTACAACCTGCATATTTTGCAGCGGCATGGCTACCTCAGGCGTCTGCCAGAGGTGTCGCGTGGAATCGAGTTGCTTGGAGAACACGCCGCCGCCCGCGCGAATGTGGCTACCATCCCCATCTATGGCAGCATCGCTGCCGGCGAGCCGCTACACATCCCTTCCGTAGCGTCCCGGCATTCCGATGAGTTCGAGTCATTTGACGTGCCCCTTTCAATGGTAAGTGGTCGAGAGAACGCCTACGGACTTCGCGTCAAAGGCGATTCGATGATCGATGCCTTTATCGCTGACGGGGACCTCGTCATCATGCAGCCCGTTGATATACCGAACACGGGTGATATGGTGGCTGCCGAGCTTCAGGACCGCGACGAAGTAACCCTGAAGCGCTTTTTCCTCGAAGGCGGCACCGTGCGCCTGCAACCCGAGAACGTCACGATGGATCCCATTCGTGTTCCCGCTGAGAACGTCAAGGTTCGCGGTAGGGTAATCGGTGTCATTCGATCCTTCTAAGGTCTTTCGCCTGCATTGTCTTGCGCGCCATGTTCGGATATTCCTCGCAGATTTGCAATTGAGGCAGGATGTCCAAGGATGATAATGTGGCGCGCAAGTGCTTTTGGTGCGATAATTTAGGTGAGTATGGTCAAAGGCTAATACCCTTTACGGTGGGGGCTTAATTTTCAGCAGCCATGCGCCGGAATTGAACCGGTTGCGCTTTGACCAATGTTGATCTTCGCCCAAAGCATGGATTTTTATGGCAACTGACACCCGAGATCGCATAGTGCTGCCGATTAGCGGTATGACTTGCGCGGCTTGCGTTAGTCATGTTTCGCACGCGCTTGAAGAGTTACCCGTCGTAACCGACGTGAACGTGAGCCTTGCATCGGAAAAAGCCTCCATCCAGTTGAGCGATTCATCATTGCCAGTGGCTGAACTTGTTGACGCCTTGGAAGATGCGGGATACGGGATAGCGACAGACAAGATTGTCCTGGCGGTCGGAGGCATGACCTGCGCCGCCTGCGTGTCCCATATCGAGAACGCTCTCAGTGATGTGGATGGTGTAATTTCCACGGGCGTCAATCTAGCTTCCGAACGGGCTTCCGTGGAATACATCCCTGGCCTGGCGGCGGTTTCCGACATGCGCCATGCCGTCGAGGACGCGGGATACTCTCTTCTTGGCGTCGTAGGCGAACAGGACGAAACCGCCACCCCCCGCGAAGTTACCGCACTTCAGCGAAAGCTTCTGTTCAGCATTATCGTTGCCGGGGCGATAATGGCGGTGATGTTCCTTCCGGGAGCGCACGACTTCTTGCCGTTTGATGTGGACTACATATTGCTGGCGCTAGCCACGCCTGTGCAATTCTGGGCGGGTAGGCAGTTCTATCATGGCGCTTGGGGCGCGCTAAAGCACCGCACCAGCAATATGAACACGCTGATCGCAGTGGGTACTTCGGTGGCGTATTTTTACAGTGGAGTCGTTACATTGCTGGGCGGTGTTATCCCGCTTGGCGAATTTGGCGCCGCGACATATTTCGATACATCCACTGCGATTATCGCGCTGGTTTTGCTCGGTAAATACCTTGAGGCAAGAGCCAAGCAACGAGCCTCAAGCGCCATACGCAGCATGATGAGCTTGCAGCCCACTACCGCTCAGGTGGTGCGCGAAGGCGGGCCGCAGTGGGTTGATATTGATGACCTGCAAGTGGGAGATAGCATCGTGGTGCGACCGGGAGAGAGGATTCCGGTTGACGGCGAGGTCATAGAAGGCACGACTTCCATTGATGAGTCTATGCTCACCGGAGAGAGCGCTCCGGTGGACAAGTCTCCAGGTGATGAGGTCTTCGGCGGCACGATCAATACTACCGGCAGCATCACTTATCGCGCGGTCAAAGTTGGGCGCGATACGCTGCTGTCCCATATAATCCGAATGATAGAGGAAGCGCAAGCATCGAAAGCGCCTGTACAGCGACTCGCCGACACGGTAGCAGCGTACTTCGTGCCGGCGGTTATTGGGGTCGCCGGCCTGACATTCGTCTTCTGGCTGGTGTTTGGACCTGCGCCAAGCTACTTGCATGCCACTCTAACGGCTGTGTCCGTTCTGATTATAGCCTGTCCGTGCGCCCTTGGACTGGCTACGCCGGCGGCGATAATGGTTGGAACAGGGAAGGGCGCCGAGTTCGGCATTCTGATACGCAGCGCAGAGGCACTTGAGCGCGCTAACATGGTGCGAACCGTTGCGCTGGACAAGACAGGCACTCTCACGATGGGAGAACCCTCGATAGTAAGCCTTGTAAGCGATGATCTGGACACCGATGACCTACTACTTCTAGCCGCCTCCGCCGAGTTCGGTTCAGAGCATCCTCTTGGAAGGGCAATAGTGAAGGCTGCCGAAGAGAAAGGCTTGGCTCTGCGCCCTGTCGAGGAATTTCACGCCCTTCCGGGATTCGGTGTATCTGCCGCTTTAGACGGGGTGGATGTTCTTCTTGGCAACCTCGCGCTCATGGAAAGCGAGGGCGTTGTCCTGAAAGGCTATGAAGAACCTGCCAAGCAGATGGCAGACAGAGGGAGCACTCCCGTCGCAGTAGCGCGAGGAGGAGAGGTGATTGGGCTTATCGCCATCGCCGACACCATACGTCCAGGGGCACAAGGCGCCGTTAGCCGTCTTAGGCGGGACGGAATAGAGGTCATAATGCTGACAGGCGACAACAGGCTTACAGCCCAAGAGGTGGCGAGACATCTGGGTATTGACAGAGTTGTAGCTGAGGTTCTGCCGGGCGATAAGGCATCCGAAATCAGTGCCCTTCAAGAGGGGGATAATGTTGTCGCCATGGTGGGGGATGGCATCAATGACGCCCCCGCTCTTGCACAGGCGGATGTGAGCTTTGCGATTGGGGCGGGCGCGGATGTAGCGGCTGAGACGGCTGATATCACGATAGTGGGAACGGACTTGAATGCAATATCGGGCGCAATCCGTCTGAGCAGGGCAACGATGCGCTCCATCCGTCAGAACCTCTTCTGGGCTTTCGCCTACAATGTCGCGCTTATTCCAGTCGCTGCGGGCGTCCTGTACCTGATTTTTGCAGATGGTGGCGTTCCCGATGCACTCAGGCCGGTGCTTGGCGAATACGGCTTCCTCAATCCTATACTCGCTGCCGCGGCAATGGCGATAAGCTCGGTAACCGTCCTTGCGAATTCCCTTCGACTTCGCCGTTTTAAGTAGATTGCGACAGGGGTTGTATCTGCGGTATGCCGGTCGGGAATTGTCTGCGCTTACATAGAATAGGAGAAAGAAGATGCGAATAAGGCTATTCAACAGGAATCCCGATGTGGCGACAGACCCAGTTTGCGACATGCAGGTGGACATGGGCAAGCCAAATGGCGGCACCTACGACTATCGCGGCGAGACTTATTACTTCTGCGGGCCGGGCTGCAATCGCGCGTTTCAAAGGGAACCGGAAGCATATCTCTCAGGCGAAAAGAAGATAGAGATGTAGCCGTATCGTTGACCTCAACTCTGCGATGCATAATAATTGACCTACACGCTTGACAGTGCCGAAGTGGCGGAATGGTAGACGCGACGGTCTCAAAAACCGTTGGGAGCGATCCCGTGTCGGTTCGACTCCGACCTTCGGCACCATCTTCTTTTGCTCTCTCCCTTTCGTATTCACTGCGCTTATAAGAAACTTGCGTAAGTGCAGTTACAGCGGTGATGCACAGGCATTTTCACCCCCATCCTAACCTTCCCCCATCAAGAGGGAAGGAACTTATGAAATTTTCTCGCGCTTGCGGACCTCCGTGTCCATAAATGCGTAAGTGGTATAATTCTCCTGTTCGCGACCGTAAGGATACACGACGGAGAGTTTCGCCCGTATGAAGATTGTTGACATTACTACCACCCAACTCTTTTACCCGCATACCAAACCGATTCAGGACGCCACAATTCCGACGCCACCACCCGGCGCAGGCGGCAGGGGACAACTCTTCGTTCACATTCATACCGACGAAGGTGTCGAGGGGCTTGGGGTCGGTCAATCATCGCCCGGCGTGCGGCAGGTTGTCGAGGACGGCTTCCGCAATCTGCTGATAGGCAAAGACCCCTTCAATATCGAACAGCTGTGGAACGACATGTTCTGGCATGTGCGCGGTTATGGGCGCAAGGGCGTAGCATTTTGCGCGCTCTCCGCCGTTGACATAGGATTGTGGGACCTGAAGGCGAAGGCGCTGGAAGTGCCGCTGTTTAAGCTGCTAGGACCCTACCGGGAGTCCGTGCCCATCTATGGCAGCGGCGGCTGGACCAACTTCAATGAAAGGGAGCTAATTGACGAGATGGTGGGATATGCTGAACAGGGCATCCCCCGCGTCAAGATGAAGGTCGGCAAGGACTTCGGACAGTCCGAGCGTGAGGACATTCAGCGCCTCGCCGCAGTCCGCAAGGCTCTTGGAGACGATGTTGCCATTTACATTGACGCTAACAATGGCTATTACCCCAAGCAGGCTATCTACATGGCGCGGGAGTTCGAGCAGTACCAGGTGGGATGGTTCGAGGAGCCGCTGATTGCCGACGATATTCAGGGCCTCGCCGAGGTGAGCCATGCGATAAATATCCCTGTCGCTACTGGGGAGCATGAGTACACCAAGCACGGCTTCCGCGAACTCATTGCGGCAGGCGGCGCGGACATCGTGCAGCCGGATGTGGGCAGGGTCGGCGGTGTAACGGAATGGATGAAGGTCGCGCACATCGCGCACGCATTCAACCTTCCGGTCGCGCCTCATGCGGTTCAGCTCGTTCACCTGCACCTTGCCTGCGCCACTCCAAATCTTAAAGTCGTCGAATACATGAACACGGGACTTGAAGGCGACCGCGTCTGGTACACGGAGTTTCCACAGCAGGAGGAAGGCATGTGGGCGCCGTATCCGGACAAGCCCGGCTTGGGGCTTGAACTTGATCCGACAGCCGTCGAGCAGTGGGCCGTATGAGCACTTCGGGAACGGCAGGAGGGCGGCCGTCTGCCGCTCAGGGCGCACGGCCCCATGGCGCTACGCGAAGACTACGCATACCTCGCTTGCAGACGCTCGACTCTCTTCGAGGATACCCCGACTTTCGCCTGCTCTGGATAGGGGACTTCTGTTCAAATAATGCTCTTTGGCTTCAGATGCTCACTGCCGGCTGGCTCGTTCGCAGTCTGACCGCGAACTCGCCGTATTCTACCTTCTTCGTGGTAACGGTCGGCGGAATGGCGATGCTGCCCGGCTTGCTGATGGCTCCCGTGGCCGGCACGCTTGGGGACAGACTCGACCGCCGAAAACTCGTAATCGCTATACAGAGCTTCATGGCGGTCTTCTCCTTTCTGTTCGCAATTCTGGTCGGGCAGCAGCTTGTATCGTGGGTTCATGTGTACCTGTATGTCTTTATCGGCGGAATCTGCCTCTCCATTACGCAGACCAATCGAATGGCGCTGATAGCCAACACCGTGCCGCGCGAGGCGATGGCGAACGCCTTCGCCACCAATGTGATGACCATTCCCGGCACGCGGATGATTGGCCCGTTCATCGGCGGGCTACTCATAACGACGCTTGGGTTCTTCTGGAACTTCACCTTGGAGTCTATTCTGTACCTCGGCACAGTCATTGCCTATTTGCCGATGAAGACGCCATACACTCAGCGCAGCCCCGCACAAGCAAGCACTAGCTTCATAGATGACCTGATAAAGAGCTTCACCTATGTCTGGAAGGACAAGCGCGTGCTTCTTTACATCACACTGCTCGGCTTCATTCCCAACACAATCTTGGAGCCTGTGATGTTCCTGCTGCCGGTGTTCACCGATGAGGTGCTCAGGCGCGGCGCGGATGTGGGCGGCTATCTCGTTGCCATAAACGGCTTGGGCGGCTTGCTGATGGCTTTCATGATTGCATCTTTCGGCTTTGTCTTCCCGAAAGGCAAGATAATTCTCATTTCTGCGATAATCAGTTCCATAGTTATCCTGATGTTTGCCAATGCCTTCATCCTTCCGCTCGCATTTTTGCTGATAATGGTGTTTGCGCCAAGCCAGACGGCTTTCAGGACCGCCACGGTTACGCTGATGACACTGATAGCGCCCGACGAGATGCGAAGCCGTGTAATGAGCCTTATGCGCTACAGTATGGGGGGCGTGGTCCTGTTCAGTCTGGTGGTTGGATGGTTTGCCGGCATAACATCCGTTTCCATTGCGCTTACGGTGATGGGGCTGCTGGGCATCGGACTGGGCCTCGTGTTCTGGGTCTTCGCAAACCAGATACGCGAGCTGGACGCATAACCGAATGAGTACATCCGATACCACAGGCGAACGGCAAACTGCGCTACGCGCGCGCGCGCAGCCGAGATTCAGCATCCGTATCCCTCGCCTGCGGACTTTCGACTCTTTCGTCTATTCCAACTACCGCTACCTGTGGATAGGCAATTTCTTTTCCAACAACGCACAGTGGCTGCAACTGCTCACGATGGGCTGGCTGGTACGCAGCCTTACGGAACATTCAGCATATTCCACATTCTTCGTGGTAACCGTGGGCGGCGTGAGCCTTCTGCCGGGCCTGATAATGGCTCCGATTGCGGGAACGCTGGGAGACCGCCTCGACAGGCGCAAGCTGGTCATATCAATCCAGTGCTTCATGGCGGTCTTCTCCTTCCTGTTCGCCATCATGGTCGGACAGCAGCTTGTAACCGTCTGGCACGCATTCATCTATGTGTTCGTCAGCGGCATCTGTGTTTCCGTAAGCCAGAACAGCCGTATGGCGCTGGTGGCAAACACCGTGCCGCGCCACGCCATGGCGCATGCTTTCGCCACTAACGTGCTCACGATCCCGGGTACGCGCATGATTGGCCCCTTCATCGGTGGCATTCTGATAACCACCCTTGGCTTCTTCTGGAACTTCACGCTGGAAGCGCTTCTATATCTTGGTACGGTAATAGTGTTTCTGCCGATAAAGACGCCTTATGCGCGCAGCCGCAGGGCTAGGTCGGACACATCGTTTCTGTCTGACTTGCTCGGCGGCTTCACCTATGTGTGGAGGGACAAGCGGGTTCTACTCTACTTGACGCTGCTGGGCTTCATTCCGAATACGATACTGCAACCCGCGATGTTTCTGCTGCCCGTATTCACTGATGAGATACTGAGGCGCGGCGCGGATGTCGGCGGCTACTTTCTGGCGATTAACGGCTTGGGCGGGCTGCTGATGGCGCTGTTCATCGCATCCTTCGGCTTCGTGTTTCCCAAGGGCAAGATTGTGCTGGTCTGCGCGCTGGCAAGCTCGGTGTTTATACTGCTGTTCTCGTATGCCATCATTCTGCCGCTCGCCTTCTTTCTGATAATGCTCTTCGCCACCACGCAGACGGCGTTCAGGACGACCAACGGCACGCTCATGCAGCTCCTGGTGTCCGATGATATGAGAAGCCGCGTGACCAGCCTCCAGAGATACAGCATGGGCGGCGTGCTGCTGTTCAGCCTGCTGGTGGGATGGTTCGCGGAGTACACCTCGGTATCCATGACGCTGGCGGTGATGGGACTGGTAGGCATCGCGCTGGGCTTGGTGTTCTGGTTCTTCGCGGGACAGATACGTGAACTGGATGCCTGATGAGGATTTACATTGATGGACAGGATGGGAAGGATTGAGGAGAAGAAATAGGCATGGAATATCGTACACTCGGCAAGACTGGCCTCAGGGTATCCTTAGCCAGTTTCGGCACTGGGGGACCAAGCCAGTTCGGTCAGCATAGAGGATTGGAACAGCAGCAGCAGACCGCGCTCGTCCGCCGCTGTCTTGATCTCGGAGTCAACCTGTTCGATACGCACGAAGGCTACGGAGACAGCGAGCGAATTCTAGGCGAGGCGCTTCGTGGTGTGCCAAGAGACTCGTACCATATCGTTACCAAGTGGTCGTATCACAGCGATGGCGGAGTTGGCAGGGACACCGCAGCATTCGCGCATTCAGTCGAACGCAGTCTGAGTCGTCTCGATACGGACTACGTTGATGTGATGATGATTCACGGCATTCTGGCATCCGAGTACGATAGTGTGATAGAGCGCTTCCTTCCGTCCCTTGAACGGCTATGTGAGGAGGGTAAGGTTCGCTTCAAGGGTTTCAGCACGCGCTACATTGTCGATGCTGCTCAGGAGATTGTGCCGGTTGCCCTTCGTTCACACCCCGAACTCTGGGATGTGGTCATGCTGAAGTACGGCATCCTCAACCAATGGATGGCAAAGGAAGCTTTGCCCCTAGCCGCCGAACTCGACATAGGCGTACTGAACATGGCATCGGTACGCATCAAGTTGCCTGTGCCTACCCTGCTTGAAGAGCTGATTGCGGAATGGAAGGAAAAAGGCTACATCCCAGCAGATAGCATACCCACATCCGATCCACTTGGCTGGCTGGTGCATGACGAGGTTGACTCTGTAGTGAGCGCCGCATACAAGTTCGCTGCCGACCATCCGGCAATCTCAAGCGTCATCACCGGAACATCAAGCATGGAGCACCTCGATTCCAACATTGCGGCGCTGGAAGAGCCGCGCCTGTCGGATGAAGACACGGCGCGGCTCAAAAGTCTGTTTGGCGATATCGCGGAGTATGCTTAGTCGGCGGCGTCCGACGACGATTTCTCCACGATGTTGTCTAAGGGTGGGGACGCGAAGCCGTCCTTCAGGAAGAATTCGCGTATTTCCTGCTTGCTCATCGGACGCCAGCCGTTATCATTCTCTATGGACTCGATTAGCTCGCGCTCTTCGTCGTCGAAGAACTTAAAGTCTGGATGTCCGTAATAGATGATCTCATCTGGCTCAGTGTTGTCCAAGACATTCCTCATTTGAATTACAGGACGACGACGGAGCGGAGTACCTCTCCGCGCTCCATCTTATGGAACGCCTCTTCTACGTCGTCCAGCGCGATGGTCTCTGACACGAACTTGTCCAAGTCCAATCGCCCCTGCATGTACAGGTCGATGAACATCGGGAAGTCGCGTGTGGGCAGGCAGTCGCCGTACCACGACGACTTCAGTGAGCCGCCCCTGCCGAATATTTCAATCATCGGTAGCTCGATTTTCATCTGCGGGTCCGGCACGCCCACCATTACGACCGTCCCTGCATGGTCTCGCGCGTAGAAAGCCTGCTCGTAGGTAACCGGATTGCCTACCGCTTCGATTGCGACATCCACGCCGTTGCCGCCTGTCAGCTCCCGGATTGCTTCCACTGCGTCCGTTCCAGAGGCGTTGATGGTATGCGTAGCGCCGAAATCCTTCGCCCATTCCAGCTTGCGGTCGTCTATGTCCACGCCGATGATGGTGTGTGCGCCCGCGAGCCTCGCGCCCGCGATTGCCGCATCACCAACGCCTCCGCAGCCAAACACCGCCACGGAGTCGCCACGCGAAACGCCGCCAGTGTTCACTGCCGCGCCGAGTCCCGCCATTATGCCGCAGCCCACAAGTCCGGCTGCCGCTGCCGACGCTTCGGGGTTCACCTTCACAGCCTGACCCGCCGCAACAAGCGTAAGCTCGGCGAATGCGCCGATGCCAAGCGCGGGCGAGAGCGGGCTGCCATCTTTGAGTGTCATGGGCTGCAAGGCGTTTCGGCTGTCGAAGCAGTACCATGGCCGGCCGCGCAGGCAGGACCGGCAGTTGCCGCAAGGCGCGCGCCACGCGATTATCACGAAATCGCCCGCTTCGACATTCGTCACTCCGTCACCGACGCTTTCCACGACGCCCGCTGCTTCGTGCCCGAGCAGGAACGGGAACTCATCGGTTATCGCGCCTTCCCGATAGTGCAGGTCCGTGTGACACACACCGCAAGCCTGTACCCTGACTAGAGCCTCACCAGGGCCTGGATCCGGCACAACGATAGTCTCAACCGATACCGCTTCTCCCTTTGCGCCAGCAACGACGCCTTTAACCTGATTTGCCATATTCTCTTACCCTCCAAATATCGCACGCACGCGGCGGCGAAAGTATGTTGATACTGAATAGGACAGATTGACCGGCAGCAGGTATTCTAGCCGCCGATTTGCCCCAGCGAGAATATGTCAGTATCAGTATCAGTGTCAAGCCAAGCGAATGCTTCTGAAGTGCTTTCCATCAACACCCGCTTCGATGAGCTACTGAATTTGCGCTCTTGTCGGAGGATCAGCGCCCTGCCGAGTACAAGTTATGGCAGCAGCACGATTCGCATACGCCAGCGCATCTTCAATCGCGTCTTCTGTCAAATGCTTGAGTGCCTGACTGTTCAACAGGTCTCTGTCGTCCAGTCGCGCCAGCAGCGCCGACATAAAAGAGTCACCCGCGCCAACGGTGTCCGCTAGGTCAACAGGCAACCCCGGTGTCCGCACTACAGCATCGCCGCTCAACCCTGCCGCGCCATTCTCGCCCAGCGTAACCACGACCAGAGCCGGCCCCATATTGAGCCACCTTGCCGCTATGTCCATGTTGCGCTCGTCAGGGTAGAGCCATGCGAGGTCTTCTGCGCTCGCCTTGACTAGCGTTGCGTATCGCAGCAGTCTTTCGATGCGTTCTCGATACAGCGCACGATCTGGGAACAGCGTAGGGCGCACATTCGGATCCAGCGAGATTACACGATGTTCATGCTCTCGGAGCATCAGAGTCTCATAGACACGCGCGCTGCCGCCCAGCATCAGCGAGTATGAACCAAAATGCAGCGCAGTTACATCGCTGGGAAATGCAGCAGGAACATCGGCGTCCGTGAGGCTTTGCTCTGCCGTATTGTCACCATAAAATGCGAAATCATGCCCGCCATCATCGTCCGGGATGACGAACGCCAACGCGCTGGATTCGTCGCCTTGTGCCACCCATCTCAGGTCCACGCCGTTCCTTGCCAGATGCGCGCGCAGAATGTCGCCGAACCTGTCGTTGGAAATCTTGCCGATGAACGCCGTCGGCTTGCCCAGTCGCGCCAGCCCAACAGCCACATTGAAAGGCGATCCACCCGGACGCGGTATGTATGCCAGTCCGTCATGGACTTCGACTGGAGTGAAGTCTATGAGCGCTTCGCCACAGACTGAAATCATTGCCGCGCCGCCGTGAAGTCTGCAAGCGCGGCGAATTCGCGCTTCAGAGCGGGGTAGAGTCGCTTGTAGGCGATGTAAAGTTCATCGTATGCGGCGGACAGGGCAGCGTCAGGTTCCGCGGCTCTTTCGGTACTGATGCAGGCGCGCACCGCATCGTCAACGGTATCGAACATTCCGCATCCCACTGCCGCCAGCAGCGCAGCCCCGTAAGCCGCGCCACCCGACGGCTGCACGGTGCTGATAGGCAGCCCGAAGACATTGGATAGAGTTTGCAGCCACATCCGACTGCGCGCTCCCCCTCCAATTAGCCTCACCTCGCTCGACGAGACGCTTTGCTCTTTCATAAGCTCCAGTGAATCTCGCATGGCTAAGCACACACCCTCGACTACTGCTCGTGTCAGGTGTCCCAGATCGTGCGCGAAGTTCAGCCCGAAGAATACGCCGCGAGCATTGGCGTCGTTATGCGGCGTGCGCTCGCCGGTCAGGTAGGGCAGGAATATCAAGCCGTCGCTGCCCACCGGAACATTCTCTGCCTTTGCCGTCAGCACGTCGTAGGATTGTCCTGTTGCGACAGAGTCGCGCAGCCACCGCAGCGCGCTACCCGCCGATAGAACGACGCCCATGAGATACCAGAGGTCGGGCGCTGCGTGGCAGAAGGTGTGCAAGTTCATCTCCGGGGCGACATGAGGTTCGCTTGTGGGCGTGACTACCGCCCCGGATGTGCCTATACTTACCTGCATGACGCTGCCATCCGTAGCCCCACAGCCCACTGCTCCCGCAGCGTTGTCCGCGCCCCCGCCGACAATGGGAGTGCCTGGGTTTACGCCAAGCTCGGCGGCTGCCTCTGCCGTAACTACGCCCGAAATATCCGACGATTCCACCACTTTGGGGAGAATGTCCGCGTCCAGATGCAGCGCCCGCAGGACGGGTTCTGACCAGATGCGCCGGCGCACATCATAGAGCAGCGTTCCCGCGGCATCCGAAGGCTCTGTGGCGAACTCGCCGCTCATTCGATAGCGAATGTAGTCCTTTGGCAGAAGAAGTGTGTGGAGTCGGTCGTAGTTTTCAGGTTCATTTTCTCGCAGCCAAATCAGTTTGGGCGCAGTGAACCCCTCAAGGGGAAGATTGCCAACTGTGCTGCGTAGTAATTTCAGCCCCACGCTTTCGAGTATATGACGGCATTGGGCCGATGTACGCACATCGTTCCAGAGCAGCGCGGGACGGATAACCTCGCCATCAGAGTCAAGAAATACCGAACTGTGCATCTGCCCGCTTAGGCCGATAGCGGCAATTTCGCCTTGCCAAGCACCGCCGCCCGTATTGTGCAGCGTCTTACGAACCGCCAGCGCCGTGCTGCGCCACCACATATCCGGATGCTGCTCGGACCAGCCGGCGCGCGGAACACTGACCGGATGCTCTACTTCGGATTCTCCCAGCACTTTTCCGTCGCTGCCGACTAGCATCGCCTTGACAGCGGTAGTGCCGACATCTATCCCAAGAACGGCTTTGTCAGGAGTTAACATCGATTATCCTGTCCATCCCTGTCCTGAGCCTTTCGAAGGGCTGTCCATCGATGTTAGCTTCCGCTAAATCTGTCGCAGGCGTGGGTCGAAGTAGTCGCGCAGCCAGTCTCCGAGGAAGTTCAGCGAGACCACGACGAGCGCGATGGCAATCCCCGGTATGACGGCGATCCACCAAGCGGAGTCAATGTAGTTTCTGCCGAATGAGACCATGCTGCCCCAAGCGGGCTTGGGCGGTGGAATGCCAACGCCAAGGAAGCTTAGAGTGGCTTCGGTCAGGATAATCTGCCCCGTCCCTAGCGTGGCGACGACAATTAGGGTGTTGGTTACGCCGGGCAGTAGATGCTTAAAGATGATACGCGGGGACGATGCGCCCGCGATTCTTGCGAGCGCGACATAGTCCATCTGCCTCAGCTGCAATATCTCACCTCTGATCTGGCGCGCGGTCGTACCCCAGGAGAATATGGCAATGATGATGAGCAGTGTCGTGAAACTTGCGCCGAACACTCCGACCATTACAAGGGCGGCTAAGATAAAGGGCAGGGCATTCTGCAAGTCAACCAAGCGCATTAGGGCTTCGTCAATGTGGCCGCCGAAGTATCCGGAGACGGCTCCGATAACCGCGCCAAGAGCGACGCTGAGAAGCATCGTTATGGCGGCGAAGCTGATGGAAACTCTCGCTCCATGTATGATGCGACTGAAGATGTCCCGTCCCTGGTTATCGGTGCCGAAGAGATGCTCGGTCGTTCCTCCGAATCCTATCGGGGGCTTGGTTCTTGCTCGCAGGTCGCCCTTCACAGGGTCATAAGGTGACACCAGTGGAGCCGCAATCGCCGCGAATACCAGAACGATAAGGATAATTGCGGGAATGTATGGCCACCGTCGAAACTGCGTATAAGCCCTCGATATGAATGACGGCTCATCTATCTGCAGCAATGCGTCTTGTTGTTCCAGTTGCATGATTGACTCTGATGCAGGCTTCTTATTCGTATCTTATGCGCGGGTCAACAAAGGCGTAAATCATATCCAGAATGAAGGCAAATACCACATACATCGCTGCGAAAAACAACACCGAGCCTTGCAGAATCGGGAAGTCGTTTGCGTAAACGGCTTGCAGCGCCAGCCTTCCCAAGCCGGGCAAAGCGTAGATGGTCTCCGTCAGGACTGTGCCGGTGGCGAAACCTGCCAGAAGCAAGCCACCGTAGGTTAGGGGGGCTATCAGGGCATTTCTGAATGCGTGTTTCCATACCAAAGTGAACTTGCCCACGCCCTTGGCTCTCGCGAGTTTCACGTATTCGGAATCCATGACATCCAGCATCGCCGAACGAGTAAGACGCAGAAAGCCTGCGGAGCCGAACCAACCGAGAATTACGCTTGGCATGATGTAGTGCGAAAAGCCGCCCTGTCCTGCCGCCGGCAGCCATTCCAGCTTGACCGAGAAAATGAGAATCAGGACGATTGCCAGCCAGAATGCCGGGACTGACTGTCCAAGCACTGCCATCGTCCTGCCCATGTAGTCCCAGGCGGTACTTCGATATACTCCTGACAGCACACCTAGAGGGATGCCGACCACGACAGCGAATATGAAGCCGCCGCCGGTGAGTTTCAGCGTCAGAGGCAGCCTGTCGGTTACGGCTGTCCACACGGGGATTCCGGTATCGATTGACTCGCCCCAGTCACCGAGCAAAACATCTCGGAGCCAGTAGAGGTACTGCAACGGGAGCGGCTTGTCCAGCCCCAGCTTCCTTCCCCAAGCTTCCCAGACCTCCGGTCCGACATGAGAGAAGGCGTTCAGGTACAGCAGGCGTGGGTCCCCCGACATCCGTGACAGAGCGAATACGATGACGGTGGCGAGGATGATGGTTACGAGTGAATAGCCGACCCTTCGCAGCAAAAATTGCGTCATAGTCTCTCGTACTTCGGAAAGGGGTTAAATCGACGATTCTTGGTTCTAACAGTATCCCCTCCCCAGATGTCAGGGAGGGGATATGCGATTTCAGTGGTAGGCGCGCGTGTATTTGATGCCGGAAACGCGCCGTAAGTACAATTGGGTTATTGTTTCAGGTTTATCGTTTCGAGGTTATTGAACAGTCCCGTTATCTCCATCTGCCAGCCTTCCACGAAGTCCGGATTGACCCAAACGGGGTTGTCCGCGTGGACTACGCCTGTTGAGAGCATCCAGTGATAGAAGAATTCGGCTTCCTTGATGTTGGCGGCTATTCTAGCCTCCTTGTCAAGCGGATTGGCTTCGACCTCGTTCACATAGGTCATAACTTCGAGAGCCTCGAAGCCGGGATTCCAGTCGCCTTCGCCAATTGTCGAGCCTTCACGCGCCGCAAGCCTGGGCTGGTCCATAAGCAGCAGCGGACCGCCGCATCCGGGCCAGGCGCAGCACGATGTCAGGCCGTTCCACTCGCGGTCAACAAGGCGAGGCCTGAATGCCTGATATGCCGTGCTGTCCACCGTTACATCCAGTCCGATGTTAATCCACATTGTGGCGACTGCGTCGAACACCTCAAAGTTCACGTTTGGAAGCTGCTGCACGTAAACCTGGAACGCGGGGAAGTCATCGACGGGATAACCTGCCTCCTCCAGCATAGCGACCGCGCCGTCCGGGTCGTAGGGGATTACCCACTCGTCCTTGTGCTCCGGCAGTGAGCTTGAGAAGAAGTTGATGTACTCGGGGAAGCCGTTGCCAAGGAGCACCTCTTCCACGATCAGGTCGCGGTCGATCGCTCGCGACAGAGCGTGGCGCACAAGTCGAGCCGATTCCATCCGCTCGGGATCCATAGGATCGCCAATCCAGGGATGGTCGTCGTCCGGCATGTATCCGGGCCTGGGCGTTACGGGCTGTCCGTCACGCCCCTTGTTGTCGCCTTCAGGATACTCGAACATCCAGAAGTTGCCGCTGTAAGTGATCGCCTGAGTTGCGCCGCCCTGGTTGTCGCTGTTGGGTTGCAGCCCCGCTTCGAGAAGGTCGGGCAGGAAGCTGAACGGCACCGGGTCAATGATATGCACGGCGTCCGTCTTGATTAGCGCGACGCGAGTGGAGTCTTCCGGAATCTCTTTGACGCTCAGTTCGTCAAAGGAAGCGGGAGTGTCCCAATAGTCGGCGAAGGTGCTGCCTATGAACTCGTCGTTCGCAGTCCAGCTCTCCATCTGGAAGGGGCCTGTGCCGACCGGGTTCTGGAAGGCGTTGTCGCGGCCCTCTTCATTGACATACTTACTGCTGTACACGAAGACCAGCCCGATTATCGCGCCCTCGAACTCCGATGTGAAGCTCTTGAGCGGGAACTCGACTGTGTGCTGGTCAACCACGACATGCGGCTTCTGATACTCATGCAGGTAGCCAACGTTTCCGAACACGGACTCCTCGTTTTCGACCCCGGCATCCCCGAAGCTCCACTTGACATCCTCAGCGCCCATCTCGCCCCAGCCATGATGGAACTGAACGCCTTCGCGGAGATTGACGGTTATCTTGGACAGGTCGGTCGCAACGTCATAGGATTCCGCCAGATGCGGGTAGAACAGCAAGTCCGCTGCCTTGCGCTCCGTCAAGCTTTCCATCAAGCCGATGAGTCCAGGTATGGTGTCACCCGTACCGCCGGATGCCTGACCGGGAAGCCCCTGCGGGTTGCCCAGAGTACGCATCGCCACTTTCAACTGTCCGCCGCCGCCCGACTCAGCGGGAGCTGCGGGCGCGGTCGTAGGCGCTGGCGCAGTGGTTGCCGCCGGCGCGGGCGCTGCCGCAGCAGGAGCCGCAGTTGCGGGTGCCGGAGCAGGCGCCGCTTCTTCCGGAGCAGAGCCGCACGCCACCACCAACAGGGCAGCCAAACCTACCATGCCCACAAGCATTAGGGGCTTGAGTTTCATATCTTCACCCTCCTTGAAAAACGGGTTAGCCAATTCCATATTGACTATGAAAAGGGAGTGCCGCTGTGTGAACTGAAAATCCTGAATTCAACGTCGCTATTAAAGCATTAAGTAGTCAGATAGTCAATATGCTCCAGGCGAATTGCACTAGCCGTCTGAAACCTGTGTTCCTCATTTTTCAGGCTCGGTAATTTCCACGACCTGATTGGATTCGACATCCTCAATGACTTGCAGCCTGCCGCTTGGCCATCTGACTTCGATCTCTTCGACTTCAGTGCTTTCGCCAAGTCCAAATTCGAGATCGACGCTGTCCATCGACAGGTAACTCGAACCGGCGCGCACCTCCTGCACCTGAGTCCGCCCGCCCGCCGTCAGATAGACCCTGGCGCCGATACCGTCCGCATTGCTTCCGGTGCCGTCGATTGCCATGCGTCCCTTCAGTCTCAACGTAACCCAGTTGTGGGCGTTGTGACCGTTCAGCCAAACGAAGAGCGGCCCGGTCCTGGGCGCTGTTGCCGGTGGGCCGCCGGGCAGCCCGGGAATAAAGATGTCACCGCTGCTGTTTGTGGCAATGAGATCGACAAAGCCGTCGCCGTTAAGGTCGCCGTGCGCCAGTCCCTTGCCATTCTCATGCAGCTGGCGGTTGATGCGTCTCGCCTTCAGCGCTTCGGGATTCGTTCGCGCGGTCGGGTCGTCCTCCAGTCCATCGTAGCTCACATGCGTGATGTCCAAGAGCCGGGCGCGAACGGTAATGTCCTCGAATGCGCCTGTGTTATCGCCGCGCAGCAATCGCCCTGCCGCAGGAAATATATGCCCGTCGGGGCCGCCGCCTCTGCCCATTGTTGACCCAAACCAGTACAGGTCCTGGTCGCCGTCATTCTCATAGTCGAAGAAGGTTGTGCCAAAACCGAAATCGTAAGCAGCCAGGCCAGTCGGCACCTGATGATCAGGGTCTATGGTCAAGGGGTCGAGAGACAGTGGCGGAAACCACGGGCTTGGATCAACCATGGTCGAGTTCGCGACATCCACGAATCGGCCGCCGCCACCGTTGCTGAGGAGAAAATGGGAGCAGGTTCCGGTGGCGAATCTACCGAAGTATTCGCAGGTGCCGCGCGGCACCTGTCGCGGTGGCTGTATCAGCGTGTGAAAGCCGACATTGGGCACGAAGATATCCAGGTCAACATCGCCATCGAAGTCTCCAACCGCGAAACCCATCCACGCGCCGACCTTATCTATACCCAGAGAGCGCGCTTCGGGCGTGAACCTTACGCCCGCGGAGTCGGAGTCATTGCGGTACAAGTGAAGTCTGTCCGCATCATTTGCAATCCAGAGGTCTTGGTCGCCGTCGTCGTCATAGTCGAAGAACAGCGCGGCGTGAGTTTGTCCCGTAGGTTCGCCCACGCGGTTGCCCTGCGCGTCTATCGTCGCCGGATCGTAGCCTATGTAAACATCACCTGTCTCATCATGTCTGTAACTGACGGAGCTGCCGTCAGGGTGCTGCATCAGTATCTGGGGTCCTTGCACTCCCGCGACTTCAGTCACGTCCTCAAAGGTCAAGTTGCCGTTATTGATAAAGAGCGCGTTGTAATGACCGGGATGGTTGAGATCCTCGAAATGGCGAAAGTCCTGATCCATAAGATTGCCGACGAAGATGTCAAGCCAGCCGTCATTGTTCACATCGGCGCACGCGATGCTTGTTGCCGAGCGCGCGTTCACACTCCCGCCGAATGCCGCAACCGTGATGTCGGCGAACGTGCCGTCCTTCATATTGAGAAGCAGCGCATCCAAGTTGCCCTGCTGCGGCGACCTGAAGCCCAAGTCATCGGCGGGGTTGCCCCACGAGCCGACATACAGGTCCTGAAAGCCGTCGTTGTTGATGTCGCAAGCGACTGCGCCGGTGCTGTGAGAGTTTTCGAGAGCGGCTCCCGCCGCTGTGCCCACATCGCTGAAAGTCTCGTCGCCATTGTTGCGGTACAGGAAGTTCGCGTGCCCTGCCATCTGTGTTACATAGAAGTCCATGTCGCCATCGCGATCGTAGTCGAAAATAACCACGCCCGGCCTGTCGTTCCATACCCCAAAACCATCTTCGAGCGCGGTGTCGGCTACATTCGTGAAGGGCACTACCGTATCAGGGTCATGCTGCTGGGCGGAGGAATCTGCGTCAGATACCGGATTGCCGGCGAGAAACGGGAGTTGACAGCCGAGCATAGCAGCCAGCAAGAAAACTGTAATTGACAGGAAGTAGAGGCGATATGTTCTCATCACAAAAGAGTTCTGCGATTAGCAACCGTCTTTAAGATTGATGGCGAAGATCGTTAGGAAGGGTAGGCAGTGTCAGATTGAAGGTAGTGTTTCCGACAGAAGCGACAATGTCAAGGACGTCTGCTTGGCACGTAGCGTTTCCTTCTGGGCGACAAAGTCCCTTCCCCCTTGATGGGGGAAGGTTAGGATGGGGGTGAAAGTGCTATTCATCCACCTGAATGGAAACGCTATCTGCATGGCAAGTGCGACCTGCCTGTGTGGAAATAGAGGAGTCTTATAAACTTTAGCATTCCTATATCTAATCTTGACTATCAACGCGAGTGATGATTAAATGGCGGCATTCTTTGGGGAGGCAGGGTAAATCACATTTAAGCACTCTGGCGGAAATAGCTGTCATTAGCGATTGGAACGGACGATTAGTTCGATTGGGAGGCAATGTTATGCGAGATTTGCGGACATCGAAGTCGGCGATTTGGCTTGTATTATGCGCTATGGCGGCTATGCTGGCAGCAGTAGCCTGCGGCGCTGCCGAGCCTGAAGTGGTAGAGAAGATCGTCGAAGTGGAAGTGCCGGTGGAGGTGGTGAAGGAGGTTGAAGTCCCGAAGGAAGTCGTCAAAGAAGTAGAGGTCACCAAAGAGGTTGAAGTAGTCAAGGAAGTGCCGAAAGAGGTAATCAAAGAGGTCGAGGTCGTAAAAGAGGTTACCAAAGAGGTAATCAAGGAAGTGCCGATCGAGCGGGTGGTGATTGCAACGCCAAGCCCGACGGATGAGGTCTTCTATGTGCGACCGCTCGACCCGTTCCCTAAGAGCGGCGGCACATTCCGCGCAGGTGCGCACGGACCGCCCGCTCACTTCGACTGGTACGCCTCCGGCACTATTGCCAACCACGGCGTGCAGTCCCCCATGTATGACGCGCTTCTGCGCCGTGACCCGCGCACATCCGATGTGCCGGTCATACCGGACCTTGCGTACAGATGGGACATTTCGGACGACCAACTGACCTACACCTTCAGCATCCGGGAAGGCGTCAAGTTCCACGACGGCAGCGACCTGACCGCCGAAGACATCAAGGCTACTTACGACAGGATAATCTTCCCTAGTGAGGAACTCGTCAGTCTGCGAAGGGCTTTGTTCCCCAATGTGTCGGAAGTGAACACCCCAGACGATTACACTGTCGAATTCAAGCTGAGTGAGCCGCGCGCGCTCGCCAACATGATGGTCGCCTTCTCCACGGAATGGAACCTGGTAAGCAAGAAGGAGACTCTTGAAGAGCACAATGGAAATCTTCGGAGTGTTGACGACCACCCGGGCACCGGTCCCTTCAAGCATGTACAGAGAAATGATGACCAGTGGGTGCAGGAAAAGAATGTGGACTACTGGAGCCCCGATGCGCCGTACATCGACAGGATTGAGCATATCTGGCTGAAGGCGTGGACGCCTGAGAACACGGCGGCTCTTCTTGGAAACCAGACTGACTGGACGATGTGGATGGCTCCCAAGGACGGTAAGGACATCGGAAATAGGCAAGGCCTGAATAGCATTCGCCAGCACCTCCTCATCTGGCACGGCATCCCGATGAATAACATGCGGAAGCCTTTCGACGACAAGCGCGTGCGACAGGCATTTGCCTTGGTTCTCGACCAGCAGGCGCTGCTGGATGTTACAGCCGATGTGAAGGCTACTTTGTTCGGCGGTGGCTGGTTCACGGACGGCACACCTTACGGGTTGCCGCTGGAAGAGCTGAAGCAGAGGAAGTACTTCCGCCATCCTACCGAGGAAGACATCGCAGAGGCACGCCAGCTGCTGGCGGAAGCAGGTTATCCCAATGGCGAGGGAATCCCTACGCTAGACCTTGCGACTCGCGAGACAATCAACCAGCGCCTGAGAGCGCCCGCAATTCAGGCAATGCTTAAGGAAGGTCTTAATATCGACACCGAAATCCGCGTGATAGACGTTTCAGCGCACGGTGAAGAGATTAAGGCAGGAAACTACGACATCTCGGTCGAGGGCGGCGCTTGGGCGTTCATCCCTGACCCGTCGTTCTACATCAAAGACCTGTTCGGACGCTGCGGCGACAGGCTATGCGACGGCAACACCGCGTTCTATGACAATCCGGAAATGGACGCGAAGCTAAGGGCAATGGAAATTGAACTGGATCAGGCGAAGAAGATCGAAATGTCCAAGGATTTGGCGGCCTTCCTCGACCAGGAAATGCCCTGGGTGCCTCTCGACACAACCGAGATTACCTACTGGGGCTACTGGGACCATGTGAAGGGCTTGATGCCGGCAAACAGCGACTTCTACGCCAACTATGAACTGCACAAGTGGGACTACGTCTGGTTGGACAGATAGAAAGCTTCACCGTTACTAACAGGTAAGATTCAGGAGAGGCAGGGCGCTTCACGGAGTATTTGCCGCTGCCTCTCCTTACAACGGAGGGGATGATTGCGAGCCTACGTGTTAAAACGGTTGCTGTATGCAATCCCCACCATATTTGGCATCACGGTATTGATATTCGGCATTATGCGGATACTGCCCGGTGATCCTCTAGGTGCGTACTACGGGATAGAAACTATTATCCAGTGGACGCCTGAGCAGAAGGCGGCGATACTCAGAGACCTCGGACTGGACAAGCCGCTTGCCGTGCAGTACGCGGTATGGGTGAAGGACATCGCCTCTGGGAAGCTCGGCGAGTCTTTCTTTCGCGGTGATCCCATCATCGAGATTCTGGCTCAGCGAGGGCCCATAAGTGCCCAGATAGGGATTATTTCAGTCGCAATTTCCTGGATTATCGGCCTGCCGGTTGGCATAATCAGTGCCGTGCGTCCCAATTCCGTCTGGGACATGTGCACCAGTTTCTTTACGGTGCTCTTTCTCGCCATACCGGGATTCTGGCTTGGACTGCTCGTAGTGGTTGCGTGTATCTCATGGTTTCAGTATAAAGCGCCAATCGTCTCCGTGCAGTTTTGGGAAGACCCGTGGACGAACTTTGAAATAATAGTGGGGCCCGCGATAGTGCTGGGCTTGGGTCAGGCAGCGTTTATCGCGCGGATGGCTCGCTCGTCCCTGTTCGAGGTGCTGAGAGAGGATTATGTCAGGACTTCCCGCGCCAAAGGCTTGGTCGAGCGACTGGTCATAGCGCGGCATGCGATGCCTAATGCCCTGCTGCCGGTTCTGACACTGAGCGGCGTGCTGCTTGGCTTCGTGATGGGCGGCTCCGTTGCGGTAGAGCAGGCGTTCACGGTGCCAGGTCTGGGCAAGGCGCTTGTAGTTGCCGCGATCGACCGGGATTTCAATGTAGTCCAGAACATCGTTCTCTTCTATGCGGTCATCTTTGTTTTGGTCAATCTCTTGATTGACCTGCTGTATGGGTGGCTCGATCCAAGAATAAGGCTCAACTAGTGCCATACTCATTTGAGAAGGTAATGCAATGGCAATGGAATCAGTAGCGGCGCGTGGGAGCGTCAGTTCCAATGTTCACAGATATGGGGTGAACTTACGCGGCTTCGTCCGGCGCAGTCCATTTGCGGCCGTATGGGGCGTTATCGGCTTGGCGCTGATTCTGATGGCTGTCGGCGCTCCTATAATAACGCCCAAAGACCCTCTGAAAACCGACTTCACGAAAATGAGCGCGCCTCCTGACAGTGAAAGCTACTTTGGCACCGACCAGATTGGCAGGGACCTGTTGAGCAGGATTCTGTACGGTGCGAGAATATCCCTCTTCGTAGCTTTGGCGTCCGTGCTGATCGGCACGACCATCGGCGGAGTTTGGGGTCTGGTTAGCGGCTATCTGGGCGGCTTAACGGATATGATAAGCCAGCGTTTTGTCGAGATAATCATGGCGCTGCCGGGCTTGATACTCGCATTCGCGCTCGTGCTTGTCATGGGCGCCGGCATGTGGACGATTATCCTCGCCATCGCCGTAACTCGCGTTCCGTTCGGCGCAAGGATTATTCGCTCCGTAGCCTTGTCAGTCAAGGAGACGGCTTATGTTGAGGCGGCAAGAGGCATCGGCGCTTCTCAGATGAGGATAATGGCGAGGCATGTCGCGCCGCAGTGCGTTGCGCCGTTCCTGATTCTGTTCACCGTTCACTTGGGAACGGTCATTGTCATCGAGGCGTCACTGAGTTTCCTGGGGCTTGGCGTTAGCCCGCCCACACCCACATGGGGCGGCATGCTTGGCGAAGCATCGGCGCTGCTGTACCCGTTCTGGTGGCACGTTTTCTTCCCCGGCGTTTTCATCACCATCACCGTGCTCGCATTCAATCTGTTCGGTGACGGCCTGCGTGATGCACTCGATCCGAGGCTACGCGGCACGCTTGAATAGGCTAACAGGATGCACGGGATAGACAGGATGGTTAGCCCCGAAAGTGCGGAATCACCTCCTCGCCCAGTACGTGTATGGTCTGCATCGCCTGTTCAGGCTCGTCTAGCGCACAGCGGAAGAGTATGTGCGTCGCGCCCATATCTTCTAGCCGTTTCACCGCGCCGATGCAGGTTTCAGCGTCTCCCACGATGAGCGACTGCTGCATCTCGCGCTCGCCGAAACCGCGATAGCCGCGTTCATATAGGACCTCGGCGTCCCGCAGCGCCTCTTCTTGCGTCTGCGCGAGGTGCAAGTCGCGGCGCACTACAAGCTCGCTCACCTCGTTGCGGCGTCCGAATTCTTCCAGTGCGGCGCGGTAAAATCGCAGCCGCTCCTCGATGTAGTCCGGCGTCCATCCCGGGCTGATGACCCAGGCATCCGCAATCCGCGCTGCACGTCGAACTGCCGGATCCGCGTTCGCGCCAATCCACATCGGCAGAGGCTGGCTGAGCGGCTTGGGGTTGACCGACACTCCGCTGAAGTTGTAGTGCTTTCCACTGTACGAAACATCGTCCTTCTCCCACAGCAGGCGCATAATCTCAAATGTTTCGGTAAAGCGCGAGACGCGAAGTCTCTGCGGTGTCTCGAAGGCATCGTGCGCTTCCGGCTGGTGTCCCAGCCCGCTGATGACGGTCGTTCTGCCGCCACTTATCACATCCAGCATCGCCAACTGCTCCGCGAGCAGGATTGGGTTGTAGAATGGCAGCAGGAACAGCGGAATCAGGCGCATATCTCCTGTGTAAGCCGATAGGTGGGACATCGTTGGCAATACTTGAAAGTAGTTGTTCTGCGTTACATGGTGATCACCTAGTGAGAGTGAGGCGAAACCCAACTCGGCCATCGCCTTCACCTGTTCCGTAAGCCCGTCTATCAGAGCCTTGGGATCTCTTTCTAAGCCGTAGCTAGTGGTCAGAGACATTCCAATCTGCATTTTCCCCTCCAATTGCCTGTGGTAGCGTATCCATATAAGGTGGGTGAGCAGCGATTTCACCCCCATCCTAACCTTCCCCCATCAAGAGGGAAGGAACTTTACCAGCTAAAAGGAAACGCTACTCTTGCCTGTCCATCGGTAGCGATGTCAGACGACAGCAAATATAATCGTTGTCATGAACATGTCAAAGCGAGTCCTTGCAACGACCATGCCGGATACGGACGTTGACGCCCTTCAACGAGCCTTGAATGAAAGGCTGCCGCGCTATTCGGTGATATTGTACAACGACGACTACCACTCAATGGACTATGTGGTGGAGGCGCTGGTCAAGAGCGTGCCCGACCTGATTGTAGAAGAAGCGGTCGGCATCATGTTCGAGGCGCACAATACGGGCAGCGCGGTGGTAATCGTCTGCCTGCTGGAGCAGGCGGAATTGTACCGCGACCGCATTCAGAGTTATGGGCTTGGCGTCAGCATCAAGAAAGAGTAGAAGAGGCGGTGGCTGCCTTAATTCGATACTCTATGCACTTGCGACTCTTTGTAACCCGTTACTACTTTGACATAGCCGCTCAGCTCCATGTCTAATCTAGGGTCGCCCGTATCGACAAGCAGAGGTCTTCCGTGTAATTCGAGAAGCTTGCGCCGAGTTGCGAGAACTATGATGTTATCCTTGCCTACTCGCCTTATGAGGCGCGGGCTAATCTGTTGGTTGCCCCGTCCGAATGTGTAGCCCTGCCCGCCGATTACGCTCACGACTATCTTCGCAGGTCTGCCTTCGGTCAGCCTCAGCAGTTCTCGCTCGCTTGCGTCCGATGCAAGCACCTGCTTATTCAGTACCACATCTACGCCCAGCAAGGTATTGGGGATTCCCAGTGCGTCCGAGATGCCTGCCGTAGTCGTGCCAGGCCCGATAATGTAGAGCGTGTCATCAACCATATCCGCGATTATCTGGCGGGCGATGTCGATTCCTGCTGTGTCATCGTCCGCTACTGCCCCCGACTTGGTAGATTGCACGCCGCCCGAATCCTGCGGGATGTCCAAATAGCCGTAAAGAGTGGCTGACAGCCTGCCGCTGCGAAATGCGTTCTCGTCAATGTCCATAACCTCCGCTTCGGCTACCGCGACCTGTTCGCCGGTCAGAAAACTCAAGGCAATCTCTCCTGCCCTTCGCGGGCTGAGCGCAAACACCCCTGAGTGCATCTTGACGCCTGCCGGTATGCCCAGCACGGTGAGCTGCACCGAGGAATCGGAACCGCTGTCAAGAGCGTCGCAGATGTCCCTTGCAGTGCCGTCGCCGCCCGCGAACAGCAGCAAGTCCACGCCTATGCGCTGCATTTCAAGCACTGCCTTGCGAGTATCGTCTGCGTTGGTTTTATTTCTGCTCTCAGGCGTCCCTTCGATGAGGATAGGCGATATGCCGCAGTCTCGCGCCGCATCCTCGCCCATTGACCCGGCGCATGTGATGATAGATACGGCGGGCAGGGCATCGGCAATCACCTTGACGGCTTCGACCGCCCGCAGGTGCGCCAGCGGCTTCGCCCCGCGCGAAAGCGCCTGCCGATACACCTCGTCGCCGTCAGTGCCTTTCAGCCCGACTCTGCCGCCCATTCCGGCTATTGGATTAACTATCAGTCCCAGTTTCTTCATAGTCCCGTCTTGTCTCTCCCTTATATCCATATTAGCCCCGCGTCCTGATTGACACAACGCCCGCTTGGAATTAGTCTGCTAAGGCGTTACAGACAATCCTTGTCAGAGGACGAATATGAACTACTTTCACTTGACGGACGAGCAACTGGAATGGAAAGAGCGCGTTGCCGAGCTTGCGGAGCGTGTGATCGCTCCGCGCGCAGCCGAATATGACGCTAAGGCAGAGTTTCCAAAGGAATCATTGGATGCCTTGGGGGAACTTGGCCTATGGGCGCTGCGCGTGGACAAGGAGCACGGCGGCTTGGGCGGCGATATGGTTACGACTTGCCTGATAGTCGAGGAAATCGCCAAGAAGTGCCCCTCGACGGCTATGTGCTACAAGATGCACCTTGAGTCGGTGGAGGCGGTCAGCCGCATTCCAACGGCATTGCAGCTTGAAAGGTTTGTCAAGCCGCTTGCCAGGGGTGAGGCGTTCGCAGCCGCAGCCGGCGGTGAGTCGCGTGGTCAAACGGGCAGGGACTGGCGTCCGGTTTCAGCGCCCGATGTTCCGTTGCCTCGCGTTGAAGGCGGTTTGAAGCTCGACAACATTCGCAAGTCCTATGTTACATCGGCTGGGCATGCCTCGCACTACATCATGTTCTGCCGCGTCGAAGGCGGTCGGATGGAGGGTCCTCCTGATCTATTGATGATAGAGGCGGACAAGGTGAACTGGAGGACCGTTGGGGAGTGGAACGGGCTCGGCATGCGCGGAAATTGCAGCGCGCCTATGATATTTGACGGCGTGGTGCCTGAGGAGAACCTGCTCGGAATCGAACTCGAAGGCGAGAAAGAGCCGGTGATGGCGAAGTACATGATGCCGGTCCTTATTCTCACCTACGGAGCGGCGTATCTCGGCATTGCGTCCGGAGCGTATGAACTTGCGTGCAAGGAAGGGGATAAGCGCTTCGCAAGCGGGGCGAGGCGTCTGGATAATCCCATTAACCAGCGCCGCATCGCCGAGATGAGCGCGCAGATTGAATCGGCACGCGCCTTTCTTCATGTGGCCGCTTCAATGATGGATGAAGGAAGAGCGCCGTCCCTGCTGCCGTACATTCAGGCTAAGGTCATCTGCTCGGAGGTAGCCGTGCGCGTAACCCAAGACCTGATGACCATGTTCGGAGGCACCGCCTTCGCCCGCGAGTTGCCTTTCGAGAGATACTTCCGCGATGCAAGGGCGGGCGTGGTCATGGGACTCGCCAACGACCAAGCCTACGAAACCATCGGACAACTGCTGTTCCCGCAGGAACAGGGCTGACGGCCTCAAATGCTGACAGACTGACGCGAGTATTATACCTTCGTCAGCACGAATCCCTTTTCGCCCGTAATGCGCTGGTCATTCGGCTGTGCAATCACCACGCCTGCAAGCGAATCGTCGATAAGGCTACTGTTGAACTTCCAGGTTACGCCGATCGCCTCTTTCGGTAGCCCGGTTGTAGTAAAGACAACCTCGTTGTACTTCAGGCGGTTGGCGACAGTGAGATTCTGCGCCTGCCACTCGGTTTCGCCTTCGACTGGTTCGTCGAAACGGATGCCAACGGATGGCGCGGCAGCGTCCAAAGAAAGCGTCACGCCGCGCTCGTCCTGCTCTCCCGGCAATACCATTACACCCTTGTATTCCTGCATTTGCTGATTGCTCATTTGTAGTCTCTCGCTCCCCTTGATGTACTGTGGAATCTGCCAATAATCTGCGGTGTTCTGAATTCATTTCTGCGTCTGAATAGGATAGCGTAGGGTGTGCGAGACTACAACTTTTGTGATGATGTTTATTTGACACTCAAATCGACAGAATGCTAAAATTGGCTCACTCTAAAGTCGCTTATGTCCGTATTTAGACGGGCGAATCAGAAGCGAAAAGACTGCAAAATCAGACCTGGGAGGAATATCGTATGGCAACTGAGGAGAAGGTCCAAATTCATAGAGGCCTTCGAGATGTGCTTATTGACCGAACCAGGTCGAGTTTTATTGACGGCGACGTCGGCAAGCTCCTCTATCGAGGGTATAACATAGACGATCTCGCCACCAAATCCACTTTTGAAGAGACCATTTATCTCCTGCTCCATGGCGAACTTCCAACGCAAGAGCAGCTTGACGCCTTCGATTCGGAATTGAAGGCGAACCGTGCGTTGCCTGAAGAGGTTCTGAATGTCATCAGCATCACTCAGAACGCGCACCCAATGGATGTGCTCCGAACTGCCGTTTCCGCGCTGTCGGCGTTCGATGCTGAGGCAGAAGATAACTCTGCCGAGGCGACTCTTCGTAAGGGCATCCGTCTCACGGCGCAAGCGTCCACAATTGTCGCGGCGCATGCGCGCATCCGTGAAGGCAAGCAGCCTGTCGCCCCGAACAGCAGCCTAGACCACGCCGGCAACTTCCTGTACATGCTCTTCGGCGAGGAGCCTGATCCCCGTGACGCCAAGCTTATGGACAAAGACTTCATCTTGCACGCGGAGCACGGCATCAATGCGTCATCGTTCGGCGCAAGGGTTACCGCATCCACGCAGGCGGATCTGCACTGCGCCGTTACGACTGGCGTCGGTGTGCTAAAGGGCCCCTCTCACGGCGGCGCTGCCGAAGAAGTGATGAAGATGGCTCTGGAGATTGGCGACGAGTCCAATGCCGCGGATTATGTGGCCGACCTTCGTAAGCGAGGCGGCAGAGTAATGGGCTTCGGGCATCGCGTCTATAAGGCGGTGGATCCCCGCTCCATCCACTTGATGGATGACGCCCGCGACCTTGGAGTTCGCAAAGGGCAGCCCGGCTGGTACTCCATTCTGGAAGCGGTTGCGAAGGTTATGGAGCCGTATTCAAGGCGCGGTATCTGCCAGAATGTGGACTTCTTCTCTGGTGCAATCTACTACCTGCTTGACATACCGGAAGACCTGTTCATTTCCATTTTCGCTATGGGGCGCATCCCGGGCTGGACCGTGCAGGTAATGGAGCAGTTCGACAACAACATCCTGCTCCGACCAAGGCTGCTCTATGTCGGAGACATGGACGTGGAATATGTCCCCATAGACCAGAGGTGAAACCGTCACTGAATGACTAGAGTGCGAAAGTTGGACGAAAGGATTGCGCCATGACTCAAGATGCCGTTGAAACTACTGAGTGTACTCACCACTGGCAGATTGAAAGTCCCAACGGACCCATGAGCGTCGGTCGGTGCAAGCGATGCGGTGAACGCCGCGAGTTCAACAACTCTATTCAAGGCTCCGGCTGGGACAGGCAAGGCTCTCACAACAGGAGACTGCGACAGGCAAAGTCTAACTCCTAGCCACAGAATTAATCTGATATCATGATTTGGAAGGGACATCGAATGCCGATGTCCCTTTCTTATTCAGGAAACGAAATGGCGGAAATCACCGCAGCCGAGCGGGCAATCAGACGGCGCATACGACAGCAGGGCAGCATCACCTTTGCGGAGTTCATGCAGACCGCGCTGTATCACCCGGTTGACGGCTACTACACGAGTGAAAAGCCGTTCGGCGCGGCTGGCGACTATTATACAAGCCCTGCCGTCCATCCCGCGTTCGGCGCGCTGCTCGCGGTGCAACTCTATGGCATGTGGCAGTATATGGGCAAGCCGTCTGAGTTCACCATCGTTGAGATGGGCGCGGGCACAGGGATGCTCGCTGACGACATATTGGCATACGCGGCGCGGTTGCCGGATGAATTTGCGGACAGCGCGCGCTACGTCGCCATAGACCGCTATGCGCCCGCGGTCGGCAATCCTGCATTGGAGTGGCTGCGTTCAACAAGTTTGCCATTGCGGGATGTTGTGGGCTGCTTCATATCAAACGAATTTGTTGACGCGTTTCCTGTGTGTCGCTTTCGGATTGTGGACGGTGAGGCGCAAGAGGTATATGTCGCGCTGGACGACTCCGGCGAATTCGTGGAAATAGCGGGCAAGCCGTCCACGCCGCTTATTGCAGAGCGCATCCAAGAACTAGGCTTTTCGCTTGCTGAAGGGCATTGTGGCGAAGTGAACTTGCACATCAAGCCCTGGCTCAACGAAGTTTCGCGCGCGCTTGCCAAAGGGTTCGTCATCACCATCGACTACGGGTACACTGCCTCCGAGCTATATTCCCCTGAAAGATGTCTCGGCACGCTTCAGACTTACTATCGCCATACCGAGGGCAGCAGCCCGTACCAGCGCATCGGCAGGCAGGACATGACGGCCCATGTCGATTTCTCGCTGCTGCAAGCCGAGGGACATGCCGCCGGTCTGAACTCTGTCGCGTACACTACCCAGGCGGAACTGCTGCACACGCTCGGCATCCAAGATATGATGCGCCAACTGCGAAGCGCGCCAATCAGTAACCATGAGCGCAACACCAACTTGATGGCGCTCCGTGAGCTAGTCAAGCCTGACGGACTCGGCAGATTCAAGGGGCTTATCCAGGAGAAGGATACGGTAGCGACGCGGCATCACGAACTCGTCCCCGATAAGTTGACGCTTGAAAAATTGCGCCTGCCGCTGCTTTCAGACCGCCACATTCCCTTGACGGAAGGTCGCTATCCGCACACCACTTGGGAGGCTCCGTCGTTGTGGGGTGAGTGGAGACCGGCAGCTCGCTAATCTCGACTGGAGACGTTTGATGCTGGACGCGGCGAGCATCTCCGCGCGACCGTAATGAAGCCGGTATGCGCTACCATGCGGTGCTCCGGCCTTACGCTGCGCGCGCTGACGTTCCATGGGCGCTGGAGCACTTCCATAGTCTCCATCATCTCGAAGGTGTGCGCCGCGCGCAATGTCCGCACAAGTTCATGAACCTGAAGGACGGTTGGCGAGAAGCTGACGAAAATGCCTCCGGGCAGCAGACTCTCTGAAGCGTGTGGCACAACCAGCCATGGTTCCGGCAAGTCAAGCACGACCCGATCGAGTTCACGCTCCTCAAAGCCCTCATACACATCGCCGAGCCTCAGGGTGAGGTTCGATGTGTCCGCGAGCATCGCGCTCACATTCTCGCGGGTGCGGTCAATCATATCCTGCCGCACATCGTAGGAGACAAGCGTACCGTGTTCACCGATGGCGCGGAGCAGAGCCATCGTTACGGCGCCGCTTCCGCAGCCTGCCTCTAGTATGCGCGCGCCCGGGAAGATGTCGCCATAGACTAGGATCGCTCCAAGGTCTTTGGGGTATCCCACAGTGGCAATTCGCGGCATTTCCAGCGCAAAGTCTGCCATGGTGGGCTTGACGGCAAGCAGCACATGACCGCGGTTCGTTGTCATCCACGATCCTGCGTCAGTGCCGATGAGGGCGTCGTGCTCGAATGCGCCCAGATGCGACTCGAACTTTGCGCCGGAGCGCAGCAGCGATAGATAGCGCCGCCCCCGCCGGTCGATTATGAGAGCGTGGTCCCCTTCATCAAATATGTGCCGCGCGGAGGCGTCTTTGTTCATGTCGGACGCGCCTAGAGCTTGTCGATTTCCGCGAGGATGTCCTGCGGGTTGAGGTCGCGCGCGCTGTCATAGACGCGCTTGAAGCGGATTACGCCTTCCTTGTCCACGATGAAAATCGCTCGATTGGGAGCGCCGCGCTCCTCGTTGAAGATGCCATACGCCTGCGTCATCGCGCCGTGCGGGTGGAAGTCCGAAAGAATCGGGTAGGGAATGTTGCCGAGTGAAGTCGAATAAGCGGTCTGTGCCGGGCGGGAATCGCAGCTGATGCCCAGAACCTGGGCATTCTTCTCCTCGAAGTCAGCGTTGTAGCTGCGCATCGAGGTTACCTGGTCCGTTCAACCGCCTGTGAACGAAAAGATGTGGAACGAGAGGACGACCGCCTTCTCGCCCCTGTAATCGCTCAGGGATACGTTGCTCATGTCCTGTGCCGGAAGCGTGAAGTCCGGCGCTACCTGTCCTACATCAACCATAGTTTCACCTTCTTGCCTGATTTCTGTTTGTATTTGTGAGTGGCATGCGCTCCGCTAAAGCCGCCGCAGCGACGGCAGTTTTTGGAGCGTCTCGTTGCCTGGATCGATTACTATGCCGGCATGCTGTAAATCAATTGCGCCCAGCAGAGGCTCTGTGCCGGGTTCGCCAAAGACGACCGTGGAGCCGATTAACTCGCCCATAATCTCCATGTCCGCAGTGGAGATGTCGAGCATAGCCTCACTGCCATCTGCCATGACATACTCTCGTCCTCCCTTAGGAGTGATGCCGATGGAATCCAGCAAGTCTCTGGGCACGAGCGAATCTATCGCGCCCGTATCGACGAGAAAGGTTATCTCTATGGCCTTGGAACTGTCTGCCGGATTTCTGATGGTTACCGGCGCATAGATAAAGCCCATAAATTCACCCTGCACGGTTATAGCCTGATCGCTCTTTCCCTTAGTATATCCCCAACAAGCGCCTACCCGCTACTCATCACGCCGCCACCGCAAGTACGGACGCCGCGCCGCGGTAGCCTCGTCAAGCCGTGTATTCGGCGTGTCGTGCGGCGCGTTGTGGAGGAGGTCAGGATCGTCCTGCGCTTCCTGCGCTATCGCCCGCATCACCTCGATGAAGCCGTCGAGCGTCTCCTTGCTCTCGGTCTCTGTCGGCTCAATCATGAGCGCCTCTTCGACGATGAGTGGGAAATACATCGTTGGCGGATGTATGCCGTAGTCGATCAGGCGCTTTGCCACGTCAAGCGCGCTTACACCGTGCTCCCGTCTCAGGCTGCGCGCCGAGAATACTACCTCGTGCATGCAAGAGCGGTCGTAGGGCAGGTCGTAGTAATCTTTAAGCTGACTTAGAATGTAGTTCGCGTTGATGACCGCGTCCCGGCTGATGTTGGCTATCCCCTCCTTGCCCAGAGTGGACATGTATGCGTATGCGCGCACGAGAGCGCCGAAGTTGCCGTGAAATGCGCCCATTCTGCCGATGGTCTTTGGTGGCGCATCCAGGGAGTAAGTTTCCACGCCATCGGCATCCTCGGCCCGGTCCGCAACCGGCGTGGGCATGTACGGAAGAAGACGCTCACTCACTATTACCGGCCCTGCACCGGGCCCGCCGCCGCCGTGCGGCTGCGTGAAGGTCTTATGGAGATTTGAGTGCATCACATCGAAGCCGAGTTCGCCCAGCTTCACACGACCCAGCAGCGCGTTCAGGTTCGCGCCGTCTCCATAGACTATGCCGCCCGCGTCGCGCACGATTCGCACCACTTCAAGTATGTTGGAGTCGAACAACCCCAGCGTACTGGGCAGGGTTATCATCAGTCCCGCAAGGTCATCGCCGACCGAGAATCGCAGCGCCTCAAGGTCGGTGTTGCCGTCTGCGTCGGAAGGCAGTGTGATGACCTCGAAGCCGCACATACTCGCCGTCGCCGGGTTGGTGCCGTGCGCGCTATCCGGAATGAGCACCTTGTCGCGCTTCGTGTCACCCCTGTCCATATGATATGCGCGAGCCATCAGCATACCCGCGAATTCGCCATCAGCGCCTGCCATTGGCGCGAGAGAGCAGCCCTTCATCCCGGTTATCTCGATGAGCCGCTGCTGCAATTCCCACATGAGCCGAATAGCGCCCTGCACGGTGGCGGCAGGCTGCAAAGGGTGAATCTCCGAAAATCCCGGCATGCCTGCGACTTCATCGTCGATTTTGGGGTTGTACTTCATCGTACAACTGCCGAGCGGGTAGAAGTTGTGGTCTATGGAAAAGTTGAGCTGGCTGAGTTGCGAGAAATAGCGAACTATGTCGTTTTCGCTGACTTCCGGGAAGTCAAGCGAGTTCCGAAGCAAATCCTGATTGGGTAGAGGCTGTTCGGGGACATCGCTCTTCGGAAGCGTCGCGCCCACTCTGCCGGAGACGGTGCGATCCATTAGAAGGCGACGGCGGTCTTGAGATAGCCTTGCAAGTAGTGTCGTCATGATGATGCGCTTTGTCCATGGATGGCCGCGAGCGCGGCGGCAAAGGATTCAATTTCTTCGCGAGTATTGACCTCAGTGGCGCAGACAAGCATGCCGTTTTCCACTTGGTCGCTTATGTCCAAGCCGCCGATAATTTTGTAGTCAAGCAACCGCTCGTTGAGCGTTGAGGGCGGGATGGGACATCGCACTGCGAACTCCTGAAAAAATACGCCATCGTCAGATACTGAGTAGCCCGGTATGTCATCTATGAGAGAGGCGAGGTAGTGTGACTTCTGGTAGGTCAGTTCGGCGGTGCGGCGCATGCCGTGCCTGCCGTTGGCTGCCATGTACACGGTCGTCATCAGCGCGATGAGCGCGACCGATGTGCAGATGTTCGATGTCGCGCGCTCCCGGCGTATGTGCTGCTCCCGGGTCTGAAGCGTCAGCACATACGCGGTACGCCCTTCCGTGTCAACCGTGCGGCCCACTATGCGCCCGGGCATCTGGCGAACATAGTTCTGCTTGCAGGCGAATATGCCGACATAGGGCCCGCCGAAAGTCGGAGGCACCCCCAGCGCCTGTCCTTCGGATGCCACAATGTCCGCGCCGTACTCGCCAGGAGGTGTGAACATCGCCATCGCCAGGGCGTCCGCGTACACCACAAAGAGCGCGCCGACTTCGTGTGCTTGGTCAGCCAGGGATTGCATATCCTCTATGCATCCAAGGAAGTTCGGCTGCTGGACTACGAGACACGCAGTATCTTCGGTGAGCGTCAGTCTGTCCCTGCTTACCACATCAATGTTGATGCCCGGCGCTTCGGTATAGGTTCGCAGCACACTCGTGTATGCGGGCGAGACCGAACCCAGCACGGCAACGCCGCTGCGCCGCGTTACGCGAGACGCCATAAGGACCGCTTCTGCGAGCGACGTGGAGCCGTCATACATTCCTGCGTTGGCAACGTCCATCGCCGTTAGCTCGGCACAGAGCGTCTGAAACTCGAACTCGGTTTGGAGCGTCCCCTGCGAAATCTCCGGCTGGTACGGCGTGTATGCGGTCATGAACTCGCTACGGCTCGTGAGCTGCCGGACGATAGCGGGTATGTGATGCCTGTACGACCCTGCGCCGAGGAAGCAAGCGTAATCGCCCGGCGTTTTGTTCATCGAGGCGAGTTCGGCGAAATAGCGCTTGAGGTCGAACTCGGACATTGGCTGCGGCAGGTGCAGCGTGGGATTGCGGTACTGTTCGGGGATGTCCGCGAATAGTTCGTCCACCGAGTCAACGCCGATGGCGTCAAGCATCTGCCGCCTGTCAGCGTCAGTGTTTGGAGAGTATGGCGACACAAAGTCTTCTGGATTATTCATTTGGATTATTCGTGGGCAAGGTGAGTGGCGCGGAGAGCGTCTTATGATATGGCAGGCGTCTAGCCCTGAGCCTCAAGCATCGCCTGATATTCTGTGTGGGACATTAGCTTGTCCAGTTCGTTTGTGTCGGATAGCTCAACGCGGAGCATCCAGCCGGAATCGTATGGGCTGTCGTTGACCAGTTCCGGGCGGTCGATAACCGAATCGTTGCGCTCGGTGATTGTTCCCGATACGGGGGAGTAGAGGTCCGAAACCGCCTTCACCGACTCTATCTCGCCCATCTTCTCGAACTGCGTCAGGTCGGACCCGACTTCCGGAAGCTCGACGAACACGACATCGCCCAGACTCTCCGCCGCGAAATCGGTTATTCCGACTACCACTACACCGTCTGACTCTGTGCGGACCCACTCGTGCTCTTCCGAGTACTTAAGCTCTTCAGGCGTCATTATTCATCACTCCGAATGTAAAATGGAAGGCTTGTTACCTCAGCATCGACGAGGCGGCCGCGGATGTCAATTTGCAGGCTGGCGCCGACCGCTGAATAGTCAGCAGGAACATATCCCAACCCTATATTCCTGTCAAGCAGAGGGGATGGGCTGCCGCTTGTAACTTCGCCGATTACGCGCCCCTCGTCGCAGATGGCGTAGCCATGCCGCGCTATGCCGCGCCCCGTCATGAAAAACCCGACAAGCTTCCTATCGACGCCGCTATCTCGAATACGCAGCAATGCCTCACGTGCCACATATCCGCGCCTGTCCGGCCTGATAAACCGCTCCAGCCCCGCTTCATAAGGGTTGGTGTCCACGCTCATATCGTTGCCGTGCAGCAGCAAGCCGGCCTCCAGTCGAAGCACATCGCGCGCGCCCAGCCCGCAGGACGCAGCTCCTTCTTCCACCAGCGTAGTCCAGATCTGCGCGGCTGCGTCTGCCGGCACAATTGCCTCAAAGCCGTCCTCGCCAGTGTAGCCTGTGTGCGCCAGCATAGCGTCCAAGCCGTTGAACTTCGTCTGTATGGTGTTGAAGGGCAGCACCGATGAGATGTCGTCGGCAGTGAACTTGTTCAGCATCGGTATTGACTGAGGTCCCTGCACCGCAATCATCGCCGTTTCAGCCGTGATATTGGTTATGTTCACCGTGTCCGGCTTCGTGTTCCAGCGGTCGAGCCAGTCGGTAACAGCGGCAGTGTTCGCCGCATTCGGTATCAGCAGGAAGTCTTCCTCGTCATTGCGATACACGATGCAGTCGTCGATGATGCCGCCCTCTTCGTTGCAGATGAGGCAGTAGCGCGCTCGCCCCGGCCGCATCGAAATCGCGCCAACGCTGAGCACGCGGCTGAGCAGGGGAGCCGCGCCGCTTCCCTCTATCTTCAGCCTGCCCATGTGCGATACATCGAACAGGCCGACGTTAGCGCGGACTGCACGAGCCTCTTGCAGGATGCTCTCGTATTGAATTGGCATCGCCCACCCACCGAAAGGCACGATGCGCGCGCCGAGGGATACGTGGGTGTCGTAGAGGGATGTTTTGCGGAGGTTGTTGGAATCTGTCATGGCGTTAAGGATAAAGTGAGCTAGATTAAATGTCGCGCGGGTATTATAGCGTATTTTTCGGAATTACGATGCACATTTAAGGAATCCATAAGACTCCATTGCCTTGTCTTGTTGCCCTGACATTTTCTTGTTACGATTAGATTACTCCTAGCACGAGTATGACCACAGGGGCAGATAGCTCCGTGTGTCGAGATGTGGCGTCTTTCGCCCCCTTGACGCACACTCAGGTGGTCGCTCGTGCTAGGGTAGCCATATCTGGCGGAGAGGGGGCATCTGTTGAGAGACCTCAAGTTGTTAGATTTAGTCCTCATACTCCTGATTCCAACCCTAGCAGTATTGTTATTTGCACATGACCGAGATGACACGCGACTGGCAACAGTACCGACCGCATCTGCGACAGAGAGTAGTGTATTGATAGCTCCGACTCAGACTGCGGAAGCAAGGCGCGTGGCTACTGTAACTGCGGAGCGAGCGGAGCATGAACGCAAAGGCTTCCACTGTTTGGATGCTTGGGATGGCAACCATAATGGACTGGAAGCGTTAGTCAGAGATGTTCTGAATGACCCTGGCAGCATGGAAACCTACGAGACACGGGTTTCACCAGTCGAAGATGGTGAACACAATATCGTCATGGAGTTCGGAGCTAGGAATGCGTTCGGTGGTATGGTGCGTCAAACTGCTCTCGGGACTTATGACAACAAGACTTGCGAAGCTGTGTTGATTGGCATTCAGTGATCATTGAAAGCCAAAAGGAGAACGGAAATGGCGGTATGGATGGTTAGGTCCGGTGAGCGTGGGAGGCATGAGACTTATGCCTTGAACAGCGGACGCATATCCGTAAATTTTAATCTAATGCGGAGTCTGACTGAGTTCGTCGAACAAGATGATTTACGTAAGCACTTATTATGTAGACTTCCAAACTATTATCCAACTCCGCAGAAGGCTGGGCGAGCTGCTTCTCAGCTACTACAATTCGCTTACGACCTTCGCAATGATGACATCGTCTTTCTGCCCTTTTATGGAACAGCAAACGTTGCTGTTGGGTTGGTCGGAAGCAATTATGCTTTCCGATCAGATTTGAGCGGTGCTGGCGAAGGTAAGCCAGGTCCACATATTCGTGAAGTGCGTTGGCTTAATGAATATGTGTCTCGTGCAAGATTCGGTAGAAGCGTACAGGACTCGCTAAAAAACTATAAAAGGTTCACAGTAGCTCGTATCGGTGGAGAAGATGACGCAAATCGCATTCAGCAAGCGTTAATTTGACCTGGTGAATTAAGAGTAGAATTTGCAGAGTGTGCCAATGATGCTCAATAGGGAGATATGGCAATGTGCAGAAGCCCACATATCTCCCTTTGAAATACGATTTTTAATTATGCTTACACTCCCGCCGTCGCTTCCTTGAACTGCCGTATCGCCTCCACATGCGCTGCCGGGTCCGCTAGGTCTGCGCGCATCGTGTTAAGCGAAACATGAGTTGCGCCAAGCGCCTTCCAGTCTTCCGTTTCCTTCGCCCAGTCGTCGGGGCCGCCGATGCTGGCGGACACCCAGCCTTCGAGTCCGATGCTCGCCGTGTCGCGTCCCGCTTCGTCGGCATAAGAGTGCAGCTTGTCGATCAGCCCTTTGGCGCGGTCGTCCGGTCGTCCGGTGAGTATCCAGCCGTCGCCGGTGCTGACGATTCGGCGCACCGTGCGATCGGACGCGCCGCCGAGCCATACGGGGATTGGGCGCTGAACAGGCAGCGGCAGAATACCGGCGTCCGTTATCTTGTGCCACTTGCCCTCGTAAGTTATCAGCTCGTTTGTCCAAAGCTGGCGCATCACATCAATCTGCTCTTCGGAGCGCGCGCCGCGATTGCGCCAGTTCTCGCCAAGCGCCTCGTACTCCACATAGTTCCAGCCGACTCCGATTCCCAATCTCAGCCGACCGCCGCTGAGGACATCGACCGCCGCCGCCTGCTTGGCTACGAGCGCAGTCTGACGCTGTGGAAGAATGATGATGCCGGTGGCAAGCTCGACGCTGCTCGTAACTGCCGCAAGGTAGCCGAAAAGGACGAACGGCTCGTGAAAGGCGTCGTAGTGGCGATATGGTCCGGTTAGTTCGGTGTGCGTCTCGGCGTTCGCGCCCAGCACATGGTCGAATGCCAGCAGAAAGTCGAAGCCAAGCGACTCGGTTGCCTGCGCGTATTCGCGTATAGCGCCCGTGTCGTTGCCAATCTCAGTCTGAGGGAATATAGCTCCAAGCTTGGTCATTGCATCCTCCGGGTCAGTTTTCAGTTGTCGGCTGTCAGTGTAACATAACGGACGGAAACTAACAGAATTTGTCCCTGTGAAAGCAGGGGATGTACAGGATGGATGGGATATGGCGAAGTATGACCTGATTCTGAGTGGCGGGACGGTGCTTGATCCCGCAAACGGCTTTGAGGGCGTGGCTGATGTGGGTGTGAAAGCAGGTATGATCGCGCGAATTGAGCCGGAGCTGGACCCTTTTGATGGCGATGAGATAGTCGATGTGTCCGGCAGGTGGGTGATGCCCGGGCAGATAGATACCCACGCGCATGTGGCGGGACTGTCGCGGAACTGGGACCCGGCGCTCGGCTATGCGATGCTGGCGCGCGCCGGCACCACGACCGTGCTGGACATGGGCGGCACGGGCGCAAGCCTTATTGACGGCATTAAGCGCAAAGGCGCCGGGCTGAATGTGGCAGGGCTGTACGCGCTGATACCGGGCGCGACGATGCCTTCAGACGAGCCGTCGGCGGTGGAGGCGCGGGACATTGTCCAGGGCGCTCTGCGGCAGGGATGCTTCGGCATAAAGATACTGGGCGGCTATCACCCATTCAGTCCGCAGGGGACCGCGGATGTAGTTCATGCCTGCAACGACCAGCTTGCGTATGTCGCGTTCCACATCGGCACTCGCGAGTCGGGCAGCCACCTGGGAGGTGTGCGCGAGATACCCGCCATCGTTGGGAACGGACGGCTGCATGTGTGCCATGTGAACTCATACTGCCGGGGAGTTATCGAAGATGCTGACGCGGAGTGCGACGAGGCGCTGGGCATATTGGAGAGCATGCGGACGCAACTGAACTCGGAGGCGTACCACGCTATACAGAACGGCACAAGCGGAAGCTGCGACGGCGAGGGCTTTGTGCAGGCGAATGTGCCGCGCAACTGCCTTGCGATGCGAGGATACGCTCCCACTCGCGAGGGAATGGAGCGCGCGATACTGGACGGGTACGCTTCGGTGATTGGTCAGCGTGGTGGGCATGTCGTGTATCTGAAAGGTCAGGAGGCCCTGGCAGTGTATGAGCGGGAGAAAACCCATGTGGGCATGAGCTTCCCAGTGAACCTCCCGTCAACCGCGTTCAAGCTGACGACTGCGAAGAATGATGCGGGTGAATTCATCGTTGACGCCGTGAGCACGGACGGCGGCTGTCACCCTCGCAATGTGGCTATCCAGTCGAGCATGGCGCTGGTGAAGTTCGGGGCGCTGACGCCTCTTGAAATGGCTACGAAATTGTCACTGACGCCCGCGAGGATGCTGGGTCTTCCCAGCAAGGGACATTTCAGCGAAGGGGCGGACGCGGACATCACGATTATCAACCCTGAGACTAACGAGCCGACGATGAGTTTCGTGGCAGGGAAGCCAATCATGATAGACGGGCATGTGGTTGGGAGCGGCGGAACCCTGCTGATTACACCTGCCGGAAGACGAGCGGCTGAGGCAAGCGGCTTGCCGTATCAGGTGGTGGATATGTCGGGAACGAAGTTGTATGCAGGGTATTAGGCAAAGTAGATATTATCGTCATTCCCGCGAAAGCGGGAATCCAGTGCCGTCATGGGCATGTCTAATCTGCATCAGCAGCGCGCATAAGGGACGCCCTCTATTCATGCCCGCCTGCTGATGGGCTGACCGACTGAGAGACTAAAAGGGCCGATACCGATTCGCTATCGGCATGCGCCTGTCTCGTCCGAAGTTGCGCGGCGTAATCTTGATGCCCGGCGGCGACTGGCGACGCTTGTATTCGTTCCGGTCAACGAGCGTGATTATCTGCTTCACCGTGTCCCGGTCGTAGCCCATAGCCACGATGTCGTCGAAGGCGTAGTCATCTTCCACATACGCTTTCAGAATCGGGTCCAGCACACTGTACTGCGGCAGGGAGTCTTCGTCCTTCTGGTCCGGACGCAGCTCTGCGCTGGGCGGCTTGTCTATGACCGTCTGCGGAATTACCGGGGCGTCTCCGATTGTGTTGCGGTATCGACAAAGCTCATACACAAGCTGCTTGGGCACGTCCTTGATTACCGCGTAGCCGCCTGCCATGTCCCCGTAGATAGTGGCGTACCCGGTCGCCATCTCCGATTTATTTCCCGTGGTCAGCACAAGCCAGTTGAACTTGTTGGAAACCGCCATGATGAGGTTGCCGCGTATGCGAGACTGCATGTTTTCCTCGGCGACGCCCGTTTCTGTGCCTGCAAACTTTGGGGCGAGCGTGTCTAGGAAGGCGCTGAATGCGTCCTCGATCGGCAGCGTCCATAGCTCGATACCGAGGTTGTCGGCGAGCGCTTTGGCATCAAGGACGCTGCCTTCGGACGAATAGCGCGAGGGCATGGCGATGCCGACAACGTTGTCGCTGCCTAGCGCATCAGCGGCTATGGCGGCGACAAGAGTGGAGTCAATGCCTCCGGAAAGCGCGATGAGCACCTTGCTGAATCCGCACTTTCGCACATAATCGCGTGTGCCGAGCGTCAGCGCCTCATAGACTTCCGCGGATTCGTTGTACATACCCGTTCGTCCTGAGCTTGTCGAAGGACGGGCTGGCTTTGCGTGAAGCGCGGGCTTGACGGCGTTCTCATCATAGTCTGATACATAGACTTTGACCGGATCGCCTATATGCGAAAAATCTGCGCCGCGCTCCTTGCGGGTACGCGGATCGCGCAGGCGAGAGCGAAAGACGGCCTCGACATCGAGGTCCGCAACGAGAAGCTGCTCCTCGAACTGTGCCGCTTCAGTTACGATTTCGCCTTCGGGATCGAAAATGAGGCTGCCCCCGTCGAACACAAGCTCGTCCTGACCGCCAACAAGGTTGACATAGGCGACAAACAAGCCGTTGTCAGCGGCGCGGGTGGCAAGCATCTTCTCTCTGAACGCGCGCTTGCCCGCGTGGAACGGCGAGCCGTTGATATTGACGATTATCTCCGCTCCGGCGGCGCGCTGCACCACGGCTGGCCCGGTGGCGTACCAGATGTCTTCGCAGATATTCACGCCTATCGGTGTCCCGTTGATGGTATAGACAGGACACTCGCTGCCCGCCGCGAAGTAGCGGTCCTCGTCGAATACGCCGTAGTTAGGCAAGTACATCTTGCGAAAAGTGCCTACTACATTGCCGTTGAGGATAACGGCTGCCGCGTTGTAGATGTCGGAGTCCGAGTCTATGAAGCCCACGACAGCCGCGATGTCCACGCATTCTGCCGCGATTTGCCGCAGGCGTTCCTGGTTCTCGCGAATGAACTGCGGCTTGAGCAACAGGTCTTCGGGCGGATAACCTGGAAGCGCAAGTTCCGGAAATGCGACGAGGTCGGCTCCAAGTGAGTCGGCTTCACGAATGCTGGCGATTATGCGCTCGGCATTGCCGTCGAGGTCCCCGACGGTGGCGTTCATCTGCGCCATTGCCAATCTGAAGGTGCGCATCGTACCGCCTAGCCTAACAGGATGGACAGGTTGGGGAGGATTTGCCCCCCCTTCCTAACCTTCCCCCAGAAGGGGAAGGGACTATATGGACTGGACAAAGCGGCCGAGTCTTCTAAGGGCTTCTTCTATGTTTTCAACCGAGTTGGCAAATGAAAAGCGCACGAAGCCGTTGCCGTATTCCCCGAATGACTCGCCGGAAAGGCAGGCGACGCCTGCTTCTTCCAGGGCGCGGTCGGCGAACTCTCTGCTGGACAATCCGGTTCCCTCGATATTCGGGAACGCATAGAACGCCCCTTTGGGCGTGGCGCAGCGGATGCCTTTGATTGCATTGAGGCCGTCCACGATGATGTGGCGCCGGCGCGCGAACTCCTCGACCATGCTGTTCGGCGCGTCCTGAGGTCCTTCGAGCGCTTCGAGCGCGGCGTACTGGGTGAAGCTGGCTGTGCAGGACACGCTGTTCGTAACCAGACGCGAGATAGGTTCGACGAGTTCGAGCGGCATCACGCCATAGCCCGCGCGCCATCCTGTCATTGCGTAAGTCTTGGAGAAACCGTCCAGGATGATAGTGCGGTCGCGCATGTTAGGGAAGGAAGCGATGCTGTGGTGAGTGCCTTCATAGAGGAATCGAATGTAAATCTCGTCTGAGAGGACGATGATGTCATGTTCCTTGGCAAGATTTGCGAGCGCTTCAATCTGCTCCCTTGCAAGCACGCTGCCGCAGGGATTGTTGGGCGAATTGACTATCATCAGCTTGGTCTTGTCCGTTATTTGAGCCGCGACTTCATCAACATCGATGTTGAAGTCGAGCGACTCGTGCAGGCGCATCGGAACCGGGACGCCACCCGCAAAGCTGATCATGGACTCGTATATGGGAAAGCCCGGGTTGGGATACAGAACCTCGTCTCCGTAGTCAACAAGGGCAAGCATGATGAAGAACATAATGGGCTTGCCGCCCGGCGTGATGACCACATTGTCGCCGGTTACCGAAATGCCGCGAGTCTCGGAGATTTCCTGCGCGATAGATGCGCGTACATCCGGGAAGCCGGGAGAGGGACCGTAGTGGGTTTCGCCCCCCCTGAGCGCCGTAACGCCCGCTTCGACTATGTTCTCCGGCGTGTCGAAGTCGGGTTCGCCGATTTCGAGATGGATGACATCCATGCCTTCCGCTTCTAAGCGGCGCGCCTTAGCCAGAACTTCAAAGGCGGTCTCGGTTCCCAGTCGGCTCATTCGATCGGCAAGCTTCATATGTGTTCTCCCGACTTGGCGCGTTCGGTGTCTTATTAGACAGATGATATAGTCAGCTATCTATCGCATTATTATAAACGGGTGGTTGTGTATATGAAACAATTTTACGGACAAGGTTTGGGTGGTTGTGTGGTAAGATTGGGTTGCGAAACTGCCGTAAGGGGGTGAGAAAATGAAGGTTTTCATTGGCGCGCCGAGGGGATTTTGCGCTGGTGTGGTCAGGGCAATAGACCTTGTGGAGATTGCGCTGGAGCGCTTCGGTGCTCCTGTCTATGTGAAGCACCAGATTGTGCATAACTGGCGTGTGGTGGACTCGCTTGAGGCGAAGGGCGCTATCACCGTGGAGGATGTGGATGAAATACCGGAGGGTTCGCGTGTTGTGTTCTCGGCGCACGGCTCGCCGCCGGAAGACTTTGCGAAGGCGCAAGAGCGTGGCTTGCGGGTCATCGACGCCACCTGCCCGCTCGTTACGAAGGTGCATAACGAAGCCGTCAAGTACGACAACGAAGACAGGCGGATTATCCTTGTAGGACATTCGGGGCATCAGGAAGTCAAGGGAACGATGGGGCAGACTGAGATGCACCTTGTGGACGACAGGGAAGAACTGAACTTGCCGGACTGGGACGACGACACGCCGATTGCAGTGCTGACGCAGACTACACTTTCGATGGATGACACAAAGCGGTCGATTGAGAGCATTCAGGGCAAGTTCTCGGACGCGATTATCAGGAACGACCTTTGCTATGCGACTACGAATCGGCAATCCGCCGTGAAAGAGATGGCTGACAAGATTGACCTGATGCTCGTCATCGGCGCGCCGAACAGCTCCAACTGCAACCGATTGCGCGAGACTGCTGAGGCGCACGGCGTTCGCGCGTACCTCATCAACGGCGTCGATGAGATTAAGGCAGAGTGGTTGGATGGCGTAGAGGATGTGGGCATAACATCGGGCGCGTCCACCCCGGAGTATCTGGTGAAGCAGGTCATTGAGTCACTGGCGCCCGAAGAGGTTGTCGATGTGGAAGTCGCCAAAGAAGAGATAACCTTCGTGCTGCCTAAGGAACTGCGATAGATGCGGGAACTAACATCGACGGACAGGACGAAGAGGAATAATGGAGATACGGATAGACAGTCTTTACAGGGGTGCTAACGAAGCGCGCGGGACGGTCGTGATCATTGATGTATTCAGGGCGTTCACTACTGCGGCAGTGGCATTTTCCAAAGGCGCTGAGAAGATAGTGCTGGTCGCGGAAGTGGAAGAGGCGCTGAATCTGCGAGAGCAGGGCGTGGGCGAGATATGTATGGGAGAGGTGGATGGCACGAGGCCGGAGGGGTTTGACCTCGGCAACTCCCCCTATGAGATGCTGGACGCGGATGTCGCCGGAAAAACGCTGATACAATCCACGCGCGCGGGCACGGTAGGCATGAGCGCCGCAAAGAACGCTTCACGGATTTACGCCGGTTCGTTCGCGATTGCGGATGCCACCGTTAAGGCAATCCTGCGTGACGATCCCAATCTTGTAACTATCGTGGCTATGGGATTGGAAGCAAGGGTGCATGCCGACGAAGACGAACAGTGCGCCCTGTACCTGCGTAACCTCCTTCAAGGGCGAAAGCCCGACCCTGACGCGGTGCGTGCGCTCGTTCTGGCGGGCGAAGAGGCACAGAAATACGCAGATCCCGCACAGCCTCAATACCACCCGGAAGATAGAGACATGGCGCTGCAAATCGACAGCGCGGACTTTGCGATCAAGGTCGAAAGAGAAGATGGGCTGCTAGTGGCGCGACGCCACGATGTCTAATTGTTGCTTGGTCGCCAATAGACTCAAACACCACTGATGAGGTTGGAAAATTGGAATATCGTTATCTGGGAAAGTCCGGGCTGAAGGTTTCAGTAATCGGGCTTGGAACAAACAACTTTGGCCGCCGGCTCGATGCGGACGCTTCGGCGCTCGTCATCAATCACGCGCTCGATATGGGCATCAACATGATCGACACCTCCAACAGCTACGGAGATGGCTACTCTGAGGAGTACATCGGTCGAGCCCTGGAGGGCAAGCGCGACAAGGCGATTATCGGAACTAAAGTGTCCAGCACTGTGGGCGACGGGCCGAATGACGGTGGGAACTCTCGTCAGCACATCATGGCGGCAGTGGAGGACAGCCTGCGTCGTCTGAAAACAGACTACATCGATCTGTACCAGATACACTGGCACGACCCTCATGTGCCGATTGAGGAGACGCTTCGCGCGCTGGATGACCTTGTGCGGCAAGGAAAGGTGCGGTACATCGGATGCTCGAACCTCACCGCATGGCAGGTGTGCGAGGCGGCTTGGACTTCTAAGACCCTTGGTATCTCTGAGTTTGTGAGCGTGCAGCCGCAATACAGCCTGATGGACAGGGAAATAGAAGTGGAGCTCGTGCCATTTTGCGAAAGCTACGGAGTAGGCATACTGCCATATTACCCGCTTGCCAACGGCTTCCTGACGGGCAAATATCGAAGAGGGCAGAACGCGCCTGAGGGAACACGCTTGGCTGAGAGTGACAGGGGCATGTTCACGGACGCGAACTTTGACCTTCTTGAGCGTCTGGAAGCGTTCTGCGAAGCGCGTGGGCATAGCGTGCTGGAGCTGGCGTTCGCGTGGCTGCTCGCGAACAGCGCGATCAGCTCGGTAATTGCCGGTGCGACTCGCGTGGAGCAGATTGTCTCAAACGCAAAGGCATCGTCCTGGCAGCTTACACCCTACGAACTGGCAGATGTGAACGGCATAATCGACGCTGTGAATCCCTGAATCCGACACGATTGTAAAAATCCCTTCCCCCTCAAGGGGGAAGGTTAGGATGGGGGTGAAGTGGATTATGCCCGCCACTATGTACATAGACGCCGCTATGCGTACGGCGAAGTATAAGATATTGTCGGACGACGGCAGTTACTTTGGCGAAACCCCCGGACTTCAGGGCGTTTGGGCTAATGCGGACACATTGGAAGATTGCGGGGATGAACTGCAAAGCGGTCTGGAAGCCTGGGTTATGTTCAAGCTGGAATTGGGGCAGGCGATTCCGGATGTGAGCCTCCGCTCCACTCGCTAGATGCGCGTCCCCTTGCGAACAATAACCGGAGAGCCTTCCGCGAGTAGCGCGGACGCGGGCGCTCCGCTGATGTGCTTGGCGAACTGCGTGCCATAGAGTCGCTCCGCATCGCAGTTCAAACTGGCATCTTGGATTCGCCACACCCGCCATCGTGGATGTTCCACCTCGTATTCCAGCGTGCCGCCGTCTCGTTGCGCCGCGTACCCCCAGTAGTGTTCTGCGATGAACTCTTCCTCGGTATCGTCCTGAAGCAGGATCGGTCTGCCTTCCGCGCGGACATCGAGACCGTGAATGACATTCGGCTGTTTCCACCGATACGCGACCGACAAGCTCGACCCGTCCTTGCCTATGCTGTGGCTGGTGGGCATCGTTACATAGTTCTCGTTGTAGAACGCGCGTGCCACCATAGTGATTGCCGGCTTTGGTACGATTTCCTTGATGAAGACCACGCCGCGCCTGACTTCGCCCGCCACTTCCCGGCGCACATAGAAGCGCAAATTGATCTCCTCGAAGTCCCTGTGGAAGGGCACGGAAATGCCGTAGAGCCGCGTGTTCAGAAACAACAGCCCGACTACGCTGATGTAGTGTCTGCTGTTCCATGTGTCTAGCTCGGTGCCTGCGGGCAGGTACGGCTTAAGAACGGCAGGATCGATTTCATAGTTCAGCATCGCTAGATACCGCCACTCGGTCGTCAGGAAGATTGGTCGTTTTGTGCCACGTGACATGTCCAGGCGGTGCTTCAGCAACATGAGCATAAATCTGTCAGTCTCCCGAAATCTTGAGCATCCACTACCATGATAGCATCGTAGGGTCCGGGCTACGAAGATGGGCTTGCAAGCCCGTCTGCTAGGGTCTGTGGACATTTGAGAAAATGGGCACATTCGCCCCGAAAACGCTCTTACTCTGTCATTCCGAACGAAGTAAGGAATCTGAAATCGTTTCCTGCAAACCTGTTCACAACTTTAGATTTCTCGCTCTCGCTCGAAATGACAAGACAAAAGGAATTGCCGTTCTCGACGAAATGCCCACACAGCCTAGTCAATGCAGTAGCAGAGGGGAACTAACGCGGCTTATGAACAACGCTTACGACGCGGTGGTTGTAGGATCGGGACCAAACGGTCTGGCGGCTGCAATAGCCCTTGCCCAAGAGGGGCATAGCGTACTGGTGTTTGAGGCTGCCGAGACGCCGGGCGGCGGAACGCGCACATCGGAGCTGACGCTTCCGGGATTTCAGCACGATGTATGCTCTGCGCTCCACCCGCTTGCGGTCGGGTCCCCGTTTCTCAGCAGGCTGCCTCTGGAAGCGCATGGCTTGGAATGGATTCACCCTCGATATCCGGTTGCACACCCGCTTGATGACGGTCGCGCGGCTGTGCTGGAGCGCGATGTAGCCGCAACTGCGGAGAGATTGAGCGATGACGCTCGCGCTTACCACAGGCTGTTTTCTCCTCTGGCGCGCGATTGGAACAAAATCGCCAGCGACGTGATGGGGCCCCTCCGCCTGCCACGTAATCCGATTGCGATGGCACGCTTCGGCTTAAGAGGGCTGCGCTCGGCAAGGGGACTCGCGGATGCATGGTTGCGAACCGACCGGGCGCGGGCGCTGTTTGCCGGAATCGCGGCACACTCCGTTACGCCGCTGGAGTTTAGAGGGTCGGCAGCAGCCGGATTGGTCTTGCAGACGGCAGGTCATTCGGTCGGCTGGCCCATGCCAAAGCACGGAGCGCAGAGCATATCCGACTCAATGGTGTCGTACCTGCGCTCTCTGGGTGGAGAGGTCGCTTGCGGTGTCAGAGTGGATTCACTCGCTGACTTGCCGGAGTCTCGTGTCGTTCTTCTGGACGTTGGTGCGCGGCAGTTCCTGTCTATGGCGGGAAACAGGCTTCCGCAGTCTTACGGGCAGCGGCTGGAAGCATTTCAGTACGGGCCTGGCGTCTTCAAGATGGACTGGGCTTTGGACGGACCGATTCCGTGGACAGCGAATGAGTGCGCCGAGGCGGGGACGGTTCACTTGGGCGGCACTCTTGAGGAGATTGCCGCGGCCGAAACTGCGGTGTGGCACGGAGAGCATCCTGAGAAGCCATTCGTCCTTCTGGCGCAGCCGAGCGTCTTCGATCCGACACGCGTTCCGCCCGGCAGGCACGTGGCATGGGCGTATTGCCATGTGCCGAACGGCTCGGACATCGATATGACGGAGCGCATAGAGGTGCAGGTGGAGCGGTATGCGCCGGGCTTCAAGAGACAAGTCTTGGCGAGAAGCGTGATGTCTCCGCAAGATATGGAGGCGTACAATCCGAACTATGTGGGCGGAGACATAGGCGGTGGCGCAAACACGCTGCGCCAGCTCTTCGCTCGTCCCGTGTCGGCTTTCGCCCCGTACAAGACACCCATAGACGGCGTGTTTCTTTGCTCCGCGTCCACACCGCCGGGCGCGGGCGTGCATGGCATGTGCGGATACTGGGCAGCCCAAAGTGCATTGGACTACCTCAAGCGTTAAACGCAAAGCCCCAATCGAGATATATGCAAAAGTCCCTTCCCCCTTGATGGGGGAAGGTTAGGATGGGGGTGAAAACTCCCGTCAATCTCAATCGTCCTAACAGTACCCTTTTGCATATTTCTTCCCCAACCCATTAATACTAGCGATCGACTAAAAATCTATGAAACCCTCTAGCCTTTGTGCTACTGTTTTGGCAGGAGGCTTTCTTGTTTTCTGCGAGCAAATTCTGGCTTGGGCTTGGGCTGAGCGCGCTGCTGGTGGCGCTGTTCTTTGTAACGGTAGATGTGGAACACATGCTGGCTGCGCTTTCGAGCGCAAACTACCTGTATGTAATCCCGGCAGTGGGTCTGTACCTGATAGGCGTTGTCTTTCGGACGATTCGGTGGCAGGCTCTGCTGCGCCACATCAAATATGTGAGCAATAGACGCCTGTTTCCAGTGGTAGTCATCGGCTACATGGCAAACAATCTGTTGCCGATGCGCCTGGGCGAGGTCGTTAGGAGCTATTACCTTGGCGAGCGCGAACAAGTCAGCAAGAGTTCAGCGCTTGCCACTATCTTCATAGAGCGGGTCTTCGACGCGCTGACGCTGCTGCTGTTCGTGGCTCTGGTGGCGCTCTTCGTTCCGGTGAGTGGTGTCGCGGAGGGCTTCGGCGCCCAGTGGGGGATTCCGCCTCAGCTCTTGGCGGCCGGACTAAGCCTGCCTTTTGTGGCGGCGTTCATTGTGATGCTCCTGTTCTCGCGCTGGCCCGGCAGGACGCGAGCGCTTGCGATGGCGATGTTGAAGCCTATGCCGGACAGGTTCCCGCGAGCGCGGGCGATGCACATCATCGACTACTTTCTGGCCGGCTTCGCTCCTTTGAGCAGCTTTCGAGTGCTCGCACTGCTCTTCGCGCTGTCGGTGCCGGTATGGGCGTTTGAGGTTGGGCTATTCTACCTCATCGGCTTCTCCTTCGGTTTTCATCACATCTATGACAACCCGTGGCATCTGGTGGCTGCTATGGCGCTCGTTACCGCGCTGGCTAACATAGGCAGCTCTATTCCGTCTTCGCCCGGCGGCATAGGACTCTTCGAGTTGATAGCGCGTGAGACTCTGGTGCTTCTGCCGTTGGCGGCCGTTGGCAGATCGGATGCTGCGGCATTTGCGGCAGTCAGCCACTTCGCGCTGCTTCTGCCGATGATTATTCTTGGGCAGATTTTTCTCTGGGCAGGTAACCTGTCTCTGCGGAAGCTTGCGCGGGCTGAGGGCTGAGTTCCTCGCCGGATAGTTGGGACCAAATGGGTGGAGTGATATGCGAATAGGAATAATCGGTGCGGGCGCAGCCGGGCTTGCCGCTGCCTACGAACTGGTAAAGCAGGGGCATTACGCGGCTGTGTACGAGCGCGCGCCTTTTCTCGGAGGTCAGGCTTCGACCTTCGATGTTGGCGGCGCGCGCCTTGAGAAGGGCTATCATCACTGGTTCACCAGCGACACGGACATCGTTGACCTTACCACAGAGATTGGGCTTGGCGACCGGATTCGCTGGATAGACTCGACGGTGGGAACACTGGTTGACGGCAGAATCTACGACTTCGTTACCCCGATGGACCTGCTGAAGTTCACCGCAATGAGCTTGCCTGACCGCATAAGACTCGGTCTGACGACGCTTTACTTGCAGAGGCAGCGGGATTACCGGAAGTACGAAGATGTAACTGCCGACGAATGGCTGAGGCGCTATGTCGGCAAGAGCGGATACGATGTCTTCTGGGGTCCGATGATGCGTGGGAAGTTCGGAGAGGAGCACTATGAAGAAGTGAGCATGGCATGGGTGTGGGGGAAGATACAGACGCGAGTGAAATCCCGCGGCAAGAGCATGATTCGAGAGAAGCTGGGCTATCCAATGGGCAGCTTTGGCGAGGTGTTCGATGTGCTGGCGGAGCGTGTGCGCGAGATGGGCGGCCAAGTCCATACTTCGGCGGCAGTCGAGCGAGTGGAGGTCGAGGACGGCAGCGCGCGCGGGCTTCATGTCGCGCTTGACGGCGAAGACGGTGGGTTGGCGGAGTTCGACGCTGTTCTGGCGACAACGCCCTCATACATTTTCCCGTCTCTCGTGCCGCAGTTGCCGGACGACTACCTTGCCAGGTTGACGGGCGTCAACTACATGGCCGCCGTGCTCATTGTGCTAGTGCTAGACCGCCCCCTGAGCGATGTCTATTGGCTAAATGTGTCCGACCGCTCTATACCGTTCGTGGCGGTCATCGAGCACACCAACTTGATAGAACCGGAGCATTACGGCGGAAAGCACATCGTCTATCTCTCGAATTACCTGACGACCGACAACCCCCTATACCGCATGACACACGACGAGCTTCTGCAAGAGTACCTGCCGCACTTGCGGAAGATAAACTCTGAATTCGACATATCCTGGGTCGAAGAGAGTTACCATCATCGCGTTGGCGCGGCGCAGCCCATCATCGGAACGCGCTACTCCGAGCGCATACCTAGCCATCGCACGCCCTTTGAGGGATTGTACCTTGCGAATACGACACAGATATACCCGGAGGACAGGGGCACGAATTACAGCGTGCGAATGGGACGCGAGGTAGCCCGTATGATGATGGAATACCGGGAAGGTACATAGGCATGCTAGACGTGGTAATGGCAGATGTGCAGGCGCCTCCTTTGACAGCCTTCGCTCTTGTCGCTAGGATGACGGCATGAACAATCCAAAGAAGAGTGTCGGCATAGTCGGTTGCGGGACGATAGGGCGCAAGGTCGCGTCAGAGTTGGACGCGGGCGCTGTGCCCGGAGTCGTCCTCGGCGCGATAACCAGCAGGAACATGGAGCGCGCCGCGCGGTTCGCCTCTACGCTGAGCTGTCGTCCTCCCGTAGTCGAGCTGGATAGCTTGGTTGATATGGTGGATCTGGTAATCGAAGCTGCGCCCGCCAGCGCGATGGACTCGATTGCCGTGGCTACGCTGTCCGCAGGTAAGGATCTCATTGCGCTGAGTGGCGGGGCATTGCTGGAACGCGAGGACCTGTTCGAATTGGCAGAGAGAAACGGCGCCACAATATACGTCCCGTCAGGTGCGATAGCTGGACTGGACGGAGTTGCGGGCGCTTGCTTTGGTCGTGTTGACTCTCTGACGATGATTACGCGCAAGCCGCCTGAAGGTTTGAGGGGCGCTCCCGGCATCGAGCTTTGCGGCATTGACCTTGACGCCGTCTCAGAGCCGACAGTGGTTTATGAGGGGCCCGCTTTCGAGGCTTGCAGGCTGTTCCCCGCTAATGTGAACGTCTCTGCCGCGCTCAGTATGGCAGGATTGGGACCGCGCCGGACACGAATTAAAATCTACGCTGACCCGACAGTGGACAAGAACACTCACAACATCGTTGTCGAAGGTGAGTTCGGTAGGCTAAGCATACTGATAGAAAATATCCCTTCAGATGCCAACCCGAAGACAGGAAAAATGTCAGCTCTGTCTGCGCTTGCCACCTTACGCAGAATTGTCTCGACTGTGCGTGTCGGGACATGAGCCTGTCGGTCACCTTGCGCGCTGTCCGGAATTGAGATGCCGTGTTACAGATATGGCGGGAGTTCTGGATGGTTGCGCTTGCCGTGCTTGGCAAGTATCCTATAAGCGTCAATTTTCAGGTATGTTGCCCTGCACGTTTTGCACAGCAAGGAGCCTTGTCCGTTGAGCGTAGATAGTGTTGACCTGAGAGAGCGAATAAGGACGGCAATCGGGTCTCAGACACAGACCAATGTGAATGTGCTGTCCTCACTGCACGCAGTCCTTGACGACTTGGGATATATTCCGGAAGAAGCCATCGAAGAGGTGGCTGACCAAATGGACACCACCATAAACGAAGTCTGGGGCGTCGCGTCCTTCTACACAAACTTCAGATTCACGCCTCCGGGCGATAATGTTGTCGAGATTTGCTGGGGTCCTACCTGCCACCTGCTTGGCGCGCCGGACATTCTGGATGCGGTCTTGAAAGAACTCGGGCTTGCCGACGAGGGTGAGACCGAGGACAACAGGGTCAGCCTCAAGTACAACACCTGCCTCGGCGCATGCTCCCAGGCTCCGGTTATGATGGTGAACCACAGGCTTGCCGGGCGTATTGATGTCGGTTCGGCGGTTCGGCGTGTTGCCGGACTGGAAGCGGGCGGCGGGCACTAAACCCGTCATTCCCGCGCAGGTGGGAATCTGGTGGATTTGATTAGCGAAACCCTGAAAGAAGATCACGGTGTTTTAGGACGAAAAATGCCCACTTACGAGGAACTGAAGGCGCAGGCTGACATTCGCTGGCGCGAGCTTACTAATGGCGAGAAGCCGTGGATTCGCATAGGAACGGCGATGTGCGGGCACGCTGCTGGCGCATTCGATGTCAGAGACGCCATAATGAGTGAGCTGGAGAGCCATGCCATCGACGCCAATGTGGACGATGTTGGCTGTCTCGGCATCTGTTACGCCGAGCCGCTGGTTGATATTCAGAAGCCGGGCGGCTCTCGTATATTCTTCAACAACGTAACGCCTGACGATGTGCCGAATATAATCCAATCGGTCTTGGTGGAGAACAAGCTTCCGGCATCGAATGTTCTGGGCTACCTTGGGGACGTCCGAGTTGACGGCGCGGACGACCTCAACGACTTGCCGGGCATATCTATGCAGCAAAGGATCGCGCTTCGCAATGCCGGCAACACCGCCCCCAACGATGTGATGCAATACATCGCCAACGGTGGGTACTCTGGCCTGCATAAGGCGCTCTTCGAGATGCAGTCGGATGAGGTCATTAAGGAAGTCATAGACTCCGGGCTGCGAGGCAGGGGCGGAGCGGCTTTCCCCACAGGCGTAAAATGGAACTTCATGACTCGCGGAGATGGCCCCAAGTACATTCTCTGCAACTGCGAGGAAGGCGACCCTGGCGCATACAACGACAAGGGTATATTGGAGAGTGACCCCTACACGCTTCTTGAAGGCATGTGTATCGCCGGATATGCCACGAACGCGACGAACGGCTTCGTGTTCATTCGGCATGGGCACGAAGGCCCCATATCTCGCACGGAGAGAGCCATCGAGCAGGCGTACGAAAACGGTCTGCTAGGAAATGGCATACTCGGTTCGGACTTCACCTTCGACATAGAAGTTGCTCTTACAGGGGAATCCTATGTTGCCGGCGAGGAAACCGCGCTGATGGAAGCAATCGAAGGACACCGCTCCCAGCCGCGCTATCGGCCGCCTTTCCCAGCCGCGTTCGGCGTATGGGGCAAGCCCAGCACGATAAACAATGTGAAAAGCCTCTCCTATGCTCCCGAAATTATCGCAAAGGGATCGGAATGGTTCTCCGCAATCGGCGTGAACCGCAGCACAGGGACGGCAATCGTATGCCTGAACGGTCAGGTGAACTATCCCGGACTCTACGAAGTGCCGATGGGACTGACCCTGGGGCAGGTCATCAACGAGATTGGCGGTGGCGTGCCCAACGGCAAGAAGCTGAAGATGCTGCAAACCGGCGGGCCGCTCGGTGGCGTGCTTGGAGCAGACAGCCTTGGCGTGCATATCGACTTCGATGAGATGCGGGAGGCGGGCGCGATATTCGGCTCCGGCGGCGTCATCGTAATTGACGAAGACACCTGTGCCGTGGACATCACGCGCAACCTTGTGGCGTTCACACAGTACGAATCGTGCGGCAAGTGTTTCCCGTGCAGGCTCGGCATGGAGCAACTGCTGGAGGTCGTTGACCGCGTGGTGCGGTTCGAGAGCAGGCCACAAGACCTGGACTTGATGCGGAATATAGGAAGAACGATGGAATCGAGTTCGCTGTGCGGACACGGACAGCTGGGCTTTGGTCCTATCCGCTCCGCTTTGCAGCACTTCGAGTCCGACTTCGTATCGCATATCGAGAAGAAGCGCTGTCCCACCGGAAGTTGCCTGCGACCTGCAATCGCGCCCAAGAACACGCGACCCTACGCAATGGACGCGCTTCGAGGCGCGGCGCAGCCTGCTGCCCAAAGCGGATGAAATGCTCGTCAGTCGGTTGCTTCCACCTGAAGACTGCCCTCTGGAAACGGATAGAACGAATTCAGTGCCAGTAATAAAGTCCATACACATCGCTCCTGTTAAGTCGCTTGCGCTTATGGATCCTGAGAGCGTGCAAGTCGGCTTTCATGGCATTGAGGAGGACAGGCGATTTCTAGTGCGAAATGACGCGGGCGCTATGGTTACTCAGCGGCAGATAGGCAAGCTCGCGCAAGTCAATGCCGGCTACTGTCTTGCATCTGACACCTTGCGGCTCGTATTCCCCGGTGGAGAGTCCGTTTGCTGCACCCCTGAGTTGGGCGACACGGTTGAGATGAAGGTATTCAGGCGCATGGTGAGCGGCAAAGTCGTAACCGGAGAATTGTCGGAGGCTTTGTCTGACTTCTGCGGCAAAGCGTTGTCGCTTGTAAAGCCCGAAAGTGCAGGCGTCTGCCAGGACGCATATCCGGTCTCGCTGCTGTCTCAGGCTTCCATTGAACATCTGGGTGATATTGCTCAAAATGGAATCAAGTTGGAATATAGACGGTTCAGGCCGAATTTCCTTCTGGATGGATGTGAGGCGCACGAAGAGGACACATGGCTGGGCAAAGAAGTAGCCGTAGGTGACGAGCTTCGCCTGCGCGTTGATTCTCTCGACCCTCGCTGCGCGATTACGACATTGAACCCTGAAACCGGCGAGCGCGACATGGACACGCCGCGTCTGATACTGAGCTACCGCTCCCCAATTAGAAACAGCGCTTGCTTCGGAGTATATGGCTCGGTCGTAACGCCCGGCACGGCGGCGATTGGAGATGAAGTGAAGGTCGCCGACTAACTGCGACCGCGAGAAGACTTTCTGAGTTGATAACCGCAATCTGACCACAGGAACGGAGACGGGTATGGCAGACGAAATCACCATAACTATCGATGGCGTCGAGGTTAAGACTACGCCGGACAAGATGGTTATTCAGGCGGCAGCCGACGCGGGTATATATATCCCATACCTGTGTTACTACCCGGGCATGAAACCGTTCGGCGCCTGCCGCATGTGCGTAGTTACGGCGGAAGCTCCGGACCGCGAGGGCAACTACCGACCTCTTCCGGGCAGCCCTGCATCCTGCACGACGCCCGTAATGCCCGGCATGCGCGTAACGACCAACTCTGATGACATCGTGGAGCTTCGGCGCGGCATCATGGACTTGCTCATTTCTGAGCATCCGCACGGCTGCCTGACCTGTCACCGCATCGACCTGTGCGGCCCGTCGGACATCTGCCTGCGGCATGTGTCGGTCAACGATAGGTGCGTTACCTGCCCGAAGAATGAGCGCTGCGAACTGAAGGACACCGTGCGCTTCCTTGAGATGGACATGGAATCGCCGCTGTCGTACAACAACCGCAACCTGCCGCTTGCGGTCAGCGACCCATACTGGGAAATGGACATGAACCTCTGCATCGTCTGCGCTCGCTGCGTGCGCGTATGCGACGAGGTGCGCGGCGACAGCGCGCTGACTCTGCTGGACCGGTCAGACCGCGTGCTCATCGGCACATCACAGGGAACATCGCTGCTTGAGTCCGGCTGTGAGTTCTGCGGCGCTTGCATAGATGTCTGTCCTACCGGCGCGCTCGTCGAGCGCAAGTACAAGTGGGACAAGGCGGTTGATACGGTGAAGAGCATCTGCCCGCACTGCCCGGTCGGATGCCAGATGAATCTTGAGATTGACAAGCGCAACCGCCTCATTCGTCCCACGACGGACATACATGCGCCCGCGAACCAGGGGCAAGTATGCTTCAAGGGCAAGTTTGGGCTGGACTTCGTGAACAATACCCGTCGCCGGCTGAAGAAGCCGCTCGTCAGGCACAGGGATGAACTCGAAGAAGTATCCTGGCCGGATGCCCTCGACTTTGCCGCGGAGCGACTCGTCAGGCACAAGGGAGACGAGTATGCCGTCGTGGTGTCGCCGCGCGGCACGAACGAGGACAACTACATCGCGCAGAAGTTCGCCCGTGTCGTGATGGGCAGCAACAATGTGGATGTATCCTCTAATCTGCGCCCGGAGCTGACCGCGCCGCTGCGCGATATGCTGGGGCGCGCCGCTGCCACCAATCCAATCTGGGACTTGGAGCAGTCGAAGGCAATACTGGTGGTCGGCTCGAATATGACGGAAGAGCAGAACGTCATTGGCGTGCCCATCAAGAAGGCAGCGCAGGCGGGCGCGAATCTGATTGTCATTGATCAGCGCGAGACGGAACTCGCGCGTTACGCGAAAGTATGGCTTAGGCCGCTGCCCGGGAGTGAGTCTGCACTTATCGGAGGGATGCTGCGCGTCATACTGGATGAGGCGCTCGGCGACCACGAATTTCAAAGAAATTCCTGCGACAATTTGGATGCTCTCAAGAACAGCCTTTGGTCGTTCGACATGATTAAAGTGGAGCGAGCGACCGGACTCTCGCAGGATGACATCCGAGAGGCGGCGCGCCTGTTCGCTCGCGGCAAGCCCAGCGCTATCCTCTATGCCCTCGAAACACTGGAGGCCACGCTGCGCGAAGATTGCGTGCGCGCTCTGGCGAACCTCGCTCTGGTAACCGGAAATCTTGGCAAACCCTCAGCAGGGCTGTATCCGCTGTTCCTTGGAGCAAACGAGCAAGGTTCTAAAGATGTGGGCTGCTCTCCGGAGTTCCTGCCCGGCTACCATGCAGTGGCAGACGATGAGGCGCGCGGGCGCATCGCGCAGGTGTGGAACGCGGACCTGCCGACTGAGGAAGGCGTGGATGTGCGAGGGCTGACCGAGGCAATCGAGAGCGGACGTGTCAAGGCGCTGCATGTCATTGGCGACAGCCCGAACTTTACCAACGGAGAGTTGGGTTCTTTGGTCGAAGCTGCGAAGAAGCTGGAGTTCCTGCTGGTGCAGGATGTGTTCCCCAACGAGCTGACAGAGATAGCGGACGTGGTGCTGCCCTCTATGACATTCGCGGACAGAGACGGCACATATACCAACATAGAGCGGCGAGTGCAGCTGCTCAATCCCGCGCTGGGTCCGAAGGGCGACGAGGACGCGGACTGGCGCATAATATCCCAGATTGCAAGCCGCATAGGAGCGCAGGGCTTCGATTTCGCAAATTCCGAGGCGGTGTTCGACGAGTACGCCGGACTGTGGGAGCCTTACGCGGGCATCACATACGGCAGGCTGCGGCGAGAGACGCTGCAATGGCCCTGTCCCGCTGCCGATATGCCCGGTACGCCCGTGCTGTACGCTGAATACTTGCAGAGCCACAAGATTGCCTTGTCGCCGATGACATTCGTGGACCAGCCGTCGTTTGGCGACGAGACGCACCCATTCGTGCTCGCGCGAGGTCGTGTGCTTAGCCAGCCGGAGCGTCCGATAGACATCCAGGAAGTGCGAGGGCGCAACCTCGTGGAGCGTGAGGATGTCGTTGAAGTGCATCCCGATGACGCCATCAGTCTGAGCATAGGCGATGGGGACGAAGTGCATGTGATGCACCCGGGTGGCGGATTCTACGCGAAAGCAGCCCTTAGCGGGACTCAGCGCGGCATGCTCTCACTGACTACACTGTTCGGTCAGCTCATAACAGACATAGAGCGTGACCGTTCACCTGACCCGATGCTGAAAATTGACGGGCTTCCGCTCGTTCCCGCAAGCATCGTCAAGGTAGCGGTTGGTGCAGCCGCTGACTAAATTGCGCTATCATGAAGATGCAGGACATGGCAATTGGCGCTGTGTCTCTTCTTGGCGCGTACTTGATTGAAAATAACCGGCAATACGAATTGGAGGACGATTTCCGTTGACAACAGCAAGAAGGCCCCGCACAAGGCCGAGACTGGCTGAAACTAAGATATTAGAGCGGCGTGAGCTTACGCCGGACCACTGGCTGATGTGGATTGAGAAGCCGGAAGGCTTCACATTCAAGCCGGGGCAATACTGCACAATCGGCGCAGAAGGAATCGAGCGGGCATACTCGATTGCGTCCGCACCGCACGAAGAGCGAATCGAACTGTTCATTGAGCTTGTGCCATACGATGAAGGTGGGCACCTGACTCCACTCTTGCACGCGCTCAAGGTTGGCGAAAAGCTGACCATTCGGCCGCGTGCAAAGGGCATTTTCACATTCAATCCGAACTTCAAGAACCACCTGCTCGTTGCGACCGTTACCGGCGTCGTTCCGTATATCAGCTACATACGCGACTATCTGCACAGGGGCGATAGCGGACACCACTTCTTCGTGCTGGAGGGCGCAAGCTACCACGACGAGTTCGGTTATGACGATGAGCTATCGCGCTATGCAGCCGAGTATCCCGACCTCGTTACTTTCATACCAACCGTGAGCCGCCCCGGCGAGGCGCACAACAAGGGCTGGCAGGGCGAGACTGGGCGCGTGAACGCCATCGTAGAGACGCAGGTCGAAAAGTTCGGTCTGAGCAAGGACGATACACTCATATACGCCTGCGGTCATCCCGGTATGATCGAAGACGTGAAAGCTCGCATGATTCCCAAGGGCTACTCCGTTGACGAGGAGCGATTCTGGAAGGAAGACTAGAGTTCTCGCTCCCTGCCTTTGCGGGGACAGGCTTTTAAGGAAAGACGGAGCAGCAAGCCATGGCTCAAACACCGATTGTACGCAAGATAAAGCTGACTTCGTATCGCTTCCCGACCGAGAATGTAACGACCGATCTTGCATTCGCCGCGGGACCCTTCTATGAGCCGGGCAGCCGCGGCACCCGCAACTTGCTCGCCATTCATATCTACACGGATGTTGGTGTTACCGGCGAGTACATCAGCGGGACGCCGGCCAACCGCGAGCAGATAGAGATGATTGCGCCGTTCCTCATCGGCAGGAACGCGCTTGATCGGGAGTTGTTCTACCGGCAGTCGAAGATGATCCTGCGGAAGCACGACCGCATGGGCATAGGGCCCATCGACATCGCGCTCTGGGACCTGGCGGGCAAACTGTTCGATGCGCCCATTCACCAGCTGCTGGGCGGCTACCGCGAGAAGCTGCCTTGCTATGCCAGTACATACCACGCCGACCGCTCGCCGGACGGTCTGAGTTCGCCGGAGGCTTATGCCGACTTCGCCGAGCAGTGCCTGGAGATGGGTTACAAAGGCTTCAAGATTCACTCGTGGGCGGCAGCTCCAATCGAACAGGAGATTGCCACTCTCAACGCAGTCGGCAAGCGTGTTGGCGGCAAGATGGCGCTGATGACCGACCCGTGCTGCGTATATGACACCTATGGCGACGCGCTCCGCGTTGGACTCGCCTGCGACGACAACAACTTCTTCTGGTACGAGGACCCTCTGAATGACGGCGGAGTATCCCTTCAGGCGCACAAGCGTCTCCGCCAGTCGCTGAAAACGCCGCTGCTCCAGGGCGAGCATGTACATATGGTCGAGGGACACACGGACATGGCAGTGGCTGAGGCGACTGACTACTGGCGCGCCGACCCTGAGTACGACGGTGGTATCACCGGCGTGATGAAGATAGCACACGCCGCCGAAGGCTTCGGCATGGATGTGGAACTGCACATCGCGGGTCCGGCGCAGCGCCACTGTATGGCGGCGATGCGGAACTCCAACTTCTACGAAATTGGGCTGGTGCATCCCAAGCTGGGGGCGCGGATGCCGGTGTACAGGTGCGGTTACTACGACGGGTTGGAAGGGATCGACTCGGATGGGTGCGTTACCGTGCCGTCAGGCCCCGGCCTTGGCGTGGAGTACGACTGGGAGGGGATTGCGAGGTACAAGGACGGCGAGATTGTTATAGAGTAGTTGGGATGGAGGGTTCGGCGATGACCACACGAACTGGGCGCAGCACATTATACGCCAAGTATTCGCACATCGAACGGCTGCCTGATCCAGAGCGAGTGAATGATTTGGAGCAGATAGATTGGGTTGTCTATTTTATCTCGGCGCTGAAAGCTTTCTTTGGTGACCGCGACGATGTGCTGATTTCAGGCGAGGGCTATCTGTGCCATGAAGCCGGTGGCAATATGACGGGGTGGCTTGTGCCGGACTGCATAGTTACATTCCAACTAGATGATTACCGTGCGATAACAGCGCGCAATGGCTATGTCATAAGCGAGGTGGGCAAGCCGCCGGACTTTGTTCTTGAAGTGGGTTCACGCAGCACCGGACGATATGATTGCACGGTGAAGCGAGACGGCTACGCGGGCTACGGCGTGCGGGAATACTGGCGCTTCGACCACACCGGCGGCGACTATCACGATGCCGCTATTGCCGGCGACCTGCTGATTGACAGCGCGTATCAGCCTATGGAGATTATCGAAGAGTCGGACGGAATGAAGTGGGGCCATAGCCCTGTGCTGGGGCTGGACTTGTGCTGGGTCGAGGGCACGCTGCGAATTCGCATTCCTGACACTGGCGAGTATCTGCCGACGCCGGTGGAGTGGGGGATAGAACTTGATGCGGCGGATGCTCGCGCTGAAGCCGCCGAGATTCGCGCTGATGCTGCGGAGATTCGCGCCGATGTCGCTGAGGCTGAGGCCGCGAGATTGAGAGAAGAACTGCTGCGATTGGAGCGAGAACAGAATTAGCTCATTATGGTCATAAAACAGGCAATCGGGTAGAATACGCGAAATAGACGGAAATGCCCCTCGCCTTTGTCGAGGGAACGCACAGGAGGAAGGCAGCATGAAGTCGGATCGGGCGCTTGTGGCGCATCTGATGAGGCGCGCGGGATTCGGAGCGACGCCCGCGGAGCTTGACGCGCTGACGAATGACAAGACTTACGAAGAGATTGTGGACGGCCTCGTCAACCCCGAGCAGTTCCCGGAGCTGGACGAATCGTATATCGACCGCTATTATGGCGGCGAGCTGGTCGCCGTGCATGTGGGCAAATGGCTCTACCGCATGGTGAACACGCAACGTCCGCTCGAAGAGAAGATGTCGCTCTTCCTTCACCACATATTCCCGGTGGCGTGGGGCAAGAGCGAGCACGGGCCATCGCTGTATTCCGAGATCGCGATGTTCCGCAGGGTCGGCTTGTCTGACATGAAGACTATCCTGCTGGAGCTTTCCCGCGACCCGGCGATGCTCTTCTGGCTCGACAACAACGAGAATCACAAGGATGAAATCAACGAGAACTACGGTAGGGAACTGCTGGAACTGTTCTCGATGGGTGTGGGCAACTACACCGAGGACGATATCAAGGCGGCATCTCGTGCCTTCACCGGCTGGACTTTCAGGCAGCCGCTTTCCCTCTACCCGAATGGGCACTACCCCGCCGAGTTCATGTTCATCGAAGACGACCATGACTTCAGCGAGAAAACATTCCTCGGCGAGACCGGCAGCTTCGACGGCGAGGACATCATAGAAATCATTGTGCGGCAGCCTGCGACTGCCCGCTTCATTTCCCGACACCTGTACAACTTCTTCGTCGAAGACGAGCTTCAGGTGCCTTCATGGGCAACCGAGCCTCCCAGAGACGAGGCTGCGATTCAGCAGCTGAGCCAGGTATTCCTCGATTCGGGAGGTCAGATGCGCGTAGTACTGAAGGCGCTGTTCAACTCGGACTTCTTCAAGAGCGCGAGGCAGTTCAAGAAGGTCAAAAGCCCGACTGAGCTTGTAGCCGGCGTGCTGAAGCAGACCGGCGAGTTCAGCGAACCCAGGCCGGGCATGTACCAGTTTGCAGTGACCACGCTTAACGGCTCACTGATTGAGGGACCCATGGCAATTATGGGACAGCGACTGATGAACCCGCCCACTGTCGAGGGCTGGCACACAGGCCACGAATGGATTGACTCCGGTACGCTCAGCGAGCGCGTGGGCTTCGTGGAGAGCCAGTTCGAGGACATCGCCAAGCCGGGCGTCGCCGATATGGTTGAGCGCATAGGCGAACTTGACGCCGAGCCGTCCGAGTTGGTTGACCGCTGTTTGGACATCCTGGGCGGCATCGCCGTCAGCGAGCAGACATACTCATCGCTCGTGGGCTACGCGCAGGAATTGCGAGATATCAAGGACGAAAACGACTCAGTCGGTGTGCATAACCTCTTGCAGATGACAGCTTCGACTGTTGACTACCAGTTCGCATAGCCGGTTCATATAGAATTAACTCACATGGCATCGTCTTAAACAGACAAGATGGGGGACAAGATGACCACCAAGAAGAGGGAAAAGACGCTGGTTGTAGTGCAGCTCACGGGCGGCAACGACTTCATGAACACGATTGTGCCGTACAACAATCCACACTACTACGACTCGCGTAAGACGGTCGTGATGAAACAGGACGAAGTTCTGCCCATCAACGACGAGCTGGCAATCAATCCCAACGCCGCGCCATTCAAGCGCCTCTACGACGAGGGCAAAATGGCGATAATCCAGGGCATCGGCTACCCGAACTCCAACCGCTCGCACTTCCGTGGTATGGACATCTGGCACACCGCAGAGCCTGACCGCGTGGGCAACGAAGGCTGGCTCGGACAGGCCGTCCGTGACCTCGACCCTAACGCTGAGAACGTGCTGACCGGCGTGAACATCGGCATGGGCTTGCCGCGCGCAATGTCTGTGACGGGCGTCCCGGTTACCTCCATAGGCGACCTGGAAGGCTATGGTGTTATGACGCGCATCGAACAGGAGAAGTTGCGCGACAAGGCACTTGAGGCGTTCAAGGGCCTGTATGGGCAGGCGCTCGGCAGTGGCGCGGTCGCCGAGTATATCGGGCAGACTGGCCTAGATGTGCTGAAGGGCGCGGACATGCTTGCTGACGTTGCTGACAACTACAGTTCCAGCGTGGAATACGCCGACAACCAGATTGCGAAGAACATGCGCGATGTGGCGCGGGTGCATCTTGCCGACCTCGGCACACGCATCTTCTATACCTCTCACGGTGGATACGACACCCACGCCAACGAGATGCCCTCCCACCCGAAGCTGATGAACGACCTTTCCGGCGCAATATCCGACTTCCTCGACGACCTTGAAGAGCATGACGCCGGGGATGATGTAACGGTGTTCGTGTTTACGGAGTTCGGCCGGCGCATGCGTGACAACGGCAGCGGCACCGATCACGGCTCCGGTGGCGGCGCGTATATCTTCGGCAAGAATGTGAAGGGCGGGTTGTACAGCGAGTATCCTTCGCTTGACCCGGCGGAATGGGAGCACGGCGAGGACCTGAAGCATACCATCGACTTCAGAGGCATCTATGGCACACTGCTGGAGCAGGTTCTTGATGTCGATGCGAAGCCAATCGTCAAGGGCGAGTACGAGCAGATTCGTCCGTTTGCCAACTAGAGCGTATTCCCGATGGCAAAGGGCTTGTTAGTGAATAGGAGCAAGATACTATGACGAGGCCATGGGGACTGTTGCGAGCGGGCTATCCATACCTGCGTACTCTCGGGATGCGGCGCGTTACGAACTACCCTGCGGACATCGCCTTCTCTAAGGACGGTGACGCGCTTATACTGATGCGCTCCGAGGCAGGATCGAGCATCCGTATTTGGTCGGTCGAAGACGCAGAGGCGTTGACGGACGACCTGAAGGGAATCGGCAGCTACGGCACCGGTGAAGGGCAGTTTGTCTGGCCGGTGCAGATAATAACCGACGACGATGGCAACATCTTCGTCAGCGACGAGGCAATTCACAAGATTTCGCACTTCAACCCGGATGGCGAATTCGAGTCGCGCTGGGGTACGCACGGCGACGGAAACGGTGAATTCGACGCACCCAACGGCATTGCCTTCGACCTCGACGGCAATATGGTCGTTGTCGATTCCAAGAACCACCGTGTACAGCGATACACGACGGATGGTGAGTATTTGGGTGGCTTCGGCGCTCATGGCGACGAACCGGGGGAGTTCGAGCTGCCATGGGGTGTCCATGTGGACGAACTTGGCGACATCTATGTTACGGATTGGGGTAACAACCGCCTCCAGATTTTCTCGTCCGATGGCGAATTGAAGCAGGTAATCGGTGAGGCCGGCGACGGGCCCGGTCAATTCAACAGGCCGACAGGCGTTGCCGTTGACGCGCACGGAGACATCTATGTCGCCGACTGGGGCAATGACCGCGTGCTGATGTTCAACGCAGAAGGGCAATACATCTGGAGCTTCACCGGCGATGCAACGCTATCCCGTGTTGCGCGCACTTACATGCTGACGAATGCCGTTCCCAATAGGCTGCGCGAGATGGGCGACCTTGAGCAGGAAAAGCGCCTGCGCCGCCCTCGCTCCGTGAGGATAGACAGCGAGTTTCGCCTGTTCATCCCTGACTACGAATCGTACCGCGTGCAGATATATCAGAAGGAAGCTATCGAGCTTGACCGCACGCAGTACGCCGAGCCGCTGCGAAATGTTACGCTCGAAGTGACATAATCGCGTATGGTAATCCGTTAAGTCGATAGGATTTCAATGGCAGTCGAGATTTTCTCCGACTGCCATTGTCTTTTGTGGACGCGCTTCAGATAGATTTGAATCTGTCCCGTGCTCAGTTTGTCAGCCAGAAATGTGCTGCCATGCGCTTTAACACTCCGTCTTTCACTCGCTAAAATGACTGTGAGCATTTTAGACTGGAGCGCATAGTGAAGAGCGAATGACCACTCCTGTACGGCGGCAGTACCTCAGCGTCAAGCGGGAACATCGGGATGAGATTCTGCTGTTCCGCATGGGCGACTTCTACGAAACTTTCGATGACGACGCCCGCCTACTCTCACGCGAGCTTGAGATCGCGCTGACCTCGCGCGAGTTCGGAAAGGGTCAGCGTGTGCCCCTCGCTGGCATTCCGTATCACTCGCTGGAGTCGAGTCTGGCGCGACTCATACGAAAGGGCTACAGAGTCGCAATCTGCGAGCAAGTCAGCGACCCGGCGACTTCCAAGGGCATTGTTGACCGCGAGGTGGTGCGCGTCGTAACGCCGGGCACTATCATCGAGGATGCGCTGCTTGAGCAGAAGGCGAATAACTATCTGGCTGCGCTGGTAGTGGAAGCTGACGCGGTCGGGCTGGCGTGGGTTGACATCACAACCAGCGAATTCGCCACCACACAGTTTGCATTTTCCAACCTTGCCGTTGAGCTGGCGAGGCTGATGCCGTCCGAGCTTCTCGTGCCCGAAGGTCAGGATGATGCGGACTTGGATGAAGGCGTGATGCTTACTCCGCTCACGGCGGATGCCTTCCACGCGGACTGGGCGCGCGAGACCCTTCTCAGACACTTCGGCGTGGCATCGCTGGAGAGTTTCGGGTGCGAAGGACAGCCGCTTGCGGTTCGGGCGGCAGGTGCGGTCATAGACTACCTTCAGGACACGCAGCGCGGCGCGGTCGGGCAGATTACCACACTCTACACCTACTCCACGGCAGACTACATGGTGCTGGACCCGCAGACGCGGCGCAACCTTGAGCTATATGAGGGTGGGCGCTGGGGCATGGCAAACGCATCACTGCTCTCTGTGCTGGATGTTACCAAAACCTCAATGGGCGGCCGCTTGCTGCGCCGCTGGCTCGGTCAACCGCTGCTGGATGTTGAGCGGCTGATGCGGCGGCAGGACGCCGTCGAATGGTTTCATCGCAGCGCCCTGCGTCGCGAGCGCGTAGTGATGCTGCTCGAAGCCGTGTCTGATATGGAACGGCTGGTGAACAGGGTGCGTGGGCACAACGCTACTCCGCGCGATCTCGTGAGCTTAGCCAACAGCCTTGAGGCAGCGCCGAAGATAAAGACGATCCTCTGTGAGGACGATGATGCCGCCAAGGTGGATTGGATTGCGGAGCGCATCGCTGACAACGCTGAGGTCGTCGAACTGGTGAGGCAGGCGATAACGGACGATCCGCCCCTGAGTGTCGGCGACGGCAATGTGATACGGCGAGGATTCTCGCCAGACCTGGACGAGGTGCGCGGCGCATCCCGTAACGCGCAGGACTACATCGCCCGCTTGGAGAAGAAAGAGCGTGAGCGCACCGGCATTAAGTCCTTGAAAGTGGGTTACAATAGGGTCTTCGGGTATTACATCGAAATCAGCAACTCGAACTTGGACCTTGCGCCTGACGATTATGTGCGCCGGCAGACGCTGGTGGGTGGCGAGCGATTCATCACGCCTGAAATGAAGGAGTACGAATCCCTCATCCTGAACGCGCAGGACCGCATCGGCGAACTAGAAGGCGCGCTATTCCGTCAGGTCTGCCAGCAGGTCGCCGGTTATGCCGAGCCGATTCTGAGGACTGCGCGAGCGATCGCCAACATAGACGTCTTCGCTTCACTGGCGGAGGTTGCATCGCGCTATGGGTATGTTCGTCCGGCTCTCGACGAGAACGACACGGTGCAAATAAAACAGGGACGGCATCCGGTAGTTGAGCGCATGCTGCCGCCGGGTGATTTCGTTGCCAACGATACGGAACTGTCGAGCGGCGATGAGCAGCTCATCATCCTGACTGGTCCCAACATGGCGGGCAAGTCAACCTACATACGCCAGGTTGCGGTGATAGTGCTTATGGCGCAGGTTGGCAGCTTCGTTCCGGCGGAGTCGGCGCGTATCGGCATTTGCGACAGGATATTCACCCGCGTGGGCTTGCAGGACGACCTCGCAATGGGGCAATCTACATTCATGGTTGAGATGGTGGAGACGGCTGCGATCCTGAATCACGCGACGCCGCGCTCGCTGATTGTGCTGGACGAGATAGGACGCGGCACCAGCACCTATGACGGGCTGGCGCTGGCAAGAGCGGTCGCCGAGCATATACACAACAACCCCCGGCTTGGCTGCAAGACGCTGTTCGCCACTCACTACCATGAATTGACGCAGCTTGCCGACACTCTGCCGCGCGCGTTCAACTACAACGTGGTTGTAACTGAGGACAAAGGACAGGTGGTGTTCTTGCGGAATATCGCGCCCGGCGGAGCCGACCGCAGTTATGGTGTGCATGTGGCGCGTCTGGCGGGCATGCCGGGCAGTGTAGTAAGCCGCGCGTGGGAGGTGCTTGCTGAGCTGGAGGATGGCAGCCATTCCAAGTCCGGACCATCCAGTCGCGGGGGCCGTAACCCGGCGCCTCAACAGATTCCGCTGCTCGGATTCGGCTCACCTGTTGTCGATGAACTGCTTGCCCTCGATGTTGCCTCGATGACGCCACTCGACGCCATCAACAGGTTGTACGAATTGCAAGAGCGGGCGCGAGATCAGAAGTAGGCTCGGCACGGCAGGCGGATGGAGCTGACAAGAGGCACAGCATTGAGAAAAATAATACTATCTATCGCACATATCATATAGATATTGCCCTGAGGTTGTATTATCTTGACCTATGTTGAGAGTATTCAAAGATTTGATGTAGCGTAGCGACTTTAATTTGAAGTTATGAATAGATAAAGCTACGCAGAGCTTAATCCGTATTCGCGGAGAAAGGACGGAACAAGCGAAATGGTAGAGTTTAAGGCGTGTCCCCGCTGCACTGGAGACCTGAAGCTGACGAGGGACATGTACGGTGACTACAGAGAGTGTCTCCAGTGCGGTTACACCAAGGACATCATCCCCGAGCCCAAGACCAACTTCGATTGGGCGAAGACGCGCGGCAAGCCCGGTCGCAGGCGCAAGACCAAGGTTGCCGCATAGCACTGCATTCGTTGCCGCAGGTGTTGCGATATGACATCCTGCGGCGTCCCCAAAATGACGATCCCTTTTGATTAACGGATATATTGTCCGTCATCAGGAGGGACGTGTTTCCCACACCTGCCGCTCGGTAATTCTGCACGGCAACTCTGCATAGCGGGTTTGTGTGCCTTTATCCATGTGCTTGCATCTGGTAGGCTTGCCATTGGCAACAGATTTTCGACGGTGTATGTCTTTGCCTTAAATGTCATTGTAAAACGCGTATCTCAAATACCTGCTGGGGCTGAGAAATTGAAGGTTACAGTAAGGGTGCCGGCGACGACCGCGAACATGGGACCCGGCTTCGATTGCCTGGGAATGGCGCTGGACATCTGGAATACGATAGTCGTGGAGACCGAAGATGCGGATGCGGGCGCTGACATCGTTTCCGTCAGCGGCGAGGGAAGAGACATCCTTTCCACGGGCGCTGACAATCTGACGTACAGCTCTTTCAGACGCATTTACGATGGTATTGGGTTGTCGGTGCCTGAAGTGCGTATGACGTGCGAGAACGAGATTCCTCTCGGTCGAGGTCTTGGCAGCAGCGCGGCGGCGGTCGCTGGTGGGTTGCTGGCAGGCAGTGTACTGAGTGGCGCCAACTTATCGCAGGAGCGGATACTGGAACTTGCCGCGGAGATAGAAGGACATCCCGACAATGCGGCGGCGGCGGTAATGGGAGGCTGCCGTATCGTTGTCAGCGACGGAAGTGGACTTCTGACAGAATCCATCAGTGTCCCGGATGAACTGAAATCTATTCTATTCGTGCCTGATGTCCCGATGCCCACCGAAGAGGCGCGCGAATTGTTGCCGAAGATGATTGACAGGCAGGACGCGGTTTTTAACATAGGCAGGACGGCGCTATTGGTCAATGCCCTCGCGAGTGGTAACCTGCGGCATCTCGGGGTCGCCACGGAGGATATGCTGCACCAACCTGCTCGCCAGAAACTTTTCTTCCCGATGAAGAACATCTTTCGCGCCGCGATGTCGGCAGGCGCGCTTGGCGTATTCCTGTCGGGCGCAGGTTCGAGCGTACTGGCGCTCGCGCGAGACCGCGAGTACACCATCGGATATGAAATGGCGGACGCCGCGATGAAGTCCGGTGTCGATGGCGCAATCAAGGTTACGCAGCCAACCGCGCTTGGGGCGCACATAGTCGGTCAGTGAGTCAATATTTCAGTCTGTTAGTGGAGTTGGCACGGCAGTTAGGAGGTTGACATGGTACAGGTCAAGCCGCGAGCCAGGTTAACATACAACGACTATGCCAGCTTGCCGGGCGATGAACGGTATGAACTAATCGACGGGGAGTTGATTTTGGTTGCGTCACCTAGTGAAAGACATCAGTGGACTGCCACGCGACTGTATCGGCTAATGTTGCTTGCAGAAGACATGGGGCTAGGATGGGTATATTTCGCTCCGTTCGATGTGGTCCTGACTGACAATGATGTCGTGCAGCCCGACTTACTGTTCATATCAAGAAATAGTGCGGATATCCTCACGGAGGCAAATGTGCAGGGCGCGCCAGACCTTGTGGTGGAAATCCTGTCACCTTCCACTTCAAGACTTGATCGCACACGCAAGCGAGAACTCTATGAGCGGCATGGCGTCAAGGAGATGTGGCTGGTTGATCCCGCGGAAAGCAAGATAGGGGTATTGCTGCTTCAGAACGGCAAATTGGAAGTTGTCAGAGAGTATGGCGAAGGTCAGAGTTTCAACTCGCCGACGCTCGACCAATTGACGATTGATTTGGATGATGTGTTTCAGGCGCGGAGCTAACGCTGAAGAGCAAAGAAAGATACTGATAAACTGACCGGCTGAAATACTGAGAAACCACCATGCTAATCGTACAAAAATACGGCGGAAGCTCCCTGGCCGACGCCGACAAGATACGTAACGTCGCCGAGCGCATCGCGCGCAGCAAGGACGCGGGCAACAGCGTTGTCGCCGTCGTGTCTGCTATGGGCGATACTACGGACGACCTCATAGACTTGGCTAACGAAGTTACGGACCGACCGGATGCGAGAGAGATGGATGTACTGCTCTCTACCGGCGAGCTGGTGTCCTGCACGCTGATGGCGATGGCGCTGCGCTCTATGGGCTATGAGTCCGTAAGCCTTAGCGGAGCGCAGGCGGGCATACGCACCGATTCCAGCTACGGCAGAGCGCGTATCGCGGGTATCTCCCCGGAGCGCATCATCAGCGAAATCGACAAGGGCAACATTGTTATTGTCGCGGGCTTTCAAGGCATCACAGAGGATATGGACATCACCACTCTGGGACGCGGCGGCTCCGATACCACGGCAGTCGCAATCGCCGCCGGAGTCGAAGCCGACCGCTGCGAGGTCTATACCGATGTGGACGGCATCTACACCGCCGACCCTCGACTCGTGCCGAAAGCGCGAAAGCTCGACGAGGTCGGCTTCGAGGAGATGCTGGAACTGGCAAGCTACGGCGCGAAGATGAACCCTCGCTCCATCGAAATGGGTATGTATTACAACGTTCCGGTTCTAGTCGCGTCCAGTTTTTCTGACGCTGCCGGAACGCTGATTCACGGAGACATAGATATGAACAGCAACGTGGGCGAGATTCGTAACCGGGTACGCGGAATCGCTACAGATACAAATGTCGCCAAGATAACGGTGCTAGGTGTCATTGACCGACCCGGCATCGCCGCAAGCCTGTTCGAGCCGTTGGCTGAGGCCGACATCAGCGTGGACGTCATCGTGCAGAACGCGAGCGTGGACGGCACAACCGATATGACTTTCACGGTTACGCGCACCGATCTGCCGCGCGCCTTGGAAGTGGTTGAGCCTGTCATCAGGGAACTTGGCAGCAGGGGAACTGAGAGCGATGATAGCCTCGCCAAGTTGAGCATCGTCGGTTCCGGTATGCAGGATGCGCCCGGTTACGCATCACAGATGTTCCGTGCTCTCGCCGACAAAAGTATCAACATCGATGCGATAACCACATCCGAGATTCGCATAACCTGCCTTATCAGGGAGTCTCAGGTTGCCGCCGCAGCCTGCGCCCTACACGACGCATTCCAACTGGATATGCCGCGAGAATAAGTGATGCTTGCAGCGCGTGGTTTCCGCCCTAATGCCCTGACGGTTGCCCCTGAGTCTGACTGACAGCAGTTGAACACCGGAAATGCCTGCTCCCTTCCTTTCAGTAATCATTCCCGCATACAACGAGTCGGGGCGAATAATCGCCACGCTACGTTCTCTGTCGAGGTATCTTCTGGCGCAACCGTACACGTGGGAAGTCATTACGGTTGATGACGGTAGCGAAGATGATACTGCCGAACTCGTTGAACAATGGGCGGCAGGGAGAGACCGCTTCAAGCTGGAGCGCATTCCGCATGCCGGCAAGGGAGCTGCGGTGAGGCATGGCATGCTAGTGGCGCAAGGCGAATACCGCTTCATGTGTGATGCGGACCTCGCAATGCCGATAGACCACCTCTCCGATTTCCTTAAACATATGCCTGAGGGAAACGATATAGTTATCGGCTCGCGTCAGATTGCGGGAGCGAACCGCTACGGTGAACCTCAGTCGCGCCACCTTCTGGGTCGAGCGTTCAACAAGCTGGTGCAAATGCTGGCGGTGCGCGGCTTCCATGATACGCAGTGCGGCTTCAAATGCTTCAGCGCGGCGGCGGCGGATGCCCTTTTCCCGCTCCAACGCACGACCGGATGGGGCTTCGACGTCGAGTTGCTATTTCTGGCGAAAAAGCATGGCATGCGTGTTCTGGAGATTCCAATCAACTGGCGCCACGACTCGGATAGCAGGCTCAACCCGGCGTCCGCCGGGCTGAACATGCTTCGGGATGTGCTGGCGGTACGCTGGCGAAGCATGCTTGGCAGGTATTCGTCCCCGCACACGAACAGCCGCCTTGACGATATGTCCGCAATCGGCTCTACCGCTCACGAGGATGCTCATGAAAATGGTAGCCTGACAGGCGCTGCGGCAATCGTAGTGCCGACATACAACGAGGCCGAAAATCTGCCACTGCTGGCTGAACGCATCTTCTCGCTTGGCGTTCCCGATATGCGAATCATAGTCGTTGACGACAATTCACCCGACGGCACCGCAGACTTAGCCCGTGCTCTCGGTGAGCAATACGACAATCGCCTCGACCTTATCGAGAGGAGTGCGAAAAGCGGGTTGGGCACGGCGTACAAGATCGGCTTCAAGCATGCGATCGAGCAACATGCGAACTACGTGATTCAGATGGACGCTGATCTCTCCCACGCACCCGAATACATACCCGAATTTCTGAGGGAACTGGAACGCGCCGATGTGGTTGTAGGCTCTCGATATACCGAAGGTGGTGGCGTGGACAAGGAGTGGCGTTTTCGCAGGCACCTCCTGAGCGCCCTTGCTAACTATGGCATACGCGCCGTGGTAGGGCTGAAAGTGAAAGATTCGACCACGGGCTTCAAGGCTTTTAGGGCGGACGCCTTAGGGGCGATCGACTTTGATGAGTTCCGCTGCAAGGGGTTTGGTTTTCAAGCGGAGGTAGCATACGCTTGCCAGCGAAGGGGACACCGCGTCGTTGAATATCCGATAACCTTTTACGACCGAGCGCATGGCGAATCTAAACTTTCTCTAAGCATTATCTTAGAGGCATTCTGGCGGCTCTTTCTTTTGCGCTGGCAAAAGAAGGTGTCATGAACTTTGCGCTGGCAAAAGAAAGTGTCATGAACTTTGCGCTGGCAAAAGAAGGTGTCATGAACTTTACGACGGAAAGGGAGGCGTCACGAGTGATCGTGCTGGCGAAGGAAGGTGTCATGAATCGCTCCTTTGGCACAAACCAGGTCATAAAACCCCTTTAATTCTTCTGTAATTATGTATCTAATACCCTTACGCTTCTGGTTACGAATATAGTAATTTAGCTTTGGCGTTACCAATAAAGTCTTGAACATTTCTGAATAATAAGGTAAGCGAAAATGATGACACTGGCGGACAAGAATAGAGAGAAGGTGAGGCGCGGTCGCGCCAAGAAGGCTGTAGCGCTGGCGATGCGCAGCAACTGGGACGAAGCTGTGGCGATGAATCGTGCCATAGTCAAAGAATTCCCGGATGACTTGGAAGCGCACAACAGGCTGGGAAAGGCGTTGAGTGAACTTGGGCGCAACAAGGAGGCGAAAGAAGCCTTTCGGAGAGCGCTCGAAATCTCTCCGCACAACGGCATTGCGCGCAAAAACCTCGATAGACTGGTGGGCATGGGCGATCATGACGTGCCACGCTCACAAAGCGGTGTGGATGCTGCGCCGCGCGTTTTCATCGAAGAGAGCGGAAAAGCGACCACCACATCGCTGATTAGCCTTGCGCCTCAGGGCGTGCTGCTCAAGCTGGCGCCGGGTCATCGCCTGAGCCTCGAAATCGAGAACAGACGAGTGAAGGTTCTCAGCGCGGGCGGCGAGTATATCGGTAGCGTGGAGCCAAAGCTTACGGCGCGGCTCTTGCGGCTGGTTCGCGGCGGCAACCAGTACGAAGCGGCCGTAACGAGCGCGAGCGCTCAAGAATTGACCCTCATCATTCGGGAAACATACAAGCACCCCTCGCAGGCAGGGATAGTCTCGTTTCCTTCTAGGGCGGGCGCAAACTACCACGTCGTTGTCTCCGGAAGCGTACTTGGATACGGCGAGGACGAACCGGGCGTGGATGCGCTGGGCGGAAGGATTATCAAGGACTGGTCTGACGATGACACCGAGCCGGGAGACGACGAGGCTTTCGCTCCGGTGATTCATCGAATCATCAACTCCAGCAGCAGCGACGATGACCTGTCGGACGACGCCTACTAGGATCTGTTATCTTTGACCGTCATTAGTATGTTGTCCCCTCTCCCTCTGGGTGAGGGCGAAATCGTCATTCCCGCGAAAGCGGGAATCCAAAGGGGGTTGAGCGGGATAGGCGCGCTGCCAACACCTGCTCCCTCGCTGAATGCCTATCGAGGTATTCCGAAAATCAGGATGCCGGCACGCCCTGGGAAGTGGCAGCGATCGCGTCCCGCTGAAGCGCAAGCAATTCCCGGATGCCGCTGTCGGCGACTGCAAGAACTTCATCGAGGGCATGCCTTGAATACGGCATGCCCTCCGCCGTTCCTTGCACCTCTACGAACTCACCTTCCGAAGTCATCACAATATTGAAATCCGCTCCTGCCGAGGAATCCTCCTCGTAGCAAGGATCGAGCCGCGCCTCGCCGCCCACAATGACAACGCTGGTCGCGGCTATCGCCGAGAGAATGGGAATCTCTGACAGCCGGCCATCCTCGACAAGTGATGCAATAGCCTGATGCAGCGCGACATACCCTCCGGTGATGGCTGCCGTCCGCGTGCCCGCGTCCGCCTGAAGCACATCGCAGTCCACCGTGAACGTGCGCTCACCGAGCCTCTCAAGGTCAACCGCGGCGCGCAGCGACCTGCCGATAAGTCGCTGTATCTCCTGCGTTCTGCCTCGTGGCGTTCTCTCTCTTGGAGTGCGTGTCAGCGTAGCGCGCGGAAGCATAGCGTACTCGGCCGTTACCCAGCCCTGGCCTGAGCCGCGCAGGAAGCGAGGCACCTTATCCTCCACGCTCACGGCGCAAAGCACGCGTGTCATCCCTGTCTCAATCAGCACGCTGCCTTCGGGGAAAGCCTGCACTCCGCAGGTAATCTTCGTCGAGCGCAATTCGTCATTGGCGCGTCCGTCAGGTCTGCTCATAGCGTCTTCACTCATCGGTCAACATGTCAGGAGTGGCGGACATCATCAAGCCATTCACTGGAACTAGCCGCATCTGCACGGGATCAATTGCCAGAAGAAATATCTCTAATGTAACTGCGCCCAAAAGCGGTTGAGCGTCATCGTTGCCAAATATGACTGGCGCGATGTACGCTTCTTCGTTAATCTGAATCCAAGTCTGTCCAAGCTCGCGCTGCACAAGCCTGCCATCCGCCAGCCTAAATGTTCCGCTGCGTTGAACTGCCACATCCAAGCTGCGAAGCAGAGACCCCGGTAGTATGTTGTAAGTGGAGCCGGAATCGACAAGCGCGTTGACATATTCATAGCGCAGTCCTTGCGGGTCTCCGACTCCCATCTCAACTTGAAATGTCCCCATGTCTATGTTTCCTTCCCTTACCGCTCCCATTCCGCTTGTAGCATTCGCTCCCTCCACTCGCGCCATTCCATTGTATCAACCCTGATGAACCGAAAGCCCGCCTTTCCCGCGAAGAACTCATCCACGTCCGTGTCCCCGATGTGCGTGTAGCTCTTGGCTTTGAAGCGTGCTTTCACGTCGCCTAGGTTCTGCTTGAGCGCGGTGAAGTCAACGGATACGCCGTGCTGCCGCCAAATCCGCTGCTGGTAGCTGAGCGGGCGGTCTGAGCAGCTGCCGATGATACAACCGCTGTGCTGGACGGTGCGCACGAAGTCGATGGTTATGCTGCCGCGCGGCTCGCCGAATTCAAGCGTGCCGTCTATATCGAAGCTGATAAGGTCTGTCAATTTCATCAGTTCCTTCCCCATCAAGGGGGAAGGCTAGGATGGGGGTGAAGAAAATGCTATGCCGTCTCCGCTATGGCAGCGGACAGCATAGCCCTTAGTTGTTGCGGCTGGCATAAACCTGCTGGGCGCGGTCAATCGCCCGCACTCTGCCCCTCACCAGCTCATCCTGGTGCTCTATCGCCCAGTCCTGCGATGCCTTCGTTGCCAGCGCACTGCCCTGGAAGTGCGGCATCACATAGCGGGCGAGCAGTTCGTAGCTATGCAGCATGCGATCTCGCGGCGCCCAGTCAACCGTCTGCACCATGAAGCCGCCGAACCCGCCGCTCAAGTCGTCGAGCCTGTGGATAGCCTCGATGCAGTCGTCCGGCGTGCCGATAATCCAGGCGCCGCTGTCTGCCATGTGGTCGATCACCTTCTCCACAGGTCCGTCGAAGTCAGACTTTCGTCCGTTTGTCTCCTCGGTGTACTCGCGCAGGAAGTAGCCCGCGCCCATTCGCGCCTCGTCACGCGCCTGCTGGCGGGTTTCAGCGAGATGCACAGGGACGACAAGCCGCCAATCGTTTCGGTCAACCGTCTGGTTGTGTTCTGCCGCCGACTCCTCAGCGATTGTCCACAGGTCGTTGAGGTTCCCCCTATCGGCGCTTGTCGGGTCCCTGGGCACGGTGATTGTGAGCACGGATGCGCCGTACTTGCCGGCGAGCGCCACGCCGGACGGCGACTGTATGGACGCCACGGCGATGGGCATGTGCGGGCGCTGGAACGGGCGGATTTGCAGCATCGCCTCGTTCAGCTCGAACCAGTCCGACTTGTAGGTTATCGGCTCGTCCTCCGTGAAAAGCCGCAGTATTATGCCGAACGCCTCATCCATCTTCTCACGCTGGGTGGTTGACTCTATTCCCATCATGTACGCGTCGCCGGGAAGCGCGCCGGGACCGACGCCGAACATCACGCGCCCGTGGCTCATGTGGTCGATCTGCACCATGCGGTTCGCCACATTGAACGGGTGGTGGTACGGCAGGCTGACCACGCCGGTGCCGAGCTTGATGTACTTGGTACGGTCCGCCGCCACCGCCATGAATATCTCCGGCGAGGAGATAATCTCCCAGCCCGAGCTGTGGTGCTCGCCAATCCAAGCCTCGTCGAAGCCCAGATAGTCGAGCCACTGGATAAGCTCCAGGTCACGGTCAATGGCAAGCGTCGGGTTCTCGCCCACGCGGTGGAACGGTCCGAGGAAAATGCCGAACTTCATTCGGTCGGGCAGCGCCATGATGGTGTCCTTTCGTGGTTAGTCTTATCGATGAAATTGGTTTGGGGCGAATTATAGTGGCAGAACAGGGGAGTGGCAACAGGACTCTATCTGAACTCCGGCATCACCTCGTCCGCGAACAGCCGCATCGCCGCATGCACCTTGTCGCGCGGCATGCCGCCAAAGGCAAAGTTGCAGCCGAAATACTCTATCCCCTGTGCCTGCAACGCCTGTATCTTCTCAACGCACTGCTCAGGCGTGCCTATGATGGAGCGGTGCTCTGCCACATGGTCGAATGTCAGCGACGGCTCGCCGCGCGTCCTGCGCCATTCGTCGATGCTGCCGCTCGCCTCGCTTGCACCGTTGAGCGTGCCGCGCCATTGCAACAGGTCTATGACCCAGTTCAGCGACTTGTACGCTTCTCCTCGCGCCTGTTCCTCCGTCTCCGCGAGGTAGCAGTAGCGGAAGAAGGGAATCTCCGCTGTGGTGACATTTCGCCCCGCCTCTGCGGACATCGCCTCGTAGCGGTGGCAAAGTTCGATGGCGGGGGCGTTGTCCACCGTCAGCCCTATCATCGTGGGGAAGCCGTTCTTCACCGCGAACTCCAGTGTCTCCGGTGTCCGCGTGGCGGCAATGTATATGGGCGGGTGCGGTCGCTGAACCGGCTGCGGTACTAAGTTCGCCGAATGTACATCATAGAAATGCCCTTCATGCGTGTATTCGGGCGTAGTCCACATACCCCGAATCATGTTGATGGATTCCTGGAAGCTCGCCTGCGTGTCCGCATGGTCAACCCCGTATGGCGTAAACTCGCTCTTGGACGCGCCGCGCCCGAAACCGGCATCCAGCCGCCCGTTGCTGATGAGGTCGAGCGTTGCCGTGTCCTCGGCTAGGCGAATCGGATTATGCAGCGGCGGCACGATAACCGCCGTTCCGAGCCGAATCTTGTTGGTTCGCGCCGCGATCGCGCTTGCGAACACGAGCACGGACGAGCCAATCCCATAGCGCGTAAAGTGGTGCTCGGCAAGCCAGGCGCTGTGGAAGCCAAGCTCCTCCCCCAGAGCGACATCTTCTATCGTCTGCTCCACGATGCTGCGCGCATTGGTGTCTTCAGGCCAGGGCAGGTGCGTAATGAGTGCGAATTTCATGGCATGCTCTTTCGTCGTGCTGATTTCGGTCCGCGATGCGGTCTATTATAGACCAATTGATAGGGAGGACAGGAGCGTTGTGTCCCTTCCCCCCTCGATGGGGGAAGGTTAGAGCTTGTCCCTGCGAAGGCAGGGGATGGAGGTGAAGCCTGCATCAAATGGCAAAATTGAACCTGACACCAACACTTAATAGCGATACTCTAAAAAGAGGTTGATTTACATAAGGCATGCAGATGCTATAACCTGCAATGCGGATTGTCTGCGTATTCTGGGAAGTTCACCAAGGCGGAGGGAACCAAAATGATCAAGATCGTCAGATTTATAGCGGCGTTCCTGGCATACGCGATTATCGATATAGTGTGGCATCTGTTACCGTTCGTTACCGCCATGTATGTCAACTTGCGTGAAGCAAGCGGGTTGGGCAGCGATTGGAGCTTCGGCAAGGAGATGAGTACCTGGGGCGGTTTAGAGTTTCTTGCGCTTCTCGTGTTCTTCTTGCTAATGGGCTTAGCGAACAGCCACCTCGCAATCGAACCTGCCCTCAGAGAAAACAGCCTCCGGAAGGCGATGCTGAACAGTTTCATACTTGGTTGTGCCGCGTATGCCACGTACAGCATTCCGATATTCGTGATGATAGCGAAATGGCCTGTGCCACTTATTCCGATAGACATCATCATCGGCGGCTGCCTGAGCCTCGCGACATCCACTATCGTTACCGCCGTAGCTCTTCGCATGCGAAAATCCTAATGTGGTGCGAAACGCAGTGCCAATTGTGGGGGTGGTGGCTTTTGACGCATTGGCGAAGCGGCTCTTATAATTGACTCGAAACGAGACGATAATGTATGACTACGGATTGGACGCATGGCAAATCCATTGAACAACGAGACCCTGCTCGAAATATACGGCAAGATGGTGCTCTCGCGCACGCTGGACGAGCGCATCTGGATGCTGAACAGGCAAGGGAAGGCTGCTATCATGGCGTCCTCACAGGGGCACGAGGCGGCGCAGATTGGCAGCGTCTATGCTCTGGAAAAGGGCACCGACCAGTTCTATATCTACTACCGGGACCTCGCCGTGATGCTTACGCTGGGAATGTCGCCGCGTGAGATAATGCTCGGCTTCACTGCGAAGGTCGGTGAGCCGCTGAGCGGCGCTCGCCAGTTCCCCACTCACGGCGCGTACCCCGAACTGGGACTCATCAACCTGTCGAATGTGATCGCTACGCAGCTCCCTCAAGCGGTCGGCGCGGCTCTTGCGATTCGGATGCGCCGTGAAGAAGGGATAGTCATCGCCTACTTCGGCGATGGCGCGTCCAGCTTCGGAGATTCCCACGAGGCGATGAACTTCGCCGCGATACACAGCCTACCCGTCATTTTCATGTGCGAGAACAACAAGTACGCGACATCCGTGCCGCAGCGCAGGCAGATGAATATCGACAGCGTGGCGAGCCGCGCGGAAGGCTATGGCATGCCGGGCATCTCGGTTGACGGCTGCGATGTGATTGCTGTGTACGAAGCGGTTTCCGAGGCAGCAGCTCACGCTCGCAACGGCGACGGCCCCACGCTTATCGAAGCGCAGGTCGAGCGATACCTCCCGCACACAAGCGACGACGACGACACGCGCTATCGCCCGCGCGAGGAAATCGAAGAAGCGCGCCTGCGTGATCCGCTCAAGCTGTTCAGCGAACGTCTGACTGCGATGGGCATTCTCGACGAGGCGGCAAGCGAGCGCATTTTCGCCCATGCCCGCGCCGAAGTGAACGCTGTTACCGACTTCGTAGAGGCGGCGGATTACCCGCAAACCGACGACTTCTTCGAGCATGTGTACGCGGGCGATTAATTTTCATCTCCCTCTGGGAGCGTAGGGTGAAGTCAATTACGCCTTCCCCCATCAAGGGGGAAGGCTGGGATGGGGGTGAAAGCGTCTGCCCCCGACAAAGAGCGAATGACGAGCGCGATAGTGTAGGCAGGAAACACACATGGCTGAGATGAATGTGCTGGAAGCGGTGCGCGAGGCGATGCGCGAAGAGATGGCGCGCGACGAGCGCGTATTCGTGCTCGGCGAAGATGTGGGAATACGCGGCGGCGTATTTCTGGCAACAGACGGCTTCGTTGACCTGTTCGGCGAGGAGCGCGTGATAGACACGCCGATTGCCGAGTCGTCCATCGCGGGAATGGCGCTGGGTGCCGCCATGCACGGCATGCGTCCCATCGCCGAAATCCAGTTCGCAGACTTCATCTGGCCCGTCTTCAACCAGATTGTGGGCGAGGCGGCGCGGGCGCGCTACGGCAGCAACGGCAAGCTGAGCGTCCCGCTTGTGCTGCGAGCGCCCGAGGGCGGCGGTGTACGCGGCGCACTCTACCACTCGCAATCGGCAGAGGCTTACTTCTGCCACACGCCCGGCTTAAAGGTCATTACCCCGGCGACGCCCTATGACGCCAAGGGCCTGTTGAAGAGCGCGATCCGGGACGACGACCCCGTGATTTTTCTGGAGCACAAGCGCACCTACAGGCTGGTGCGTGGCGAAGTGCCGGAAGGCGAATATACCATCCCGATTGGCAAGGCGGACGTGAAGCGCGCAGGCGACGATGTGTCGGTGTTCACCTACGGGCTGATGGTGCATCACTGCCTTGAGGCGGCGCAGACCTTGGAAGGCGAGGGCATCAGCGTGGAAGTAGTTGACCTGCGTACACTGCGCCCTCTGGACATGGAAGGCGTTCTGGAATCCACCATGAAGACCGGCAAGGCGTTGGTCGTGCATGAGGACAACAAAGTCGGCGGCATCGGCGGCGAGGTCGCTGCCACGATAGCCGAGGATGCCTTCGAGTACCTCGATGCTCCTGTCAGAAGACTCGCTGGACCCGAAGTCCCCGCGATGCCCTTCAGCCCGCCGCTTGAGGCACTTTACATGCTCGACTCGACCAAGATTGCCGACGCCATCCGCAATCTGGCAGCCTATTAGAATTCAGTTGTCATTCCGAACATAGTGAGGAATCTTGTGTGATGAGGAAATGATACAGTGAAGGAGTTGAGGGGGCGCGGCAGGCTGTAGGAATCTAGGTCCCAAGAGACCGTATTTTAGCAATCGCCGCCGCGCC
>DAOUKP010000018.1:0-204251 GCA_034421195.1 Dehalococcoidia bacterium
GCATTCGGAATGACAGGGGAAGGCGTTCGGGATGAAAGGGGGAAGGCGTTCGGAATTACAGATGAGCGGGGTTTCCGAGCTTAAAATGGCTTGTGCGTCAAATGTCAACACGCCCTAGTTCTCTCTTGTGGGCAGGAATGGGAGCAGCTTGCTCACCAGCGACTCCAGGTTGCGCGTTTGAATCCAGACATGCCCGCTGCCTCTGAACTTCATGACCAGTCCTTCGCCGCCCGTGAGCAGAGAGCGTATGCCGCCGACCTTGCCGATGGAGTATTCCACGTCGTCAGTAAAGGCGACGAGATGCCCGGTGTCAACGATAAGTTCCTCGCCGGGCGTTACGGCGACCTTCTTGATTGCGCCGTAAGCGTTGTAGAATACTCTGCCTTGTCCGCGCTCAGAGTACGCTCTGAGGAAGAACATGCTCTCGCCGTTGAAGAAGCCCCTGAAGCCCTGAAACTTCGAGTCGGTCTGCACATTCTCGCTGCATGCGAGGAAGGAGCCGCTCTGAAGGAAGATGTTCTGCCCTGGAAGGATGTCGAATGTGAGGATGTCCCCCGGCGTCGAGGGCGCAAGGCTCACCCAGCCGCCGTCGCGTTCGGCGGTGAATGTGTTCAGGGCGAATGATTCGCCGCTAACCATGCGCGAGATGCCGCCGAAAAAGCCGCCCCCTCCCGTGCCGGTGCTCATACTGACGCCCTGCTGCGCCACCATCGCACCCGTTTCGGCCTTGATTGACTCCCCCTGATCAAGTTCCACGTTCAGCATCGCGTAACTCGGGCTGAACTCTACCGATGTTCTCATAGGATTTGCCTCCTAGCATATTTCGATGGTCTATTTTCGCATCTGTTACACTGAAACCTTGTTGAAGTATATCATCGCGCGAATAACAGATGACATGGCAGACGGAGGAATAAGAGAAATGTGCGGAAGGGCAGTTCAGACGCCTTTTTAATCAGACAATTTCTGGTTCCCCGCCTTCGCGTGAAAGACGAAAGGCACGATGCGGGTCTCCCGCATATCCTTGACGGAGTAATGGGAGGTCTATGAGCGTTCAAGGGAAACGGGGCAAAAGTGGCAGAATAGGGAAGGGACTGTATTACGGCTGGGTAATCGTGTTCGTGATGGCGACGGCGGGCGCGGTGAGCATGGCGATGGGGTCGCTGAACTTCGGGCTGTTCATCAAGCCGATGGGCGACTCGCTGGGGATAGGACGGGCGTGGTTCGGCTGGGCGCAGACGATACGCCAGATTTCGAGCGCGCTGACAAGCCCGCCGGTTGGCTGGCTGATCGACCGCTACGGTTCGCGGGTGATGCTGCCCGTTGCCGCTATCGTTACCGCATCGGCTATGGTGGCTCTGTCGTTCATGAACGACGCGAGCGATGCATGGTTCATGGTGGCGATGTTCGCGCTGATGGGGCTGGTTGGCATGAGCGGGCCGGGGGCGCTGGTAACGTCGGTGCCTGTGTTGAAGTGGTTCGTGCGCAAGCGCGGGCGTGCTATCTCGTTCATGGCGCTGGGCATTCCTGTGGGCGCGATGGTGTTCGTTCCGTTGACGCAGATGTTCATCGACTGGTGGGGCTGGGAGCGCGCCTGGATCATCCTTGCGATAATAGGGGTTATCGTGATAGCGCCGCTGGCGGCGATATTCGTCAGGCGGCAGCCGGAAGACATGGGCCTGCTGCCGGATGGCGAGTCGATGCATGTGTCTGAGAGCGGGGATGAGGGTGAAGGGCGGCCCGCCGAATTCGTCGATGAGGTGTCGTGGACGGTGCGGGAGGCAACGCGCTCGCCTATTTTCTGGAGCCTAGTGGCGATGTTCAGCATGGTGTCGCTGGCTACGAGCACGGTGGCGCTGCACCGCATCCCGGACTTTGCAGACAGGGGCTTCGACACGACGCTGATAGCATACGCAACGGCTTTCGACGCGGTATGCGCGGGCGCAGCTTCGTTCTCGTTCGGCCTGCTGGTGAGCCGGGTTCCGGGACGATTGCTCGGCGCGCTGGGCTTCTCGTTCCTGGCGATTGCGAGCGTGATGACGATATATGCCGCGGACGACGTAACGATGTTCAGTTCGATGGCGATATTCGGACTGGGCATAGGTGGGATGATGTTCTTGCAGAACTTCATCTGGGCGGACTACTTCGGGCGGGAGCATGTGGGGGCTATAAGGGGCTTTTCCATGCCGATAAACCTGATTCTGGGCGCGGCAGGAGCGCCTATCGCGGGCTACGTTTATGACGAGACGGGCACATACGATGTGGTGTGGTGGGTAGGCGTGGGGCTAATGGTCTGCTCGGCGCTGCTGGCGCTGGTTACGCCGCCGCCGAAGAGGAAGGTCGCGGAGGAGGAGGGGGTGAAATGATGGCTTGGAGTTGGGCGATCAACACTGGCAGGTCTTCTTGTACAACTCGCCACACCTCATTGTACTTTATGTCAGCGTAGCCGTGTGTCAGATGTTGCCGCATGCCCACAATATCAGTCCAGGGCACTTGCGGATGCTGCGCGCGAAACTCATTCAATACGAACCAAGCAGCCTCCCCCACTAACTCAACTAGACGTGTCAGGGCAAGATTTAACATTCTGTCCATGTCAAAATCATCTCTGCTGCGCCTCTGTACCATCTCCACTGCTTCTCGTGAGTAGTCAAGCATGTGCTGAACGCGCCCCCAATTATCGATTTGCGTCGAGTTATCGAGCGTCACTATACAGTAACTCCGTGGGGAAAAACGCTACAAGAATCCAGTTGCTTAGCTCATGGCGGGTTTTCAGGCGCACGGATATGCCAAGAACTCCGCTCAATTCATCCTGCATGGCGCACAACTTCCTCGACTTCGGCTCTTGTTCATATTCGCGCTCGAAAGACGCATACAATTCGTTGCCGCCTATGTTGTGCCTATCACGCGTATCAGCGTCGAAGGTTGCCAAAGTTGTGATATGGTTGCGCCTGCAAAACTCCGCGATTTTCTCCCAAGGAAGCTCGGTCAGGTTATTCCGCTTGCAGAACTCCGCAACCGAGTTTTCAGGGATTCCGATTTCACTTTGCAGCATGCGTGTCACCTCCATCGCTTTGCGATGCCCAGCGGCGCCATGAGGTTACGAGCACCGTCTGCTTCATTGTACCAAACGCTTCACTCGGACAACGGAAACGCAAGTATGGTCAGATCGCTGAACTCGGCTTCTTCTTCCGCCAGCGCCGCCAGTGTGTACTCGCGTATGCTCTCGCCATTCAGAGACAGTCGTTGCAACGTCCACAGCGGCGTGTCGGGCGCGATGCCCTCTTCAAGCAGAAGAGATGCGATGTCGGCGGGCATGAGGTCGAAGGGGCGGGGCAAGACGATGAGGTTGCGGGAGGGACGCTTGAGGTTTTCGGCGAGTTCTCGCAAGCCTTCTTCATGTCCGTCGCGGGCATGCAGGGTGATGAACATGGAGGTTTCCATTGTCAGAGCGAGGCGAGCGCATGCAACCTGGACGGAGCTGATACCGGGGATAAGCTCCACATCGGCGCGGCGGCGAACGCGGTCAAGCAGTTCCTTAGACGAGAAGTTCAGGTCGCCCCAGGCGCAGACGACACAACTCTTACCCGCCTGTGCGTGCGCCGCAAGGCGCTCAAGCACGTCTTCCTGGTCTCGGTAGCGCATGGGCAAGGCTTCGCCAGTTATCCAGCGGCGGACGGGACCCAGGACAGTCTCGAAGCCGGCTACATAGTCGGCGCTGCGGATTGCCTCTCGCGCTTTCAGCGTGAGCAGGTCGGGGTCGCCAGGTCCAACGCCTACAATGGTTATCGTCGCCACAGAGATGCCTCCTTCGACGCATTGGGCGGTTCCAGATCAGTTACGCCGCCGCTGACGATGCGTCGATTATGTATTTTTTGAATTCCGAACAGGCTATTCCAAGCGTGTGATACGGCGTTTTCAGCGAGCGAAACGTCGTCTTCAAAGAGCATGCCGAGAACCGTGCCACTGTGGGCGGCGTTGACTCCGACCGCGCCGACTTCTTCAGCGAGCCGCAGTACGGCGTCGAGCTGCGGCTTGTACAGCAATTGCTGGTTCGCGATCGCGCTGAGCGTCGCGCCTTCGCCGATAGCTGCGGGGTTGTTGGCGCGAATGCCGGATTCAATGAGAGACAATGCTTCGCCGAATTGCGTCTCAAGGCGATTGAGCGCACGGTCCCTGTTGACGCCGTTGAACGCGAGGGTATCAACGTTGCCGCCGAAGTCGAGTGCGACTACGCGCATGGGCGGCGGAGCGCCGAGCGCCCGCATGATGCTGCCGCTCTTGTGATCCAGGAGCGCGATGCCCGGCAACATCACGCTATCGCTAGGCTCAATCCGCAGCGCGATGTTCGCAATTTCATCGGGGGAAATCTCGGCGTCCGGACAGACCGCAGAGGCGACGGCGGCGACAGAAGCGGAGATGTCCGCCGTGCTGCTCGCCATGCCTTTACCGCGTGGAATGGGGCTGGACAAGCTGAGACGGGCGTCCACATCGCGCCGGTCCGCGCGCTCCAATGTCAGTTCGACTGCGCGCCGGGACTTGGGAGCATCGGGCGGGGCTGTAACGCGACCGCTGCCGGGGGATATTTCGACTGTTGCTGTGGAGTACATGTCGATGGGGCAGCTCACCAGAAAGTAGTTGCCGTCAAGCCTGCCCTGCGCGAGTTCGCCGCAGCTGGCGGGCGCTCGCGCCATTGCCGTGCTTGTGATGTTTGCCGTTTGCGTCATCCGTCATTCCGGTTCATTTCGTTCAGGTGCTTCGCGCCAAGCGCTTTCAAGTCGAGCGCAAGTCCAGCCGCCATAAGATACACCTTGTCGGCGCGGGATGCCACAAGCGAGTTTACGCGCCCCAGTGTGTCACGGTATGTGCGTCCCAGAGATGACGACGGGACAATGCCCAGCCCGACTTCGTTGGTTACGACAATCCAGGTTGCATCGGAGGATTCGCGGACATCGAGGAGTTTTTTCGCGGCATCTAAAATTCGCGCTTCGGCGTCGGCATTGCCTTCGTGGAGGAGCAGAAGGTTGCTGACCCAGATTGTGAGGCAGTCCACGATAATGGTGTCATACGGGACGGCTGCGCCAGTGGCTTTTCGGCGAATCGCTTCGGGCAGGCTTCGCGGCTCTTCGACGGTATCCCATTCGGGGGGACGACTGCTGCGGTGTGCCGCGATGCGGCGCGCCATGGCATCGTCGAGCGCCTCGGCGGTAGCGGCAAACAGAACGCGCTTGCCTTGCATTGCCAGCCGCTCCGCGAAAGCGCTCTTGCCGGAGCGCGCGCCGCCGGTGATGAGGGTGAGTTCTGTCGCCATACTGTGTGCCTATCCCTTGATACCCGCCATTTCGTAGATAGCGTCCATATCGACGCTTTGTCTTACAAGGTGCGCGAGCTTGTCGTATTCGGCGTCCAGGTCGAGGATTGAGCCTTCGGGAAGCGCAATGCCCTTGCGCCGGGCGAGGTTTGTGAGCAGGGCGTGGCGCAGGCTGTGGTTGTGGAACAGACCGTGCATGTATGTGCCTAGCGTCAAGCCGTCAGCGTCTATCGCTCCATCGGGGGAGTCGATGGCGGCGCCGGAACGCTCGGTGATGCGGAAGGGCGCGCGGCTATTGCCGTAAGTCTGCCCCATGTGTATTTCGTAGCCAGTAATTACGCCGGCGTCGCAGCCCGCAAGAATGCCATTTGCCGATGCTACGCTGCCGCGTACCTGATGCGTGGTCTTGGTTGCAGCGAAGGACGTTGTGATAGGAAGCAGCTGCATGCCTTGAGTTTCGGCGATGGTGGATTCTACGCGGTCGGGGTCGAGGATGCGCTCGCCGAGCATCTGGTAACCGCCGCAGATGCCGATGAGGGGCGTTCCATTCTGCCGCCGAAACTTTACTTCGTCTGCGATGCCGCTTCCGCGCATCCATTCGAGGTCGGCGACGGTGGTTTTGGAGCCGGGCAGAATGACAAGGTCAGGATCGCCAATTTCTTCTTTCGCGCTGATGTACCGCAAACGCACACGCGGCTCACGGATTAGCGGGTCAAAGTCGTCGAAGTTGGCGATGCGCGGGAGGCGAATAACGGCGATGTCAAGGGATTCCTCTTCACTGAAGTGTGCCTGTGGGCCGGCGGAGTCCAGACCGAGCGAGTCTTCTTCGGGGATGTGTATATCGTCGAACCAGGGGATGACGCCTGCGACGCCTACTCCGGTACGCTCTCGCAGTATGTCGAAGCCGGAATCGAGCAAGGAAGGGTCACCGCGGAACTTGTTGATGACGAAGGACTTTACCAAAGCTTGCTCCTCCGGATCGAGGAGCGCCATAGTGCCGACCAGAGAGGCGAATACACCGCCACGGTCGATGTCGCCAACGATGATGACAGGGGCGTTGGCGTAGCGCGCCACCCGCATGTTGACTATCTCGTGTTCTTTGAGGTTTATCTCTGCCGGGCTGCCCGCTCCCTCGATTACCACGATGTCGTACTGCGCTCGCAGCGTGTCGAGCGCCCTGGTTACGAGCGGCCATAGGCGCAGCTTCATCTCGTAGTATTCGCGGGCGGATGCTACGCGCGTCGGCCTGCCCATAACAACTACCTGTGATTTCCGGTTGCCTTCGGGCTTGAGTAGGATGGGGTTCATCTCGACTGTGGGCGCGACTCTTGCGGCTTCTGCTTGGACCGCCTGCGCCCTGCCGAACTCGCCGCCATCCGGCGTCACAAACGAGTTCAGCGACATGTTCTGCGCCTTAAAGGGTGCTACCCGCAGTCCGTCCTGCGCGAAGATACGGCACAGCGCGGTCGCCATCAGGGACTTGCCGGCGTGGGACGTGGTGCCTTGCACCATCAGGACCTTGCCCTGAGTTCTAGCTTCCACCGGCGAAGTCCTTAACTATATCTCCGAGGTGACTGGTATCGTTCAGCAACTCCAGCGCAGCGCCTCCATCAAACAGGTTTATCACCGTGATGCTGCAATTCGACAGGCGCAGACGCCACATATATTCAGGGGGCATGTCCATCATGCAGGCGATGAGCGCACGCAGCGAGCCGCCGTGCGCGACAACCAGAATGTTGTCCTCGCTGTCCTGATGGGCGGCAACCAGTTCTTCTTTCGCACCTTGCAGACGATCGTACAGTTGCTGGTCGCTCTCACCTCCGGGCGGCGCGAACTTGATGTCCTCGTCGAACAGCCGCCGAAACATCGACGGATGGTGCTTTTCGACCTCGGCGAATGTCATGCCCTCCCAGTCGCCGAAACCCTTTTCGCGCAACGACTCCATTTTTGTGATCGGCAAGCCCTTGTCTTCCACTATCGCCTCGGCAGTATCCGAAACGCGGCTCAAGTCGCTCGAATACGCTGCCTCGAACTGCAAAGGCGCAAGCCGCGTCCGGGTGAGCGCCGCTTGCGCCCGTCCCCTTGCATTCAAGGGCGTATCAGCCTGCCCTTGCGCGCGTCCGGTGCTGTTCCATTCCGTTTCGCCGTGCCTGACCAGAAACCATCTGCTGTTCATTTTCTATCCCATTCCTATCCTGTCCATCATCTGCAAATATGTTGGTCTAGCGTGTCGCGCAACGCAGCGACCAAACGCTTGCAGTCTTCTTTCGTTCTAATGCCTATTCTGATGTGATCGGGCAATCCAAAGGATGTGCAATCCCGCACGCTGATGTGATGATACTCCATCAGTGCGCGCCGCAAGGCATGCGCGTCTCCCACCTTGACCAGCGCGAAGTTCGCGGAGGACGGAGCGCATTTGAGGCCCATCGCGCTTAGCTCTTCCAGCAAGTACCGCTTGGCGACCTGAACTTCTTTACGCCCGTCAATGACGTGCTGCTCATCGGAGAGCGCGGCTATGCCTGCCACCTGAGCGAGCGCGTTTACGCTCCAGCTGTGCTGCTGTGCCCTGACGCGCTCCACGACATCGGGCGGCGCAAGCATATAGCCAAGTCTGAGCGCAGTCAACGCGTAGTCCTTCGTCATCGAGCGCAGGAGCGCAACATTGCCTAAGTCCAGAAGCGGCAGCGAGTTCCAGCGGGAACCCACGAAGGGCAGATATGCCTCATCGAGCAGGAGGAGTGAGTCTTGTGGCAGCGCGCTCGCTATCTCGCGCACATTTTCTTCGCTCATGTAGTGTCCGGTGGGGTTGTTCGGATTGCATAGGAAGACGAGTGAGGGCGAATGTTCTTCGATCGTTCTTACAGCCCTTTCGATTTCCCATGAAAAGTGGTCGTTCTCATTCGCGGTGATGCCGATTATACTGGCGTTCTGCATCGCGCATGCCGCCTCGAATTCGCCGAAGGTGGGCGTGAAAATCGCAGCCGTTGTGCCCGAATAGAGGTAGGCACGCGCAGTGAGGTGTATAAGTTCGGTGGAGCCGTTGCCGACGAGGATTTCCTTAGGGGAGACTTCAAGGCGGTCCGCCAGGGCTTCACGGAGTGCGGTGCATTCGGTGTCGGGGTAGGCGGCGAGGTCAACGCCGTTCATTGCAAGCGTTACAGAGGGCGGCGCGCCCAGAGGGTTGATGCTCGCGCTGAAGTCGAGGACATCTTCGGGGCACAGTCCGAGTGAGCGCAGTTCGGCGATGTTGGTGCCGCCGTGAGCGGGGCGGTTCGTCCTCATTGCCCGCTACTGCCCGGACTGCTGCCGACGAAGCCGCTCAATTTCTGCCAGCAATTCGCGCTCACGGGCTTCGGCTGCTTCGGCACGGGCTTCGGCTGCTTGCCTTTGTGCTTCGGCAACCGTAGTCTTATGTAGCGTCGTGCCCGTCTCGGGGTCTAGCACATCGAACTCATCGCCGTCCCAGTAGAACACCATGTCCAGCAGTTCGCTGTATCCCCTTGACGAGCCGTCCTCATCCTCCATAATCTCATACGGTTGATACACGCCATCAACCAGCCTCTCGCCCGCAAGCGGCTGCCCGTACAACTCGCCGTCATTATGGTCGAACCGCCAGTATTCCTGTATGCCCAGCCGCTCGTACAGGTCGCGTTTGTGGCCCAAGTCGTTCGCCGCTGTGCTCTGAGACGCCACCTCCATCACGAAATCGGGCACCTTGCCAATCTCCCATACCAAGTAGTTGGGCATTTTGCTATCTCGGATATACACTGAATCTACACCGAAGGCAATCAGGAAGTCTGGGCCGACGCGGCGGTTTCCGTCGGATTCGTCGTAGAAGATGAAGCCGTCGCCGGTTGCGAATACATCGGGACGATCTTTGAACAGTTCGAAGAGAATACCAATCACACGGTAGAGGGGTGGGAATTGCAGCACTCGGTCCTCTCGTTCCGGCTCGTCGTAGAATATCTTCGGGTACTTTTTGAGCCAAGAATTGACAGTAGTCTTAGGAGTTGCCATATCAAAGCCTCCAGCATTCCTTACTGACTTTCATTTTCCTGCATTATAGCGCAGGCCTAAGTCGAAGTTCATCATCCGAGAAGCACCCACTTAAGTGCAACTATCATCACAGCGACCGTGACGCCTGACGCTGCTACGATGTACATCACCTGCACCGCTCTTACTATGTCGCGAGCCGCAGGTTCTCTACGCTCTCCACCGAGACGGTAATGCCCCGGCTTTTCGAGTGAGACGCCGAGCAGCCCGGCCATCGCGGCGATCGTCCAGCCGGCGTTTGGGCTTGCCGTGAGGCGATGCTGTCGGAGCGCGGTTCGACAGCCCTGTCTTACCCGACATCCTGAGACTGCGCCCGCCAACAGGAGCAGACTGGCGGAAAGACGCGCAGGTATGAGATTGAGCAGGTCGTCCAAGCGTGCTGACGCCTTGCCAAGGTATTCGTATTTGCCACGATAGCCGATCATGCTGTCGAGCGTGTTCACGGCGCGGTAGGCGAATGCGCCGGGCAAGCCAAGCAGCGCGAACGCAAGCCACGGCGCGATGAAGCTGTCGGTGGTGTTTTCGGCGACGGATTCGATGGCGGCGGCGGCAACGAGCGGTTCAGACAGCTCCGTCGCGTCGCGGCTGACGAGACCGCGCAGGCTGTGTCTCGCCAGATGAATGTCGGCGTCTTCGATGCTGCGCTGCGTTTCGCGTGCCGCGCTCGCCAGTCCACGCACGGCGAAGGTCGTTTTCAGCAGGACCGCGCCGCCTATCAGAAACGGTATGTCCCCAAGCGCGAATAGGGCGATTATAGCCAGCCAAGCTACGGCGGCGAAAAGGGCGGGGAGCGCAGCCGCCATAATCACGCCAAGCAAAAATGCCACGGTATTTCCCGTTTTCGTGGCAAGCCGCTCAAAGACGGAAATCAACCTGCCCATCCACACGACGGGGTGTATCGCGTTGGGCGGCTCAGGCAGCAGGAGGTCCAGGGCAAGGGCAATGAGCAGCACTGCCACGTTGAACCGCCAGTCGGGATGCCAGGGGAGCCACCAGATCATTGCAGGCTCAACCATAGCGTTTCAAGCAGGGGTGAGTAGATGGCGAATGGCGATGCTGCGGTCAGTAACAGCACGAACAGAAGGACCACCACCTCCGTCAGTTCGTTGACCGCCCCGTATATGTCGCCGGTGACGCCACCGAGCAGCCGAGTTGCCCACGCGCCTATGCCCCATGCGACCGCGCATGCCGCCGCGAGTAAAACGATTCCAACCGCACCCGCAAGAGCAACGCTAACAACCAGCGTGAATGCGAAGCCGAGAATAAGCTGCCATCTAATACGATTACGATCAGTATCGAAAAACGCCGTACCAAGCCCATTGCTTCTCGCATAAGGGTATAGCTCCATCGTCAGCAGCATCGCCCAGCGGGATAAACACGGGAACAGCAGGAGCGCGGCTACCCTTCCAATCGCATAATTGGAAAGCCCTGCCACTGCCGCCACCTTAACCAGCAAGAGGCACACGACACCAATTACCGCGAACGCCCCCACATGCGGATCCCGCAGTATCGCAAGTCGCCTCTCACGGGTGAAGCCACCGAGCAACGCGTCGCAACTGTCCATGAACCCGTCGAGGTGCAGCGCGCGCGTCAAAGCTACCAGCAATACGACCAGTATGACCGACCAAAGTAGCCCAGAATAGGTGGGATTAACAGAATAAGCGACGGTACCGAGCGGTGCATAGCCTGAAACTGTCGCAAACAGAAATAACGTGAGGATTTCAAAGCAGGCAAGGAGTAATCCCAACAGCAACCCCACGAGAGGGAACCAACCTCGCGCCGATGCCATAGAGCCGTTCGCGCGAGAAGGCGCAAGCGGCAAGATTGTCAAGAAGCCGATGGCAGAGCGCAGTCCGTTCATTAGCTGCCTATGGGCGCTTCAACTTCGTTGTCATCTCTATCGGAGACTCCAGCCTCGCCGAAGGTTGCCATCTCGCTTAGGCATGCCGCTGCCGCCTCGATGATAGGCATTGCGAGCACTGCGCCGCTGCCCTCGCCGAGCCGCATGTCCAGCTCAAGCAGAGGCAGCAAATTCAGGTGGGAGAGCACGATGCCGTGTCCTTTTTCGGCTGAGCGGTGGGAGGCTATCATGTAGTCGCGCGCAGTGGGGCAGAGGGCTTGAGCGATTAGCATTGCCGCACCGGATATGAAACCGTCCACGATGATGGCGCGCCGCATGCTTGCCGCGCCGAGAGCCACGCCCGCAAGAACGCCAATCTCGAAGCCGCCAACCTTGGACAGCACATCGAGTCCGTCTGACGGGTCGGGGGCGTTGGCTTCGAGTGCGCGCTGCACGACAGATGCCTTGTGCGCGAGTTCGTCGGCGTTGCGGCCTGTGCCTGCGCCGGTCGTCTCCTGAGGGGATGCGCCGGTGAAGGCGGCTGTGATCGCGCTTGAGGCGGTTGTGTTGCCGATACCCATTTCACCTGCGGCAATCAGGTCTGCGCCGGACTCGGCGGCTTCGACCGCGATTTCAATACCTGCGAGCAGGCACCGCTCGGCGTCCTCGCGGGACATTGCGGGACCCTGGCTGATGTCTGCCGTTCCCCTGCCGATGCGGATTGAGCGTAGTTCCGGATGGTCGGGGAGGTCGGCAGCGACACCGGCGTCAACGATAATCTGCCGTACACCCAATCGCCGCGACATAACGCTGACCGCCGCGCCGCCAGACAGGAAATTGAGGACCATCTGCGCGGTAACTTCCTGCGGGTAGCCTGTTACGCCTTGTGCGACTACGCCGTGGTCTGCGGCGGCGACTATGACCGCCTTGCCTCCGATGGCAGGGCGCTCAGTGCCGTAAATGCCTGCCAGCTGCACGGATACATCTTCAAGCCTGCCGAGACTTCCCGGCGGCTTGGTGAGATTGCGCTGCCGGCTTAGCGCGCGCCGCATCGCGCCGGAGTCGGCAGGCTCTATTGAGGCTATTATGTCCGCGAGTGTCCGTGCCATTCTGTCCATCCTGCAGAAATTTGCATTAGTGCGATTTACAGAGATGGTGATGTATGTTCACCACCATCCCCTGCTTTCGCAGGGGCAGGCTCCAACCTTCCCCTTGAAGGGAGAAGGGACTAATGCAAGAATCTCATCCTACAAATCCTGTTAGTCGATGTCGGTCGCGATGTAATCAATCTCAAGCTTGGAGCCTTGATTGCTCGCGGGGGTGAAGACTACGCGGCTCTCATAAGCGCCCTGCTTCCGCCACAGCTTCCACATCGCGTCGCAAGCCATTCGCATGTACATCTTGCGCGAGGTTACGACTGTCGAATGCAGTTCCTTGGCGGTGATGCGCCTGCTGTCTTCGCCGCTGTTGCGCGCTTCTTCGAGCATCCGCACCAAGGCGTTGTCGAAGTCCTCGTCATAGTATTCGTACTGTTCTACCATTGCTCAACCTGCGCTTACTGCTGAAATTGAAACCCTTAATTTTGACGGAATACCCTTCGACAGGCTCAGGGCGAACGAATTTGACAGTTGAAATCGAGCCTTAGAACTCCAAGCCCGGCTGCGCCTTGATACCTTGCTCCCTGTATGGATGCTTTATTTCGCGCATTTCGGTTACGAGGTCGGCGAACTCTATCAGCTCGTCGGGGGCATACCTGCCGGTGATGATGACGTGCAGCATGTGCGGCTTCTGCTTCAGAGTTTCGATAACATCTTCGACGGGAATCCAGCCGTAATGCAGCGGATAGGTGAACTCGTCAAGGATGATGACATCGTGCTCGCCGGCGAGGATTGCCTTTTTGCAGTTCTCCCACTGCGCCCTGCCAAGGTCCTGAGTGGTCTCCATGTTCTTGGTGCGCCATGTGAAGCCGTCGCCCATGGCGGTCATGGGGATGCCGATCTTCTCGGCGGCGCGGCTCTCACCGAAACGGGAGCCGGTGTGCTTCAGGAACTGGAACATCTCCACGCGCATGTCGCGGCCCCATGCACGGAACAGCACTCCGAGCGCGGCGGTCGTCTTGCCTTTGCCGTTGCCGGTGTTGATGACGACCAAGCCCTTCTTGATGCGGGGGCCCTTGACCGGTTGGTGTTCCCTAGTTTCTTCGGATTCTTGCGCCGCGGCGGAGTCAGTTGTCATAGTCGCCTCCGGAGTCAGCTTAGTGTGGGAGGTTGGTCTCTATTGAGTAGGTACGCGAAACCTGTTGCCATCAAGCACCATGTGAGCAGGTGTCCGATGAGGGACACATTATTGAATTGGAGGAACAGGTCGGCGGGGACCGGAACCGGGTCCGGGTTGCCCGGAACTAGCCAGAAAATGAACAGTAAGAAGGCACCGTACACGAGAACGGCGAGCGCGTACAGACGATGGCGCACCGCCTGCGACTGCACACTGCCGTTAATCTCATTCAAAGCCAGTATCACCCCGGCGACGCCGAGAGCGGACATGATGTAGAAGAGGAGCTGAAAGCCCTGGCGGAATACGAGCGTATCTTCCTCCCCCACTCCCGGAGGAACGAAGGGGAACTTCACAGAGACGAGGAACGACAGCGCCCAAAACCCGAGAAGCCCGGCGACGAGCGCCATCGCAATCGAGTTGAAGTCGGGCAGCGCCCAGCGCAGCAACCCGTAGGTGCCGGCAAAGACCAAGCCGAACACCGCGCCAAGTATTCCCATGCCGATAGCCATTCCGACACGCTGCGCTCCGAGCGACACAAGGGGCGGCTCTTCTTCCGCCTGCGCTCCCGCGGGCAATGCGGCGGCCGCGCGTTCTTCTTCAAGCACTATTGCGCGCTCTATGATTGGCACCGTGAAGATGTTGTGGTACACGCCCACAATCAGGCCTGCCACAATCCCCACCAGAACAGCGCGAATTATTGTCCGCTGCATAGCAAGCCTCCGTAGTTATCAGTTTTCAGTTCGCAGTCATCAGTCTCTCAACTAATGAGCTGACGCAAACTGAAAACTGACAACTGTGAACTTCCTAGTGGCACATCAGGGCGACATGCCGCGCATGGTGGAAGAACTCATGGACATAGTTCATGACCATGCCCTTGTCGCCTACGAACGCAGCGGCGTGAACGCTGCCGTCAACGTAGCCCATCGCGTACAGCAGCAGCGCAGCGCCGCCTATCCACGGGGCTAGACCCATCGCCTTGCGCGACAGGATTCCGCCTTCTCTTGCTAGTGTCGTCATGGTTTTGCCCTCCATACTTATTTGAATCGCGTGCTTCACCTTATCCGTGTAGGTCAGTTATATGTTGGGAATGCGGCGCAGGTTCAACAGATCACATTCGTACACCACGCCATGATTGAACTCGACTGTGAAAACGTCAATGCCCGGATACATATGCACGATAGTCCCGACTTCACCAGCCTTCGCTGTCTCGCCGCCCTGAGATACATCCTCCAACAGAGTTACAACATCATACTCTTTGAACATACAACCTCGTAGAGTTAATCGGCCAGCAGCACAGCGGCTATCAGCCCAACAATCGCTATCGTCTGCGTGATAATGGCTGCTGTCAATATATTCAGGCGGTTGCTCATATCACTCATGCGACTGTTCATATCGTCCAGCCTCTTGGACATTCCCGTCTGTTCGCCCTCTACACGGGCAATTCTTTCCTCTGTCGTAGTCACCATCACTTCACTTGTCCTTGCGTAAGAATCCACGCAAATTTGACCCTGACTGGCGAAGCCATACTATCACAATTCAGTGTTCTGCGCCTGTCTGACGGCTGCGCGAATCGCGTCTGCGCGCAGTTCGTTGAGCGGGATGTACTCGCCTCCGAGCGCATCGGCTACTCGCTCCACAAGTCCGAAGCGATTGGAGCGCGGCGCAGGGTCGAGGACGATGGAATGCACCTTGTCCTGCCGTATTTCCTCGCACATTCGCAGCGCGTCCGCGTAGGGGTCGTTGCTGCCTGACATACCTACATTCGCGCGGCAGTCGGAGACGATAGTGAGCAGAGGCGGTGTGTCCGGGCTGCGCTGACGTTGCTGCATGATGAGTTTCCGGGCGTCCGCGAGCGCCTGCGCGAGAGGGGTCCTACCGCCTGTCGGCAGGTTGTCGAGACGCTGCTGCGCCAGCTTAGGACTGCCTGTCGGGGGCAGCACTACCTCTGACTGAGTGCCACGGAACGCAATCATCGCCACGCGATCGCGCCTCTGGTACGCGTCCATCAGAAGCGAAATGACCGCGCCCTTTGCAGCCACCATTCGCTGCCGCGCTCCCATCGAGCCGCTGGAATCTACCAGAAAGACAACCAGGTTGCCCACACGGGATTCGCGCACTTTCTGACGCAGGTCCCAGGGTTCTACGTTAAGCGCGAGATTGCCGTCCGTGTACGCGCCTCGACGAAGCTGAAACGGCGATGCCGCGCGCACGGTGGCGTCCACTGCGAGGTCGGTAACCTTGCCGTCCGGCAGTGTTGCGCCCACATAGCGGCCGCGGTGATCTCGCACGCGGCTGACGGTGCGCCTGCCGTGGCTTGCGCGCGCCTGCCTATCAAGCGCATCAAGGTTGAGCGGTTTGACCTGAAATGACTCGCCAATGCCGAACACATCCTCGTCCGCGCCGTCTTGCTGCTGCTCATCATCCGGCGGCATTTCCGGCGGCGTGGCATCGCCCATATCAGGCTGCGGCGTATCGGGCGGAGTGGAGTTCAGGATGTCTTGCGCCATCTCTTGGAGCTTGTCTCTGTTCATTTCAGGGTCGTCGAAGGGCTGGCGGCGCATGCGGTGGAGCAGAGCCATCTCCGCAACCGTCAGCACATCGTCAGGAATGACGCTCGTCCTGCCCTCGTAGGCGGCAAGGGTTTGCGCCGCCTTGTATATCACGATGTCGGCGCGCAGCCCGTCAACTTCGTGCTCGGCGCACAGACGAGCGATGAATGTCAGGATGCCGTCCTCGACGGTTACTGATGGCAGCAGCGCCTTGGCGTCGGCTATGCGCCGGCGCTCAAGCGACTCGGTGTCTGTCCAGCGTTCTTGGAACGCGCCGGGGTCGCTTTCGTAAGCGATGCGCCTGCGGACGACATCTGCGCGGCGTTCCGCGTCCCTGATGTGGTCAATTTCCACTGCCAGTCCGAAGCGGTCGATGAACTGCGGGCGCAGGTCGCCTTCCTCCGGGTTCATCGTGCCTATGAGAAGGAACTGCGCCGGATGGGAGAAGGATATGCCCTCGCGCTCGACGAAGTTGCGTCCCATCGCGGCGGAGTCAAGAAGCACGTCCACCACATGGTCGTTCAGCAGGTTGACCTCGTCGATGTATAGGATGCCGCGATGCGCCGATGCAAGAAGGCCAGGCTCAAAACGACGGTTACCCTCGCGGATTGCGGCTTCAATGTCCAGCGTGCCGACTACCGCCTCTTCGGTCGCGCTTACAGGCAGTTCTACGAGGCGGACTTGCCGCTCGATGGTGCGCCTTTGTTCGCTCGCGCAGAAGTCGCAGCCGGTGAAGGGCGCATCCGACTCGCAGCTGTATGGGCAGCCGGTAACTACTGAAATCTCCGGCAGCAGGGCGGCGAGGGAGCGCGCGGCTGTGGATTTCGCCGTGCCTTTCTCACCGCGAATGAGGACACCGCCGATCGCCGGGTTGATGGCGTTCAGGATGAGGGCGAGCTTCATTCGCTCCTGCCCGACGATGGCGGAGAAGGGGAAGATGGCGTCTTGGGTGGTGTTGAGTTGGGTCATTTTCTCTTTTTAGGTGGTGTGTATTCGTTCAACCATCGCATTGATTCTATTGAAAAGATAGTTTGTTGCGGTCACTCCCCGAGATGCCCTATCCTGTCATTCCGAACAGAGTGAGGAATCTAAAGTTGTTGCACGCGAGCTTGTTTTTGATTTTAGATTTCTCGCTTCGCTCGAAATGACATGAGAAAAAGAGAAATGACGAAGGAAATCAAAAGCAATTGACAAAATGCCCACACAACCTAATCGTACCAATCCAGCGCCAAATCCTTCCATTTCGGGTTGACAGATTCGATTAGCTCTACTTTCTTGCTTCTGCGCCAGGCCTTGATTTGCTTCTCACGCTCAATCGCCGACATAATATCCGTAGTTTCGTCGTAATAGGCAAGATATGTCAGATTGTATTTCTTTGTGAAGCCCTCTACCAATTTGTGCTTGTGTTCAAACACTCGGCGCACAATGTCGTTAGTCACGCCGACATAAAGCGTCCTTTTCCCATTGGTCATGATGTACACATAGTATTGCTTATCGGGTATAGCGCTCATAGATTTTTAGATTCCTCACTCCGCTGCGCTGCGTTCGGAATGACAGAAGGGACGGTCGTTAGGAATGACATCAAAATATCCTGTCCATCGATGTTAGTTCCCTTAACCGGCGTTCTTCAAGAACTTCTTCACATGGGGCAGCACGAGATCGCTGCGTTCCATTGCCAGGGTGTGGTCCAAGTCAGGCAGCGATGCCCATGTTACGTTGGGCATATGCTTTACGCACTCTTCGGCGCCGACGTGCAGGCCGTCGGCGTCTCCGGCGTACACGAGGCAGGGCATGGTCATTGTTGGCAGGACAGGCGACAGGTCAGGGCGGTTTATCAGCCCAAGCGAGGCGCCCACGATAGCTTCGGGGTCGTTTGCGAGCAGCTGCGCTCTTCGCTCCGCCGACAAAACATCACCATCGCTTTCCAAATCAACGACGTATCCCTCCATCCCGCCAGTTCTTATACGCCGAATCCTGTCCTCCAGTCCGACGGCGTCCAGCGGATATGGGTGCATGCCTCCGATGGTGAGAGAGTGGAAGCGGTCAGAGAAAGACTCGGCGATGGCGAAGCCGATGCTGCCGCCCATGGAGTAGCCCATGTAGTGCGCGCTGGCGATGTTTTCGGCGTCCAGAACGGCAATGACATCGGAAGCCATCAGCTTCTGGTCGTAGGCTTCGGCGTCGTGGGGCTTGTCGCTGTCGCCATGACCGCGCGCGTCGATTAGCAGAAGTCGGTAGTCGCTCTTCAGCGCATCGACGAAGCCGAACTCGTACCAGCGCAGGATGCTGCTGGTGAGGCCGTGCTGAAGCACAAGGGGCGTCCCTTCGCCCTCGACGTGGTAGTGTATGCGAACTCCGTTGTTGTCAGTGTAAGGCATTTTTTATACCTATTCCTTCGATGGCGGGCATAATTCATTTCACCCCCATCCTAACCTTCCCCCATCAAGGGGGAAAGGAACTTTTGCCATCTAAGAGGCTTCCTGCCGCTCTTCGAGCAGCGCCTCGGTTCGGAGATAGACGCGGCGCAGTTCGTTGAGGGTCTCTTCGGGGGCGTCCTCCCACATGCCGCGGTCGGCAGCTTCCATGAGACGCTCGGCTATGGACCGCAGCGCCCATGGGTTGCTCTGCTCGAAGAATTGCTGCATATCGGCGTCCAGGGCGTATCGCTCGGTTACTTCCTGATACATCCAGTCGTCTATAATCTGCGCGGTGGCATCGTAGCCGAAGATATAATCGACGGTGGCGGCAAGCTCGAATGCGCCCTTGTAGCCGTGCCGCTTCATTCCATCCATCCACTTGGGGTTGACCACACGGGAGCGGAAGACGCGCCGCGCCTCTTCCTTCAGGTCGCGCGTCCGCAGCAGCGACGGGTCGGACGAATCGCCGAAGAACTGACGCGGGTTATCGCCTGCGAGGGCGCGCACGGTGGCTATCATGCCGCCGTGAAACTGCATGTAGTCGTCGGAGTCGAAGATGTCGTGTTCGCGGTTGTCCTGGTTCTTGGTGGCGACATCTATAGCGGCGAACCGGCGGCGGAACTCGCGCACCGCGCTTACGCCGTGCTGTCGCCTGCCATAAGCGTAAGACCCCCACGCCGTATAGACGTTCGCTATGTCTTCGTCCGACTGCCAGCTTCCGTCGTCTATCGCTTGCAGGATGCCCGCGCCGTAGCTGCCGGGCTTGCTGCCGAAGATTCTGTATAGAGACTCGGCTTCCGCTTCTGCCGTGCTGACGCCGCCAGCCTTCTTTTCGGCGACTTCGGCGGCGTAGTGCTTCATCACGAAGTTCTGTCCTTCAGGTTCGTCCAGCGAGGCGACTCTGTGGAAGGCGTCGTCCATCATCACGATGAGGTTCTGGAAGGCGTCGCGGAAGAAGCCGCTGATACGCACGGTTACGTCAATGCGCGGGCGTCCCAGTTCTTCAAGGGGGATGACTTCAAGGCCGCTTACGCGCCTGCTTTCCTCCTGCCACATCGGGCGCACGCCGATGAGCGCGAGTATCTGCGAAATGTCATCGCCGTGGGTTCGCATGGCGGAGGTGCCCCAGACGCTGATGCCGACCGATTCGGGGTATTCACCCTCGTCGGTCAGATAGCGTTCCACGAGGGAGTCAGCGAGTTCCTTGCCAATCTGCCACGATGTTTCGGACGGGAGGCTGCGCGGGTCCATCGAATAGAAGTTGCGGCCCGTGGGCAGGACACCCGCCATTCCGCGAGTGGGCGCACCAGCCGGACCTGGTGATATGAAGCGCCCGTCGAAGCCGCGCAGCAGGGCGTCAATCTCGTCGGTGGTCTGCGTGAGCGCGGGGTAGATGCTGTCGCATACATAGCGGAGTACACGAGGCACATCGCCTGTTTCAACCAGCATATCGGTGGCTATGCGCTCGACGCTCGCGCTGTCGAAGTTTGTTTCGTATAGACGCTCGTAGAGATTGTGAGCGATTGCCTCAAGGCGTTCCACGACATCGCCTGCGCTGCGAATGAGTTCGCTGTGTTCAGGGAGCTGGATTCCCGCCTGCGCGGGAATGACGGATTGGGGATTGGCGGGTGAGGAAGTGTCCTTCGACAGATTTCCTTCGACTGCGCTCAGGACGAACGGGGATATGGCGGACAGCGTATCAGCGTCCACCGCCGCGCTCCTGTCGCGCATCATGGCGGCGTAGTCGATGCTGAGTGCGTCGCCTATCGCCTGTCGCAAGCCGGGAATGTCGCCGTTGTTCAGGCGAGTGAGCGCGAGAAGCAAGCCGATGAGCATTTCGGATTCGGGCGCTTCGCCGAGCGTGTGAAGGCCGTCTCGAATCTGCGCGTCCTTCAGCTCACAGATGTAGCCGTCTATGTGCAGGATGAAGTCGTCGAAATCGTCCGGTATCTCGTGTACGTTCAGGTCTTCATTCAGGCGCGCCTTCTGCACGACCTCCCATATCTGCTGACGAAGCATCGGGAGCTTCTGCGGGTCCATTCCCTGGGCGCGGGCGTACTCGTCCATGAGCTGCTCGCAGCGGGTGATGTCGCCATAGGTGTCGGCGGTGGTCATCGCGGGAACTAGGTGGTCGATGATGACGGCGTGGCTGCGCCGCTTCGCCTGCGTGCCTTCGCCCGGGTTGTTGATGATGAACGGGTAAAAGTGCGGCATGTCCGGCAGGCAGACCTCGGGTATGCACGAACGCGACAGCCCGACACCTTTGCCCGGCGTCCATTCGAGTGTGCCGTGCTTGCCGAGATGCACCACTGCGTCCGCGCCAAAGCCGTCTCGCAGCCAGCGATAAAACGCAAGGTAGTGGTGCGTGGGCATAAGTTCAGGGCTGTGGTAGATGGCGATGGGATTCTCGCCGAAGCCGCGCGGCGGCTGTATGCCAACGAACACATTGCCCAGCCGCAAGCCCGCCATGAAGAGGTGACCATCGTCGGTGTACACCTCGCCCGGCGGCTCGCCCCAGTCGGCGCGCATCGAGTCCTGTACATCCTGCGGAATGCCGTTGAAGTGAGCGGCGTACTCGTCGGCAGACACGCGCCCCTCAGCATTTCGCATCTGCTCAGGAGTCAGGAAGTCGGCGTCATAGGTGCAACGCTCGATGAGACGGCGCATCAGATCATCGCCGTCCTCCGGTATGTCTTCGACCGTGTAACCGGCCTCCTTCATGGCATTCAGAAGATTGATTGCGGATGCAGGGGTGTCCAGCCCGACAGCGTTGCCGAGCCGCGATGCCTTGGTGGGGTAATTACTGAGGACAATGGCAATTTTGCGCTCGGATGCGGGCGTGTGCGCCATCCGCGCGTACCGAGCCGCGAGAGACGCTACCGCTTCGGTCTGCTCAATGTTCGGCACGTAACGCCGCAACTCGCCGCCTGCCGCAGCGCCGTTTTGCGATGCGGACTCCTTGAACGATACGGGCACCGTGATGATGCGACCGTCCAGTTCCGGCAGGGCGACGTTCATGGCGATGTCGAGCGGGCTGAGGCCGATGTCGCGCTCGCTCCACATTGCCTGCGGCTCGGTGGAGACGATTGCTTGCAGGATTGGCACATCAAGCTGCTCAAGAACACGAATGTCCCAGTTGGCATCGGCATTGTCGCTGGATTGCAAGCCAGGATGGTGGCTCATGGCAAAGCTTTGCGTGCATACCACAACATCCACGGATGCCTTGCCTTCGTCGTCCATGAGGTATTTGCGGAAGACCGCGCCGTCGTCCTCGCGCAGGCTGGAGCAGAAGACAGGGAGCGCGTTGCATCCTTGCCGCTCCAGAGCATCCACCATCGCGTCCACGAATTCTAGGTTCTGGCTCACCCAGTGGGCGCGGTAGAAGAGCAATGCGGCTGTCGGCTTGTCGGCATCGCAATGGAGACTGCGGTACTCGTGGAGTGGCACGGCGTCCAATGTTCCCGCGCGATATACGCCGTCCTGCGGAAGCGGCACTGGCGGTTCGTAGCCATGCTCGCTGCCCAGCGCCTCGTCGCTCAGGAATTGGAGCAGGCTGACGAGGTTGGCGACTCCGCCGTGATTCAGGTACTCGAAGGCGGTCTGCGCCACGACCGGCGGCGTGGTCGAGCGGCGCTCGAACACCGCATCGCGCACAGGCTCGCCGGAGCAGGCGACTAGCGGGATATTCAACCGGCGGCACTCTGACTCAAGGGTGGCGAAGTGCTCGCCCATCGCCTTGTCGCCGCCAAGCAGTCGCGCCAGCACAAGGCTCGCATTCGGCAGCGTATCGGCAAGAAATCGGTCGAATGCGCCTTCGTCCTGCATCAGGGCGAATGGGTTCACCGCCAGTGTTGCCGTCAAGCCGTCCGGCAGTCCTGCCTTTGCGCGCTCAAGCGTTAAAATGTCCGTGTCAGAAGTTGTGAGAAATACAATCATTTTGGAGTTTTCAGTTTTGAGTTGCGAGTTTTCAGTTGTCAGTTCCAATGGAGAAAAGTCAAAGTTGATGACTGGTCGCTGAAGGCTGAATTACGCAAAACGCTCCGACATAATCAAGGTCGGAGCGTAGCAAGCCAGTATTCGCACTGGGCAAATATAGGCGTGGAAGCGCTCCTACCGGCGAGAAGCCGCCTTCCAACACGCAGGTCAGGTATCCTGACTCGCGGCTCATCACGACTGCGGCGCCTTCCCGGTTTTTCCAATCTATCGAACCAGTGGCAAATGCCGCAACGCTAACCGCTCACAGTGGCGCGTCCGTGGGGGACTTTCACCCCCTTCCCATCAAACCTGCGCGTCAGATATTCAAGTCGTTTTAAGGTGCATCGGTAACTATGGGAAATCTATCATCGCCCCATAGTAGTGTCAATACTGGTATGACGTCATAAGGGCTGGGCATAATTCGCCATATCCCCCTTCCTAGCCTTCCCCCAGAGGGGGCAGGGACACAAGGAACGGCAATTATGCCCACCTCTAGATGTCATAAAGATGATTTCACAAATGCTATTCGTTATTCCGGCGGGGATAGAAATAACGAAATAGAGCGATTTTCGGCGCTCAAATGCCCTTCACCCCCATTCCTTCCTTCGGCAAGCTCAGGACAGGCTCTAGCCTTCCCCCGTCGAGGGGGAAGGGATTTGTGAAATCGCGTCCACCAAATCGTCATTTGACCGCTATTTCAGGCTTGGCTATTATGGATGTATGAAGACTGTACGCAACGCACTCATAATTGTATTGGCGTTAATGCTGACTGCGCTAACAGCCGCATGTTCGCAGGATGCGGAGACTGAGACTGCGCCGCAGCTCTCGACATTTACGGGCGAGGCGGTGGAGAATGCCACGCAGGTTCCAGAGTCGGAAGAGACTGCGCCTTTTCTCGTGAAAGGAATACCGAGCAATCCCTACATAGCGCAGTCCTTCACCACAGACGGCGATTCCGGCGCCGGACACACCGCTCCTGCGGCGTCACTTACTTCCCTTCCTTCAATATCCACGCTCGTCCACGAAATTGAACCGGCGGTCGCGTCTATATCGGTCGAATCTATCAGCCGGGGCATGTTTTTTGACTTTGCGGACGAGGGCGCGGGCACCGGCGTAGTCATTCGTTCAGACGGCTACATCGTAACCAATTTCCATGTGATTCAAGGGGCAAATGACATCAAAGTCAACCTGCCGAGCGGCAATACTTACGATGCCGAGATAGTTGGATACGACATCATAACCGACCTTGCGGTGCTGAAAATCGAGGAAGAGAACCTGACGACCATCAGGATGGGGGATTCGGACGACATTCATGTGGGGGACTGGGTGGTTGCGCTGGGGAACGCGCTTGCGCTGAAGGGGGGGCCAACCGTAACGCTAGGCATCGTCAGCGCACGGGGGCGCACTCTCAGCACGGAGCGCGGCGACCTGTATGATCTCATACAGACGGACGCCGCCATCAACGACGGCAACAGCGGCGGTCCACTTATCAACCTTAATGGCGAGGTCATAGGCATAAATACCGCGATAATTCGCCGCGCCCAGGGCATTGGGTTCGCAATCAGCTCGACCGCGGCACAACCTATCATCAACAGCCTCATCGAGCACGGGCGCGTGGTAAGACCTCTCATCGGATTGACGGGCGCGGACGTAACGCCAGCGCGCGCAAACCAGCTCGGGCTGAACGTGGACGAGGGCATCATCGTTACGCGCATGACGCTGGATGGACCCGCATACGAGGGCGGTATTCGGGTGGGCGATGTCATCACCAAGCTCAACGACATCCCTACGCCGGACATGGCGGAGTTTCTGACCTTGCTGTGGAAATTCGAGATCGGGCAGGAGGTACAGGTGGAGTACATCCACGAAAATGAGACGAATGTTACAAGCGTGACGCTGGTGGAGAGGCCGTCGCTCTGACCCACAGTTTATTCAATAGTGCTTCAACGAACGATTCCGCCGTCAGTGGGTGTTCTTGAGTATTACGAAAATAATTGCCCTAATCAAATCGAGTCAGTGGAGTTGTCCAGCTCATTCAGTCGCGCCAGTTCCTGCGCTGTTATTCTCACAATTCAATAGAGTTAGGAGGGAGATATGAAGGAAACTGGCAATTGGGATAACTATCCTAGGTTGATTCCTTTCGCTGAGCAGACGCAGCAAATCCTGGGACTGTTGGACCTGGAACTATCTCATTTTGTAGCGATGAAAGATACGAAACAATTTCCTATGCACATAGAGGTGTCAGGAAAAAGGGTAACCGTTCGCACAAAGCGTGAGTTGGGTCTGTTGCGAGATATTAGGAATCTGTTAGCGCATGGCAAGAGGGACTTGAAACCTGATGGCAGTTTGATTGTACAAGATCTACGAAATAACCGCGTGTATCACCTGACGCGAGAAGACATAGAGTACCTGCTTGAAACTTATAAAGCGTTTCGTCATGTGATGAACACTGGCGAAGGAGAATTCCTGATAAAGTGTGCAACTTGCGATATGGTAGGAGACGCTTCTTTGCCTTTGATATGCGGACATATCGAGTACGAACAAGCAGATCTGACGAATTGGAAGTTCCCTATGTTTCATAGGCCTTCTGGAACGATAATGAAAGGTGAATTAAAGTTTTGGAAAATGAGACCTCCTGATATGCAAAAGGACCACGAGAATAAGCTAAGTGAAATGCTAAAAGCTTACGAAATACACGAAGACTAGAGATTCATTAGGGTGGTCTTCGAATTAAACGCAAGTCTTACTTGACAAGTTCCCTGTCTAAATGTACGTTCTTCTCAGATAGGCTTTTGCATGGCATAGATTGGTTGCGGAAGACCCCGAAAATTCGGGGTCTTCTTGCGTAACAAGCCCATTCAACTCACATCCCCTACGACAATCGCCACCATGCCAAGGGCCAGGCTGCGCCGCCGCACATTTCGCAGGCCTGCGCCTTCCATCGCTGCCGCAAGTTGCCGCGCGCTGAGGAACTCGTCCACGGACCGGGGCAAGTATGAGTATGCTTCGCCGTCGCCCGCAAGTATCGCGCCAAGTATCGGCGCGACTTTCTGAAAGCACCACGGCAGCACTCGCTTGTGCAGTCCCCTGCCCTCCATTCGCACGATTTCGAGCACTACCACGCGCCCGCCCGGTTGCACCACTCGTGCCATTTCGCTCAACGCGCGCGGCACGTCGATGAAGTTGCGGACGCCGAAACCAACGGTGGCGCAGATAAAGGTATCGTCCGCGAATGGCAGCGCGTGGGCATCTCCCACTGTGAAGGCGGCGCTTACGTCCAGACCCTGCCGTCCCGCCTTGCCTCCGGCGATAGCGAGCATCTGAGGCACGAAGTCCAGCGCCATTACCTGCTCGACGTTGGGCTTGCGGGCGAGGTCGAAGGCGAAGTCGCCGGTGCCGCATGCCACGTCGAGCGCAGCGCCGTCCAGACCGCTGCCGACCGCCTCGTATGCTGCCATGCGCCGCCATGCGTAGTGCATGCCGCCTGTCATCACGGTGTTCAGCAGGTCGTACCGGCGGGATATGCGCCCGAACATGCGGCTGACATAGCGCGCCCGCTCTTCGCCTCGCAGCTGCGCCACTATCTGCCGTTCCCTTTCAGATGAGTGCGCCCAGCCATGCCGTCCTTCGACAGGCTCAGGACGAACGGGGTGTGTTTTTTCGTCGCCTCGCGCAGCGCACGGATCGTCAGGGGCAATTCGGGAAGCAGGTCGCTCGCGACCATTCCAGTGTCGCCGAGCCTGTCGCACACTGTTTCACCCGTCATTCCGTGCAGATAGACTCCCAAGGCTGCCGAATCCTCCGAAGATACACCCTGAGACAGCAGGCCGGCGATGCAGCCTGCCAGCACGTCGCCGGTTCCTGCCGTCGCAAGTCCAGGGTTGGCGAACGGCGACAGCATCGCGCGCCCGTCAGGATAGGCGACAACCGTGTGCGCGCCCTTCAGTACGACGATTTTATTCCAGCGCGCCGCGGATTCTATGGCAATGCCGATGCGGTCAGCCTGCACCTGCCCTGTGCTCATGCCTGTGAGCCGCGCCATCTCGCCCGGGTGCGGAGTCAGTATTGCCGTGTCCTCAAAGCGTTCCCACCAACGGGTAGTTCTTGCCAGCGTGTTCAAACCATCCGCATCAACGACCGTAGGCGGCAATTTGCTTTCCGAAGATGAACTTCCTGAATACAGCACAGATTCGATGAAGTTCTGCATGTCGGCAGCCTGCCCCATGCCACATCCTAAGAGCAGTGCGTTGTAGTCATGCAGCGCCTCCAGTACATCACCGGCAGCCAACGGCATCACCACGCCCGGTGACGACTCAGCAAGCGGCAGGTATGTTGGCTCTATCGCCTTAGACGCAACCGCCATCTGTATGGATACGGGCAGCGCAATCGTAACCAAGCCGCTGCCAACTCGCGTAGCCGCGCTGCCGGCGAGGTATGCCGCGCCGATGTAGTTCAGCGAACCGGCGACTACCATCGTCCTGCCGAAGCTGCCCTTGTGGGCGTCAGACGGGCGCACCGACAGCTTGTGCCGCATATTGCTTTCGGTCATAAGCGATAGATGCACATCGTCGTCCACGCCACTGGGCAGCCCGATGCTCACCATATCCAGATTGCCTATCCGCGCCGCGGCATCGTAGGCGTAATGCCCGACTTTCGGATAGCCCATCGACAGCGTGATGTCCGTGGCTGGGCAGGCAGGGTCGGCGGCGCCACTGTCGGCGTCCATGCCGCTCGGCACATCTATGGCGACGGTCGCCAGGTCGGGACGCGCTGTCTTTGTCTCGGCGAGGAGCAGCAGGATGTCGCGCACCGTGCCTTGGAGCGGGCGGATGCGCCCAATGCCAAGCACGGAGTCCACCACCACATGCGCGGTGGCGAGCAGTTCTCGCAACTTCGCCAACCCCGCGTCGTCGGATGCGGCGATAACGGGGATACCAAGGTCGTTCACGATGTCGAGCTTGGGGTCGGGCGCGCGCCTGTCACGGCAGATGTACACAGATACGCGCGCTCCCCAGTTGTGCAGATGACGCGCTATCACAATGCCGTCGCCGCCGTTGTTGCCGGGGCCGACCAAGACCACAACCGGCACACCGTAAATCGGCGTGTGCATTCGCCTGATGTAGAGCGCGGACTCAAGCCCTGCCCGCTCCATGAGCGCGTCCTTCGACACGCCCATTTCCTCGGAACGGTCTTCGATGCGGCGCATCTGGTCGGCGGTTACGATTTTCATCTACTCTACCAGTGATTTCAGCAGCGCCCGCGTGCGTGCGACGGACGCCTGGGCATCATCGCCTACCGGGAATATATTGGCGATGAACTCGGTTGCGCCCGCGTCCGCGAAAGCCCGAATCTGCCGCTCGACCTGCGTTTCGTTCCCGACGACAACGACCTCTGAGGGTCCCTCCACCTCTTCGACATCGAGTATGCGGCGGTAGTTGACGAGAGTGCCGTACCGCTCGAATAGCTCCGCGGCCTGCGCCCTTCCAGCCGACTCGTCGTCCGTGACGGCAACGGGCAGCCCGACGGACACGCGCGGCTCCGGTCTGCCCGCCTCAGACGCGGCGGCATTGATGCGCGGCGCAACATGGGATTCTATTGCCCTGACGCCGGCCATCCATGTGATAGTGCCGTCGGCGACTGCGCCACCCAGCCGCAACATACGGGGCGCGAGCGCGGAAATCATCACGGATACGGGCAGTCCGTCAGGCACGTCCAGCGTGGCATGCACGTTGTAGAAGTCTCCATCGAAGTCAACCTTGCCCTCGTCTATGAGCGGGCGCAGCACCGCAAGGTACTCCTCGACATGCTTCGCGGGTCGGTCATAGGACAGCCCAAAGACGTTCTCGATGCCGGGCTTGTGGGAGGGGCCAATGCCCAGCGTCAGGCGTCCACCTGCGGCGATCTGCGTGGTGATTGCCTGCTGCGCGAGCATCGCCGGATGGCGGGGGTATGTGGGGACGACGCCGGTACCAAGCGCGATGCGCTCAGTCTGCGCGCCGACAAGGGCGAGGGCAGTCAGCGCATCAGGACCCCGCGCTGAGATGTGCGGCAGCCAGAAGCTGTCGAAGCCGTCAGATTCGGCTTGAATGCCCTGCGCGATTATCTCGTCCAGCCTGATTTTGTCGGTGGCGGATGCGCCGACGAATAGACCGATTTTCATGTTTAGTCCTCCAAGTCTGTCAGTTGGTCAGTATTTCAGGAACGGGGGCTAACGGGATGGATGGAGAGGAGCTTTTGTCCAGTCACCCCCATCCTAACCTTCCCCCAGAGGGGGAAGGGACAGAATTCATCTGCGAGGGACAAGGTTTCCGCGCTTGCTCTCGCCGACTACGGATGCTACCGCGAACTCGCGGGAGTGCGACAGGGACAGCGCGATGTCGGTCAGCCCGATGCGCTCGGCGCGCGCGGTCGCAGTGCCGCTGAGCCGTATGTGCGGCGCTTGGCCTCTGCCGCGCACCACTTCGATGTCCCGCCAGCGCACTCCGCGCACGCCTGTGCCTAGCAGTTTCATCACCGCTTCCTTCGCGGCGAACCGGCTGGCGAGCTGCGGGGCGCGTCCCCGGCAGTACGCCACCTCACCCTCCGTGTATATGCGGCGCAGAAATCGCTCGCCGTACTGCGCGTACACACGCTTCACGCGCTCGATTTCAATTATGTCAACGCCGGTTATTAGCATAGTTAGGTGTCAGTGGTCAGATGTCAGGTTCTTGTCTGGTTTGTCCCGCCATGTTTTCTATTGATGTGAGTTTTCTATGACGGAAGGGATTAAAGATTCCCAGCCGATTGCCATTATGTGCGCGCCCTGGCACATGGGGCGGATGTCGCGGATGATTTCGGCGGTGATTTCGGCGCTGGCTCGACGGCGCGTATTCGCGGATGAGGCGGCAGAGTCCATTCGGCTGATGATGCCGTCGGGCACGGTTATGCCCGGCACATTGGCGTTGAAGTTGCGCGCCATGTTGCCGGACTTCAGCATGATGCAGCCCGCGAGTATCGGCACGCCGTAGCCTTCCACGCGCCGCATGAATCGCTCAAAATCACCGGGGTCATAGACTGCCTGCGTCTGGAAGAATGCCGCGCCCGCCTCTATCTTCTCTTCCATGCGCCCGATTTCGCGGTCGAGGTCGTCCGCGCCCGGGTTCACGACCGCGCCCACAAGCAGTTCCGGAGCGCCGCGCAGTTCTGCGCCCGACATGTCGCTGCCTGCCTGCAATCCGGTCAGCGATTGCAGCAGTGCGGTGGAGTCGATGTCGAATACCGGCTTGGCGTCGGGATGGTCGCCGCCGCCAGGGTGGTCGCCGGTCATTGTTACGATGTTGCGGATGCCCAGCGCCGCTGCCGCCAGCACATCCGCCTGCAATGCGATGCGGTTGCGGTCTCGGCAGGTGATTTGCAATATCGGCTCAAAGCCTCTATCAACCAGCAGATGCGCGGCGGCGATGGGCGACATGCTCATGCGCGCCGTGTGCGAGTCTGTCAGGTTGAATGCGTCCACTACGCCACGCAACGACTCCGCACGCTCAAGAAGCGGAGCAAGTTCCGTGCCCTTAGGCGGGTTAAGCTCGGTCGTGATGACGAATTTTTTCGATTGAAGCAGAGTAAAAAGGGACATGTCGGTCACGGCAACTGTTTTAGAATCTTGCATAAGTGCAATTCAGTGAGGTGAGCAAGTGTTTTCACCCCCATCCTAGCCTTCCCCCGTCGAGGGGGAAGGAACTTATACAATTTTCTTACTATTTAGAATGATATTCGCATGGACGATATAAGTTGATTATAATTTGGGTAACGGTCAATTGAAAGTATGGAAACTGACATGGATGCACAGGATGAAGGGGATAGATATGAGCGCAACGCTGATTGACGGCACGGCGATAGCGGCGGAAGTGCGCGGCGAAGTCGGGGAAGGCGTGGCTGAGATGCGCGCCAAGCACGGCATCGCGCCCGGGCTTGCAGTGGTTCTTATCGGGGACGACCCGGCGTCTGCCGTGTATGTGCGGATGAAGGAGCGCGCCGCAGTCGAGGCGGGGATGGTCTCGGAGACTATCAGACTGCCCGCCGATACGCCGCAGGATGAGGCACTCGCTGTCGTGCAGCGTCTTAACGAGGACGCGCGCTATCACGGCATCCTAGTGCAGCTTCCTCTGCCCGACCATATCAGCGAGGACGCCGTGATAGAGTCCATCAACCCTGACAAGGATGTTGACGGGCTGCATCCGTTCAATATGGGGCTTCTGATGGCGGGCAGGCCTCGCTTCATACCCGCCACTCCGTCCGGCATCCAGCAGATGCTCCTGCGGACGCGAAACGACCCATCGGGCAAGCATGTGGTCGTGTGCGGACGCAGCAATATAGTGGGCAAGCCGATAATGAATCTGCTGATGCAGCGCAGGGACGGCGCGAACGCCACAGTGTCGGTCTGCCACACACGCACCCGCGACCTCGCGGAGATGACGCGGCAGGCGGACATCCTCATCGCGGCCGTTGGCAGCCCGCAGATGATTACGGCAGATATGGTAAGCGAGGGCGTGGTGGTCATAGATGTGGGCGTGAATCGGGTTGATGCGCCGGAACGAAGGCGCGGCTATCGTCTGGTCGGCGATGTTGACTTCGATGCGGTGTCGGAGAAGGCGGCAGCGATTACGCCGGTGCCGGGCGGGGTTGGTCCCATGACAATCGCAATGCTCTTGCAGAACACTTTGAATGCTGCGCGCTGGTCGATTCACGGTTAGTGAAGCGATTTCACCCCCATCCCCCGCTTCCGCGAGGGCAGGCTCTAACCTTCCCCCATCAAGAGGGAAGGGACTTTTAATGCCTAATATGAAAACTTCGGATTTCGATTATGAACTGCCGGAGTCGCTGATTGCCCAGACTCCGGTGGAGCCGCGCGACCACTCTCGCCTGATGTCGCTGTGCCGCACGGATGGCAGCATAGGGCATCACCGATTCTATGAGCTGCCGAAGATGCTGCGCCCCGGCGACCTGATGGTGTTCAACGACAGCCGCGTAATGCCCGCCAGACTTCGTGGCAGACGAACTACACCATCACCACTAGGCGAGGCGCCCAGTATGGGCGGCGCTATCGAACTTCTGCTGCTGTCGCGGCTGTCTCCGGGGCTGTGGCGCGCCATCGGGAGGCCCGGACGGCTGCTGCGGCCAGGTTCCGCGTTCGTGGTAACGGGCGAGGGAGGTTCGATACGTGGCGAAGTTCTTGAAATAGAGCCTGAGGGCGAGCGCATCGTCCGACTTGATGGCGAGGAACGTCTGCATGATGTGGGCGAGGTGCCTCTGCCGCCGTACATCACCGAGACGCTGGCGGACTCGGAACGCTACCAGACGGTGTATGCGCGTGAGGAGGGCAGCGCCGCCGCGCCGACGGCTGGGCTGCACTTCACCGACGATTTGCTGGAGCGGGTGCGCGCGATGGGCGTGCAGACGGTGTTCGTTACGCTGCATGTGGGCTGGGGAACTTTTCGTCCAGTGAAGGACGGCGACCCGACAGAACATACCATGCACGCCGAGTACTGGGAGCTTTCGCCGGAAGCGGCAAACACCATTCGCTGCGCCAAGGCTGAGGGGCGGCGTGTCATCTCAGTGGGCACGACCGCGGTGCGCCTGCTGGAGAACGCGGCATCGCTGTCTGAGGACGGGCTGCCGCATGCCGGTTCAGGCTGGGCGGATATCTTTATCACGCCGGGTTACCGCTTCAAGGTCGTTGACGCGCTGATAACGAACTTCCACCTGCCGCGCTCCACGCTGCTTATGCTGGTCAGCGCGCTGGCAGACCGCGACCTCATCATGCGCGCTTATGCGGAGGCGGTAGAACGGCGATATCGCTTCTACAGCTTCGGAGACGCGATGTTTATACATTAGAGGTCAGGTATCAGGCGTCGGAGGATAGCGTTTCCATTCAGGTGGATGAATAGCAATTTCACCCCCATCCCCCGCTTCCGCGAGGGCAGGCTCTAACCTTCCCCCATCAAGGGGGAAGGGACTTCGTCACCTAGAAGGAAACGCTACGGACGTTTGCCAATGATAATCTTATCACCCCTCACACTGCCGGATGCCGCGCATGCCACTCGGTCGCTGACTCATAAGCCTGCCCCACGCGGAACAGCGTTGCCTCGTCGAACGCCCTGCCGATTATCTGCATCCCGATAGGCAGACCCGCATCTGAAAAGCCGCATGGCACGGACAACGCGGGCAGACCCGCCAGCGCGGCCGGGCTTGTGTAACGCCGCCGTCCAAGGTCGAGCTTGCCCTGATAGTAGCCTCCCGGCTTCCCCGTCGATGCCTCAATCGTCGGCGCGGCGACGGGCCCGGTCGGCAGGATGACGACATCGTACTTTTCCAGCGCCGCCGTCAGCTCCCGGCGAATCAGCTCCCTTGCCCTCTGCGCGCGCAGGTATGCCCAGGCAGGCGCTAGGGATGCCGTTTCCAGCCGCGTGCGAGTGCTCCAGTCATAGTCATCGGGCTTTGTTCGCAGCCATTCCGCGTGGTACGCCGCGCAGTCCACATCGGCAGTGCCGATGAACACCGCCCCGCTGTTCGCGCACATCGGAAGCGACATCTCCTCTGAAGTCGCACCCTGTTCACCAAGCGCCGCTACCGCTCTCAGCACCGACTCGCTCACATCCACATCCAGCCCTTCATAGCCGAACATTTCGCTCGGCAGTCCGATTCGCAGCCCTTCAACTCCATTGCCTAGTCCCATCGTGTAGTCCGGCACTGAAGCGTCGCTTGAAGTGCTATCCAGAGAATCCTTGCCCGCGATGGCGTTCAGCATCAGCGCGCAGTCGGCCACGGTGCGTGTCATGGGCCCCACCGTATCCATAGACCAGCACATCGCAAGCACGCCCTGCCGTGTAACCCTGCCGTAGGTCGGACGCAGCCCCACGATGCCGCAGAATCCCGCAGGTCCGCGCACGCTGCCGCCCGTGTCCGATCCCAGCGCTCCCGCGCACAGACCGCCGGCTGCCGCAATGCCCGAGCCACTGCTAGAGCCGCCTGCCGTATGGTCCGTATTCCACGGATTGCGCGGAGTGCCGAAGGGATGGTCAATCGTGCCTCCGACTGCGAACTCGCTCAGGTTCAGCTTGCCCAGAAGCACCGCGCCCACATCGTCCAGACGGCGCACAATCGTCGAGTCCTCATCCGGCACGAAGTCTGCCAGCACCTTCGATCCGCCCGATGTGAGCACGCCCTTCGTATAGATGATGTCCTTGATGCCAATCGGAATTCCGTGCAGAGCGCCCCTGTCCTCGCCCGCCTGAATCTCCGACTCAGCCTGTCGCGCCTGCGCCATCGCCTGCTCGCCCATCACCGTGATGTACGCGCCAAGCCGGTCGTTGAGCGCGGAAATGCGGTCAAGGTAGCCCGAAGTTAGCTCAACCGGCGAAAGTTCGCCCGCCCGCAGCATCGCAGCCTGCTCTGTGATCGGTTTGTAGTGAAGTTCGGTATTACTCATCGGCAGCCTCGTAAGGGGCGAATGTTAACGCCGGCTCAACCGACGCCAGCGCATCCGCCGGAATCTCGTCAATCGCCTCCAGCACGGAGCCTAGCCGCGCCGCAATGGTATCCGCGCGAGTATCGTCAACGATCTCCAAGCCGGCGATGAGGGCGAGGGCGTAAATCTCGTCTTTGGTGATGTTGGGCATGGTGAATCCTCGTCATTTGAGATGGTAGTTAGATTCGCGCCGATTGTATCAGGGCGTTGACTATACCGCTACCGCCACATACAATCACCCCTGCAAAATTCACGAATACACGCCCTAAAACTACTTGACACAACCCTGAAATCAGGAGGCAGAAAACATGGCAACCGTAGGTTCCGGCGACTATCAGTATGAGCGAGTTCCGGTTTGGCCCAACATGCCCAAATACTGGGAGTTCGGCGCGGCTTCGGACGGCGCGGTTAACTCGCAGGACGAAGTGTACATTTTCAGCAGGGGGGCGCATCCCCTGACGATTTGGGACACGGACGGCAATTTCATTTCTTCGTGGGGCGAAGGCACATTCTCGGCCAACCCGCACGGCATCTACATCGCGCCCAACGACAATGTATGGCTCGTTGACCGCGACTTCCATATCGCAACCGAATACACCCCAGGCGGCGAGGTCATCCGCACGCTCGGCGAGAAGCTCGCGCCGTCCCCGTCGTTCCAGGGCATGCCCTTCAACATGCCCTCCGGACTCGCCATTGCCCCCGACGGGAACATGTTCGTCTCCGACGGCTACGGCGGACACCGCGTACACAAGTTCAGCGGGGACGGCGAACTGCTGCACTCCTGGGGCAAGCAAGGCACAGGCCCCGGCGAGTTCGCCCTGCTGCACAACATCTGGGTCGATGAGCGCGGGCGCGTCATTATCTGCGACCGCGAGAACAACCGCATCCAGTTCTTCGACGGCGACGGCAACTTCCTCGAAGAGTGGACCGACCTGGAATCTCCCGGCGACCTCTGGATTCACGACAGCATCATCTATGTAGTGGAGCAGGGCGCAGGCACCGGCGTTAGCATCTGGACGCTTGACGGCGATCTGCTCTCTCGCTGGCGCGGGAGTGACGAAGGCGCGGCACATGGCAGCGTCATCGGCGGACACGGCATCTGCGTGGACTCCAAGGGCAGCATCTATGTAACCGAGATAGGGCAGGGTGAGCGCGTCTCCAAGTTCGTCCGCGTGTAACCGCATTAAGTCCCCTCTCCCCTTGAGAGAGGGTTAGGGTGAGGACCGCAACTGCTTTCCCATCTGAAAAGAACGTCCCTCGCGCTGCTGGACCTCGTACTGCCTGAGTATTGCGTAGTCTGCAAGCGCGAGGGCAGCTATCTCTGTCCCGATTGCGAATCCGACCTGCCACCACTCCAGCGTCCGTACTGCTTCCTCTGCGCCGGCCCGCGCGTCCCGCAACTCTGCGATTCGTGCAGGCGCAGCGCTCCGGCCTTCGACAGCGTGCGAGCGCCCTACGAGTTCCGTGGCAGCGCCCGCCGCATCGTCCACGACCTCAAGTACCGCAATGTGCGAATCGCCGTGCCGTACATTGCGCGTCTTCTCGCCGTATATTTGGAGCGCAACCCATATCCCGTAGATGCTCTCTGCCCCGTGCCGCTCCATCCAAGGCGAGAACGCAGTCGCGGCTTCAACCAGTCCGAGCTTATCGCGCGCGAACTCAGCAGCATTACCGGCATCCCAGTGGACACCACAGCCTTGCGCCGCACCCGCAATACGCCCCCGCAAGTCAGCATGGAATCACCCGCCGACCGCCAGCAAAACATCGCCGAAGCCTTTGAATGCTCGACCGATGTGGAGAACTGCCGCTACATACTCATTGACGACGTTGTAACGACCGGCAGCACGATGTCCGATTGCGCCCAAGCTCTGAAGGACGCGGGAGCGCTGAATGTCTGGGGTATCGCCTTCGCGCGTCAGGCGCAGCATCCCGACGATGACGACTCGGAAGGCGGCGTTAGCCGCATCTGGGTGTGATGCGGTATCGGATAATTATCCACCCGCTCTTGCAAACTCATTGAGCCACACAGAAACGGCCGCTCAAGAAAGGACCTAAGTTACTCCATGACGAAAGTAGCCCTGATTGACGACTACCAGCGAGTCGCTCTCAACTATGCTGACTGGTCGGCGCTCGAACCCGATTGCACGGTAGAAGTGTTCCATGACCACCTGACCGACGAAGACGCCATTGTCGATAGACTGAGGGAGTTCAATATCGTCATGGCGCTGAGGGAGCGTACGCCTTTCCCACGCTCGTTGCTGGCGCGGCTGCCCAATCTCAAGTTGATAGCCAGCGCGGGAATGAGAAACGCCGCCATCGAACTCGATGCCGCAACCGAACTCGGCATTGTGGTCTGCGGCACCGAAGGCTCGTCAAGGGCGACTATGGAGCTTACCTGGGGCTTAATACTTGGGCTACTGCGCCATATCCCTCTTGAGCATCAGGCGACACGCGACGGCTCGTGGCAGCGCACGCTTGGCACGGGGCTGGACGGCAAGACGATCGGCATCTTGGGTCTCGGCAACATCGGCAGCCAGATGGCGGAGGTCGCGCGGGCGTTCCACATGAATATCCTCGCGTGGAGCCAGAATTTGACGCGAGAGCATGCCGAGTCCAACGGCGCTCTCCTGGTGAGCAAGGACGAGCTGCTGGAACGATCCGACATCGTAACGATTCACCTGCGGCTGAGTGAAAGAACCGTAGGACTGATAGGCGCAAGAGAGTTAGGATTGATGAAGCCAACGGCGTACATCGTCAATACATCGAGAGGCCCCATAATCGAGGAAAACGCACTCATAAGCGCCGTAGAATCCGGCACTATCGCGGGCGCCGGGCTGGATGTATTCGACGTCGAGCCGCTGCCAGCGCATCATCCTCTTCTTGCCATCGAAAATGTCCTGCTCACTCCCCATCTCGGCTATGTTACACAGGAAACATATCGGACATTCTACGGGCAGACGCTGGAGAACATCCGCAGTTTTATTCAGGGTAAGCCGCAAAGAGTGATGAATCCGGGCGTATTGGGGAAACAGCGCTCTATTACGCAGGACTAGCGCTGCGTCCGGCGGTCACGCTGCGAAATAAGCCGCGTACACCTGTCTCTACGCTCGCCAGATTTCTCTGAGCGCCAGCACGACAGCAACCGTAACCACGATGCCAATCACTCCGTTTCCCACGAGGGCGAAGGTAATTCCAAGCGTGTCGGCGATTGCGCCGGACGCGAGTAGTCCGAGTGGCAGACCGTACACGGCGAGGGAGCGCAAGCCCATCATGCGCCCGCGAATCTCCGTGGGTGTGCTGCCAAGCAGCAGAATTGACATCGTTACCATAGTGAAGGACTGCACCAGACCCGCGAATGCGAGCAAGCCAAGAGAAACGTTGAAGAGCGTAGCGGCGGCAAGCACAGCGACTGCCGCGTGCCATGCGATTGATCCGAGCGACATCAGTCTGCCGGCGCGGTCCATATTGCCCATGCCCGCTATGATTATGGAGCCGACGAATGCGCCTGCCGAGTACGCGCCGAGCAGCCAGCCCAAGCCTGTAGAGTCGGTGTGCAGCACGTCACGGGCGAAAACGGGCACTAAGCCCTGATTGAGTGGGAAGCCCGTCAGATTGACGAGGAAGGCGAGCAGGAGCAGCGCGAGTATGACCTGGTGGCTGCGAGCATAGCGGAAGCTATCCACGAGAGTCACGAATATAGGCTCGCCACGAGTGGCTGGGAATCTGGGCGGCGGCTTTACCGGAATGGTTAGCGCGGTGCCGCCTATGAGCAGCGCTATAATGGCGACATAAGCCCAGCCCAGCCCGAATGAGTCGAGCAGAAAGCCGCCTATAACCGGACTGACTATCTGTGTTGTGTCCCGCCCGGTTCTTGTGAGAGCGATGGCGTTGCCGAGGTTCTGGCGCGGCACCATGTCCGCCATCAGCGTCTGACGCGTTACATTATCGAACGCGCGCACCATGCCGGCTACGCCTGTCAGGACGAAGATGTGCCATATCTGGATCAGCCCCAAGAACGAGAGCGCCGCGATTATGAGGGCTATGACGGTGAAAATTATGCGCGATATTCTCAGCAGCATCAGGCGGTCGTAGCGGTCCACAACGATACCGTAGAACGGCGCAAAGAGCGTGCCTGTGAAGCGAAGTGCGCCGTACAGTGTTACGAGAAAGGCGGATTCCGTCTGCGTGGCGACAAACCACACCAGCACCAGGAATTCCATCTGCTCGGCGGAACTGGTAACACCGTCGGATAACCAGAGTAGACGGTAGTTACGCTGCTGGAAAGAGCGGAAGAAGCGGCTGGTTATCGTGTTCGTGTACATCATGGCGGTTGCACACTTTCCGCTGCGTACCCTCACGTCTGCTACACTGAACAGACAAACGCAGCGTATAAAACGCTACCGCCTTTCCGACTAATGACGCAAGCGAGAACTGGGGCGCGTTAGGCGCACTTCCGTTTTGTACGGAAGATACAAAGAAGACTTAGAATTGAAGAAATACTATTCGTGTGCGCCCATCGCGAAGTAGTCTTTTAGCGCGGCGTTGCGATACTCGAAGATGCGCTCAAGCTCGGATGCGACAAACAGGCGCTGCACGATTGGCCCTCCCAGAACTGCGTATCGCACGATGTCCTTGGCGAGCGTCCCTCCGTCCTGCGCGGTGCCTCGATGCGGTACAAATAAATGCTCATGAATCCACAGACGATACGGACCGCGCCGCTGCTCGTCCACGAACCGATAGGGCGGCTCCCACGCGGTTATCTCGCTCTGCCATCGCATCGGAATGCCGCGCAGCCTTATGCGGTATTCTATAATCGTCCCCACCGCCATCTCGATTGGCGGAGGCGTCAGGATGCGGAAGCGCAATGACGGAGGCGTGAGGCGCTCAAGATTGCCTGCATCCGCAAAGAAGGGAAAGACCTCTTCAGGCGATTGAGGCAGACGCAGTTCGTTGGTCAGCGTAAATATCTTCATGCCGCACTCATCCTGTCCTATTAGCCCTGACATCGTAGCGAGGGCTAGGCATAATTCGTCATATCCCCCTTCCTAACCTTCCCCCAAAGGGGGAAGGGATAAGAGGAGCGGCAATTATGCCCACCTCTAATCGTAGCGTTCATATATTGCAGCGACTGACAGACATCAAATATAATTGTGGTTACATTGTGCAGTTTAGTAGTTACAATTGGAAAATGAAATGACTACATATAACATAAGAGAGTTCAAGGCGAGAGCCAGTGAGATACTAAGGAACCTTGACGAAGGTGATGAGGTTATTATCACTCGCCATGGAAAGCCTTGCGGCAAACTCACTTCCATGCAATCTGCCGCCGTTTCGAGACCTTCACTAAGCACGCTCAGGGGAACTCTGACCCGTTTGCCTGAAGCTGAATATCAGGATTTTCTTGATGCAAAGGCAGTCTGGGAGCGCGGGGATTTGAAGTCTATCCGGGCACGGGACGAAAGTGCAGGACAATAGTCCAAGGTTCGTTGTAGATACTCATGCCCTCTGGTGGTATCTGCGGTCACCTGAGCGCCTGAGTGTTGCGGCGAGTGCGATTTTCCGACTGGCAGAAACCGGAAACGCCATCATCGTCGTACCCGCCATCGTCATTACCGAGTTCTACTATCTGTCTGCCAAGTTGGGGCAGCCCTTCTCTCCTGCCGATCTGCTAGAGATTATTGCTTCCGTGGACGGCATCGAGCTTTCAGATCTGGGAAGAAGGCAGCTTGAAATGCTTGACAGGATACTTGATGTTCCTGAGATGCATGATCGGCTCATTGCCGCTGAGTCGATAGCATTCGGCGCTTCCGTTGTTACGCGCGACGAAATGCTTGCAGCATCGGACATGATAGACACAGTCTGGTAAAGTTCGCGCTTTAACCTTGTCAACTTCTCTGGGTGCGCTTATCATCTTCATGTGGGCGTTGCCGCAATTCGCATAGATTCGGCTTGCCTACCTGCAGAATGTCGGGGTGTAGCGCAGCGGGAGCGCGCCTGCTTTGGGAGCAGGAGGTCGCCGGTTCAATCCCGGCCACCCCGACCAGTTCATTTATCTTACATTGATGAACAGGATTGACAAGATAACTTGTCAGTCAACGACTGAGAGACCCCCATGCCCATCGACCAGAATACCCGTCGTCGGATCACGCGACTTGGAGTTACGGCGCTGGACGAGGAGCGCACCTGCCCCGGTTATGTTCTCTTCACACCGAATCTCGGTCCAGGGGAGCCGCGACTGATCGATCTGCACGGCAATGTCGTTCACAGATGGAAGATGCCGTACCGGCCAGCGTTCTGGGGTTACCTGTTACCCAACGGCAACCTGTTCTATGGCGGTAGGATTCAGGACGAAACGCCCCCACCCTTCCCGACCTGGGCAATCCTCAGGGGCGGCGTGATGCTGGAAGCCGACTGGGAAGGCAATGTCCTTTGGGAGCACCGCGATCCTTGGCACCATCACGACGCGCGGCGCACGGAGTCGGGTGGCGCGATTTACCTCGGACTATACAAAGTTCCGGAGGACTTTGCCGAGACGGTCAAGGGCGGCATACCGCTTGAAGAGGGCATCGACATGTGGGCGGACGAGATTGTAGAGGTGGACGCGGACGGAAACCGTGTGTGGTCGTGGCTCGCGCATGAGCACATGGATGTGGAGACGGAGGTGCTGACCTTCAATCATCCGCGAGAGAACTGGACGCACGGGAATACTATCGTGCCGCTACCAGACGACCGCGTGCTGGTCAGCTTTCGCAGCATTTCGACCGTTGGCATTATAGACAAGGCGACAGGGGATTTCGAGTGGAAGCTGGGCGGCGATGTGCTGGCGCAGCAGCATGATCCGTGTATGCTGGACAACGGCAATGTGCTCATTTTCGACAACGGAACGCAGAGACGGAAGGACGCTTTCGCCTACTCGCGCGTCATCGAGGTCAATCCGTCCACGAATGAAATCGTCTGGGAGTACCAGGATAAGCCTTCGCTCAATTTCCATAGCAACATCGTCTCCGGGGCGCGCCGACTGCCGAATGGGAATACGCTGATTACGGAAGGCTTCTTCGGGCGGATGTTCCAGGTTACGCCGGAGGGCGAGGTTGTGTGGGAGTACATCAATCCGGACTTCGACAATACGCCGTTCTTCGGGGAGGTCAACAGCATCTTCCGGGCGGAGCACTATATGCCGGGGGAGATAGCGGGGTTGTAACTGAGTCTAACATCGATACGGACATCGGACGGGGATTTCACCCCCACCCTAACCCCTAACCCTCCCCCATCAAGGGGAAGGGGATTTATCGTCCTGCACGTGGATGAAGCTTGCTCGCTTCTCCCAGAGGTCAACGCTGTGGAGGCGCAGGGTTACGGTGGCACCGGGCAAGATGGCGTCGGGCAGGCGGGCGCGCATACGGAAGGGATATTCGGCGAGTTCGAGCAGCGCGGAGCGACGGGGCTGGTTTTCGAGGACAATCGCTTTGAATAGAGCTGCCGTTTCGTCGTCCGGAGACTGTTCCATCCGCAGCTTGAAGAACTTTAGCAGCCAGTAGCGGCGGCGCTCATCCTCCAGCTTGCCCATTGCTCGAAGCTGCACATCGGCGCGCCCGGCTACGCTCGTTATGTCTTCTACGCCGTACAGCGGCTCGCCTGCGCTGAGGTAGTGGGTTATCTGGCGCTGCATCACCATGTCCGGGTAGCGGCGCAGGGGCGATGTCGCCTGGATGTACGCCTGCACGCCCAGGCCGCCATGCGGCGCGGCGGTGTTGCCGCTCTGCGCGGGGGAGAAACGGCGCAGCATCAGATATTGGCGCAAGGGCCCATCTTCGCCAATATCCACGCCCGGCGGCAATCCCGCGCCTAGATCAGAGAGGTCGGGCGCGGTCTGAGAGCGGTACGCGGCGGGGATGTCGTGGTCGCGGCAGAATGCTGCCAATAGAGAATTGCACAGCACCATGCACTCGGCAACCATCTCGCGCGCCGGCGAGTTGCGCTGCACGACCTTGACCTGCACATCGTCAGGCGAAACGATGTTGATGAGCAACTCAGCTCTGTCTATGCCGACCGCGCCTGCGGCTTCGCGCTGCCGGGCCAACGCCTCCGTAAGCGTGTGCAAGCCTGCCAGCATATCATGGTGGGCGTGGCTTGCGTCCGAGATTGCTTCGTTGGCTTCGTCGTAAGATAGCGCGGCGTCGCTGATGATGATTGACGGCTTGACCTCGTAGCGCAGTATCTCGCCTTCTACGCTGATGTCCGCAAGCAGGCTGAGGGCGGCGCGGCGCTTGCCAGCTTCAAGGCTGCCCTTGTCGTGAGATACGGCGGTTGGCAGCATAGGTATCTTGCGGTCGGGGATGTAGAGGCTTGCCATACGCAGATTGGCGACCTCATCGAGAACGCTGTCTTGTGGGATCAGCGCGCCCGCGTCTGTGATGTGGATGCCGAGTCGGTAAATTTGTTCTCGCCCCAATCCTAACCTTCCCCCTCGGGGGGAAGGGATATCGGAAATGTCCAGTTTCTCAAGAGAAAGGGCATCGTCCCTGTCCTGCGTGTCCGCGTCATCGATGGTGATGGTGGGCGGGGCGGTCAGGTCGATGCGTTTGGGGTCGATCAGCAAGTCGGCGTCGCTGATGGCTTCTGCGGCAACCAAGGCATCGCCAACGAATTCTTCAATGATGTCATCTCTGATTAACTCAATCGGCTCATCGGGAGTGAACTTGCCGCAGGATACGAGGACATCGAAGGCTAGGCGCTGGAGGTTTCCAGCCTTGCGCTGCATCTTGTTGAGCAGCGACTTGACCAGCGCACTGCGCGTGTAGTCGTCTCCGAATGCAGCGTAGTCGCGGATGCTGTCGATTAGCATCTGCTGGTGTGATGTGAGCGTGTCGGGCAGTTCGCCGCTTTCAAGGGATGCTACAAGCGCTTCGGCTTCGGCGGCTTGCTGCGCCTGTCGTCTGCGACGGGCAAGGGTCTCCTCGACGGCGGTTGGGGTGCGTGGGGTGTATCCGGATTTGCCGTCCTCGAAGTAGAGGGAATCCCTGTCGAGGCACAAGAGAAGCGCGACTTGCTGCGCTGCGTTAGCATTGCTGCCCCAGTAGAGTTCAGTCAGGTCCTCGAACGATAGGGCATCCTGCTCATCGCTGACGACCTCCCAGAGTTCGGCGATGTCCACCTCGGAGGCGATTTTCTCGCTCTGCTTGCGGAAGTCGGCTACCTGCTCATCGCCTTCAGCGAAGACCTGCGTGGACAGGATGATGCGCTCTGCGGGCAGTCGGGCTTCTTTCTTGCGGCGGACTGCGACACGCACACGTGAGGCTTCCACATCTACCACCCTTGCGATGGTGATGCCGCCACTCATCCGCGCCGCTACGAGTTCACCAGTTTTCATGAGAACCTAACAAGATGTACAGGATGGGTAGGATTTTCGCCCCCTCCCTAACCCTCCCCCAGAGGTGGAGGGGATAGTAAAGCGTCGCCCATAGGGGGAGAGGACTTTTCTTCTAGGCGAGGTCTGCCAGCTTGGGCAGGACTTCCTCTTTCAGCAGGGTCATGGAACGGGTCCACTTGTCTTTAGGCTGCCATTCGTGCCCCATGGCGAGCAAGACACCGAAGCCACCGACTTCGTTGTAGATGTAGCGAATGATGTCCGCCACTTCGTCGGGGCTGCCGACTATCCAGATGTTGTCCAGTAGGTATTCTGGCGTAACCTCTTCGTCCGGCATGTCGGGATCGGTCTTCATGAGGCCGAGTTGCCCCATGTGCGACAGCAGGGGCTTGAAATACTGGTTGAAGTCGCGTGCGAACACGCCTTCGAGCATGTCCTTGCGCGCCTGTTCGGTAGTCTCGGCGACATATACTTCGCGGGCGATGCGCCAGGTGGCGCGGTCAGCCGTGCGTCCGGTACGCTGCGCGCCTTCGCTTACGCTGTCCCAGTGGGTGGCAAGCTGATGCACGGGTACGAGATTGATGCTCATGGGAATCCAGCCGCGCTCGCCGGCGAGATACAGAGTCTCGGACTTGGGCGATACGCCCGCCACGCCGATGGGCGGGTGCGGTTTCTGGTATGGCTTCATGTGAAATGCAAGCCCTACATCTTCCACAGGCTCGGGTATCTCAAATCGCCAATATTTGTGCTCATAGACGCCGGGTTTGGGATCGTCCCATATCTTCAGGATGGTCTCCACGGAGTCGCGCGCCATGCCGCGATGCTCGCCGGATTCAGGGTCGAAGCCGAACACGGTGAAGTCGCCGACAAAGCCGCCGGAGCCGACACCCCACATGAAGCGTCCTTGCGCCATCTGGTCGAGCTGCGCGATGCGGTGGGCAATCATGAAGGGATTGTGATTGGGCATGCACGTTACGCCCGTGCCAAGCCGGATGTTCTTCGTTTTGCCGAGCGCGTTTGCGATGAACAGGTCTGGAGCGGGGATGTTCTCCCAGACGGATGTGAAGTGCTCGCCTATCCACGCTTCGCTGTAACCGAGTTCATCAAGGACTACGAGTTGCTCAAGGTCGTCTTCCAGCGTCTGCGCGATATTGGAATCGGGCGGGTGCAAGGGCATGGTGAAGTAGCCGAGTTCCATGAGAGGTGCCTCCCTGATTCGTATGCTGTCTGCAAGCAGTATATGATAGCGGGCGCAGGCGCACAACGGCAAAATCGCGCAGAGCATTCCTCGATATGCGTTAGCGTTGCAAAATTGGATGGCGCATCAACCGTGTGGATTCCCGCCTGCGCGGGAATGACGAATATAGAAGCCAAAACACACTGAGAGTACCGACGCGCAGTGTAACCGAGTCAAACGACCACGGCTGTTCGCTCACGAGCGAGCCAGTGTTCGAGGCTGTCTGAGAGGGCGAACCAGCTTGCTTCGATGATGTTCTCGGACGAGCCGACGGTGCTCCATGTACGCTTGCCGTCGGTGGAGTCGATGAGAACTCGTACCATCGATCCTGTCCCGCTGCCCTGGTCAACTACGCGCACCTTGTAGTCGAGCAAGCGGACGGATTGCAGGTCTGGGTAGAACTGCTCAAGCGCCTTTCGCAGGGCGTGGTCGAGAGCGTTGACGGGACCGTTGCCCTCGGCGGCGGTGTGCATCACTTCTTCGTCAACCTGCACTTTCAGCATAACCTGAGAAGCTATGTCTCCGGCGCTATTGCCGTTTGAGCGCTTCTCCACCATGGAGACGAAATCGACCAGTGAGAAGGGTGGCGTGTAGCCGGGCTGCATGCGGCGAACCAGCAGCTCGAATGACGCCTCCGCGCCCTCGTACTGGAAGCCCTTGTTTTCGCGGTCTTTTATCTCCTCCAGCAGTTGACGCGCCTGCGTCTGCGTCAGTTCGGCGTCCGGGCAGAGTTCACGCGCTTTCCAGAGAATGTTGCCGCGCCCGGACAGGTCGGAGACGAGCACGCGCTTGTCGTTGCCGATGCTGCGTGGCTGGATATGCTGGTAGCTGTGCTCGACCTTGGAGACGGCGGAGGCGTGCAGCCCGCCCTTGTGAGCGAATGCGCTGCCGCCCACGTAGGGCTGCGAGCTGAGCGTGGGCATGTTGGCGACTTCGGCGACATAGCGGCTGGCGTCCGTGAGTGAGGCGAGTTGCTGGTCGTTGACGCACTCAATGCCCAGCTTGAGCTTGAGGTTGGCGATGAGCGAGACGAGGTTGGCGTTGCCGCAGCGCTCGCCGTAGCCGTTCATCGTGCCCTGCACCTGGGTTACGCCTGCTCTGACCGCGGCTATCGCGCCTGCGACCGCCATGTCAGCGTCGTTGTGGGTGTGAATGCCAAGCTCAACATCGGTTCGCTGGCGGACCTGATGCACGGTTGCGGCGATTTCGTCGGGCATCATGCCGCCATTGGTGTCGCATAGGACGACACATTCCGCGCCAGCAATAGCAGCGGCGTTCACTGCTTGTAAGGCGTAGTGGGCGTTTGCCTTGTAGCCGTCAAAGAAGTGCTCTGCATCGAAGAATACGCGCCTGCCTTGCTCTACCAGATATGCCACAGAGTCGGAAATCATGGCGAGATTCTCTTCGAGAGAGGTTTCGAGGACACGGGTTACATGCAAGTCCCAGCACTTGCCAACGAGGGTTACGACAGGGGTTTCCGCTTCCAGCAACGCGGCGAGGTTGGCGTCCTCGCTCGCGCTGATGTTGGCGCGTCGGGTGCTGCCGAATGCGGTCAGCGTTGCGTTGGTGAGGGTCATGGACTTGGCGCGCTCGAAGAACTCGGCGTCGCGCGGATTGGAGCCGGGCCAGCCGCCTTCGATGTAATGGACACCAAGATCGTCGAGTCGCTGGCAGATGGCGAGCTTGTCGGCGACCGAGAGCGATATGCCTTCTCCCTGCGTTCCATCCCGCAGCGTGGTGTCGTAGAGTTTTACACTTGACATTTCAGATATACCTCTTGTTCCTGTTCTTTGCGTCCTGCTAGTCGTTAGGTTCGGGACAAAGCAAAACGCCCGTCCCATGCATAGGGACGGGCGTTCAGTCTTGCGATTGAATGTCCGCGGTACCACCCCGCTTCACCGGCACGACTGACTATCAGATTCAGGTGTCAGGCGCGCGCGACGCGCTCATTGGAGTACGTGTTCATACCCCCGCCCTGATAACGTCGGGCGAATCCGTCGCAGCCTACTTTCATTCGCCAGAGATGTTTTTCTGGGCAAAAATTTCGGGGCGCGGCTCGGGAGGGATTTTCAGAGAGTGTTCCGGCGTCTGCTCTCACCGTGCGACTTGTCGGGTGAACCCGTTGGGTCGCTTCAGACTCGCTGTGCCGTATGCGGCCTCTTACTCGTCTCCGTCGTAGCCTTTATCTATGATTGTGAATGTTCTTACAATCAGGTTAGTGGGTGTTAGGGCGTACTGTCAAGGAATTGCCGGAAGCGGTAGGGCTGGGCATAATTCGTCATATCCCCCTTCCTAACCTTCCCCCAAAGGGGGCAGGGACAGGATGAACGGCGATTATGCTCGCCTCTAGGGAGCTAGAATCTTGCGTAAGTGCAATTCACTGAGGTGTGCAAGTTTTCACCCCCATCCTAGCCTTCCCCCGTCGAGGGGGAAGGAACTTTGCCTACTCTTGTCAGCCCATCAAGGGGTAGAGTTTTTGCAATTTTCTTGAGAGCGGTGTTTAGTTGTGTCCTCTGCCGCGCCGCTCGCCGTCGCCGTCATTGTCATCGCTGCCGCGCCATCTGAAGAAGAATCTTCGAGGCGAGAAGCCGTCGGAGCCGTCCCGTCCGACGCGAGGCATTCTGTCGAAGCCGTGATTCCCGAGTACGGAGTGCAGCATGAGCGAGAACTCACCCTGAACTACGCTCTGAACCCGGCTTGTTCCGTCAGGATGCGTGACCTGCGAGACCATCGTGGTGGCGTCCGCACTGAGGTCGGAGAGGGTTGCCTCACCTTCAACGGTGTCGGTTAGTATTCTTGTATCCTCGTCAATGGTGAAGGACAGTGTATCGGAGCCGTCTCGAAGCAGCAGGTCGAAGGCGCCTGCGCTTGAGTCTATGTTCTGCGCCGTGCCTGCCGCCTTTCGGACGGTCTTTACGCCGTCATCGGTCATGTAGCGGGTGTCGGATAGGATGAAGCTCTCAGCTGATTTGCCGAAGTAACTATATCCGCGACTGCCGCGCTTGCCGTCTCTTCCCTGTCGGTATGATGCTTCCCATTCGCCGATAGTGATGTTGACTTCCATGCTTGCGCCGTCTCGCACGATGCTGAAGGAGAGCATATCGCCCGGCGAATGCTCGCGGACAATGCGAACAACGTCTCGCGCGCCGCTGACCGACTCGCCGGCGAGGGCGGTGATGACGTCGTCCACTTGCAGGCTGCCGTCTGCCGGGCTGCCTTCAACGACGCGAACTATGAGCGCCCCGTCTGTATCACTATCTTCGGGGACTGAAGTAATGGCTATGCCGACGAATGGCTTGGAGGTTGCTTTGCTTTGCTGGGCGTCAACGCCGCTCTGGGTAAAGGCGCTTCCCTTCTCGGCGTGCGGCTTGGAGCTGGCTTCCGTGGTGTTCACTCTCGTCGCTACTATGCCTGCGGTGGCAAGAATAGCGACGACGAGTAAGCCTCCTAACAGTTTCTTTTTCATGACTGCTCTCCCTTAATCTTGCTGCGAATTGAGTCGTGGGTAAATTTGAGCCGCTCACAAAATTAAACGCAGCAAGGGCGCAGAAGGTTAGCGCAGAGAAATCTAATATGACAGACAGGATGAAGAGGATGGATGAGCGCGCTGTCAGTCTTGGACAGAAAAATCCTGCTCGACGATTTCGCCGCTTTCCAGGATGCGGAAGGCGCGGATTTGCGGACTTGCCTCGTCTTCGAGGGAGACCAGGATGTAATAGATGTCATCGCCGAGCCAGCCGCTCTGCTGCGCCATGCGAACATCGGTCGGCGAGGGGTACGCGGGGCTGTGCGTGTGGGAGTGGTAGAACGCGGTAATGTCCCATTCATTGGAGTCCGCGTCACGCATGGCGTTGAGCATCTCCTGCGGCTCCATAACATAGCGGTATGGGCTTGGCGTGGCGTTGGCTATGCGGTACAGATTCTCCACGACGTCGTTTCTGCCTGCGAGTATTCCGCAACATTCGTTGGGGTCTTCCTGCTGCGAGTGGGCGATCATCTCGTCGGCGAATGCTCTGGATATAGTCAGCAATGGGGTGCTCCTTGGCTGGCGCGCGAGTGGACTGCGATTTTTGACGCAACTCAGGGTGTTGAGAATATCACCAAGTAGGCTAACATGTGGATATTCAGCAGGAAAGGGGTTGAGAAATATGCTTAAGGGGCAGTTTTAGCACGCTTTTCGTAACCGACTTCTGGATTCCCGCCTGCGCGGGAATGACGAAAAGGGCGCAGGAATGACGGATAGGGCGCGGGGATGACGGATAGCAGTACGGGCTTTTGCACGTTCCTTGAAAGGATTGAGCTTTATGAATGGCACGGGCAGCATACGGGGGGCGCTGGATGGTGTGCGCATCGTGGATTTCTCGCGTATTTGGGCGGGGCCGCACGCGACGAAGCTGCTCGCGGACATGGGCGCTGAGGTAATCAAGGTGGAGTCGGTGCGCGCCTGGGATCCGCATCGCATGATCGTCGGCTCCGGGAATCTGCCGGACGGGGAGCGCGGCAACGACCCGTGGAATCGCAGCGGATGGTTCAACACGCTGCACATGAGCAAGCTGGGCATAACGGCGGAGATGCGGCACCCAAAGGGCAAGGCAATCATCGAGGATCTGGTGAGCATAAGCGATGTCGTCATCGAGAATTTTCGTTCAGGACTGATGGAGAGGCGCGGTCTTGGCTATGAGGCGCTGAGGGCGATTCGCCCGGATGTCATTATGGTGTCTATGCCGGCGTTTGGCAGCACAGGTCCCTGGAAGGACTTCATCCAGTACGGCATCGGGCAAGAGCAGCTTGGCGGCATCTCTTCGATGAACGGCTACCGTGGCGAGGACGCGCCGGTGAAGTCGGGCGTGAACTTCGGCGATCCTATCAGTGGGGCGCATGCGGCGGGCGCGGTGCTGTCCGCACTGTGGAGACGGCGACGCACAGGAGAGGGCTGCTTCATCGATGTGTCGCAGCTTGAATCGGCGATAATGACCATCGGAGAGCACCTGCTCGGCTTTCAGATAAACGGGAAACGCGCGGAGAATCGCGGCAATCGGCATCCGGTGTACGCACCGCATGGCGCGTATCCATGCCGCGGCGAGGACGAGTGGATTACGATTTCAGTGGCGGATGATGACGAGTGGCAACGGCTGTGCGCGGCGATGGGCATGCCGCAACTGGCGACTGATGCTGATTACCGCGACGTACTTGCACGCCGCAACAATCACGATGCGCTTGATGCGATTATCTCGGGCTGGACGCGGGACAAGTCGGCTTACGACCTAATGAATTTGCTGCAGGATGCGGGCGTGTCGGCTGCGCCCGTTATGACGGGTGAGGCGATATTCAACGACCCGCATTACCAAGAGCGCGGCTTGCTGGAGTTCGTTGACCACCCGTCCTGCGGGCCGTACTTCATGCCGGGCGCGGCTTGGAAGATGTCTGAGACGCCGCCGGGTGTGCGCTGGCACGCGCCGCGACTGGGCGAGCACAACGAGCAGGTATTCGGGGAACTGCTGGGTATGGACACGAGTGCGATTGCCGCGCTGGATGCGGAGGGCGTGAGCGGGACTGCGCCACAGCCGGGCTAATCTGCCGCGCCGCGCCGACACTTCGCAGGCGTATGCTCAGGACACCGTAATGGGATGCGGCAGGGGTTGGTTGAAGAGATAGCCCTTTTCGTTGAAGGGTATGGCGTCCGGCTGGGTATTTCCCTGAGCATCGGTGGCGCGCGTCATTATCGTATGTTCGCCATGTTGGGCATTCCAAGCGAATTCAAAGCGCGCCCATGAATACTGGACTTGAGGCTCAAGCACAGTGGCTTGTTGCCAAGAGTTGCCTGAGTCGTCGCTCCACTCCACGGATTTAATGCTGTCGGCGGGAGAGTGTGCGTAGCCGTATATCCGGTGCAAGCCCACAGGCAACTTAGCGGGCCAGGGCAGCGCGAGTGCGCTCTTGATGGTTTGTGCGGTTACGACTTCGCCCTGCGCCTCGCCCTCCGGCGGGTAATCGTCGCCGATGAGCACATAGGATCCGGTGTTGTTGCGTGTCCACAGTCGCTCGGAGGAAACGATGATACGGCTCACCCATTTGATGCTGGAACTGCCCACCCATCCGGGCAGGAGCGCACGAACGGGGTAGCCGTGGTCCTTAGGCAGCGCGTCGCCGTTCAGAGCGTAAGCCAGCAGCGTGTCGGGGTGCATCGCCTTATCGACAGGTATGACACGGCGGAAGCCGCCCTCCGGGGAATCGGCGTCCTGCCCTATGATAAGAACGCTGATGGCATCGTCCGTAATGCCGGCGAGGGTCAGCACATCCCTGAGCGGGACGCCTGTCCATTCGCCGTTGCCGATGCCGCCTGTCATCCACTGGGTGCCCTTTGCCGCTTGTCCATTCACGATGTCGAACATCGCGCGATGGTTGCCGGCACATTCCAGATAGGAGACGACCGTGCGACTGGGGAGATTTCTTATCCGGTCGTATGACAATTCCAGTGGCTGCGCGATGGCATCTCCATCAATTGACAATCGCCAGTCCGATGTGTCCAAGTCCACGCTAACAGAATTGTTACGCACGAAGAATAAGTGCCGTGGCGTAATCAGCCCATGCATGTTCTCCAGACGGGCTTCGAGAGAGTTGTCATCGTGCCGAATGAACGCTGAAGTGTCCTTGAACCAAGGGGAATCCTCCCTGAGCGGCGAGGATTCAGTAGCAGGTGCTTGTGGCCTGTCGGACGGCTGCCAGTAGTCTCCGCAGGCGGCAAGCACTGCGGCGGCACCTCCGACGGAGAGCAGCGCGAGGAATCTGCGACGGCCCATTCCATGCGCCCTAGCAGATTCCCAGAGACGGCGTGATTCTGCTGATTCAGTCATTTTCTTTCGACAAGCTAAGGGAACGGTGTGGTATAAATCGTTGAATAAGTATAAGGTAATAGATGGAACGGAGTTGTCAAGATTTAGATTTGCTTATATCAGGCAGTGGGTAGTAAGCCGCCTCCCCGTTTTCGCAGGCGTTGTTCAACAAAAAAAGGTCTGATATACTATCTCCGTTTGTGGGAGTATGCCCAGATAACAGCGAGAAACACTAAAATTTCGAGCAAAAAAACGAGAAAGGAGGTGGGATATTGCACTGGATAGATTTCGCCAGTCCCCACTCGGTTAGAGAAGCGGTTGAACTGCTAAATGAGGCTAACGGGAACGCCCGAGTCTTGGCAGGAGGAACCGACCTGTTGGTACAGCTAAGGGGTGGCAGGTTCGACAATGTGAACCTAGTCGTTGACGGCAAGAACATCCCTGAACTGAACGAGATAACCTATGACCCGGAGGGGGGTCTTACAATAGGGGCGGCCGTCCCCTGTTATAGAATGTACGGCAACGCAGCGATCTCGCGCGCGTATCCCGGCCTTATTGACGCAGCGTCGCTCATCGGCGGCACGCAGATTCAGGGCAGGGCATCCTTCGGCGGGAACCTCTGCAATTCCACGCCCAGCGGTGACTCTATTCCTGCGATGATCGCGCACAGCGCGACCGCAAATATAGAGGGTCCCGACGGCCACCGGCATGTGGCGGTTGAGGACTTCTGCACGGGTCCGGGCAGCAACGTGCTCGGGCGTGGCGAGATGCTGGTGTCCATCAGCTTCCCGGCGCCGTCAAGTGGCTTCGGCGCGAACTACATGCGCTTCATCCCTCGAAATGAGATGGATATCGCAGTCGCCGGCGCAGGCACTTCCGTAGTGCTGGAGAACGGCAACATCAAGTCGGCGCGCGTTGCTCTTGCGGCGGTTGCGCCCACTCCGCTATATGTTTCGGCAATCGGCGACGCCATCGCTGGCAAGCCTGCCAACGAAGAGACGCTTGCTGAAGCCGGACAGATGGCAAAGGACGCAGCACGGCCTATCACGGACATGCGCGGCACAGTCGAATACAGAAAGCACCTGTGCGATGTGCTCACGAGGCGCTCGCTTCAGATAGCAATTGACCGAGCTAAGGAGAATGCTTAATGCCCGGAAAGACTTATGTACAGACCAGAATCAACGGTGAACACGTGGACTTCCTCGCGGAGCCGCGTCAGAGCCTGCTCGAATGCCTGCGTGATGTCATCGGCCTGACCGGCTCCAAGGAAGGCTGCAATGACGGCAACTGCGGCGCCTGCACGGTCGAGATGGACGGCAGAATCGTCACATCTTGCCTTGTTCTTGGCGTAGAGGCTGAGGGCAGCGACATTACGACAATCGAGGGTATCGCACAGGGCAGCGAACTGCATCCCGTGCAGCAGGCGTTCCTGGAGAACGCCGCGCTACAGTGCGGCATCTGCACGCCCGGATTCATCGTGGCGACAAAGGCACTGCTCGACCACAACCCTGACCCGACTGAACACGAGATACGCTTCTGGTTGGCGAACAATCTTTGCCGTTGCACAGGCTACGACAAGATCGTGCGCGCAGTCCAGGACGCGGCAGCCCGTTTGCAGGAGGTGAGCGCATGACGACAACCGAATATGAAAGCAATGTAATTCTGTCCAGTGTTGAATACAATGTGGTCGGCACCCGACCCATTCGACACGACGGCGCGGACAAGGTAACGGGGCGAGCGCTTTATGGCGCGGACTTCGATACTGCGGGGCTGCTTCACGGCAAGGTGCTGCGAAGCCCTCATGCCCACGCTAACATCATAAACATCGACACGAGCAAGGCAGATGCGCTGCCCGGCGTGTACGCTACGGTAACATTCGCCGATTTCCCGCAGGTTTCAGACGCCTCTGTCGATTTTGGCGAAGAGGTTACGACCGTTCACGACCTACAGTCGAACATACTGGCGCGGCACAAGGTGCTGTACAAGGGGCACGCAGTCGCTGCGGTTGCCGCGACTAACCCGCACATCGCCGAAGAGGCCGTGAAGCTCATCGAGGTGGAGTACGAGGTGCTTCCGTCGGCGATGACGGTGCAGGACGCTATGGCCGACGGCGCGCCCATTCTGCACGAATCCATGGAGACCAACGAACTTGGCGATACGATTCCCGGCCAGACAAACGTCGCGCAGCACTTCCAGCATGTGAAGGGCGATATCGACAAGGGCTTTGCCGAGGCGGACGTCGTAGTTGAGCGCGAGTTCAACACGGTAACGGTCCACCAGGGCTATATCGAGCCTCATGCGGCGAGCGCTGTCTGGAACCCGGACGGCAGGCTGCATATCTGGTGCAGCACTCAGGGCGCGTTCCCTGCGCGCGATGCGACGGCAGAAGTTCTGCGGTTGCCTGTGTCGCAGGTTCGCGTAACGCCGATGGAGATCGGCGGCGGTTTCGGCGGCAAGATTCCGATTTACCTGGAGCCGGTCGCTGCAATGCTCTCCAAGAAGAGCGGCAGGGCGGTCAAGCTGGTAATGAGCCGCGCGGATGTGTTCGAGGCTTCTGGTCCGACTTGCGGCTGCAACATGAAAGTCAAAGTCGGCGCGAAGGACGACGGCACAATCACCGCAATGCAAGCGTACCTCGCCTTCGAGGCGGGCGCGTATGCCGGCTCACCTGTGGGCGCGGGCGCGATGTGCGTCTTCGCTGCCTACGATGTGGAGAACGCGGTGATTGACGGCTACGATGTGGTCGTGAACAAGCCGAAGACGGCTGCATACCGCGCTCCGGGAGCTCCGAACGCAGCATTCGCCGCCGAGCAGGTGGTGGACGAACTAGCTCAGAAGCTCGGGATGGACCCGATAGACCTTCGCATGAAGAACGCTTCGGTCGAGGGCACGCGCAGGCCGGATGGCACTGTGTTCCCGCGCATCGGCTGCGTTGAGGTGCTGGAGGCGATGAAGAACCATCCGCACTACAGCGCGCCTCTTGGCGAGAACGAGGGACGCGGAGTGGCAATCGGCTACTGGTTCAACGTAGGCTTCGAGTCCGCGGTTAATATCGCGGTCAATGGCGACGGCACGATTACGCTGGTCGAAGGCTCGACCGACATCGGCGGCAGCCGCGCATCCATCGCTATGCAGGCGGCGGAAGTCCTAGGCATATCTGCCGAAAGCGTGCGCCCGTCAGTGGTGGACACCGACTCCGTGGGCTTCACCGCCGTAACGGGCGGCAGCCGCACGACATACGCGACAGGCTGGGCAGCTTATGACGCAGCTCAGGATGTCAAGGCGAAGATGATTGAGCGCGCGGCGACTATCTGGGACGTTGACGCCGACTCCATCGAACTGAAGGATGGCGTGTTCCAGTCTTCATCCGACCCAGAACTGAATATGAGCTTCCAGGATCTAGCCGGACAGCTCGCAGGCACGGGCGGTCCCATCGTCGGTACTGCCAGCCGCAACGCGGGCGGAATGGGCGTCGGCGGAGGCTCGTTCGCGGGCAACATCGTGGACGTCAAGGTCGATCCCCTGACAGGGAAGACCGATGTTACGCGGTTCACCTGCGTACAGGATGCCGGCAAGGCTATCCACCCGAGCTATGTCGAAGGACAGATGCAGGGCGGTAGCGTGCAGGGCATCGGCTGGGCGCTAAACGAAGAGTATTACATGAACGACGACGGCGTGATGGCCAACTCGACGCTGTTGGACTATCGCATGCCTACAAGCCTGGACCTGCCGATGATTGACACGGTCATTGTGGAAGTGCCGAGCGACCATCCCTTCGGAGTGCGCGGCGTGGGCGAGGCGAACATCGTGCCGCCAACCCCGGCGATCGCAAACGCAGTCCAGAACGCGACTGGCATTCGCATGGATCGGCTTCCGATGAGTCCCGTGGCGATAATGGAGGAGTCCTGGAAGCAGAGCTAACGCAATGGCAACTGTATTCATACCATCTCTGATGCAGACCCTGACCGACGGGGAGAAACAGGTGCGGGTGGAAGGCTCCACCGTGCGCCAGATAATAAACAACCTCGACGGTATGTACCCGGGCGTGAAGACGCGGCTTGTCGAAGACGACCGCGTGAAGCCCAACATATCCGTAGCCGTTGACGGCGAAGTTACGCCGCTGGGTATGCTGGAGAAGGTGGGAGAGGACAGCGAGGTGCATTTTCTGCCCGCCATAGGCGGCGGCGCGTAGGCAGACCTGCTGTCAGCAGACCATGCAATAACGGACGGGCCGATGACACCGAGATGTGGTGTGTCGGCCCGTTTTGCTTGCCCAATGGGTGTATATTGTAATGACATAAAGGCACGCCACCAATGTGTGTTGGCGCTAGTGACTTTGAAAGACTGCGAAAGGACGCCAGCCTATGGGACGGACTACGGTTGAAGCGTTCGTAACGGGCGAACACGGAATCAGGCGCTTCGAGTTTCTGGTTGATACAGGCTCGACTTTCGTTGGGTTGCCACTAGAAGATATAGAGGCGCTGGGCTTGCCGAAGATTCCGGGTGGTACGATCAGGCTGATAACGGCGCTGGGTGTAACAGAGAACGAGGCTTATGGGGCTGGAGTGCGAATCGGTGATGATCGGACTGCGGCAACAGTAGTCGTGACTCCGATTCCCCTGATCGGGTACGAAGTACTGGAAAACCTGCGTATGAAGGTCAATCCTGTTACGCAGCAATTGGAAAAGGTGCCGGAGGACGAGTTGATGCCTCCGTATGCGCTATAGACAGGTTAGAAGAAACGTCATATGAGGAGCTGAACATGACAGAGAGACAGATTAAGGGCGTGATAGTGCCCATACTGACGCCGTTGAAGTCGGATGAGACAGTGGATGTGCCGTCGCTGCGGCGACTGGTGAATTACCTCATAGACAATGGAGTGCATGGGATATGGGTATCCGGCACCACCGGCGAGTTCGCCAACCTGTCGGACAGAGAGCGGCTGGTGAGCATGGACGCGGTGGTGGACGAGGTGAACGGGCGAGTACCTATTATCGGCAATGTGTCGGGCGCGAGCACACAGCTTTCTATCAATATGGCGCTGGAAGTGCAAGAGATGGGCATGGACGGCGTTGCCGTCACTCCGCCGTATTACTATCCGAACGCACAGGACGAGATACTCGACCACTACCGACATATCAGCGGTCGGGTTGGTACGCCTCTGTGGGTGTACAACATTCCACAGACGGTGAAGACGGCAGTCGCGCCGGGCACGATCGCCACGCTCGCAGGTGAGGGAGCTGTCGTCGGCGTGAAGGACAGCTCCGGCGCGGGCGAACTGCTCGCGCAACTGAATGTGCTTTGCGAGCAGGGCGAAATATCGCTGCTGCGATTCCTGGGCACGGCGTTTCGCATTACGACTGCGGGATCGGTTGGCGTACAAGGCGTCATTCCGGGCATAGCGAACCTCATACCTGCTGCGGCATCCGCCGGTTGGGAAGCGGGCGAATCCGGTGACGCGGATACCGTTCGCAAGAGCAATGCCACTATAATGGCGGCTGGCAAGATTGCAGGTCTGGCGAAGGGCGGCGGCGCGAATGCCGCGAGCTTCGCGGGCATGAAGTCTGCTCTGAAGCACATGGGCGTCATAGACGACGATACGGTGTCGCGTCCATTGCGCCCGTTGACCGATGAGGAGAAGGAAGGGATTCCGGCGATACTGGAGGAGCTGGAGCTGGCATAGGGAGCGGCAAATTCCCGACACTGCGGCGCTTGCTATAATGCGGGTAGGCGCTGAAGTGATCAAACTATGGCGCAAATCGTGGGACAAGGAGGCTGACAGTGGCGAAACCGACAAAGAAACTGGAGGGAAAGGCCTCAGAGAAACGGGATGCGGATGCGGCGCAGCCGGTCAACGGTGTGCAGAAGGCGGAAAAGGGGCGAAAGAAATTACCGATCGCTAGGTCCTATACTATCAAGCGCGGGTTTGGCTAACCGTAATGTGCAGAAATTCACTGAGCTGAGAGGTGTTATTCACTGGATAGTATGTTAGATGATTGCGACAACGCTTAACGCTACCACAAAAACAACTGCGATCCAAAACCAAAAGATGACCCTTCGCAAATCCGACGCTTTCTCATTGAGAATCACATCGTTTTTGTTGTAAGCATCGGTCAGGGTTGTCGCTGTCCACTCCACAACCTGCTCACTGCCGTATTCCGTATCCGCGACATAGGTGTGAAGTTCTTTCGGATGAGCGCCTACCTGCCAGTTGGCTATATACAGCGTCTTGAGTGAATACAAAATCGATAAGACGAAAGAGACAGCTACCGCAATTACGAACATCCATGAAAGTACGCCTTCTGGACTGGTGTCTAGCTTCAAGCTAGTCAATATCAGCCATGCTACTCCCAGAAGCGCCAAGTTCAGCGTCATGAAGCTCATCGCTATTGTTCGGATGAACTTCGCTCTTTCATTCTGTTCAAGCAATTGAGAATATGCAAAATTGTATAGAAATTCAAACCGATTCATTGTTGGCCTCTGATATCTATTTCGATCACTGATTATAACAGGATCAAGCATTTCAATCACGATAGGGAAACGAATTGACAAAACCAACAAGCCACGAGGTCGCCGCGTGCGGCATAACGCTGCGATATGTCGATTGGGGCGGCGACGGACCTGTGATACTGTTGCTGCATGGAGACATGCGGACGAGTCGAAGCTGGGATGCGGTGGCTCGGAGGCTTTCGGCCGACTACCACGTAATCGCACTTGACGCGCGCGGGCACGGAGACAGTGACTGGACGCCGCGCGGCTACCGGTTTGCGGCACGGGTGGGCGATCTGTCTGCGTTCTGTGCGGAATTGGACTTACGTGGAGTTTATGGCGTGGGGCATTCCACCGGTGGCGTGGTGATGTCCCTGTGCGCGAAGAGGCGGCCGGGCATATTCTCGCGGCTTGCGCTATTGGAGCCGATGGTCGTGGTGGACGAGCGATTTCACAGGATGGTAGCGGGCAGAGAACATGCCGAGCGCAGCACATGGGACAGTCGCGAGGAACTGCATCGCTACCTGAAGCAGCATCCTGCGACTTCGAACTGGCATCCAGATGTGCTGCGTGATGTGGTGGCGCACGAGGCATACAAGCGAGATGACGGCGTGTACGATATGAAGTGGTCGTCGTACACTTTCAACTGGAGCGAGCGGGACGGGGACAACGTTGATCTGAAGCCGGTGTTCGCAGAACTTGGGTTGCCAATCTTGTTTATAAGAAGCAGTAGCGATCAGACACGCATAAAGGACCTGAACGAAGTGCAGGATGGAATACCGGATTTCCATCGGCTGACGATCGAGAATACGGGGCACAACATGTACATGGAGCGGCCGGATGCGATTGCGGGTGCGCTTAAGGCGTTCGACCTCGGCAAGACATTGCCGCCTGCCGTGTAAGCCGATCACACTCCTATTCTGACCATAGACGTAAGTTTTCCATAAGGAGAGAAAGTTGAAAGTTACCGCTATCGAAGTTTTTCCCGTGAAGTCGCTGGGTAGGCCCTGGCTGTATTGCGCGGTGCGAACAGACGAAGGAATCACGGGCTACTCAGAGTTCGGCGTGGGGGACCTGGCGAAGGGTTTGACGGGGCTTGTGGAGGACCTGTCGCGGCATATCATCGGCAAGGACCCGCGAAGCGTGGAGCAACACTACACGAACATGGTGCGCTCTTCACGGTCGGCTTACGGCGGCGCGACATGGATGGCGATTGCGGGCATCGAGTTGGCGCTCTGGGACGTGAAGGGCAAGGCGATGGGTGTGCCGGTACACGAGCTGGTCGGCGGGCCAACCCGCACGGAGCAGAAAGTCTATTGGTCACACCTGGTGTCGTTCCAGTCCACGAACTACAAGGCGCTTGGCAGGGAGCCGCTCCGTAACTACGATGACATCAAGGCGTTGATGCGGATGGCTCTGGATGCGGGCTACGACACGGTGAAGACGAACATCCAGATTCCCGGCGAGCCGTTTCAGACGATAAGCCAGGGGACTGCGGGTCCGCACGACCAGGTTATGGAGCGCGCGCTGCGGAAGGCTGCCGTAACGCAGATAGCGGCGATGCGCGAGGAGGCGGGACCGGACGCCAGCATCTGTCTCGACGTGAATGTGAACTTCAAGGCTGAGGCGCAGATACGGCTCGGGCAGGCGCTCGAACCCTACGACCTGATGTGGATGGAGATAGATAACCTCGACGCCGAGAGCCTGCGGATGGTGAAGGACGCCACACGCACGCCGATATGCTCCGGCGAGCAGAAGCTGGGTCCGCTGAACTACCTCGAACTGTTGCAGAACCGCTCGATGGACTTCATGAAGCTGGATGTGCAATGGCAGGGATTCATTCCGGCGCGCAGGGCGGCGAACATGGCAGAACTGTTCGACATCAACGTCGCGCCGCACAACTACAACAGCCACCTGTCGAACTTCCAGACGATGAATCTGTGCGCTTCGGTGAACAACGTGCGTATCAGCGAGAGCGACCCGGTTCAGGCACCGTGGCGTGAGGAGCTGTTCACGGTGCTGCCGGAGGTGAACAATGGGATGATGAAGATACCGACGGGTCCTGGCTGGGGCACTGATCTGAGGGAGGATATGGCGAAGAAGTACGCGTGGACGGGGTAGGCGGCTAAGCACAGCGCATTAGACGGGACCAGGGCGGCGATAGTTTGTCGCCCTTATCGCCAGTCAGCGGGTCAAGTCTGCTATCATAAACCCATTGAACCACCCATCAGCGCAGAGGATTTGCAATGGAAGACACGACGTCTTATGTCAACTCGAACTACGAAGTCGCAATCCCACCGTCGATTCGCAAGGCACTCGACTTGTCGCCGGGTCAGAAAGTGGATTTCATAAAATACAACGGGACAGTCCGTATCGTTCCCGTAAGACCAATAGAGGAAGCGCGAGGGTCGCTGATGGGCAAAATCAAGGACCCTCGCATAATTCGGGAGCCGGATAGGATACTGTGAACGTAGTTGACTCATCGGGGTGGATTGAGTATCTCACCAGTGCGCCTAATGCCGCCTTTTTCGCTCCTGTGATTCTTGATACTCCGCAGTTGGTAGTCCCTTCGATTAGCATCTACGAAGTAGCCAAGGTTCTGCTACGAGACGACGACGACCTTGCATTACTAAAAGTAGCACAGATGTCGAGTGGACAAGTCGTGCCTTTGGACAGAGATTTGTCTATAACTGCCGCTCGGCTGTCTTTAGAACTGAGCCTGCCGATGGCCGACAGCATTATTCTGGCGACGGCACAAGCTTATGAGGCGACACTGTGGACGCAGGATGTGGACTTCGAGGGAGTTAAGGGTGTGCGGTACATCGAGAAGGGCTGATTTTCAGCGCCCGCCTAGCCCTGAACTTCCCCTTCACTTTGAGTGACCGACTCACTTCGGGCGCACGGCGACCACGATAGTTGTGGCGCTGGGGGATTGGCTCGCGTCGTCGTGGTGGTCGTGCGCTTCGGGTTGGGGTATGTGCTCCATGTGCGCCCCGCTCTCTTCAACGGTCTCCGCGCGTTCGATACGCAGTCCTGACAGTTCGGAGACAATCTCTTCCGGCATCGTCAGCGATTCAAGGTCTTCTTCGCTCCAGCCCGACGGAGACACGGATTTGTCGTGGCTCACGAATAGCAGCCTGCCGCCCGGCGCCAGAGCCTTGCTCATATTGGAAAGCATCTGCGCGCGCTGGCGGGGCCATAGCTGGATATAGAATGATGTTATCAGGTCGTATTCGCCCTGAGGCTGATATTCGGCTGCATCGGCGGCGACGAAGTTGACCTCGATGCCCCTTTCTGCGGCGTGTTGTTTCGCCTTATGGATGGCGACTTCGGAGAAGTCAACCGCCGTTACCTGCCAGCCCCTTGCGGCCAGCCACATGGCGTTGCCGCCCGTGCCGCAGCCCATGTCGAGCGCCCGCCCGGGCGGCAGTCCTTCAACCGCATCCACCAGCGCCTCGTCATAATCGGCGAAGGTGTGCTCCATCGTCTCCCATATCTCATTCCAGAACTCGACGGTGTCACTGCTTGCGGAGGGCTTGCCCATGACGGTTTCCTTGTTGCGGTTAAGCGTATGCGTGGTTAGCGGGGCACCTTGTACCCCTGCGTCTGCACCTCTGACAGGCTGTTCTCGTCCCATGGGTGGGCTAGGGCTACTTCTTCGTTAATATCGGCGCCCCAGCCGGGGGCGGTGGGGACGGTCATGTAGCCGTCTATTATCTCCGGTACTGTGGTGGTGAGTTCGTCTTTCCACGGGATGTCGTCTATGTCAATTTCCATGATGCGGACATTGGGCAGGGTGGCGCAGAGGCTGGCGCTGACGAAGCTGGAGAGGTGGCTGTAGTAGTTGTGCGGCGCTACATTGTGCTGATAGACCTCTGCCAAGTCGCCGACCTTCTTGGACTGGCTGAAGCCGTTCCACGGCACGTCTATCATAAACATGTCCGCCGAGTGGTTCTCAAAGTATGGGATGAAGTCGCGCATGTAGAAGAGGTTTTCGCCGGTGCAGATGCGGGTGGTGGTGGAGTCCTTAATCTGGCGAAGACTGGTCGGCTCGTACATGTCGATTTCCAGCCAGAGCATGTCGAACTGCTCCAGCACCTTGGCAATTCGCAGCGCGCCCTCGGTCTTGAAGTGGAAGTTGAGGTCGAGGTTGATGTCGATGTCGTCGCCCACGGCGTCGCGGAATGTGCCGATAAGCTTCTCGATGTGCGGCATAAGCCATTTAGGGGCAATCTGGTCGGTGGAGCCGATGCCGCCGCTGAAGCCGCCGCCGAATGTGGCGTTCTGGCCGGGCAGGATGATGTTCGTCTTCAGCGCCGTGAAGCCGCGGTCCCTGACCTCGTGTCCCAAGTCAGTTATGGACTGCCAGGAATCTATCGGCGGCACACCTAGGATATCGTGATGGCGCACGCGCGAACTGCCGCAATGGGACCAGTACACGCGAACCTTCTCGCGGGTGGGACCGCCGAATAGCTCGGCTACCGATATGCCCAGCGCCTTCGCCTTGATGTCGATGAAGGCGCAGTCGAGTCCCGCGATCGCCTTCGCAGCGATGCCTCCGGGACTCTGGCGGGTGATGCGGTACATGTCCTGGAAGCGCATCTCGAAGGCGCGCGGGTCCTTTCCGATGAGCAGCGGTTTCATGTCGCGTATCGTGCCCTCGATGCCGTGCGGGGAGCGCCCGTCGCTGCACTCGCCCCAGCCAGTGATGCCCTCGTCGGTCTCGACCTTGACGAACATCCAGGGCCGCCAGCCGGCGTCCACTATGAAAGTCTCGATGTTGGTGATTTTCATTGCTATGCGTCCTCTCTTATGTGTTGATTTCGCGGGGATAATATCACAAAACAGGGGTGCGGGCATGGATAGACAGGATGAATGAGATGTGGATAGGATATAGGCGATTTTTAAGAAAGAAGGAGCATTCAATGGCGAATCCGGTAGTTTATTTCGAGATAGGCGGCAGAGGCGCGGAGGAGCTGAAAGAGTTTTACAGCGAACTGTTCGGCTGGAACATCGATGAAGTGGGCGCGGCATCGGCGGCTGGCAGTCCGTACTGGTTCGTCCAGGGCGAGGAAGGCGGCATCCCCGGCGGACTCATCCAGACGAATGAGAATATGCCTCCCAATTATGTGATGTTCTATGTGCAATCGGACAACTTGCAGGCTACACTGGATAAGGTAGTCAGTTTGGGCGGCACGGCTGTCGTGCCTCCTACGGACATTCCAGGTGGCAGGGGGCAGATTGCAGTGTTTATGGACCCCGATAATAATGTCATCGGGCTGCATAAGTGGAGTGAGAAGGGATAGAGAATTGGAACTTGGAAATTTTTCGGTGAGCCTGTCGGTTAAGGACATGGAGAAGTCCCTGGACTTTTACAGGAAGTTTGGATTCGAGGTGATTGATGGCGGGCATCAGAACGAGGAGTATGCCGATAGCGAGACGGAGAAGTGGCGTATTCTTCAGAATGGCAGCGCTACCATCGGCCTGTTTCAGGGCATGTTCGATATGAACATCCTGACTTTCAATCCCAAGGACCTGCGGCCCATTCAGGCGAGCCTGAAGGAACAGAGCGTAGAGTTTGATTATGAGGCGGACTTGACGACCTCTGGACCATGCAGCGCTTCGCTGAAAGATCCTGACGGCAATGTCATTCTTCTTGACCAGCATTACTAAAGAGAAATCGCCTGAAAACGAAAACACAGGACGGTCAGATTATGCCCAACATTGACGAAAACCTAGCCTTTGCCCCGGCGTCGGAACTGCGCGCGCTCATTGCCGATAAGCAAGTATCGCCGGTTGAGTTGACCGCGCTGTACTTCGAGCGCATAGACCGGCTCGACTCTCAGCTTCACGCCTACCTAACGCTTTGCCGCGATGAGGCGATGCAGGCGGCGAGGAATGCGGAGGATGCCGTAATGCGCGGGGATGAACTCGGCGCGCTCCACGGCGTGCCAATTTCCATCAAGGACCTGGAGTTGAGCAAGGGCATCCGCTCTACAAGCGGCTCGCTGCCGTTCACAGACAGGATTCCCGACGAAGATTCGATAGTAGTGGAGCGGGTCAAGGCTTCGGGCGCAATCATTCTGGGTAAGACGAACACGCCGGAGTTCGGGCACAGGGGCACGACCGAAAACCTGCTTGGCGCGCCATGCCGCAATCCGTGGAACACGGAGCGCACGCCGGGCGGTTCGAGCGGCGGCGCGGCGGCCGGGCTGGCAGCAGGGCTATCTGCTATCTCGACCGGCAGCGACGGAGGCGGCTCCATTCGCATACCTGCCAGCTTCTGCAGGCTGTACGGCATCAAGCCCACGCAAGGGCGCGTGCCTCGTTATGGCGGACGCAACGCCCCGATAATCGTTAATCAGCTTGGGCAGTCGGGGCCAATCACTCGCACGGTGCGCGATGCCGCAATACTGCTGCAAGAACTAGCCGGACAGGATGCCAGGGATCCGGGCTCGCTGCGCGATACTCCCGGCGATTATCTTGGCGCGCTCGACCGGGACATCAGCGGCTTGCGAGTGGCTTGGAGTCCGGACTTTGGTTACGCAGCAGTCGATCCCGAAGTCGTGGATGTGTGCAGCAGCGCGGCGAAGCTGTTCGAAGGGATGGGCTGTTCGGTCAGTGAGGATGTGTTCAGCATTGAAGCGCCACAAGAGGATTTCCGCGTCATATTCTCGGCGAACACTTACGCCTCGTCGGGCTACTTGCTGCATGAACATCCGGAGAAGCTGACGGACTACTTCCGCGAGGCGATGGAGTATGCGGCTACGCTCACCGCTGCCGACTATGCGAGGGCGCTCGGCGCGATTGTGGTGCTGAAAGCACAGTTTGACGCTTTCTTCGAGGAGTACGACCTGTTGCTGTCGCCGACGATGGCGGTGCCTGCTTTCGAGATCGAGCAGCATCCAACTACCATCGGCGGAAAGGAAGTTGACCCGTTCTTCGGCTACCTTCCGTTCACATACCCAATCAACGCGATTGGGCACACGGCGGCGAGCGTTCCTTGTGGCTTCTCGTCGGACGGCATGCCCATAGGATTGCACATCGTGGGGCGACACGGTGACGAGGAGACGGTGCTGGCTGCGTCAGCTGCGTTCGAGCGGGCGATGCCTTGGGCGGACAAGAGACCGCCCGTGAGTTAAACTTACATCGATGCACAGTATAGACAGGATAGATTGGAGACTTGCCCAATGCCGAACATTGATGAAAATCTCGCGTTTGCCCCATCATACGAACTTGCTGCCTTGATCGCGGACAAGCAGGTTTCACCAGTTGAAATCACCCAGCTTTACTATGATCGAATCGAGCGGCTTGACTCGCAGCTGAACTCGTACCTGACCCTGACGCGGGACATGGCTATGGAGTCGGCGCAGGAGGCTGAGGCAGCCGTGATGCGTGGCGATGCGCTCGGACCTCTGCACGGCGTTCCAATATCCATCAAGGACTTGCAGATGACGGCAGGTGTGCGGACGACGATGGGTTCGCTCGCCTACAAGGACCAGGTGCCTACGGCAGATTCGGCGGTGGTGGAGCGCGTCAAGGCGACGGGCGCGGTGATACTGGGCAAGACGAATACGCCGGAGTTCGGGCTACTGGGCGCAAACGAGAACCGTCTTGGCGACGACTGTCGCAATCCGTGGAATACGGAGCGCACCTCCGGCGCGTCCAGTGGTGGCGCGGGCGCGGCGGTGGCGGCGGGTCTGTGCTCGCTCGGCACTGGCGGAGACGGTGGCGGCTCGATTCGTATTCCTGCCAGCTTCTGCGGCATATATGGCATAAAGCCGACGCAGGGTCGTGTCTCCAGCTTCAGCGGCGTTCCTCCGGCGGCGCCTCTCCTGAATATCACCAGCCAGCAGGGTCCGATGTCGCGCACTGTCAAGGACTCTGCGATTCTACTTCAGGCGCTTGCCGGATACGATCCGCGCGATTCGGCGTCGCTGCGCGCGCCGGTCCCTGACTTCGTGAGTGCCGTGAACAAGGACATCAGCGGATTGCGAATCGCGTGGAGTCCGGACTACGGATACGCTGGCGTTGACGCTGAGGTCGTCGAGGTGTCTGCAAGCGCGGCGCGGGTGTTCGAGGGACTTAGCTGCACAATCGAGGACAGTAATCTGGCACTGGATGACCCGTTCGGGACATGGTGGGTGTTCTTCGCATCCAATGTGTTTGTGACGCAGGGGCATCTGCTGGACGACCCTGACGACCCGCTGTCGTGGTACGGACGCATGGCAATCGAGGATGGAAGCAATTTCAGCGCGGGCGACTTCATCAAAGCGATGGGCGGGCGCGACCAGATGATAAACCAGTTCGCCGATGTCTTCGATGAGTATGACCTGCTGCTGTCTCCGACAATGCCGGTAACTGCCTTCCCGGTGCAGGAGTACCCGCACGTGATAGGCGGCAAGGAGAACGCCAACAGAAAGGGCTGGAGCTTCGTGCCGTTCACTCATCCGATAAACACGATAGGGCACCCGGCGGCGAGTGTGCCGTGCGGCTTCTCATCTGACGGCATGCCGGTCGGACTTCACATAGTCGGGCGCAAGGGAGACGAGGAGACGGTGATTGCGGCATCGGCAGCATTTGAGCGCGCTATGCCGTGGGCGGATAAGAGGCCGGCGGTGAGCTAGACCGACACGGACGGACAGGATAGACAGGATGGAATGGAGAGTTTTCCTATGCCGAACATCGATGAAAATCTAGCGTTTGCACCGTCGCATGAACTCGCCGCATTGATAGCTGACAAACAGGTGTCTCCGGTCGAGATTACGCAATTGTACCTGGATCGGATTGAGCGGCTCGATTCGCAGCTTAATTCTTACCTTACAGTAACGGCTGACACGGCGTTAGAGTCTGCGAAGGCTGCCGAGGATGCAGTGATGCGTGGCTATGAGCTTGGCCCGCTGCACGGCGTTCCGATTTCAATAAAAGACTTGGTGATGACGAAGGGAATCCGCACAACCTCCGGTTCGCTCGCCTACAAGGACCATATACCAACAGCAGACTCTGCGGTCGCGGAGCGGGTGAAGGCGAGCGGGGCGATCCTGCTGGGAAAGACCAACACTCCAGAGTTTGGCTCGCTGGGTGCGAATGAAAACCGACTGGGGGATGATTGTCGCAACCCGTGGAATACTGAGCGGACGTCGGGCGCGTCGAGCGGCGGCGCGGGCGCATCGGTAGCGGCAGGTTTGTGTTCGCTTGGCACGGGCAGCGACGGGGGCGGTTCGATACGCATTCCCGCGAGTTTCTGCGGCATATACGGAATCAAGCCGACTCAAGGGCGCGTCTCCGGCTTCAGTGGCGTGCCGCAAGATGTTCCGCTCGTGAACCTATTGGGGCAGAATGGGCCTATGTCGCGCACGGTGAAAGACTCTGCGATTCTGCTACAGGCGCTGTCAGGGTACGACTCGCGTGACGCTTCATCGCTGCATGCGCCGGTGCCCGACTTCGTGGCTGCGGTGGACAGGGACATCAGCGGACTGCGAATGGCGTGGAGCGCGGACTTCGGCTATGCGGGGGTCGAATCGGAAGTGGTGGAGGTTTGCGCCGCCGGAGCGCGGGTGTTCGAGGGCCTGGGCTGCTCGATTGATGAGAGCGATCTAACGCTTGAAGCTCCCCTTGAAATCTGGTGGGTGATTTCCGGGCTGACTTCTTACATTACGCAGGGGCATCTGCTAGACGATCCGTCGGATCCGCTGACCTGGTACGGTCGGATGCTCATCGAGGACGGCAAGGAGTTTAGCGCCGCCGACTATGTGAAGGCGCTGGGTCGTAGAGATCGCATGATAAACCAGTTCGCCGACGTGTTTGAGGAATGCGACCTGCTGCTGTCGCCCACGATGGCGACGACGGCGTTTCCGGTTGGCGAGTATCCCGAAGAGATCGCAGGCAAGCGCAACGCTCATGTCAAGGGCTGGGGCTTCCTGCCGTTCACGCATCCAATCAATATGATCGGACACCCTGCCGCGACCGTGCCGTGCGGCTTCTCATCGGACGGCCTGCCTATCGGCTTGCACATAGTTGGGCGGAAAGGTGACGAAGAGACGGTACTTGCGGCGTCGGCAGCGTTCGAGCACGCGATGCCGTGGGCGGATAGGAGGCCGGGGGTGTCGTAGGGTGGAGAGTGCCCCAACTCGTACTAGATCACGACTAGGTTACTCTGACTGGCACCTATTACGGCATTTAAGCGAATCCCGGTATCTAGTGTGGCAAATCGTATATTGTGCTTTACAGCGAGTGCAACCAAATATGTATCAGTTAGCTGTTTGGGGCCTTGCAACAGCTGATCGTTGACTACCAAATTGTCATGCAAACTGATGTTGTCGGGGACAAACTCATAATAGGGAGAACTTATCAGGGCACGAAGGCGCTGAACTGCGTCGCTTATGCTGAGAGGGTTGCCATACTTAGGTTGTGAGAGTATGCGTATGCATCCATTCTCCGTTATTGGGCAAGTTGCACAGCCTCTGTTGAGATTACTCTGAAACCAATTCATCGCTTTGATATGGTCCCTGTGATTGAAGTCGAGTAATGCGATCAGCACACTTACATCCAGCAACGCCCTCAAGGACTAAATCCCCATCTCCTCGCGTATCTGATTTACCAGTTCGGTGGTGACTGGCTTGCCACCCTTTGGTATGCGTTCGATACCGTGTATCTTGTTCGGAGTCTCGCCAAATCCAAGTACCTTGTAGATGACGCGAAGCAAATCTTCGGCGAAGAGATGCTTTGAGACACGCAATTCTTTCGCAAAATAGATAGAACCGTAATAGCGTGGCCACGAGGATGGGCGATGGACTGGGGGAACGAGATCTGTCAGCACTATAGTGTATTCTACACTGTCATTAGTGTCTGTCGTATCACCTAGCTTAGCGCGAATAGCTGACATCAACTTTTCGCCATCTACAAGTGTTTGAACGAATATACTCTTGGGGCCTTCAAGTATTCGCTCTTCACTCAAGTCCTCTTGAGCAGAAGCGATATATACCGAAACTTTGCACTTTGCATTCTTGGAATTATCCATGATCAAGTGCTCCTGTTAATCCACATTCAAACATCTATCTTACTTGAGTAAATTTATCATAAGTATCCCGTAAATGGAGGCAAAGCAAAGGGGCTGCCCGCTTCATTCCGCAGGCAGCCCCTAGGTTTTATCCTGTTAGTCAGTTACTTCGAGATGAAGTCGAACTGTTCGTACTGGCCGTTGGTGGTTACGACAGGGTCAATGCCCATCCAGCGCTCGGCGATGGTGGAGTAGGTGCTGCGGAAGTCGTTGCTGAAGTGCAGGTCGCCTTCCAGCTGCTTGTCGTCGTCGAGCGAGGGGAAGTCGCCGTACATGCCACCGTTGACATCGCCGCCAATCACGAACGCGACACCGCCGGAGCCATGGTCGGTGCCCGCGCCGTTATCCTTGATGCGCCTGCCGAACTCGGAGAAGAGCAGCACCACGACGTCCTTGTCCATGTCGTGCTCTTTCATGTCGTCCATGAAGTCGCCGACTGCGCCGGAGACATCCTGCCAGAGCTTGGCATGGCTGGTCAGTTCGGATGCGTGGGTGTCGAAGCTGCCGTGCTGCGTGTAATAGACGCGCGTGCCAAGGCCTGCGGTCATTACCTGAGCGATGGACTTCATGTTCTCGGCTATGGGATTGTCAGCGTACTCGATGCTGGAGGAGTAACGCTGCGGTGCGACTCGCAAGATGTCGGCGCCCTTGAGCGCGTCCGTGCCTGTCTGCGAGATGAAGTTGGCGATGACATCGCGCCCGCTGCCGCCGTACATCTGGGTGAATGCCTCAAGCGCGAGGTTGCGCGCGGCTTCGTCCTTGATGTCCGGGAACAGCCCGTAAGTTTCGAGGTTGCCGACCGAAGCGACCGGCACGCCCTTCGCGTAAAGCGCGCGAGGTAGGCCGCGACCGAAGTTGACGCCCGTCAGTACGTTTTCTGCCTGCGGGTCAAGCTCGCGGATAGCCCTGCCGAGCCAGCCGTCTTCGCCGACCTCTTCGCTTTCGGCAGTATGCCATACGTCCATAGATCGGAAGTGCGAGCGGTTGGGGCTCGGGTAGCCGACGCCGTTGATGAGCGCGACATTGCCCTCGTCCCAGAGCGCCTTGATGGGCGCCAGGGCAGGGTTCAAGCCGAGCTTATCATCCAGCTTCAGCACCTGGTCCTGCGGAATGTTCACGAAGGGCCTGTTGTCGTAATACTGCCCGTCGTTATACGGAATGACCGTGTTCAGGGCATCGTTGCCGCCTGAAAGCTGCAAGACTACCACCGTCTTCTCGTGATGACCGTTGCCGTTAGTCGCCATGTTCCTTCTCCTATGCGGTTCTTGATGCCCTCTGTTCTTTTTCATTACTGGTATAATCGCCTACTTTTCCGGTTTAGTCAAGACTCAGATTGGCGGGAAATGACTGCTGTGAGGCGGTTGTTCCCGGCAATGTTCAGGAACTTCCTGTAGTCTTAGTCCGCAGGAAGTATAGTAGGACATTCCCTTTGCCGTGAGGCAATAAATTGACAGTAGTCATGACCTTGAATACACTTCAGCGCAATTCTATCTGAGCAAGTGGGACGGTCGGCAGATGTGGCAAGTTACGGAAGATGACCTGGCTCCAATCGCCATCGGCGCAGGTATCCTAGGCACAGGCGGCGGGGGCAACCCATACATTGGGCAACTGAGAGCACGACAGGCAATCAGAAAATATGGACCCGTCAGCGTGCTTTCGCCGGAAGAGCTGCCTGAGGACGCGAAGGTAGTGTGTGTCGGAGGAATCGGCGCACCCACAGTTGGCATCGAGAAGATTCGCGATATTCAATCCTATCATGCTATGCGCGCCATAGAGGATTACACCGACGAAAGAGCAACCGCTCTAATCTCGAATGAAATCGGCGGAAGCAACTCCGTAGAGCCATTGATTCCCGCGGCTATGGCGGGCCTTCCAATAGTGGATGCAGACGGAATGGGACGGGCGTTTCCTGAGTTTCAGATGAAGACTTTCTTTGTTTACGGTGTGCCTTGTTGTCCTATGGCTATTGCCGACGAGAAGGGTAACTCCGTCATCATCAGGGAGACTATAACGCCGCACTGGGCGGAACGGCTGGCGAGGGCTACTACCGTTCAGATGGGGTGTGTCGCTTGCTACGCGGTTGCGCCGATGAGCGCGGAGCAGGTCAGGCGCACCGCTATACCTCACACGCTGACTCTTGCTCGCGATTTGGGGCGCGCGGTTCAACAGGCTCACGGCGATGGAGGCGACCCTTTGGAAGCAATCATGGCGACTTGCGCGGGCAAGGTGCTGTTCAATGGCAAAGTGGTTGACCTGGACAGGCGAACCACGGCGGGATTCGCGAGGGGTACGGTAACTATTGACGGTATGGATTCGTTCATCGGGCAACGGATGGTGATTGACTTTCAGAACGAGAACTTAATCGCGCGGCGAGACGGTGAGATAGTCTGCACCGTGCCAGACCTCATTTGCGCGGTGGCGACAGATCTGGGCGAGCCGATCACCACCGAGTTGATGCGGTATGGACTGAGAATTACCATACTCGGCTTCCCCGCACCTGAGCTTTGGACGACGCCGGAGGGATTGGCTACGGCTGGACCTCAAGCGTTTGGCTACGAGACGGACTATATTCCCTTGAAAGTATAAGGCATTTGCTATGTTCGTGGGCGTGGATGTAGGCGGCACTAATACCGACGCCGTTCTAATGGATGGGCACCAATTGCGCGGAGCGGTCAAAGTGCCTACGACTGAGGATGTGACAGCCGGGATAGTGAATGCAGTATCGGAGTTGCTTAACCAAAGTTCCTCGCGGCAGCAGATTCAAGCGGTGATGGTGGGCACAACCCACTTTACGAACGCTCTTCTGGAGAAGAGGGGCTTGTCCCCGACTGCCGTCATCCGGCTGTCGATGCCCGCAACTCAACTGCTGCCGCCGCTGATTGACTGTCCCGATGAGTTCAGGGAGGCGATCGGCAATCATGCCTATATGGTGAGAGGGGGCAACGAGTTCGACGGGCGGGAGATTTCGCCTCTCGACAGGGCGGGCATAAGGGATGCCGTCAAAGAGATCAGAAGCCGGGGCGTGCGGGCTGTCGCGGTGTGCGGTGTGTTCTCACCCGTTGATCCGACACACGAAATTGAAGCGGCGGCGCTCATCGGAGAGGTTGCTCCCGATCTGCGGGTCTGCATGTCGCACGAGAACGGACGGATGGGATTGTTGGAGCGGGAGAATGCCGCCACACTGAACGCCTGCCTCGGCGAAACGGCAGAGACGACTATTCGGGGCATAGAGAACGCCCTAGAAATGCTGGGCATTCGCGCTCCGCTGTATATGAGCCAGAATGATGGAACACTGATGGACACGTCGTTTGCGTCCCAGTTCCCGGTGCTGACAATCTCGTCGGGCCCCACGAACAGCATGCGCGGCGCGGCGTATTTGTCGGGTGTTACAGACGGGATTGTGGTTGACATAGGGGGGACATCGACAGATGTCGGGGCGCTGGTCAAGGGATTTCCAAGGGAGTCGTCGGTAGCAGTGCATCTTGCCGGAGTGCGAACGAGCTTCAGAATGCCGGATACGGTGTCCATCGCTCTGGGGGGCGGCACGGTGATCCAGAGAGAACCGCTGCGAATCGGACCAGAGAGCGTGGGCTATCGTCTATCTACGGATGCGATGGTTTTTGGCGGGCACACTATAACTACTACGGACCTCGCAGTTGCCGACGGCAGAGTTGCCCTAGGCGACGGGAGACTGCTCGAAGGATTGGATGCAGGACTGGTGCGGAGGGGCATGGCGGAGATTCAGGCGCAGGTGGAAAGCGCGGTGGATCGAGTCAAGCTGAGCCAGGAAGATGTGCCTGTGGTGCTGGTGGGAGGTGGGAGCGTTCTGCTGGAGGATTCGCTGGCAGGCGCGTCTCGTGTGATGCGCCCGGAGCATGCCGGGGTTGCGAACGCCATTGGAGCCGCAATCGCGCAGGTTGGCGGTCAGGTGGAACGGGTGTATGCGCTGGACAGCGGGAGCAGGGTGGAAGCGATTGCGGACTGCACGGCTGCGGCGATTGAGCGGGCGGAAGCGGCAGGCGCGGACCGCGCATCAATTGAGGTGGTGGATGTAGAGGAAGTACCGCTGACTTATGTGCCCAGCAACGCCACACGGGTACGAGTTAAGGCTGTAGGCAACATTGCGCCGGACAGGCTTAGATAGGACTATCCGATTCACGGACCTACGAATAGATTCAGGAATAGCGACTTGAGACGCTTGTGGCGGTGATCACACTAGGTGAGTGAATAGCAATTTCACCCCTGGCAATTTCACCCCCATCCTAACCTTCCCCCATCAAGGGGGAAGGGACTTTGTCACCTAGAAGGAAATACTACGGTGCGGATATAAACGGTTGACACGCCGCGAAATGGTATGGGATACTCATAGCGATGATTAACGCAAATTCCTTTTGGTTCTACGCTTATTATTACTTTACCGACGGAAATATGGTCGGCAGAGGTTTGGCGTCTTAATCGACAGGACGCAGAGCGATAGAATCCCGCAGCACACTCGAACCCCAGCCGACAACGGACTGGGGTTTTTGCTTGTCAGAGGAAATTGCAGAGTTCAGCTTGGAATATGGCAATTAGAAGTTCGCTGGCGAAATTGACGACGATAGTTTGAAGGAAATTGCAGGGAGAAATGAAAGAGAGGCATCCAAAATGCAACCATCCCCGACGAGTGACGTGAACGTGGCAAGTACAGAACCCCTTATCAGCCCGGTCGGAATTGTGGAAGAGCTACCGTTGACTCCGGATGTTGAAGCAGTGGTGCTTGAGGGCAGGCGACAGATTCAGGCAGTGCTTCGAGGAGAGGATTCGCGATTCCTGGTCATCACGGGGCCATGCTCGGTCCACGATGAAGAGTCCTGCCTGGAGTACGCGAGCCGCCTGAAGGCGCTTCAAGAAGAGCTTGGCGACCGAATTCTGCTGGTGATGCGAGTCTATTTCGAGAAGCCTCGCACAACGGTGGGCTGGAAGGGTATGATCTACGATCCGTATCTCGACGACACGTTCGACATCGGTGAGGGGCTGCGTCGAGCGCGGCGCCTTCTGTTGAAGGTGGGCGAAATGGGCATCTACTCAGCAACGGAATTCCTGGACCCAATCGTGCCGCAGTACCTGACGGGGCTGATTTCGTGGGCGGCTATTGGGGCGCGCACGACGGAGAGCCAGACGCACCGGCAGATGGCGAGCGGGCTGAGTATGCCGGTGGGGTTCAAGAACGGCACGGACGGCGACGCTCAGATAGCTGTGGACGCGATGATTTCGGCACAGTCGGCGCACGCTTTTCTGGGAATCGACCACTTCGGCCAGACGTGCATCGTGCATACGAACGGCAACCCCTACGGTCATCTGGTGCTGCGCGGCGGCAGGGATGGGCCGAACTTCGGCGCCGAGGCGATTGAGGCTGCCCAAGAGTTGCTGAACAAGGCCGGCGTGCCGTCTCAACTGCTGGTGGATTGCAGCCACGGGAACTCGAACAAGGACCATACACGGCAGAACATTGCGCTGAACTCCATCATCGAGCAGCGGCTGGGGGGGAATACGGACATCATCGGGTGCATGCTGGAGAGCAACCTTAACCCCGGCAGCCAGAGCTTAAACGGCTCACCTGATGGGCTGGAGTATGGCGTGTCTGTTACGGACGCCTGCATTGGATGGGACGAGACCGAGGAACTGCTGCGGGATGCCTATGAGAAGTTGGCGGATGCGGTGCAACAGCCGGTGGCGTAACGGGGCTAAACAGGATTTGCAGGATGGATAGGATCAGATAGTCCTGCATATCGATAACGATTGGATTGCAGAATTTGAGACGGAGCCTCGGCGTAGATATGTCGGGGCTTCGTTGCTTATGGAGGGATGCAGTGCAGCAGACTGAGCGCACGAGGATACGCAACCACCCGGAGCGGGCGGTGCCGGAGCAGGCATCGGAGATACTCGCGCAGGGCGTGGTGGCGCATGTTGGCTTCGTGGAAGACGGAATGCCCTATGTGATACCGCTGTCGTATCACTATGACAAGGATACGCCGGAGTCGATTTACCTTCATGGGTCGATACGCAGCCGCGCGATGGAAGCGCTGGCGAGCGGAGCGCCGGTATGCGTCACGGTAACGCTAACGGATGGGTTGGTGTATTCGCGGAAGGCGATGAACCACTCTATGAACTATCGCAGCGTAGTGCTGTTCGGCCACGGACGTGAGGTTACGGATGAGGATGAGAAGTTCGAGCTGTTTGACTCTATGGTGCAGAGGTATTTCCCAGGGCGCATGGTAGGCAGCGACTATAATACGCCGCCTTCGGCGGACCTGGGGGTTACTGCGCTGGTAGAGATCGCAATCGAAGAGTGGAATGGCAAACGGCGCATAGGGCCACCGACCGGGCCGGATGACGACGACCCAGACGCGCTGGGCAGCGCGGGCGTGGTGGAGTTGCGGGAAGTGTGAGTTCGAGGCTCGTCAGGTAGATAACGGCTTTCGACAGAACCTAGCGACCGTTGCGTTTGCGGCGTCGGGCTGTAAATTTTGCGCCTCCGGCAAGTCCGATGGGGGCTAGAAGCATTGCAAGATTTACCAAGGCGTTCATTGAGGACAAAGGCTGTGGCGCTCCACTGCATGCACCTCCGGGTGGCTTGTCAGATACACCGGGCTGCAACGAAGTTGGCACCGGGACGGGCGTGTCAGATGGCTCTGCCTCAGGGAGCGGGGTGTTCGTTGCCGTGGGTGTAGGCACGGGAGTATCGGTCGGCGCAGGCTCAGGCGTGGGTGTAGAGGTTGGTTCGGGTACGGGAGTGTTCGTTGCCGTGGGTGTAGGCACGGGCGTATCCGTCGCTTCAGGCTCGGCAATCGGCGTAGAGGTTGGCTCAGGTTCGGGAGTGTTCGTTGCCGTGGACGTAGGCACGGGCGTATCCGTATCCGTCGCTTCAGGCTCGGCAATCGGTGTAGAGGTTGGTTCCATGGTCGGTTCAGGCTCCGGCGTGGGCGTAGGTACGGGCGTGGGCGTGCGGGTAGGAGTTGGCATAGGGCCTGATGATCTGATATTGGCACCTAGCGCTGCTTCGAATTCGCCGCCGTTTGAGTCGATTGTGAGGATATCGAAGTAGTTGCCCGGGGCGATGTCTTCCTTCAGGCGGAGCACGACTATGCCATCGCCGGACTGCTGTGTCTGAGAGGATAAGTTTATCAGTTCGACCCATTCGGGGACTGATGTAATCTGCCACTCAAGCGTAGGTCTGCCGACATTAGTTACAGTGAAAGTTGCGGTTTGTCGCTCGACGTCCTGTTCTGAGATCGAGCCAAACTGCCACTCGGACGGAGAGACGCTGATTTTCGCTCCTTCCAGCACGTTGAATACTTTTGCGTTCGTATCCGTAGTATCTATGGCGTCGTATGGGCGGGCATCAAATTCGTAGGCGTTGCGAAGTTCGATCCCGACTCTGTAGTCCCCTTTCACTGAGCCATAAGGCACCTGCCATGCAAATTGGCGAGTATCGGATGTCTGACCGTCGGCGACTTCGACGGAGTCGTCCTCATCGGAAACGCTGGAGTCATACACGACTGCATTGGAAGGTCCGCGCACAACAAATGTTACTCTGTAACTCAGGTCGGTGCGCCCATTGTTAATAACACGGTAACTAAAACTGACCTCTTCGCCTGCTCTCACTTGCTTTGGGGAAACGTCGAATCCGTCAATCTCGCCACCGGGACGCCGGTTGATATTGGCGATGACGGGAAAGCTGACCTGACCGGAGTTGAAGGTGATGATTACTTCATCGCTAAAGTTGCCGACGAGGGCGGTCTCGCTTACCCGGAGCTGCAAGAAGCCGGTGTTAGTTATCTCTATGGACCTAGAGGGGTCTAGCGGATCGGGCATAGGCTCGATGAGTTCCAGCCATTCTGAGGGCCATTCGGTTACGCGCCAGAGAAGATCTCCTGCGTCAGGATTTACAGGGGAGATGAGTATTCTCTTGGTGCGCGGTGTTTCTTCATCGACTACATTCTGGAAGTTCCACCTGTCTTCTTCTTTGAAGATGTACTTCGAGCGGTCGGCGATGCGAATATCGAGTTCGGAGAAGTGCGCTTCGGCGTTGCTGCCGTCAGCAAGGTTGATGTTGACGCGGAACATGTAGTCGTTTGAAGGGAAGTCGTATGGTATGTTCCACACGAGTTCGGCGCTTGCGGATTCAGAAGGTGTCAGCGCTATCTGCGTGGAATTCTGAGGGTCTTGGCTGCTGTCGTAGATGGTTCCTCTTCTGATGTCTCTAATGGCGAAGTCTAAGGTGTATTGAAGCCTGTAATCTGGGTCATTTTCGGAAACTGAGCTATTGTCACGCAAGTCGGTGAGATCGACCTGTGCAATCAGCTTCGCTCCCCTGTCGAATGTGGTGCGAACTCTGTCGTCAAGGGCAAGGTCGTCTCGGAGGGTGATATTGTCTATGCGAATTTGAAGTTGCGCCGGCTGAGGCAAAGGCGCAGCGTGAGCGGTGTTAAGCGAGAGCAGGGAGATTGACAGCAGCGAAATTAACCCTATTGACAGAGGGGTTTTTGCGGCAAGGCGTCTCGCCGCCGGAACGGAAGTATGAACTAAATGCTTACGAATCGATTCAAAGGGCATGGATGGTGTTTCCTGTTGCGGGAGAAAATGAATTTCTCTGAATATAGGACAGCTGAACCGCAATCTAAGTCGCCGACGGATTCACTTTGTCCGTAGGTATATATTTTATCCTAAACTGATGTCTATGTGTTAAAGGGTATGTTAAAATTGTTCGGTATGCTCCCGAACAGATCCTGTTCGCAAACCCTGTCGCGCCGTAATGAACGGTGAAAGTACGGCGCTGGAAAATGCAAGAATCTTGTGAAGCCCCATAAAACCGAGTACACGGAGGAAGCGGAAAAGTGAACCTGCGAACCCCTGGTCCCATACCTGTGCCGGAAGACATCCTAGAGTCGATGTCGTGGCAGATGATCAACCACCGAGGTCCTGAATACAAGGACTTGCTGAATCGAACCACCGAGGGCGTGAAGCAGGTATTCGAGACGAAGAACGACCTGTACATAATGACCTCATCCGGAACCGGGGCGATGGAAGCGGCGATAGTGAACACGCTGTCGCCGGGGGACAAGGTGGTGAATGTGTGCGTAGGGGTGTTCGGCGAGCGCTTCGGCGAGATTGCGGAGCTGTTCGGCGCGGAGGTCATCAGCCTGGACTTTCCTTATGGCAGCGCGGCGGACCCGGACGCAATCAGGGACACGCTGCACGACAACCCGGATGTGAAGGCTGTGCTGGTTACGCACAACGAGACATCCACGGGCGTTACGAACGACTTGCAGGCGATTGCGGCCGTGGTTAAGGGCGAGTTCGACAAACTGCTGCTGGTTGACGGAATAAGCAGCGTGTGTTCGATACCTATCAGCACGGACGCATGGGAGTGCGATGTGGTTGCCACCGCGTCGCAGAAGGGCTGGATGCTGCCGCCGGGCCTGGCGTTCATCAGCTTCAGCGAGCGTGCGTGGGAGGCTCATGCCGAGGCGAAGATGCCCCGCTACTACTTCGACATGGCGATGTACAAGCGCTACTACGAGATCGGTCAGCCGCCGTACACACCGGCTATATCGGTGATGTTCGCGCTGGATGTGGCGCTGAAGCGCATCCTGGACGAGGGGATGGGCAGCATCTACGAGAGGCATGCGACTATCGGCAAGCTGACGCGCGACGGGGTGAAGGAGCTTGGCTTGACGCTGTTCCCGGACGAGAGCGTGGCTTCGGACACGGTTACGGCGGTGAATGTGCCGGAGAATGTGGACGGTGGGAAGCTGGTGGGAACGCTGCGCGACGACCACGGCGTCATACTCACGGGTGGTCAGGGTTCTCTGGCGGGTCAGATATTCCGCATTGGCCACCTGGGTTATACGACCGAGCGGGAGATTCAGGAAGTGCTGGACGCAATTTCGGTTGCGCTGCCCAAGGCGAAGAATGCCGCGGTGAAAGCTTAACCTATTAGGTTGCTTCCGTAGGGTATTATTCGGTTTCCGGGCTATTGTGAAGATTAGCTCTCTGTCGATGTGCGTCCCCCATTCAATTTCCGATTGTTTGTCACATGCGCGAAATGCGTGAGGTTGCTTTATGACGATGCCGCAGATGCAACAGGCGATTTCCAACTTACGCCTGCTGCTGGCGTCCGTGAAGGCGAAAGAGGAGGAGCTGGAGGCGCTGGCGCGGCAGTTCAGGCGGCAGTTGGAACGCGCGCCCCGCTACGCGATACAAGGCGGAAACCCACTTGAAATGACGCTGAACCTGATGGGCGAGATTCAGGAGAGATTGGACAGCGTGGAGGAACAGCGGAAGCACCTGGCTGCCGTGCGAAGACAGGTTGAAACGGAACTGGTGGCTCTGAATATCACGGAGAAGATTGCACAGGCGAAGGAAGAGCTGGCGAAGTTGCGTGCCAGCCGAGATGCGGGCGAGAGTGTGGACGAGGGGCGCATCGCGGAGTTACAGCGGTTCATAGAGGAGGCGAGCCTGCGGGCGGGCGAGGCGATTACGGGCGGGTTTAATGCGCGGCGGCAATCAGACTAGATTGCCTGAGCAAGGCGTTCCGGTCCTGAAAGAAAAGAGGCGGTTCACAAATGAACCGCCTCTTTGTTTGTGTGTCCTGAGCGCTATCTGAATTGGGCTATGCGGGCGCAGGTGCGGCTTCAGCGGGAGCGGCACTGTCTGTGTCCGGGTCGAGAATCTCTTTCAGTTCGTCGCCCTCGACGGTTTCATGCGCGATGAGGTATCGGGCGAGCTGGGAAAGCCGTTCCCTGTTGTCGGTGATGACTTTGGTCGCGGTTGCGTAGGCATGTTCGACCAAGCCATAGACCTCTTCGTCGATGTCCTGAGCAATCTTGTCGCTGTAGTCGCGCTGTTCGGAGATTTCCCTGCCTAGGAAGACAAGCTCTTCCCGCTTGCCGAAAGTGCGGGGACCGAGCTTGCTGCTCATGCCATAGCGCGTGACCATCGTGCGGGCGATGTTAGTCGCCTGCTCAAGGTCGTTGCTCGCGCCGGTGGTAACGTCCTCGAAGATGATCTCCTCCGCGACGCGCCCACCCATGGCGGCTGCCATCATATCCTGAAATTGTCCCTTGGTCCAAAGGTTACGGTCTTCATCGGGCAGATAGCGTGTGTGTCCACCGGACATGCCTCTGGCGACGATTGTTACCTTGTAAGGCATATCAGCCTTTGGAAGCATATACCCGACGAGGGCGTGTCCGGCCTCGTGATAGGCGGTGATTTCCTTTTCGCGCTCGTTGACAACGCGGCTCTTGCGGGCGGGGCCCGCAATCACGCGGTCGATGGATTCCGCGAACTCCTCGTTGGTTATGGTTACCTTGCTGCGGCGTGCCGCCAGAATCGCGGACTCGTTGACGAGGTTGGCGAGGTCTGCGCCGCTGAAGCCCATAGTCTGCTTGGCGATGCGCTCCATATCGATATCTTCGGCTAGGGGCTTGCCCTTGGAGTGAACCTTTAGAATCTGCTCACGTCCGCGCACATCCGGGTTGTCAAGCACAACGCGGCGGTCAAAGCGGCCGGGACGCAGTAGCGCGGGGTCCAGAATGTCGGGACGGTTGGTGGCGGCTACGATGATGATGTTGGTGTTGACATCGAAGCCGTCCATTTCAACAAGAATCTGGTTGAGGGTCTGCTCACGTTCGTCGTGTCCGCCGCCAAGTCCGGCGCCGCGATGCCTGCCCACGGCGTCGATTTCGTCCACGAAGACGATGCATGGCGCATTGCGCTTAGCCTGCTCAAATAAGTCGCGGACTCGACTCGCGCCCACGCCCACGAACATCTCGACGAACTCCGAGCCGCTGATGGAAAGGAAAGGCACGCCTGCCTCACCTGCGACTGCGCGGGCGAGCAGTGTCTTGCCGGTGCCGGGAGGACCAATCAGAAGGACGCCCTTGGGTATCTTCGCGCCCAGACTGACAAACCGCTCGGGGACTTTCAGAAACTCAACGACCTCTTGTAGCTCTTCCTTTGCCTCTTCGACGCCTGCGACATCCTCGAAGCTGACGGCAGGGCTGTTGCCCACGAACATACGGGCGCGGCTCTTGCCGAAGCTGAAGGTCTGATTGCTGTTGCCCTGCGCTTGCCGCATCATGAACAGCAGTATCGCGCCGAAGAAAATGAGCGGCAGGAAGTTGATGAGGATTCCAAAGAGGCTGCTCAAGCCCCCGGTGCCTTTGACCTCTACCCTGACAGGAGATGTGCCCGGACTAGCGCCGGACGCCGCAAGCATGTCAAGCACGCTCGCTCCTTCCTCTTTGCGGGAAGAGTAGCTCTCGCCGGAAGTGGTGAAAACGGCAAGGCGATCGCCGCGCACTTCGATGCGCTCAATCTCGCCGCGAACAGAGCGTGAGATGACTTCGCTGACGGGAATCTCCTGAGAACCGCCGAGAGTGTCCGAGAACAGGGTGAAGAAAATTGCGAGTACAGCAACAGTTATAAGTAAGTAGATGAAGCTGTTCCGCATCAAACGGGGACTCATTGCTCCTCCGCGCCAATTTTGGCGCCGCCGGGTAAAATGCCAGCATTTGCGTGCCACTGCGCCCATTACGGGCGCGAATATCATGTTCATAATACAATAGATTGCATGATGGCGTAAAGGCGAGTATTGGCATGCACAGTGAGCTTCCCCTTGAACTGCAATGCTGCGATGACATATATTGCATACTGAATTTCATGGGCGTAAAGGCAGCACAGTAACAGTAAAGGTAAATATCCGAGATATGGTGAGATCGCATCCGTTGGAAGATAGTGCCGCACATGCGGAGTGGCTCGAAGCCCTGGACGACGAGGGCATAGAGGCTTTGCTGGTGGAGCGCGCCATGGATACGGATTCTCTGGACGCTTCGGAGTTACCGCACATTGCTTTGCTGGACCTCGAGGCTATTTCCAACGCTGCCGGCAAGGCGTTCATCGAGCGCTGTGATTCGCTCAAACTGCCGGTCATCGCGTTAATCTCTCCTGATACGCTGCCGGACTTCGACTTAGGTCTTGGGGTGAGCGATTTCGTGGTGAGCCCGCCGGATACGGAGGAGCTGGTGACGCGAGTGAAGTTGACGCTTCACCGCAACCGCCACGAAGAAGGAGACGACGTGATACGGGCGGGAAGCCTTGTCATCAACCCGTCCACCTACGAGGTTTCTCTGCGAGGCAAGAGAGTGAACCTCAGATTCAAGGAGTACGAGCTGCTGCGGCTGTTGGCGACAAATCCCGGACGAGTCTATTCGAGGGAGGCGCTACTCAGCAGCATCTGGGGCTACGACTACTTCGGCGGAACGCGCACAGTCGATGTGCATATAAGGCGGCTGAGGAGCAAAATCGAGGACGCCGAGCATCCCTACATAGAGACTATATGGAATGTTGGGTATCGGTTCCGCGACTTCAGCCAATCGAACTAACATCAACAGACAGGATGGACAGGATATGTGGTAGGGATTGATGCCCTGAGTATCCTGTTCATCCTGTCAATTTAATATGGAGGCATTAGAATGGCGCAGGAACGCATTGTCTATCTGAACGGCGAGATAATTCCGGAGAGCGAGGCGAAGATTTCAGTGCGCGACAGAGGATTCGTGTACGGGGATGCGGTGTTCGATACCACGCGCACTTTCAACGGCAGGATATTCAAGCTGCAGGACCATCTCGACCGCTTCTTCAACTCGCTGAAGTACCTGCGTATGGAACCGTGCCTGAGCAAGCAAGAGTTCGCGGACATCACGATGCAGGTATTGGAGGCGAACTTGCCGCTGCTGGAAGAAGGCGGCGACTACTGGGTTACGCAGCGCGTAACGCGGGGCGCACCTGGCGGCAGTCCGACGGTTCTGGTCGAGTGCGTGCCGCTGCCGTTCGAGGCGCGCGCGAAGTTCTACCGCGACGGCATGCCGGTCATCGTGCCGTCCATCCGCCGCACGCCGCCGGAGGCGATGAGTCCCCGCGCCAAGATGCACAACTACATCAACCTCGTACTTGCCACGCAGGAAGTCGAGGCGCAGAACCCGGACGCATGGCCCATTCTGCTGGACATGAGCGGCAACCTGTGTGAGGGACCCGGAGCGAACATCTTTCTGGTGAAGGATGGCGCGGTGCTAACGCCACGCGAGCAGTATGTGCTGGCGGGCATCAGCCGAGAGACGGCGATAGACCTGGCGCACGAGTTGGACATCTCGGTGAAGGAGGCTGACCTCGACCTGTACGACGCATACACGGCGGACGAGGCTTTCATCACATCTACTAGCTTCTGCATCGTGCCGGTGTCGTCCTTCAATGGCAATGTGATCGGCGATGCTGCCATTCCAGGACCGGTGACGCAGCGCCTGACGCAGGCGTACAGCGGCATGGTCGGAGTGGACATCGCGGGACAGTACCTTTCTAGGCTGGAATAGGCGCATCACGCTCCATTATGCAACTCCTATCAAGATATATAATATAATATATAATACCGAGGAGTTCTGAGGAGCTAATTGGTTATGAATTGCGTCAGATGCGGCTCCGTGTTACGGGCAGGGCAGGCTCGATGCTCGTGCGGCCAGTATGTCGATCTGCCCGCGAGCGAGTTCTATAATCGCCTGGAGAACCGGGTTGAAAAGAGCTCGCGGGACAACTTTCGCCGGGGGTTGCTCATCGGGCTTGGCTTCCTTGCCCTTTTCCTACTGCTGGAAACAATCATGGACACCGTTTTTATTGCCCGTGAATTCTTCATAGGCACCGTTCTCCTAGTAGCGGCTGTGGCCATAGCCTTCAATATCTGGCAGTTGGTCCGCAAGTTTCTGTTGTAAGTCGCCGCCATGCCTCATAATCCGAAAAGACTATAGTTACACAGACTGAGAATAATTCTGTGTATCTAGCGATGCTGTAAGTGCGCCCTGCAAGTCTATAATGCTCTGCATACTGTATGAGAAGAGGGAATGTATGACCGCCGAACTCATACCCGACCAAATACAGTTCGCCGAAAACCCTGAACCTCGATGCCCTTGCGTCTTGCTCGTGGATGTTTCCGGCTCCATGTCCGGGGACAAGATGGAGCAGCTGAACAACGGCATCGCCGCATTTGCGCGAGAACTCAAGACAGACCTACTCGCATCACTGCGGACCGAAGTCGCCATCGTTACTTTCGCAAGCACTGTGGAGACGGCCCAGGACTTCGTTACCGCCGATCGGTTCGAGCCTCAGCGTCTGGCTGTGCAGCACAACGCCGCCACGACGGAGGACCTTTGCTTTGACGAGCCTCTGGTTCTTGGATTTGGAGAAGGCATGGGCGGGACATCTTCGCATCCGCCGGACTACACTTCAGAGGACGGATTGCACTGCTATAAGGCAGGGCTGATGTTCAGCGGCACGCTCATGAGCCGAAGCATCGACCTCGCGCTGGACGAGATAGAAAAGCGCAAGCAATCGTACAGAGACAACGGCATAGACTACTTCCGCCCTTGGCTGTTCCTGATAACGGATGGCGAGCCTACCGAATCGCGGAAAGATGTGCTCGCAGCGTCCCAAAGGCTGAAGGACGCCGACAGCCAGAAGAAGGTCGCGGCGTTCTCGGTGGGGGTTGAGGGCGCGAATATGGATATGCTCGCCCTGATAAGCCCGCGCCGTCCATTGATGCTGAAAGGGCTGGAATTCAGCAACATGTTCGTCTGGCTTTCGCAATCCATGTCTCGCGTCTCCCGCTCGCGCACCGACGACGAGATTAAGCTCGACGCCGACGGATTGAAAAACTGGGCGGAGATTTGACGGACTCGGCACAGATAGATAATACGGCGCAAACAAGGAGGAACTAGATGACCACCGAACTCATGCCCGATGAAATACAGTTTGCCGAAAACCCGGAACCCCGATGCCCTTGCGTGCTAGTAGTGGATGTTTCCAGCTCCATGTACGGAGCGCCGATGAATGAGCTGAATAGCGGCGTCGCTACTTTCGCGCGGGAGCTTAAGGCAGACCAACTCGCTTCGTTGCGGACAGAAGTGGCTATTGTTACCTTCGGAAGCGGCGCGGAGATGGTACAGGATTTCGTGACGGCGGACCAGTTCAACCCTCCCACACTAGTGGCAAACGGCGCAACCGAAATGAGCGCGGGAATAAACCTTGCCCTCGACAAAATAGAAGAGCGCAAGCAGATGTACAGAGATAACGGCATAGACTACTATCGTCCCTGGCTGTTCCTGATAACGGACGGCGCGCCCACCGAACCGCCGGAAGAGGTCATCGCCGCATCCGCCAGACTGAAGCAAGCCGAGGATGAAAAGAGAGTCGCCACATTCTCCGTTGGAGTCGAGGGCGCGGACATGGGCATGCTCACCGATATTAGCCCGCGTCGCCCTCTTATGCTTCAGGGATTAGAATTCAGCGGCATGTTCGTCTGGCTTTCACAATCCATGTCTCGCGTCTCAGCTTCACAGACAGACGACGAGATAGCCCTGGACGCGGACGGACTGAAGGATTGGGCGGTAGTATGATGGACACCGCACATCGGGCGTCGAGTTGGCACGTTATACGCGCCTCGGTGCAAGGCACAAGCCATGCAAAGACCGGGCAGCCGTGCCAAGATAGTTCGAGCGTGGGCGTGGGCGCACCTGACGGAGTGCTGGTAGCCGCAGTAGCCGACGGCGCAGGGTCTGCTGAGCTTTCGGCTGACGGTTCGCGCATCGCCGCTTGCGCCGCGGCGCGGAGGGCTGTCAGACTGATGCGCCTCCATGTGCAGCCAATCTATGAGGGCGTGCTCGAAGAAATCCTCAAAGAAGCAGTTCGCTCCGCGAGGGAAGCGCTGGAAGCCGAAGCGCACCGGCAGAAGAAGTCTCTCAGGGAGTTTGCTACGACCCTGATAATCGCAATATGCGCTCCCGAAATCACCGGCGCGGCGCAGATAGGCGACGGCGCGATGGTAACGGCGGGAGACGGCATATCGGCAGACGAAGACGACGGTTATACGCTGTTCAGCGCACCGCAGCGTGGCGAGTATGCCAACACCACGAACTTCATCACATCCGATGGCTGGCGGGACACGCTCGACGTTAGCATGCGGCGCGGTGGCGTCAATCTGTTAGCGATGTTTACCGACGGGGTGCAATCGATCGCGCTTGACGCGGCTGCGGGAAATGCACCGCACGCGCCCTTCTTCGACCCGCTGTTTCGTTGGGCAGAAGGGCAGGAAGATACGGATGCAGCCGGCGCTAGTCTTGCCGCTTTCTTGTCGTCGCCCAGGGTAACGGCGCGTGCGGACGACGACTTGACGCTGCTGCTCGCGGTTCGGGGGTGACGGCAAGGATTCACCCCCATCCCCTGCCTTCGCGGGGGCAAGCTTTAACCTTCTCCCATCAAGTGGGAAGGGACGCAAAAATGTAAGGCGGGAATGGTTAATCAAGGCAACATAACCGTTTGGAGCAGCGTGACGAACCGAATCACGCTGTCGCAATCGGATGTGCTGGGGAGCGGCGGTGAGGGAGCGGTGTACAGCGTCCGAAGCCATCCCGACCTCGTGGCGAAGATATACCACTCCAACAGGCGCACGGATGAAGTCATCAACAAGCTGGAGGTGATGATAAACTATCCGCCGCGCACCGAGGACGACTTAACCGGACACCTCTTCGTCGCATGGCCCAGGCATCTTCTTTATGACACTGCAAGCGAAGTCATCGGCTTCCTGATGCCTAAGGTCGAGAAGACCAGCAGCCTTTTCGAGTATTACAACCCTTCCCTGAGGCGAAGAACCGCTCCTCATATCAACTACGCCAACCTCTGCTCGGTGGCAAAGAGCCTTGCGACCGCGCTGGACAGGCTGCACGGCAGCGGCTATGTCGTCGGCGACATCAACGAATCCAACGCCTACATCACGGAGAACGAGCATGCGACGCTGATAGACGCTGACTCGTTTCAGATAACCGACTACCAGACTACGCCTCCTACGATATATCGCAGTCTGGTAGGAAAGTCCGAATACACCCCGCCTGAACTGCAAGGCATAAGCTTCGCCCAGGTGGACAGGAACATCCATCACGACAGGTTCGCGCTCGCAGTGGTCATCTACCAACTGCTGATGGAAGGGACGCATCCGTTCAGAGGGATATACACCGGCGCAGGCGAGAAACCACAGGTGGAGACTTGCATATCGCAGGGCTACTTTCTTCACAGCGAGAGCAGAAGCGTCCCCCTGAGACCCGTTCCGAGCGCAGTAGATTGGAATACGCTGCATGAAGACATAAGGGGACTCTTTCGCAAGTGCTTCGACGACGGCCATTATGACCCGCAGACGCGTCCCGCACCCAGAGACTGGATTGATGCGCTAGACGAGGCTATACGAACCCTGAAGCAGTGCCCCCTGAACGCCAGCCATTGGGAATTCGACAAGCAGGCGTCCGCATTAGGCAACGCGTCCTGCACATGGTGTGAGCGCCATACGAATATCGGCATAGAATCGTTCCCGAACCATCCGGGCGCGCAGCCATTCATTCCACCACAGACGCAGCCACAGCCACGGCAACCGCCACAGCAGACACAACCACAAGCACCGCCGCCGTCGCAAACACAACCGCAGCCACAACCACCACCGCAGCCACGGCAGCCACCACAGCCGCAGCCTCAAACACACAGCGGCATCAGGCGCTGGATATCTGTCATCCTGGCGATGATACATGACTCAGTGCTCTCATTCTTCAAATTCTTGTTTAGGGGGCCGGGGCAATTATGGAAGATTGGGGTAGCGGCGGTTATATGTTTCGTGATGATTTGGCAGGCGAGTGGATTCTTTTACTTTGTATGTTCGATGCTTGTGCTCATAATTGGAGTGGCGAGAATTGACCGCGAGAGCAGGTTCATAAGTCAGTTTGCGGCGCACGGGTTTCGCAATCTGCCCCCTTGGATAAACACTCCGCAAAGCCGGAGCGCTATATTAAGGCTAATTTGGGGATCGTTTTTGGCGATTATGGGCGGGATGATGACAATTTCTATAGCCGGCGGGGCGGTAATCGGCTGGTATTCGCAGTCCTTTACGCCGTTGTCATCCGCGCCGCCACCTCCGTCCGCTCCTGAGCCTTCTGTTCTTTGTCGCTTAGGCTGGCTTCCGTCCTGTCCGCCGACCCCGCTGCCCGCTGACCCCGCGTTCGCGCTCATGCCTACAAACTCGCCCACGCTGACGCCAACTAACACTTCAACGCCTACCGTAGTGGCAACATATACGCCCGCGCCACCGAATACACCTATCGCGGCGGCAATCGTCCCTACCAACACCCCTACGCCCACCGACACGCCGACTCATACCCCTGCGCCTACCGCCACGCCCACGCTGCACCCAACGTTTACACCTTCCGTAACACCTACATCAACTCATACGGCGTCCCCTACCGCCACTCACACGCCGTTGCCCACGAATACGCCGACACCTCTTCCAACCACGACGCCGACTCCGCTCCCAACTGCTACACACACGCCGTTGCCTACATCCACGCCCACGCCTTTCCCATGCCTGCACTTCGGGCCGGGTGTTGACTTGAACAGGTGCGACCTATCGGATAAAGACTTTCGCGGCTTCGACTTTTCCGGAGCGAATCTGGCATACGCGAATCTGAGGGGCGTGAACTTCAAGGACGCCGTGCTGACAAACGCCACTATCGCGGGCGCGTCGGTCGAGGGCATCAATCTTACGAATGTTGATCTGAGCACTACGAATATATCTGGGATTACCTCATTCAACAAAGCTAGTCTGATAAATGCAGTCTTTCCCATGGGAGCGCAACTCGCCAATGCAACTTTCACGGACGCGGACCTGTCCAGAAGTTCGATTGTGGGCGCGAATCTGGAAAACACTGATTTCAGCAGAGCGACGCTATACCGAACTGATTTGACAGGAGCAAATCTCAAAGGCGCGGACTTGAGGCGCACTGAGCTAGACGACATTGTTCTGAACGGCGCGAATCTGCAAGGCGCGAATTTGGCGGGCGCGGACTTTGGTGAGGTTGACTTCGACATTAACCCTATATTCAAAGACGCCGACCTAAGAAACACGAGCTTCTTCAAAGCGGTTCTGAACAACGTGGACTTCTCAGGCGCAGACTTGGAAGAAGCGAGTTTCAGCCGAGCGAAATTGAAGGGAGCCATATTCGCCAATACCGACCTGAACGAAGCAAATATGAAAGACGCCGACCTGACCAACGCCATCTTTCATGGCGCGGACATTGAGGACGCAAACTTTTCTGAAGCGAATCTAACGAATGCGAACTTCGCCGGTGCGATTAACGCGGACAGTGCAAAGTTCCAAGAAACGACATGCTCCGATGGAACGGTTAGCGACAACTGTTACTTCGATAGGAGGCTACATGGGGTGAGTCCTTAGAGCGCACCCGACAAGTGCCGCCCCTACGGGATTGGCGGCTCTATCGTAATCGGAGCGTTGAAGTCGGAGTATGTGATGGTCATTGTGAATTCGGCGTTGCCGCCGATGTCTGCCGCGCCGAGCGCGCCGGACGCCAAGCCCGCAGTGTCTTGCTCGTCAACATCGGCCTCACCCGCCATTGTGAGGCGGCGTATGAGGCTGTCGTCCTTGCCTATCCATACATCCAGGAATAGGTTGTCGTAGGAGCCGCCGAGAACGTTGGTGCGAAGGTTCGCCCTGATGTGCTGCGTTTGAATGCCGTCTATGATTTCGTCCTTCACGACCTGTATGTCGCTGTATCGACTGGTTTCGGGCGGAAGCAGCACGAGGTCGTAGGGGTTGGGCAGACCGGTCAGGAATAGCGGGTACTGCTCCCACACGCCCGTTTCGGGGTTGGTGATGTATGCCTGCTCGCCTATGGTGACGATGTCTATTTGCAGCAGGACTAGACCCAGTGCAAGCTGCAACTTGCCGCTGGCGCGGTCTGGCAACTGGAAGTCGCCGCTGAAGCGTACCGGGAATTCGGTGCCGAATGTCTCTTCGTCCATCCTGAAGCTTGCTTCGGTCTGAATTACGGTGAACGCGGCGTCCACTTCGGCGCGGAATGACTCAACGTTCTGCATGGCTTCTATTGCCGCTGTAATGATCAAGCTCTCGTCTTCGGACTGATTGGATGACGCGGCGGCATCGGACACGGGTGTGCCGGTCGTGGTGGGAGTTACTGTTGGCGCCGGCGTGGGCGTTGGAAGTGGCAACGGCGTTGCGGTCGGCTGTGGCGTGGTCGTGGGCAATGGCGTGGATGTGGCTGTCTGCGTGGGCGTGGGTAGAGGCTCGGCTGACGAAGAACAGGCAGCGAGGAGCATAAGGGACAGGACTATGGGCAAGGCAGTAATGGATATTTGCATGGACATATCATATAACGGCTACGGAAGCGTGAGTAGTTGCGAATAGATTAATCCGGGTAATGGTCTGGGAGAATGTTTGATCGGCTGTCCACGCGCATGTGCATAGGAAGCGGACTCACCATTGGAATATGGGCGGGACAAGGGGGTGGATACGCGATTTTGGCTGAACAAAGGTTGACATTCGTTCAAATGCAAATGTAAAATACCCGTTTGTACGACCTTTTTGTTCGTGCTGATTTGGCATTGTGCATTTCCACTCAGAATGTAGTGAATGGGGTAAGAATATGCCTACTGTGAACCAGTTGGTGAGGAAGGGACGAAAGGCCAAGCGAAAGAAGGACAAGGCTCCTGCGCTGCGGTTTTCGTTCAATTCGCTAAAGAACAGGGGTAGGCGCGATTCAGGGTCGCCTCAGAAGCGAGGCGTTTGCACTCAGGTGCGTACACAGACGCCGAAGAAGCCGAACTCGGCGCTGCGCAAGGTGGCGAGGGTTCGCCTGACGAACGGGATGGAAGTTACGGCTTACATACCGGGCGAGGGGCACAACCTTCAGGAGCACTCGGTGGTGCTGATTCGCGGCGGACGTGTGAAGGACCTGCCGGGCGTGCGCTACCATATCGTGCGCGGAGCGCTGGACACATCCGGCGTTGACGGGCGCAAGCGCGGACGCAGCAAGTACGGCAGCAAGAGAGATTAGTTTTCAGCGATCAGGTTTCGGTAGTCAGCCTTCAGGTGGTTCGACAAGTTCACCACGAACCGTTGAAAATTAACATCGATAAACAGGATGGACAGGATTTTCACCTCCATCCTAGCCTTCCCCCTTGCTGGGGGAAGGGACATTGAAAAACAAGAGAGATTTAGATATGGCGCGTCGCAGAAGGGCCGAGGTACGAACACCGCCGCCTGACATCAAGTACGGCAGTGTGGAGCTTAGCCAGTTCATCAATCGGGTTATGTGGAGCGGAAAGAAGACCACCGCGCAGCGAATCGTGTATAACGCGCTGGATCTCGTTGAGCAGGAAGCGAACCGACCGGGACTTGAGGTGTTCGAGCAGGCTATTCGCAATACGATGCCGATGCTGGAAGTCAAGTCGCGGCGAGTCGGTGGCGCGACCTATCAGGTGCCCACAGAAGTTCGACCATCACGGCGCATGGCACTTGCCATGCGCTGGATTATTACGGCGGCGCGCGCGCGCGGCAGCAGGCCTATGCACGAGAGCCTGGCAGGGCAGCTGCTGGAAGCGGCTCGCAATCAGGGGCCCGCAGTGCGGCGCAGGGAAGAAGCCCACAGAATGGCGGAGGCGAACAGAGCTTTCGCACATTACAGATGGTAATTGAAAATTGATATTGATGCGTAGGATAGAGGGGCTTTCTTCACCCCCATCCTAGCCTTTCCCCCTGACGGGGGAAGGGACTGAATGAACGGAAAAGATAAACATGCCTGCAAGCTTGCAGAGTCTGGAAAAGACGAGAAACATAGGGTTTATCGCCCACATAGACGCCGGCAAGACGACGGTGACGGAGCGCGTGCTGTATTTCACCGGGCGCATTCGCAAGATCGGCGGCGTGGATGACGGCACGACTGCGATGGACTGGATGGCGCAGGAACGCGAGCGGGGCATCACTATTACATCCGCCGCGACTACCGCGCAGTGGGGAGACCATACGATAAACATCATCGACACGCCGGGGCATGTGGACTTCACCGCAGAGGTAGAGCGCAGCCTGCGAATCCTCGACGGCGGCGTTGTGGTGTTCGATGCGGTGGCGGGCGTTCAGCCGCAGTCGGAGACGGTGTGGCGGCAGGCGGACAAGTACAATGTGCCGCGCATCTGCTTCGTGAATAAGATGGATCGCGTGGGCGCGGACTTCAATCGCACTATTGATTCGATTTCCCACAGGCTGCAAGCGAACCCGGTTGCCGTGCAGATACCCATCGGTCAAGAGGATGATTTCCTAGGTGTCATCGACCTCATAGAGGGCAAGTCGTGGACATGGGCTGAGGAAGGCGTGGAAATACCCAAAGAGGGACCCGTGCCCGAAGAGTTCATCGAGGAGTATCTTAACTATCGCGGCATGATGATAGAGAAGATTGCCGAGACAGACGACGACCTCCTGTTCAAGTATCTTGAAGAGGAAGAGATAACGAACCAGGAAATTAAGGATGCGCTGCGAAGGGCGACGATTGGATATAGCATCATACCCGTATTCTGCGGCACAGCGCTGCGAACTAAGGGCATCCAACCCCTTATTGAGGCTATCTGCGAATACCTTCCCTCCCCCCTCGATGTTCCCCCTGTTACCGGCACCACCCCCACCTCAGATGATGAGCTGATACGCTCCCCCGATCCGGAAGAGCCGTTCTCCGCGTTGGCGTTCAAGACGGTGTCTGATCCATATATTGGGCGGCTGGTCTATTTCAGAGTTTATTCGGGCACTGCCGCGTCCGGTTCATCAGTGTATAACTCGACGAATCGGAGGCGAGAGCGGCTAGGGCGCATTGTGCAGATGCACGCGCAGCACCGCGAGGACATGGAAGAGGTGCATGCCGGTCAGATCGCGGCTGCAGTTGGATTGAAGTTCACTGCCACGGGGGACACTATATGCGCACAGAACGACCCGATCGTTCTGGAGACTATCAGCTTCCCCGAACCTGTTATATCGGTCGCCATCGAGCCTCGTTCACGGGCGGACCAGGATAAGCTGTCGGACGCTCTGGTGAAGTTGTCTGATGAAGATCCGACATTCAAGGTCAACTATGACGACGAGACCGGACAGACGATAATGTCCGGCATGGGCGAGCTTCACCTAGAGATTCTCGTTGACAGGATGAAGCGCGAGTTCAGTGTGGAGGGCAGCGTCGGCCAGCCGCGTGTCGCCTACCGAGAGACGGTCAGGAAAGATGCTCGCGGCGTCGGTCGCTTTGTTAGGCAGACGGGCGGACACGGGCAGTTTGGACATGTGGTGCTGGAAATGGAACCAGGCTCACCGGGTTCCGGCATCGTAATCGAGGACAATATCAGGGGCGGGGCGATTCCGCGGGAGTTTATACCGTCCGCCGAGTCGGGGATAAAAGAAGCGCTCAATACGGGCCCGCTGTCCGGTTTCCCGATGATAGACATAAAGGTGACGATGGTTGACGGCAGTTTCCACGAGGTTGACTCGTCGCAGGTTGCGTTCCAAATTGCGGGTTCCATGGCAGCGAAGGACGCTATCAGCAAGGCGCGACCACAACTGCTAGAACCAATTATGAGCCTGGAGGTAGTAACTCCGGGCGAATTTTTGGGCGAAGTTCTGGGCGACCTTGGCAGGCGGCGCGCGAGTATCCGCAATATCGAAGGGCAAGGCGAGATCCAGGTGGTGAAAGCCTCCCTGCCACTGGGCGAAAGCTTCGGTTATGCAAACGCCATACGCTCGCTGACCCAGGGACGCGCCAGCTACAATATGGAGTTCGACAATTACGAGCCTGCCCCGGAAGGCATGCTTGCCGGATAGGTGTCACAGCCGTCAGCAACCAGGTCTCAGGCGTGGTTCGACAGGCTCACCACCAACGGGCAGGATTAACATCGATGGACAGGATGGATGGGATTTTCGCCCTCGTCCTAACCTTCCCCGTCATAGGGGAAGGGACAAAAAGAAGTGAGAGTTGGTAGAAGCAGAATATGGTTACAGCCAACAGCCAAAAGATACGCATCATACTGAAGGCATTCGACCACAGGCTGCTCGATCAGTCTGCGGGACAGATTGTCGAGGCTGCTGAGCGCACGGGCGCGCGTGTTTCCGGCCCCGTGCCGCTGCCGACGGCAATCAAGCGCTTCTGCGTGATACGCGGTCCGCACATTGACAAGAACTCGCGGGAGCACTTCGAGTTGCGAACGCATAACCGGCTCATTGACATATTGGAGCCGACGTCGAAGACGATTGACTCGCTGACGCGACTGAATGTGCCGGCCGGTGTTGATATATCGATCAAGCTCTAGCTGGCAATGATACGCAGGAAGGGTGGGCTTGAAGTCCTCCCTTTCAGATAAAGAGAACGGCAATGACAGTTCATGCACTGATAGGCAAGAAGATAGGCACGACGCAGGTCTTCCATGAGGACGGGCGCGCAGATTGCGTTACCGCCTTGGAAGTGGGGCCTTGCACGGTGACGCAGGTCAAGACGGTTGATAGCGACGGCTATGAGAGCGTGCAACTCGGCTTTGAGCCGGTGAAGCGCCTGAACAAGCCTCGCGCAGGACATTTGAAGCGAAGCGGGCAGCAACTGTTCCGCCACCTGCGAGAAGTGGGCGTGGATGATGTCGGCGAGGTGGAAGTCGGTCAGACTCTGGACGCGAGCGTGTTCGAGGCAGGCGAGCCTATCGAAGTTACGGGCAAGTCTAAGGGGCGCGGCTTTGCCGGGGGCGTTCGGAGGTACAACTTCCGGGGAGGCCCCAAGACGCACGGTCAGTCGGACAGGCACAGGGCGCCTGGGTCGGTTGGAGCGGGCAGCACGCCGGGGCGCGTCATCAAGGGTCTGCGCATGGCGGGGCACATGGGTGACGAGAGGGTTACCGCCAGAGGGCTTGAGGTCGTGCTTGCAGACGCAGAGCGCAATTTGCTGCTCGTCAGAGGCACGGTGCCGGGCGCTCGCAACGGACTTGTTATTGTGAGAAAAGCTGGCAAAAGGAAGAAGTCGTGAAACTAGACGTAAGGAATATGAGCGGCGCTGTTATTGACAGCGTTGAGGTGCTGGACGATGTGTTCGATGCGCCTATGAACTCCGCGCTGGTTCATCAAGTAATGGTTGGGCAACTGGCGAACAAGCGCCAGGGCACAGCGAAAGTGAAGACGCGCTCAGAAGTTGCGGGCGGCGGCGCAAAGCCGAGGCCGCAGAAGTACACGGGACGCGCGCGCCAGGGTTCGATTCGCTCGCCTCAGTGGCGCGGTGGCGGGGTCGTGTTCGGGCCAACACCACGAAGTTACAGGCAGCGCACTCCGAAGCGGATGAAGCGCCAGGCAATCAAGATTGTTCTCTCGGACAAGGCGAGGGGGCAGCAGCTGATAGTGCTGGACAGTCTGGAGATTGCGGAAGCCAAAACAAAGCGGATGGCACAGGTGCTCAGAGCGCTGGAAGTGAATTCTTCGGTACTGCTGGTCGGCGAAACGATTACTGATGATGTGGTGCGCGCCGTGAGAAATATACCCAAGGCGCGGACATTGCCGGTGTCGTTGCTGAACGCGGTGGATCTATTGAACGCAAACAAGGTGGTCATGACCGTTGACGCGGTGAGGAAAGCGGAAGAGATTTGGGGCGGCGAATACGTTCGCATCAAGCGGGAAACCGCCGCTGTTACCGCAGATGAAGGGGAGGTAGAGTAATGGACTTGCATCCCTTCGAGATTTTGAGAAAGCCCGTAATCACCGAGAAGAGCACGGACCTTCAAGATGAAGGCAGGTATGTGTTCGAGGTAGCTAAGACCGCTACCAAGCATCAGATAAAGTGGGCCGTGCAGGAAGCCTTCGGCGTTACGGTTACGAAGGTCAATACTATGAACAGAAAGGGCAAGACGAAGCGCTATGGGCCTCGCTTTTCGCAGAAGAAGGCGATAAAGAAGGCGATAGTAACGCTCGCGCCCGGCGATTCCATAACCATATTTGAAGGCGTATAGACGAGGGCGTGTAGCATGCCGCTAAGAGCACTAAAGCCAAGAACTCCGGGACAGCGCGGCGCGGTACTGTCCACTTCGGATGACATAACCACGCGAAAACCCAAGAAGGCGCTAGTGCGCCCGATGAAGAAGAACGCGGGGCGCAACTCCGGGGGGCGCATTACGGTGCGACACCGCGGTGGCGGACATAAGCGGCGCTACCGTGTGATCGACTTCAAGCGGGACAAGCACGGCATACCGGGCGAGGTAACTTCAATCGAGTACGACCCGAACAGGTCCTCCCGCATAGCACTTATCAAGTATCCGGATGGCGACTGGCGCTACATACTCGCGCCGGACGGCCTGACGGTAGGAGATAAGGTTGAGTCCGGTGAGAACGCCGAGCAGCGTGTTGGCAATGCGCTGCCACTGCGCGCGATCCGAGAGGGCACGCAGGTCCACAACATCGAGATGAAGGTGGGCAGAGGCGGCCAGATGGTGCGGAGCGCGGGCGGTTCGGCTCAGCTGCTGGCGAAGGAAGGCAGGTATGCACTGCTGCGCCTGCCATCCGGCGAGATGCGGAATGTGCTGGGCGAATGCATGGCGACCGTCGGGCAGGTGAGCAACCTGGATCACAAGAATGTGAAGCTGGGCAAGGCGGGACGCAAGCGCAACATGGGCTGGCGTCCTGAGGTGCGCGGCTCCGTGATGTCACCGCGCGACCATCCGCACGGAGGCGGTGAGGGACGCTCGCCTATCGGCATGCCCGGCCCGAAGACCCCTTGGGGCAAGCCCGCGCTTGGCTACCGGACGCGCAAGAGGAAGAAGCCGTCCGACAAGTTCATTGTGCGGCGCAGAGGCCAGAGATAAGGGCAGCGGCTAACATCGTTGAACAGGATATACAGGATAGGATAGGGATATGTCGAGGTCAACTAAGAAGGGGCCGTATGTGCATCCGAAGCTGGCGAAAAAGGTGACGTCAGCTCAGAACAGTCGCAGCCGCACAGTGATTCGCACATGGTCGAGGGCATCCACGATTATGCCCGACATGCTGGGGCTTACGATTGCCGTGCATGACGGTCGCCGCCATGTTCCGCTGTTCATCACGGAGAATATGGTTGGGCATAAGCTGGGAGAGTTCGCGCCCACGCGGACTTTCAGGGGGCATATCTCCCGATCAGAGCGAACTACGCGGGCGCGGTAGAGGATTCCCTACCCCTTCCCCACCGGAACTAACAAGGATGGACAGGATACATGCCGGTTAGTGCAGTAGCAAAGAACACGGGATATTCCGTGAAGAAGATTAAGCCCATCATTGACATGATTCGGGGCATGAACGTGGAAGAGGCGCTGAATGCGCTGCGCTTCCTGCCGTCGCCAATCGCGGCGAGTGTTGCGAAGGTTGTGCAGTCGGCAGCGGCGAACGCGGAGAATGAATTGATGGCGAATCCCGCCGACTTACGCATAACGGAGATTTATGCAAACGAGGGACCGCGCACAAAGCGATTCAGGGCACGAGCGCGCGGACGCATCACACGAATTATCCGGCGCAATAGCCACATCACCGTAGTAGTTGACGAGGAGGTCTCCTAAGTTGGGTCAGAAGACGCACCCCATAGGATTTCGGCTGGGCATCAGCAAGGACTGGCAGTCTCGCTGGTTCGCATCGAAGCCTGAAGAGTACCGCGACCTCGTCAAACAGGACGTGGAAGTGCGGGACATCATTCTGTCCCGTTACCCGGACGCCGGCATATCAAAGGTAGAGATAGAGCGTGGCAACGACGTTGTGATAACGATACACACTGCGCGACCCGGCATCGTGATTGGTCGAGGCGGTCAGCGTGTGGAGGAGCTTCGCAAGGAGCTTGAGCAGAAGTCAGCCAGGCGAGCGCGGCTCAATGTACAGGAGATACGCCAGCCTGAACTGGACGCGTACCTGGTTGGGCGCAACATCGCAGAGCAGCTCGAGCGTCGCGTAGCGTTCCGGCGCGCGATTCGACAGACGGTGCTTCGCACGATGCAGGCTGGCGCCTTGGGCATCAAGGTGCTTATTTCCGGCAGGCTGGGCGGCGCGGACATCGCTCGGCGCGAGAAGGCTATGGAAGGGCGTGTACCGCTGCACACGCTGCGCGCGGACATTGATTACGCGATAGCGGAGGCTGCGACCGAATTCGGAGTCATCGGTATCAAGGTATGGATATACAAGGGCGACATCGTTCCGGAGCCTCGACAGAGTCCACAGGAAGAACCCACTCCAGCAGATATTGCGCCTATTGAAGTTACGGTTACGGCGTCTGCTGAGGCGGAAGCGGCACCAGCGCCTGCTGCACCGGCACCTGCCGCACCGGCGACTCCCGTCGCGCCTGCGCCTACTGCAACACCGGCGCCTGCCGAGGCCGCGCCAGAACCCACAGCGGAGGTTACAAATGCTTCAACCGAAGAGAGTTAAGTATCGCAACCACCACAGAGGACGGCGCAAGGGACTTTCCGTCGCGGGAAGCACGCTGAATTCCGGTGAGTACGGCATCAAAGCGACTGAGGCGGCGTGGGTTACTTCACGGCAGATCGAAGCGGCGAGGCGCGCGATGACTCGCTATGCTCGCAGAGGCGGTAAAATCTGGATTCGCATCTTCCCGGACAAGACGGTTACGGCGCGCGCGGCAGAGACACGAATGGGTAGCGGCAAGGGAGCGGTGGACCATTGGGTCGCCGTGGTGAAGCCGGGCAGAATTATGTTCGAGATCGCCGGAGTGCCTGAAGACACGGCTAAGGAAGCGCTGAGACTTGCGGCATCAAAGCTGCCGATGGGTACGACCATCGTTTCGCGGCAGGGATTTTAGCAGACAGTTGCAGGGTTTCAGGAATAATCAGGATATTTCATCCCTGTTTGTGCCTTCTTCGAGAGAGCAGGGATAGTTGTAACGAGTGGCAGGATAGAGATGGAAATAGACGACATCAGGGCGCTGTCGGATGACGAGCTTGAAGACGAGCTTGAGGATACGCACAGGGCGCTTATGAATCTGCGGTTTCGCGCCGCGACGATGCAGTTGGCGGACATGAACGAGGTGCGGAGGGCGCGCAAGCGTATCGCTCGCATCAAGACGGTGATACGGGAAAGAGAGCTTGCGGCAGGCATAGTATGAGTTTTGAGAGACGCAAAGTAAGAATAGGCAAGGTGGTCAGCGACAAGATGGATAAGACCGTTGTTGTCGCCGTGGAGTGGCGCCGGCCTCACCGCGTCTATAAGAAGCCGGTCAGACGCGAGACGCGCTTTGTAGTACACGACCCTGAGAATCAATGCAGGCTTGGCGACACGGTTCGGATTCGTGAGAGTCGGCCATTGTCCAAGACGAAGCGCTGGCGCGTGATTGGCATTTTGCAGCGCGAAGACTTAGCGGAAGTGCAGCCCGGAGAGCTTACGGCTGATGATGAGAGCAATATCCTCGCCGAGGCGCAAGCGGTTGCGGTGCAAGAGACCGCGGATGTGAGCGCTAAAGTCGCATACGAGGACGATTCCGCAGATGACGGAGCGGAGGCAGAGCAGCAATGATCCAGCAGTATTCGCGCCTGCGAGTTGCGGACAACTCGGGCGCAAAGACAATAAGCTGCATCGGTGTTCCCGGTGGCAGCGGCAGGAAGTACGCTTGGCTAGGCGACATCATAGTGGCTTCGGTGAAGGAAGCCGCACCCGCGTCGAATGTGCGGAAAGGTGAGGTCGTCAGAGCGGTTATTGTACGGACCACCAAGAGTCATCGCAGGCCGGACGGCTCGCATATACGCTTCGACGACAACGCGGCGGTGCTGGTAAATGACGACCAGATGCCGCGTGGGACGCGCATATTCGGGCCTGTGGCGCGCGAGTTGCGCGACAAGAACTTCATGCGCATCGTATCCCTGGCACCGGAGGTACTCTGATTATGAATTCAGGACGACTGCGACCTGACGATATGGTAATCGTTACAAAGGGGCGAGACCGCGGTAAGACAGGGCGCGTACAGCAGGTTTTCCCGAAGGAAGGGAAGATACTGGTGGAGGGCGTCAATGTCGCCTTGCGGCACACGAAGCCTACACAAGGAATCCGGCAAGGGGGCATCATTCAAAAGGAGATGCCAGTCCGGATGAACAATGTGATGCTGATATGCCCGTCCACCAACGAGCCTACGCGAGTGGGTTACACACGACTTGCGGACGGAACCAAGGCACGGGTCTCCAAGAAGAGCGGCGAAGTAATAGAGTAAGAGGGACGGCGAGTGAGTACGCAGAGTGAAAACGGGGCGGCTTCTCTTAATACACCGCCACGCATGCTGGAAAAAATACGCAGCGACATCAGCCCTGTGATGATTCAGGAGTTCGGATACACCAGCCCGATGCAGGTTCCGCGCTTGAGCAAGGTTACGCTGAATATCGGACTGGGGGAGGCGCTGACGAACGCGCGCGCGCTTGAGAACGCGACTCGCGACCTGACCGCAATATCAGGGCAGAAGCCGGTTACAACCCGAGCTAAGAAGTCTATAGCGGGCTTCAAGATTCGTGAGGGAATGCCCATCGGCGTGAGCGTAACGCTGCGCGGCCGTCGGATGTATGAGTTCGTCGATAGGCTGATAAGTTCGTCACTGCCGAGGATACGAGACTTCCAGGGAGTGTCCCGGCGGGCGTTCGATGGCAGGGGCAACTATTCCCTTGGCATACGCGAGCAGGTGATATTTCCCGAGATTGACTACAATTCAATCGACCGCATTCGCGGACTTCAGATTGTGATTGTTACAACGGCGCGTTCGGACGCCGAAGGGCTGCGACTGCTGGAACTGATGGGCATGCCTTTCGTGCGCCCGGACTCGCAGCAGAGAGTAGCTTAAAGGTGCTATGGATTCCTGCGATGCAGGAATAGCGAGAAAGAGGCAGGGGAAATTGGCTAAGGAATCCTCAAAGGCGAAAAACGAACGACGCAAGTTGACCGTTGCGCGATATGCGGCAAAGCGGGCTGAATTGCGAGCGATCGCGCAGGACATGAGCAGGTCGCAACAGGACCGGGCACAGGCGCGAGACGAGCTTGCGCTGCTTCCGCGGGATGCCAATCCCAACCGTGTGCGAAACCGGGACCTGACGACCGGAAGGCCGCGCGGGTACATCAGGCACTTTGGACTGTCGCGCATAACATTCCGCGAGATGGCGCTGAAGGGTCTGCTCCCGGGCGTGCGAAAGGCGAGTTGGTGATTAGTGATTAGTGTTCAGTAGTCAGTTTTCAGCAATTGATGATTGCGCGCCGTGAACTGACAATCACGAACTGACGACTGATAACTGTCAACTCATGACTCAAAAGGACGAAAAATGCCAGTAACAGATCCCATATCGGATATGTTGACCCGTATCCGAAACGCCATTATGGCAGGGCACGATTCGGTGCCAGTGCCTTTGTCCAAGATGAAAGAATCACTCGCGGAAATCCTGAAGAACGAGGGTTTCATCGAGGGGTACAGCGTTCATCGTCGGGGCACGCCGCAAGCCAACATCCGCATCTTCCTGCACTACCGCGACAGGGACGAGCCTGCAATCAGCGGGCTGAAGCGCGTGAGCAAGCCGGGACTGCGGGTGTATGTGAAGAAGGGGGAGATTCCCCGCCCGTATGGTGGGCTGGGTGTCGCTATCCTGTCCACTTCCAAGGGTGTGATGACGGGAAGGCAAGCATGGAGAGATAACATAGGCGGAGAGCTTCTCTGCTATGTGTGGTAAGGAGCCGATATGTCCAGGATAGGAAACATGCCGGTCACACTACCATCCGGCGTTGATGTAGATATAAAAGGGAGCGATGTTACGGTTAAGGGCGCGCAGGGCGTTCTGAGCTACACGTTCCACGCTGATATGACGATCGAGCGAAACAACGGCTCGGTGCTCATTAAGCGTCCGTCTGACGAGGGCCATCACCGCGCGTTGCACGGGCTGACTCGCAGCCTGCTTGCCAATATGGTTACGGGCGTGAGCCAGGGCTTCAGCAAGAGCCTTGAGCTGGTTGGAGTAGGTTACAGGGTGCAGCAGAGCGGTAAGGGCATCACGCTCAATGTGATGTATAGCCATCCGGTGGTGATCGAGCCGCCTGACGGTATTTCGATTGAAGTCGAGGGGAACAACCGCATCCATGTCCGAGGCATCGACAAGCAGAAGGTAGGACAACTTGCGGCGCAGATTCGCAAGGTTCGACCGCCTAATATCTATACGGGCAAGGGCATCCGCTATCTGGGCGAACAGGTGCGCCTGAAGCCCGGAAAGAGCGCCAGGAGAGCGTAGGGATGACGAAGATTCGCACAAATAAAGGCAGAAGGATGATGCGGCACGCCCGAGTGCGCCGCAAGATAGTGGGTACTCCGGACCGCCCAAGGCTGTCGGTGTATCGCAGTCTGAACCATGTGTACGCGCAGGTGATTGACGACAGCCACGGCACAACGCTTGCTTCGGCTTCAAGCCTGGAGAGCGCGGTGAAGACTCAGCAGAACGGCAAGAGCAAGGTGGATGTCGCCGGGCTTGTCGGCGGTCTGATCAGTGAGCGCGCAAAAGAGAAAGGCGTCGGCACGGTAGTCTTTGACAGGGGCGGCTACAAGTATCATGGCCGCGTCAAGGCACTGGCGGACGCAGCCCGCAAGGGAGGACTGGTGTTTTAGATGTCAATGCAGCGAGATCGAGACAGAGACAGGAATCGAGATTCGGACGGCGAAGAGGATGAATTTCCTCTGACCGAAAGGGTCGTGAAGATTTCTCGTGTCGCTAAGGTGGTCAAGGGCGGAAGGCACTTGAGCTTTAATGCGGTGGTGGTGGTAGGCGACATGGAAGGGCATGTCGGTATCGGGATGGGCAAAGCCGACGCCGTGCCGGACGCAGTCCGCAAGGGCGCGACCGCGGCCCGCAAGAACATTATCGAAGTGCCGCGTCAGGGCAGCACAATTCCGCACGAGATTTTCTCGAAGTATATAGGCTCGGTGGTGATGCTCAAGCCCGCTCAGCCGGGCACAGGCGTTATCGCGGGCGCATCGGTGCGCGCCGTTGTGGAGCTTGCGGGGATACAGGACATAGTGACGAAGGTGCGGCGCAGCACGAACCCAGTCAATGTGGTCAAGGCAACCTTTAACGGATTACAGCAACTGAAGGCGCCTGACCAGGAGTTCGCGAATCGCAAGAATCTGTATGAATACGGCAGGCAGCGCGAACGCGAGCGGGCGGAACGACAGCGACAGCGACAAGCCCGGCGCGCGGCACAACAAGCCGCGGCTGCCGAGCGACAAGCCGCTGCCGCGGCAGCAGCCGTCGCTCCGACGGCTCCCGCTGCTCCCACAGCGCCTGCCGCTCCCCCGGCAACGGCATAACTTTTCCGAAAGTGGATTCTCATGGCTAACAAATTATCGGTGACATGGAAGGTAAGCGGCATAGGCTATAAGAGGGACCAACGCCGCACAATCGAGGCGCTGGGACTTCGCAAGCTCCACCAGACCGTCGTGCATGACGACACGCCATCCATCAGAGGGATGCTGTTCAAGGTACGGCATCTAGTGGAAGTTAACGAGGTCTAGGGATCGGTTCATAAATCCAGTTTTGACTCCCCTACCCTAGCCGTCCCGCACATGGCGGGATGGGACTTATCTGGCAGGAAGAAAAGATGCAACAACAAGACTTGAGGCCGCCGGCGGGCACGAAGAAGGCGCGGCGGCGGCGCGGACGGGGCGACAGCAGCGGATATGGCAGCTTCGCCGGTCGAGGCATGAAGGGACAAAACTCCCGAAGCGGAGGCGGTGTACGACCGAACTTCGAGGGAGGTCAGCTACCTCTGTCGAAGAAACTGCCGTTCATTCGCGGCTTTACGAACATATTCCGCGTGGAGTACAACGTGGTCAATGTCGAAAAGCTCGCAGAGTTTGAGGCGAACAGCGAAGTAAGCCCGGATGTCCTGCGCGAGACGGGGATACTCCGTACTCTGAACAAGCCGGTGAAGATACTGGGGCGCGGCGAGATAGATGTACCGCTGACGGTTACGGCGCACAAGTTTTCCGCGTCGGCGCGGCAGAAGATTGAGGCTGCGGGCGGAACTGTGAGGGAGACGGACTGATGATGCGCCAGCCGGTTGGAGCACGGCAGCAAGAAGTCTCCAGACCACAGCTGATACAGTCGATGATCGACGCCATGCGGGTTCCGGACCTGCGCGGCAAGATACTGTTCACGCTTGCGATGCTGGTAGTGTTCCGCTTCGTGGCGCACGTTCCGGTACCGGGTGTTGATCCACAGGCGCTGACGCAGGCTTTCCAGTCGCAGGCACTGCTGGGTTTCCTGGACTTGTTCAGCGGTGGCGCACTTTCGAGGCTAAGCGTTGCAGCGCTGGGAGTCTATCCTTACATCACGGCGTCAATCGTGATGCAGATACTGGTGCCGGTCATACCGAACCTGAAGGCACTATCGCAAGAAGGCGAATATGGTCGCCAGAAAATCAACCAGTTCACTCACTACCTTGCGGTGCCAATCGCGGCGCTTCAGGCTTGGGGACAGCTTACTTTGCTGCGACAGGCGGGCGTACTTCCGTTCATAGACTTCGGGTTGAACCTGCCAACTCTGGCTATGGTCGCCTCGATGATTGCCGGCACGATGTTCCTCGTGTGGCTGGGTGAGCTAATCACTGAGCGCGGACTGGGCAACGGCATATCGCTTATCATATTCGGCGGTATCGTGGCGGGGTTCCCGCAGATTGTCGGTCAGGGGCTGCTTGAGAGCCAGCAAGGAGCGGGGCTTCTATTGCTGTCGGCGTTCACTTTCGTAGTGATATACGCCATCGTGCTGTTCACAGAAGCCCAGAGGCGCGTACCCGTGCAGTATGGTCGCAGCGTGTTTCGCGGCGGCAGGATGCAGAGGCAGTCGGGTTCGACATTTCTGCCTTTGCGCGTGAACTCAGCGGGGATGATTCCTCTCATATTCGCGTTCTCCATCGTTATTTTGCCGGGTACGATTGCCAGCTATTTCAGGAATCCGCTCAGCGACAGTTTTGGGTCTCGCATGGCGCAATTCTTCGCGGACAGTCTTGATCCGTCGGCATTCCCTTACTGGGCGCTGGTGTTCGTGTTGGTCGTGATATTCACATTCTTCTACACGCTTGTGACTTTCCAGCAGCAGGACCTGGCGGGCAACTTGCAGCGCAATGGCGGCTTCATTCCGGGAATACGCCCGGGGCAACCGACCCAGGAGTATCTGACGCGCGTCCTTGTGCGAATTACATGGGGTGGCGCGCTGTTTTTGGGCATAGTGGCTATTCTGCCTTTCTTCGTTACTTTCGCGACGGATGTGCGCTCATTGACACTAAGCAGCACCAGCCTGCTTATCATGGTCGGTGTTGCGCTCGACACTATGCGTCAGCTGGAAGCGCAGCTACTGATGCGGAACTACGAAGGGTTTATTCGGTAGCGATCAGGTGTCAGCAATCAGGCATCAGGGAGGGTACTTAATACCTCTCCGGCCTTCCCTACAAAGGGGGAAGGGACACCAAATTGGAAGCATTAGGATACGAACAAGAGTGAAAGTCATACTTCTTGGACCTCCGGGCGCGGGCAAAGGTACGCAGGCGGCGAGAGTCGCCGACGAACTGGGCGTTACGCGCGCGGCGTCGGGCGACCTGTTCCGCGAGAATCTGCGTAACGAAACCGAGCTCGGCTTGATTGCCAAGTCTTACATGGATAAGGGCGCGCTGGTGCCGGACGATGTGACAATCCGACTGGTTATGTCTTGGATTTCGGCGCCGGATCAAGGCGAGGGTTTCGTGCTCGACGGCTTTCCTCGCACACTGCCGCAGGCTGAGGCGCTTGATAGCGCACTTGAGCCAAGCGGCGGACTGGATCGCGTATTGTATGTCAACGTTGCCGAGGATGAACTCGTGCGGCGGCTCGCGGGGCGGTTCATCTGTCGAGTTTGCCAGACGCCCTATCACGAGACTGCATCTCCGCCGAAGGAACAGGGCAAGTGCGACGACTGCGACGGAGAACTGTATCAGCGTGATGACGACAAGGCCGAGGTGGTGAAGAGGCGACTTCAGGTGTATTTCGAGGAGACGCAGCCTCTTGTTGGATACTACCGGGGTTCCGGTGTGCTGCGTGAAGTTGACGGCGAAGGCGCTGTTGACGATGTGGGGAATCTGCTGGTGGAGGCGCTGCAATAGCGGGTTATCCGTCACTGACAGTAATCAATTTGGTATAATAATAGTTCGTATGCAACATCATACAGGGAAATGACTACTTTGCGGCGTAGGACGAGTGGCATAACTATAAAGTCTAGGCGAGAGCTTGCGCTAATGCGGCAGGCGGGCAAGGTAGTTGCCGAAGCGAAGGCGCACGTCAAGGAAGCGGTGAAGCCCGGAATTACCACGGGAGAACTGGACAGGATAGCCGAAGAAGTCATACGCAAGATGGGGGCTATACCGTCGTTCAAGGGCTATGCGGCAGGTGGTCCGATACCTTTTCCAGGAACTATATGCGCTTCGATAAACGAAGAGATCGTGCATGGTATTCCGGGCAGAAGGAAGCTGAAAGAAGGGGACATTTTCAGCATTGACGTTGGCGCGATAGTAGATGGATTTCATGGCGACAGCGCGTTTACGATAGGCGTGGGTGACATATCCGACGAGGCGCAACGTCTAATCGACTCGACGCGGGAGTCGCTGAAGCAGGGCATACAGCAGGCAACTGCCGGATTGCGCATTGGAGACATCGGACACGCAGTACAGAAGTATGCGGAGGCGCAAGGCTACTCGGTGGTGCGGAAATATGTTGGGCATGGCATTGGTCGCGCGCTACATGAGGAACCGCAGGTGCCTAACTACGGAAGGCCGGGGCGCGGGCATCTACTCAAGAAGGGGATGACCCTCGCAATCGAGCCGATGCTGAATGTCGGAACGCACGAGACTGTGCAACTGGATGACGGATGGACGGTCATAACCGCAGACCGCGAACTTTCCGCGCATTTCGAGGACACAATAGTGGTTACCACTGAAGGGGCGGAGGTTTTGACCACGCCCAGCGGTTATGAATTTTAGCTCATATTTGTGAACGCGCGAATTAAGAAGGAACGACCGGGTTGGTGAAATCCTGACCCGTAAAGGAACACTCAAGGGAGAGTGCATGGCAAAAAGGGAAGCCATTGAAGTTGAGGGTACGGTAACCGAGTCGCTGCCGAACGCGAGTTTCCGAGTGGAACTTGCGAATGGCCACGAAGTTCTGGCGTATGTATCAGGCAAGATTCGTCTGAACTTTATTCGAGTTCTGCCGGGCGACAAGGTTCTTGTCGAACTATCGCCTTACGATCTCGCGCGGGGCAGGATAACCTACCGCTTCAAATAACCAGTACCGGGCATTGTAGATTGTCCAGATGTCCATGCTCCACGATGCGGCATGGCTTGGGGACTTTCACCCTTCGGAAAGGATGCATGCGCCCAGACAGTCGGTAGCAATCGCTCCTATGAGGACGCAAGACCTTCCTCGTGAAGCGATAAGGCAGCAGCGTCAAGAAAGGCAATCAGATGAAAGTATCGGCATCGGTCAAGGTCAGATGCGCCAAGTGCCGCGTGATAAGGCGACACGGCAGGGTTTTGATAATCTGCGAGAATCCGAAGCACAAGCAGAGGCAAGGCTAGGAGGGAAGCATGGCGATTGTATCCGGCGTAAACATTCCTGACAACAAGCGCGTGGAGATTTCTCTTCGCAGCATATACGGCATAGGCCCACACCAGGCGAAAGACATCGTGGATAAGGCCGGCATCATCGGCAATCCGCGAGTGCGAGAGCTTGATGAAGCCGACCTGACGCGCATCAGGGAGATCGTTGACCGCGAGAAGATTGTCGAAGGCGACCTGCGGCGCGAGGTGGATATGAACATCCGCCGCCTGATGGATGTGGGCACATATCGAGGGCTGCGCCATCGCAGAGGTCTGCCTTCGCGCGGACAACGCACGCGCACCAACGCCCGCACGAAGCGCGGCAGGCGACAGACCGTCGCCGGACGTGGGCAGAGGTCAACTACGAAGTAGTCTCCAGCTTTAAGCAGTCAGATGTCGGGGAGCAGGTTGTTCGACAGGCTCACCACGAATAGATGACGGAAAGTCCCTTCCCCCATAAAGAGGGAAGGCTAGGACGGGGGTGAAATACCCTCACTTCACAAATCGAAAGGCAAGGCAAAAATAATGCCGCGAAGACCGCGAACAAGGCGCAGAGAGCGCAGGTCCATCCCTGTCGGGAAGGCATACATTCAGTCAACTTTTAACAACACAATAATCACGCTGGTGGATCCGGAGGGCAATGTCATCTGCTGGGGCAGTTCGGGTACGGCGGGCTTCAGAGGGTCGCGCAAATCAACGGCATTCGCCGCGCAGCGCGCCGCGGAAGATGCCGCGCGTAAAGCCAGAGATAACGGGCTTCGTCAGATAGAGGTCTTCGTCAGAGGTCCGGGCGCAGGCAGGGAGGCTGCAATACGAACGCTCCAAGCGCAGGGGTTGCTGGTGACGAGCATACGCGACGTTACCCCCATACCGCATAACGGCGCGCGACCACGCAAGCGGAGGCGCGTGTAGCAGCTGCGGCAGCGCAGTTCGCAAGGTGATGCAGGTGGAGCAGCAGCCAACGCAGACTTTCAGGCGCAATCCCTTTGAGATTATCGGCGAGTGCTTCAGCATATACGGTAGGCACTTTCGCAGTCTTTTTCTGATAGCGCTCATAATCCAGGTCCCGCTGGCAGTCTTTGGATTTGCATTAGGCGACAGGCTGCCTGCGGCGGAAGATTTGCAGCGGCTTCAAGTCAGCATCATAGGCGACCCGCGAGCGGGTCTCCCGGAGAGCGCGGAGTATTCGCCCGAGTCGCAGGAATTGCCGGAACCTCTGACAAGCGATGAGATTGTCGGATTTGCGATTTCGATGGCGAGCTTGTTTATCGTAACGCTGATTCTGCAAACCTTCGCAAGTGGCATAATCGTAGCGGCGGTTGCGATGCAGTACGCAACCGGGCGGATAGATATAGGCGTGTGCTATGGCCGGGCTTGGTGGCGAGTGATTTCACTTGTCATACTAGGGTTGCTACTGTTTGGCTTAATCGTGCTAATGATAGCGGGTTTCGCACTGTTTATCGTGCCCGGCATTGTCATATTGGTGCTGATAATCTACTGGTCTGTGGATGTGCCGGCGGTCGTGATAGAAGGCTGCAAACCGATTTCGGCGTTGCGGCGTAGCTTTGAATTGGTGAGAGGCAACTGGTGGAGGACTTTCGCGACGATCCTGCTGATGACACTGACACTGGTTGGACTGACGATTATGCTAACGCTGCTGCTATCGGCTCCGTTGGCGCTATTAGGAGATGATGGTCTCTCGGAAACGATGACACAAGTGTCAAGTACGCTCTTAGGAATGTTGACTAATGCGGTAATTTTGCCGATAGCCGCAACGGTGGGCGCGCTGATATATCTGGATCTGAGAGCGCGCAATGAAGATTATGATATTGAAATGCTGTCCGAAGAGCTGGGCTTCGAGCCTCGCTCTAATGAGTACGGACTGAATACTTAATAGACGAACGATACATAGATCGCAGACAGACCACCTTTGGAGGGTGAACGCAAGAGAGATGGCAAGATACACTGATGCAGTATGCCGACAGTGCCGCCGCATAGGGGAAAAGTTGTTCCTCAAGGGCGAGCGCTGCTACACGCCCCGATGTGCGGTGGAACGACGCAGAAAGCCGCCCGGAGACAGCATTCCACGGCGCAGGCGCGCCTCCGACTGGGCGCTCCAGCTCCGCGAGAAGCAGAAGGCGCGCTTCACTTACGGCATACTCGAAAAGCAGTTCAGGAAGTACTTCGAGATGGCGCGGGACAACCCCGGCGTAACGGGTGATAACCTGCTCCAACTGCTTGAGACGCGGCTGGACAACGTGGTATTCCGCCTTTCCTTCGCCGAGTCGCGGCAGCACGCGCGACAGCTCGTAAATCACAGCCACTTCACGGTGAACGGCAGGCGAATGGACATCCCGTCTTATATTGTGAAGCCGGGGGATGTGGTCGCGTGGAAGCGCGGTGGCAATAACGGCAGTGTGCCCGAATTCATCCAGGAGCTCACAGACGGACCACCCAAGCGCACGGTGCCTATCTGGTTGAGGCTGGACTCCGGTAGGCGTGCCGGTGAGATGATGGCGCTCCCGGACCCATCCGAGATTGACACCAACATCGATGTGCGTCTGGTTGTAGAGTTCTACTCGAAGTAACGTCGTCTTGCCGCGGAAAAGTATCGAAGCGCGGCAGGCGACGACGCCCCAAGTGCGAACAGGAGATGCACAATATGGTCTTGGATTACCCGGCGTTCACACTTACTGACATTGAAGAAGAAGAAGAGATTGTAATCAATCCCGAAATCAAGCAGCTTGAGTTTGCTGACAGGTATGGCAAGTTCGCAATCGAGCCGCTTGAGCCGGGCTACGGCATGACGCTGGGCAACCCGCTGCGCCGCGTACTGTATGGCTCGCTCACGGGCACTGCTGTTACATGGATCAAAGTGGAGGGCGTGCTGCACGAGTACGCAACCATCCCGCACATGAAGGAAGAGGTATCTGAATTTCTGCTGAACGTCAAGGGCATACGACTCCGCTCCGAGACGGACAGGCCGGGCAAACTGCGGCTTGAAGTCGCCGGTGAGGGAGAAGTCTGCGCCGCCGACATCATGGCGTCTTCAAACTTCGAGGTGGTCAACCCGGAGTTGCACCTGGCGACGCTTGACGCACCGGAAGCAAAGCTGGCGGTAGAGTTCAACGTGGAGCAGGGAGTCGGATACAAGGAAGCAACCAGCGGGAGCGACCAATCCATAGGTACACTTCCCGTAGATGCTGTGTTCACGCCGATTCGCAAGGTCAACTATCGAGTCGAGCCTACTCGCGTTGGGCAGCGCACCGACTATGAGCGCCTGGTCGTGGAGATATGGACGGACGGCACTGTGGAACCCATAGAGGCTCTTCGACAGTCCGGCGAAATACTGATGAACAAGTTCTTCCTCTTCGCCAAGGTGCAGATGGATTCGTCCGAGGCAGGTAGCCCGGTGCTGATTCCCAGTATCTCACCGGAGAAGTACAACATCGTGGTCGAAAAGCTCGAACTGTCGTCGAGGACGCTCAACTGCCTCAAGCGCGCGGGCATCGACAAGGTGGGGGAAGTGCTGGAGAAGAGCAAGGAAGAGCTGATTGCCATTCGCAACTTCGGAGAGAAGTCCTATACGGAGCTGTTCGACCAGTTGCGGGTGATGGACTTGCTGCCTCCCAACCTAGACCCTAATAACGCAGAGGGCGCAGAGAGCGCCGTAGCCTCTATTGAAGAATAGAGGGCGAAGAATAATAACAAGGAGTAGAGAGGACGACAATGAGACACCGCCTCTCGGGAAGAAAACTGAACCGACCGACCGCGCATCGCATGCTGATGCTGCGAGGTATGGTGACAGACTTGCTCAGGCATGAGAGCATCAGGACTACGGAAGCGAAAGCGCGCGAAGTGCGCCCTCTCGCCGAGAAGGTCATTACGCGCGGCAAGCGCGGCACACTGCACGAGCGCAGGCAGGCAGCGGCGTTCCTGACGGACGACGATGTGCTGCGGAAAGTGTTCGACGAGCTTGCGGAGCGGTACGAAGACAGGCCCGGCGGTTACACACGGCTCACGAAGCTGGGACCGCGCAAGGGCGACGCCGCGCCTATGGCAGTGATTGAGCTGATGCCGTAAGCAGTTATGAGTCGTCAGTTTTCAGTTATCAGAATTGAAAGCAGGCCGCTAGATGCGACTTGCGTTAACAATTGAATACGAGGGCACACGCTATCACGGCTTCCAGTATCAGGTGGAAGCGCCAACGATACAAGATGAAGTCGAGCAGGCGATTCATCGGCTGACCGGGGAGTGCGTGCGCGTTAAGGGCGCAGGACGCACCGATGCCGGCGTGCATGCCGAAGCGCAGGTGGTGGCGTTCGACACCGATTCGGCATATTCGACTGATACTTTTGTGAGTGCGCTGAACCACTATTTGCCGGCTGACATAGCTGTCAGGGCGGCGCATATCATGGCACACGACTTCGATCCGCGCAGGCATGCCCAAAGCCGCACATATCGGTACAGCATCTTGAACAGCAGGACGCCGTCTCCGCTGGCAAGGCGATTTACATGCCACATTCGGGAGACCCTGGATGTGGAGCGGATGCGTAGCGCAGCAGCCTTGTTCACCGGTGAGCACGACTTCCGACGATTCGCGGCGCCGCTACCGATGGGCAAGACGAACAGCGTCCGCGCTGTGCTAGACGTCACAGTGGAGCACAGAGGCGATGTTACAGACCTCTGGGTTACGGGGAACGCTTTCTTGCAGCATCAGGTCAGGCGCATGGCGGGCGCTCTAGTGGACATAGGACGCGGCAAGCTCTCAGAGGATGACCTGCGAGAGATGATAAACAACGGTGTAACAGACAAGGTGGCGCATTCACTGCCCGCACAGGGGTTGTGCCTCGTGAAGGTGGAATACGCGAACTATCCGCCGAGATTGGCAGAACCTAACATCAATGTACAGGATGGATAGGAGTTTTGTTCCTTCCCCGTCAAGGGGGAAGGTTAGGATGGGGGTAAAACCCCATATAAACACAATTGGAGAACAGTGAAAGAAAATGCCTAGAGGAAATCAGCCGTATCAGACGACGGCGGCAGAACTAAAACCGGAGTGGCACGTCGTTGACGCTGCCGACAAGACGCTCGGCAGGCTGTCATCGGAGATTTCCGTGCTGCTTATGGGCAAGCACAAGCCCATCTATGTGCCGCACCTGAATACAGGCGACTATGTGGTTGTCGTGAACGCCGAGAAGATTCGGGTTACGGGCAACAAGATGGAACAGAAGATGTATTACCGGCATAGCGGCTATCACGGCGGCTTGACGGAGCGCACGCTGGCGCAGATGCTTGAGAAGACGCCGACTCGGGTTATCACGCAGTCGGTCAAGGGCATGCTTCCCAAGAACGCGCTTGGCAGGCACATGCTGGCTCGCATGAAGGTGTATGCCGGGCCCGACCATCCGCATCAGGCGCAACTGGCTTCAAGCGCAGCCGCTACGACAAATCAGGGGGAGGAATCCTAAGTGACTACGATGCAGCAGCAATACTACTACGCCACGGGCAGACGCAAGTCCGCAGTCGCGCAGGTCCGCCTGTATATGGAGACCGGCACCATCATCGTGAACGGCAAGCCCATCGAAGAGGCGTTCCCCTGGGACAACTGGCGGCGCGAGATAATGGAGCCGTTCAGGATTACGCACTCCGGCGGTCAGTTCCGCGTCGTGGCAAAGGTCACCGGCGGCGGCGTTACCGGACAGGCGGGTGCGCTGAGACACGGCATTTCGCGCGCGCTCATCGAAGCCGACCCGTCCCTGCGAACTCCGCTCAAGCGCGCCGGCATGCTCACACGCGACCCCCGCGTCAAGGAGCGCCGCAAGTACGGCCTGAAGAAAGCGCGCAAAGCGCAGCAGTACACGAAGCGGTAGTTTCTCCACCCATACATCGATACACAGGATGGACGGATATGCAGTAGGATGTCGTGTCCTCCCATATCCTATCCATCCTGTATTTCCTGTTAGTCTTTACACCATCGCCTTCAACGGCTCTATGTTCGACTCCTCATAAGGCATTTCGCCCCGCTCCACTCGCCGCACGATGTCCACGATTCCGTCACAGAACGGCGTATCCACACCAACCATGTCACCTCTTGCCGCTACGAACCCGTTCAGGTAGTCGATCTCCGTCTTGCGCCCCTTCATCACATCCTGAAGCATCGAGGGGCGTCCCGCACCCAGCTGACCGGCGCCCTCTGCCAAGCGCGATTTCAGGTCCTCCATTGCTTCAGCGTTGTCAGTCGGCAGGTAATCGTCCGCCGGAATGCCGCTGATTGGCTCCACCTGAATGCCGAGCGACTGCGCCACATTGACGACCTCTGCCGCGATGTTGATGGACACATCGTTGACGCCGGGTGTGCTCCTGACCGCCGCCGAACCAAGCCCGGTTGATGCCGCGATAGGATTCGCCATGCTGTTGACAGCGAGCTTCGCCCAGCGCTCCCCCCATATGTTGCGGCTGACCTTCGTGGGGCCTATGTCGTTCATGACATCGGCGAGCGCATGCACACGGTCGGTAGGCAGCCCGTTCAGTTCGCCCAATGTGAAAGACAGCTTCTGCGGATCGCCGGTATGTATCGCCTTCGCAGGCTCGTACAATCCCGCGCCAAGCGTTATCACGCAGGCAATCTCGCGCGAGTATCCTACTATGGGCGCAATGGTCTCGTCGTTGATGCCGTTCTGCGCCGAGATTATGATGCCGGTTGGCTTCAGATAGCGCATTGCGAAGTGCGTCGCCCATACGGTGTCGTAAGACTTCACAGCAAGGAATATGGCGTCGAACGGCTCGATTACCGTATTCACATCGCCCAGGTGCATGGCGTTGACGCTTGTGGTGAACTCGCCGTTCTCCGCTGTAACATGCAGCCCGTCCGCGTTCATCGTATCAACATGCTCTGCCCAGGTGTCTATAAGTGTGATGTCGCACCCCGCCCTCGACAGATAGCCACCAATGACGCTGCCGATAGCGCCCGTTCCCACGATTGCAAGTCTCTCGAACATTGTAATTTCCTCCGGAAAGTGTTTCAGTCTATCAGTCGGTCAGTATTTCATTTCCGTAAGTCCCATTCACCGCAAAGGGGATAGGGCAGGATAAATCCTCTACATCCTATCTATTCTTCTATTTCCTAGCCAAGCAGTTCACGGCGCACTTCGTCAAGGCGAGCGCGCTGTTTTTCATCGACATCCGGATATGGCTCGCCCTTCTGCCGAATGCTGCCCGTGAAGTCGGGGGCGCGCTTTTCGATGAACGCCTGCCTGCCCTCATCGCCGTCCGCGCTCAACTGCGTGAGCAGCGTGTTCATGAGCGTCTGAACGCGCCAAGCCTCAGTTACCGGCGTGTCCCGGAATCTTATCACGAACTCCTTCATCATGCGCACGGCGAGAGGCGGGAGACCGGCTATGTGGTTCGCAACCTCTTCGGCGCGCGTCATCAACGACTCATGAGGCACGACCTCGTTGATGAGATTCATACGCAGCGCCTCCTTCGCGTCAAACGGCTCGTCAGTAAGCAGGATTTTCATTACGTCAGCGTAGGCAATCTGCTTCATCAAGTATGTCGCGCCAGGCCCGTTGCCCACCCAGCCCTGACTCAGCAGCGCGAATTTGAAGCGCGCCTTCTCTGCGCTCGCAATGCGGATGTCGGTGGAAGTCAGCATCAGGTAGAAGCCGGCGCCCGCAGCCCAGCCGTTGATTGCGCCGACGACCGGCTTCCAAATCTGTGGGTAGTGATCACCCAATCGCCCATCTGCGCCAATCTTCGCCGCTCCGTTCACCGTGCCGGACGGCGGCCAGAATATCGCCTCGGCTCGGATGCGCTCGCGCTCTTCGGGCGTGATGTCGGGGCGCGTGGCAAGATTATGCCCGGCGCAGAAGTGGCGGTCGCCCTTGCCCGTCAAGATGGTTACTCGGACATCCCAGTCGTCCCAGATTTCCTTCCAGACCTCCGCAATCTCGTCCGAAGTCGGGCGGTCGAGGATGTTCGCCTTCTGCGGGTTGTCGATGGTTACATAGGCGATAGCGCCTCGCTTTTCGTACTGCACCGCCATATTCGCACCTCAATTTTTACTAACAGGATATACAGGATGGATAGGATTCCTACCTTAATAGATGATTTGGTCTTCAGTCAGTTGCGCCATTTCGTCGTCGGACAGACCAAGCAGTTCGCCGTACACATAGTCGTTGTGCTGCCCAAGCACGGGTGCAGCAGTGATACGTGGAGCGGGACCACCCTTGAAGCGCCAGCCAAGCGCTGGCAGGTCGCGCTGCTTACCGTCGCTCGCGGTGTGGGTGCTGAAGAAGCCGCCCTCGCGCAATTGCGGATCGGTGAACACGCGCTGTGGATTCAGGTACGGCGCAGCGGACACTCCCGCTTTCTGAAGGGTGTGCATCGCTTCGTAGTCTTCATGCTGCGCCGTCCATTCACTGATGGCAGTGTCAATTCTGTGCTCCTGCTCGCGCCTGCCCTGTGCGTCTGCCAGAGCAGCATCGTCCAACAGGTCATACCTATCGATGACGGCGCAGAGCGCGCGCCACTCTTCGTCGCAGGTAATGGCAATGGCAAGCCAGCGGTCGCTACCCTTGCAGGGATAGACATTGTGAGGAAAGTGCCGGCTGTCAGCATTGCCCATCGGTTCCAGCGCACGATCGTTCATCTGGTAGTCGAGCAGCGCCTCCGGTATGCTTGCCGTGAGCGCCTCAGCCATTGAGAAGTCCACGTAGTTGCCTTCACCCGTTTCCACACGGTGGTTGAGGGCTGCTGCTGCGACCATCGCAAGTTCCATCCCGACCCACGGGTCAGCCCACAGCCCGCCCTTGATTGGCTCGGAGTCGGGGTAGCCCGATATAGCGTTCCACCCTGTGTAGTATTGCAGCAGACTGCCATAGGCTACATAGTCCTTGTCGGGGCCTGAATGCCCGGTGCCGGATGATGAGAGCATGATGATGTCCGGCTTTGCCTGTCTCAGCGCGTCGTAGCCAAGCCCCAGACGCTCGATGACGCCGGCCGCGAAGTTTTCGATGACAATATCGGCGACAGATACGAGGCGCATCGCAAGTTCCAAGCCTTCGGGGCGGGAGATGTTCAGGGCTGCGTAGAGCTTGGACTGATTGTATGCCTGAAAGGGCGCGCCGCGAGTGGATGGGTCCGGTCGGCGCGCACTGCCCACCTTGATGACCTCTGCGCCCATGATGGCGAGGAAGCGCGTTGCCGTGGGACCGGCGATAATCCAGCTGAGGTCGAGAACGCGCGCGCCTTCAAGGGGCAACCCTGTCTGTCCGATGTCCTTGGTCATCTTCAGTCGTCCTCACGCAGGTAGATGTCGTTGTGCTGACCGAGCAACGGCGCAGGACGCTCGGCGAGTGGCAGTGGCGTGTTCGAGAGGCGATACGGCACGCCGGGATACCGAAGCGCGCCTGCTACGGAGTGCTCGATGGTCGTAAAGAAGCCTCGCTCTCTAAGATGCAGGTCGTTGAACAGGTCATGAACGGTATTGACCGGGAAGCACGGTATGCGCCTTTCCTGTCCCATTCGCGCGATGTCGTGCTTGGAACGCCGCAGTGTCCACTCGCTTACCAGTTCCCACAGTTCAGTGAAATTGCTCTCCCTGCCATCCCGCGTAACGAATCGCTCCTCGCTTGCCCATTGCGGGCTGCCCATAAGTTCGACCCAACGCTCCCACTGGGCATCTTCGCGCGGCGAAATCGCCACATAGCCATCGTTGCAGGGCAGTATGCCGCCGACTGCGGACACCACGCCTCCGGTCGCGGCTTCTTGTACTTCGGACAGCGAGCGCGACGGCGGCGGACGGTCGAAGGCGCAGCTTGCGAGCGCGCTTACTAGCTGCGTTGCCATGGCCTCATACGCCGACGCTTCGATGTGGCAACCTTCGCCGGTGGTCCGTCTGCGGAAGAGCGCCATCAGCGTTGCGGTCGCCGCGGACATTCCAGCGACAAGCTCCGCCTGGTGTCCTCCGGCGCGTATCGGCGGCTGACTGTCAGGGTCTTCGACCGGACCCAGAAGGCTGTGCGCCTGACCGCTCATGTGGAACAGCGTCAGGTCGGTGAGCTTGTAGCCGGCATAAGGTCCCCAACTGCCGAATGGAGACAGGGATGTCATTATGAGCGCAGGATTGCCTTCGGTGAGGTCAGCATATCCGAGTCGTCTTTCGTCGAGCCGGCCAATGGGCATGCTCTCGATCAGGATGTCGGCAGAGCGTGCGAGTTTGCGGAACGTGTCTGCGCCTTCTTCGGATCCGATATCCAGCGTTACGCCGTACTTGTTGGCGTTGAGCGCGAGGAAGACGCCGCTCTTCTCAGCGTGAGGCTCATCGTTGGGGAAGGGTCCCATGCGGCGCGCGACATCGCCTTGGAGCGGCTCAACCTTGATAACCTCTGCACCAAGGCCCGCCAGAATCTTGCCACAGTAGGGCGCGGACACGCCTTCGCCAAGCTCTATCACCCTTACGCCGGGCAGCAAACCCTTTGTCATATCCTTATCGCCCACGATTCATTCAGAATGTTTCGCACAAGACTATAACACAATCGCTCCTATCATCCCGTCGTCCATTTCAGGCAATGACCGTGTGCTATAATTCGGCGTCAAACGCACACGCTGGACAACACAAATGAGAGCGAGGACAGCCATGGAACTCGGTCTATTCCTTATGCCCCTACACTACCCGCACCGTCCCCACTACGAGACTTACGAGGAAGACCTTGAGCTGATGGCGCACGCTGACAGGCTGGGATTCAGCGAGGCGTGGGTTGGGGAGCATTTCACGCTGCCATGGGAGAACATGCCCTCGCCTGAGTTGTTCATCGCAAGGGCGCTGGGCGTTACGGAGCAGATGAAGTTCGGCACCGGGGTGTCGCTGCTGCATTATCACCACCCGGCGCATGTCGCCCACCGCATTGCGATGCTCGACCACATGGCAAAGGGACGGATATATCTCGGCATCGGTTCCGGTGGCCCCTCGACCGACACTGAGCTTTTCGGACTGGACACGGAACTGGGAGAGCCGCGTGAGCGCCTATACGAGGCAGTTGACCTCATCCTGAAGATATGGGAGGGCGAACCGTTCGAGTATGAGAGCAGGTTCTACGACGGCAGACTGCCGGAAGCGGTGCCGGAGCGCAGGCTGGGATTCCACATGCTACCGTATCAGAAGCCGCACCCGCCCATCGCGGTCGCGGGGAGCAGCCCGTTCTCCGGCACACTGGAGATTGTTGGCGAGCGGGGCTGGATGCCATTGAGCACTTGCTTCCTGCACGATACATTCCTGCCAAGTCACTGGCAGGTGGTGACGAAGGGCGCCGCTAAGAGCAACATCAAGGCATCGCGCAAAGAGTGGCGCATCTCGCGTGAAGTGCATGTCGCGGAGGACGGCGACAAGGCGCGCGAAGAGGCACTGCACACTTTCGGCCGCTTCTTCGAGGACTACTGGATTCCACTGCTCGGCAGCGGCAGAGGGCTTGACGGGCTGAAGACGGACCCGGACATGCCGGACGAAGAGCTGACACCGGAGTACATGCTGGAGAACTTGTGGGTTGTGGGCGACCCTGACGAGGTTACGCACCAACTACGCAAGCTGCACGACGATGTTGGCGGCTTCGGTACGCTGCTGATGCTGTGCCACGATTGGGAGGACAACCGGCAAAAGTGGCTGGACTCTATGACACTGATGAGCGAAGAAGTGCTGCCGAATTTGCCATAGGAGTTAGTCAGTATTTCAGTTTGTCAGAATACAAGCAGATCATTGGGTGCGCCTGCTACACTGTCTCTGATCGGCTGGCATACCGATTGACAGATATACAGACTAACTTACTAGCTGCGCCGTATTGCCTTTTACAAGCGCCGTCACTTCGTCCGACGTCATCCCTGCGTCCAGCAACGCGGCTATCGCCATTCGCATGCCCTCGGCGGGCGGCGGGTTCTGCCACTGGCCGAAGTCGGTCGTTACGATGCAGTTGCCGACGCCGAGGCTGCGGATTGTCTCTACCAACTCTTGTGGCGTTCTGCGCGCACGCGCTGGCATGCACGCCAGAAAAGTGTACTCCGGGTACGCACCAAGCGCGATCATCTTGCGCTGCTCCTCCAGCGTCGCCACGCCATCAGGATGCGTGGCAATCATACGCTGGACGCCCATCTCTTTTGCCTGCTCGAACAGAGCGATAGCTTCCGAAGGGGATATATGCCCCGAAGCGAGCGTCAGATCGCTTGCGGCGACGATTTCCAGCACTTCATCGACACCGCGGCATAGGCTGCCGCTGTCGTCTGCTACACGAATGCCCTCTCTGCCCTGCCCTTGCAGCCGAAAGTCGGCGCTGTGCGTAGGCATCCAGACGACTTGCGCGCCCAGGTCTGCCGCGACCTGCACTGCATCCGGGTTGATGCCACCCACAGAACGATTGAGGGTTATCGCACCGAACACGCTCAGCCCCGGATACATCTGATTGAGCGCATAGGTCAGGGGCGCGGTATTGTAGTCGTGGGACTTAAGCACGAAGCCGCCCATCTCTGCTTCGTAGGTGCAGCGCGCGACTTCGAGCGCGTCCATGCGACGCTGCTGGCTGGCGTCGGGGGCGGCATGCACATGCAGGTCGTAAGAACCGCGCAGTATTTCTTCAATCTGTTCGTTCATGGAAAATGACGTCAAAGGGCAAGATGAATAGGATATTTGGGATAGTGTACACTATGGCAGGTTGGGGTTGGCAACGGCGAACCCGATCGACCGTAAAGCACATCTTAATATATGAGCACCGAACACCATTTAGGGAGGACAGGAGGACAAAAGAATGCTGAAGAAGTTGGGACGGATCAATCGCAGGCGGATGCCTGCTTATGAGCAGGACGCGCCGCCGGGACAGTTCGTCACCGAGAAGTTCCCGATACTGACATACGGCGCTACTCCTCAGATAAGCCTCGACACATGGCAGTTCAGGGTTTTCGGAAATGTGGAGGAAGAGATTACGCTTGACTGGGAACAGTTCACTTCTCTGCCGCATACCGAGCTGGACGCGGAGTTCCATTGCGTGACGCAATGGAGCAAGTTGCAGAACACATGGGAGGGCGTGGCGTTCAACGATGTGATGAAGCTGGTCAAGCCAACTTCTGAAGTTACGCATGTGATGGCGCACTGCTACGGCGGCTACTCCACGAACCTGGCGCTGGATGTGATTACGGACGACGATGTGCTGTTCGCGTGGGCGCACGATGGCGCACCGCTCGCGGAGGCGCACGGCGGACCGCTGCGCCTGGTCGTGCCGAAGCGTTACGGCTGGAAGAGCGCGAAGTGGGTCAACGGGCTGGAGTTCATGACAGAGGACAGGCCCGGCTTCTGGGAGGTGCGCGGCTACCACATGGAGGGGGACCCGTGGAAGGAGCAGCGCTTCTGGGACGAGTTGATGTAAGTCCCGTAGACGGCAATCCCGCCGAGTTTAACATTCGGCAAAATAAGAAGCCCCTCTCAGATTTGGGAGGGGCTTCCGTTTGTGCTTATTGCTCCAATCCTAGCCTTTCCCCGGAAAGGGAAGCGAAAAGACGGGAGCGCAACAACTACGCCGCCTTCTTCTTAGCGTTCTCTACGCTGAGCCGCAACTCGAACAGGTTGGACTCCTTCGGTATGTCAACCATGTTTCCGCATTGTAGGCACATGCGATACTCGCCGTACATGTCGCGGTTGGAGTTCATGTCGCCGCCGCAGCGGTTGCAGGATTTCAGGTGCAAAGTCATTTGCCCACCTCCCCTAAACATAAGTTTGCAGTTTCGTGTCTTATGTACTTTGATGCGCGTGAGCCGGACTGGTTACCTGCCGCGCCTGCACATCGTTGATGCTCACTGGTTTTCTCGACAATTGCAATGATATAACTTGACACAATTTATGTCAAGATTTAGAATATGAAGTGAGTAGTTTGCGTATAGTTTGCCCCGACTACTCGACAGTACCAGCGACGCCTCAGAGACTCGAAATATCTGCAATTTGCCGTAGGCGTTGCGTATAATATAACGGGTCAAATGACGACGAGTTAGCATTACCGGCGCGCCAATGCACAAAGTTTCGGAGTGCCCAGGAGGGAACATGAACAGATACCGACAGGGCAGCGAGCAACTGGAAGGCGTCTATATCATCAGCGTGGCTGCGCGCATCCTGGAGATGCACCCGCAGACGCTGCGGAAGTACGAGCGCATCGGACTGGTGCGCCCGTCCCGCACCGTGGGAATGCTGCGCCTGTATTCTGACGAGGATGTGGCGCGACTGAGGCTTATCAAGCATCTTGTGGGTGATATGGGCTTGAACCTTGCCGGCGTGCAGCTTGCGCTGCGCCTTTTCAACAGGCTTTTGCAAATGAAGAGCCAGTTGCGAGATCTTCAGGGTGAAGAGCTAAGGAGTTCGCTGGACGAGAGCATAGACGAGATGCTGGGCATACTGCATACGAGGCCTAGCTGACATATTGAAAACAGGACGTAGAATCGGAGACCGGAGGATAGAAGTGGCGAACGAAGACAAGCAGGATGACGGCGCTCCTGCCTCAAATGAAGGTGATGAACTATTGCGGCAGGCGCTTTCAGAAATAGAACCTCTGCCAGATCCAATGGAGGATATGGAGCGAGAGCGAGATCAGTTCAAGGCTATGGCACAGCGCGCGCAGGCGGACCTCGTGAACTACAGGAGGCGCGTCGAAGAAGAGCGCCAGGAGCTACGGCGCAATGCCAATGCGGACATCATCGTGAAGTTCCTTGCAGTCGTGGACGATTTCGAGCGCGCCATAGCCATGCTGCCGGATGACGAATCTGCCGACGGATGGCGAGAAGGCTTAATGCTAGTCAAGCGCAATCTTGATAACCTACTGGAGTCGGAAGGCGTCAGCAAGATCGAAGCGGCAGGCAAAGACTTCGACCCATGGGAACACGAAGCCGTGCATTATATGGAGACGCAGGAAGCCGAGGACGGAACCATAATGCAGGTGTTCCGGGAGGGTTACCGGCTGCACGACAAGGTGTTGCGGGCATCACAGGTCATCGTGGCAAAGGCTCCGGCGAGCTGAGCCGCAGCGGTTCAGTCATTGAAACGAGACATCAACCCTATACATTATCAGGCAATCATCAGGAGAAACGCTAATGGCAAATATACTTGGAATCGACTTGGGTACTACAAATTCATGCATGGCGGTGATTGAAGCAGGTGAGCCGCGTGTAATAGAGAACGCCGAGGGCGGGCGTACCACGCCTTCGGTTGTCGGGCTGAACACGCGCTCGAATGAACGATACGTCGGCACTACCGCAAAGAGACAGGCGGTTACCAATCCGGAGAACACTGTCTATTCTGTGAAGCGGCTCATGGGTCGCCGATATGAAGACGACAGCGTGCAGCGTGATCTTTCCCTGCTGCCATACAAGGTAGTGCAGCATTCAAACAATGACGCCTACGTCGTTATGGGCGGCAAGAACCATGCACCTCCGGAGATTTCGGCGATGGTTCTTCAAAAGCTGAAACAGGATGCAGAATCCAAGCTGGGCGAATCCATCACCCAGGCAGTCATCACCGTGCCGGCCTACTTCAATGACAGCCAGCGCAACGCTACGAAAGATGCCGGACGCATCGCGGGACTCGAAGTGCTGCGTATCATCAACGAGCCGACCGCCGCGTCTCTCGCCTACGGCCTGGACAAAAAGACGGACGAGACCATCGCCGTCTATGACTTGGGCGGCGGCACGTTCGACATCACTGTGCTTCAGATAGGCGATGGCGTATTCGAGGTCAAGGCGACCAACGGCGACACACATCTCGGCGGAGATGACTTCGATGAGCGCATCGTGGACTGGATTGTGGATGAGTTCAGGCGGGAGCAGGGCATAGACTTGAAGCAAGACGGAATGGCGTTGCAACGTCTGCGTGAAGCAGCGGAACGCGCCAAGATCGAGCTTTCCACGGTTGTGCAGTCGGAGATAAACTTGCCGTTCATCACCGCGGATGCATCAGGTCCCAAGCACCTTGTCATGAGCCTGTCGCGCTCGAATCTGGAGCAACTGGTAGCAGACCTGGTGCAGCGCACAATTGAGCCATGCAAACAGGCGATTACAGACGCCGGTGTAAGCGTAGGCGAGATTGACGAAGTAATCCTCGTGGGCGGCATGACGCGCATGCCGGCAGTGCAGAAGATCGTAACTGACCTGTTCGGCAAGGAGCCGCATCAGGGCGTCAACCCGGACGAGGTGGTGGCGATAGGCGCGGCGATACAGGCGGGCGTGCTCCAGGGCGAGGTGCAGGACATCCTGCTGCTGGATGTTACGCCGCTCAGCTTGGGGATCGAGACGCTCGGGGGTGTAGCGACCTCGCTTATCGCGCGCAACACAACGATACCAACCGCGAAGAGCGAGACTTTCACGACCGCGGCGGACAACCAGCCCAGCGTGGAGGTGCATGTGGTGCAGGGCGAGCGCAGCATGGCGGCGGAGAACAAGAGTATCGGCAGATTCATTCTGGACGGCATTCTGCCCGCGCCCAGGGGCATACCGCAGATCGAGGTTACATTCGACATCGACGCCAACGGCATCCTGAACGTGTCAGCGATGGACAAGGGCACGGGCAAAGAGCAGCGCATCACCATTACGGCGAGCAGCGGTCTGGCGCAGGATGAGATTGACCGGATGGTGCGAGACGCCGAGATGCACGCCGACGAAGACGCGCGCCGCCGCGAGGAGACGACTACGCGCAACAACGCCGAGAACATGGCGTACAGCGCGGAGAAGCTGATACAGGATAACGCCGACAAAATTGACGACAGCCTGAAGACAGAAGTCGAGGGCAAGATTGCCGCCGTGCGCTCAGCTCTGGCAGGCGGGGACGTCGCGGCGATAACCACCGCGTCCAACGAACTGCAAACCGCCATCCAGCAAGTCGGACAGGCTGTGTATGCTCAGACGGGAGCGCCCGGGCAGCCTGGCGCAGAGGCCGGAGATATGCCACAGGATGATGGAACAGTCGAGGGCGAGTACCGCGAGGTTGATCCGGAAGAGCGGAATTAGTCGGGTAGTACCTTCACTGTTGGCTAATCGAAGGGGGCAGTCTTATAGACTGCCCCCTTCTTCTTGGCTGCCTTGCCGAACGAATCAGCCTTGTCCCTGCTGGCGCCGCACCCGCGCCCAGGTGTCGCGCAGCGTAGTCGTGCGATTGAAGACGATGTGCTCCGGCGTGGAATCCTTTGTGTCCACACAGAAGTAGCCCTGCCGCTCGAATTGGCAGCGGTAGCCCGGCTCGGCGTCTGCGAGGCTGGGTTCTAGCTTTGCAGCTGTCACTGTTACGAGCGATTCGGGATTGAGGAAGGACAGCCAGTCCGCGCCGTCCTCATCGTCTTCGTCCGGATTCCAGCGCGTGAACAGGTGATCATACAGGCGCACTTCGGCGTCGATGGCGTGCGCCGCCGATACCCAGTGCAGCGTAGCGCGCACCCTGCGCCCATCCGGCGCGCTGCCACCGCGGGTCTCAGGGTCGTAGGTGCAGCGTAGTTCAACTACCTCGCCGTCCTCATCCTTGACCACTTCCTCGCACTTGATGAAGTAGCCGTAGCGCAGGCGTATCTCGCGTCCGGGCGCGAGCCGGTAGAATCTGCGCGGCGGGTCTTCCATGAAGTCGTCGCGCTCAATGTAGAGTTCGCGCGAAAACGGCACTTTGCGCGTACCGGCGGACTCGTCCTCCGGGTTGTTCACGGCGTCGAGCCAGTCCGTTTCGCCCTCCGGGAAGTTGGTGATGACGACCTTGAGCGGGCGCATCACTGCCATCGCGCGAGGGGCGGTTTTATTCAGGTGGTCGCGCAGGCTGTGTTCCAGCAGGGCAATGTCTATGATGGCGGCGTTCTTGGCGACGCCTATACGGTCGCAGAAATCGCGTATCGCCTCCGGTGTGTAGCCGCGCCTGCGGAAGCCCGCAATCGTGGGCATGCGCGGGTCGTCCCAGCCGTTCACATATCCGCCCTCAACTAGGCGCAGCAGGCGACGCTTACTGAGTACGGTGTGGCTCAGGTTCAGACGCGCAAACTCTATCTGGCGGGGCTGGTACATTCCAAGCTCTTCCAGGAACCAGTCGTACAGCGGGCGATGGTCCTCGTACTCCATCGTGCAGATGGAGTGCGTGATGCCCTCGATTGAGTCGGACTGGCCGTGCGCGAAGTCGTACATCGGGTAGATGCACCAGTCGTCGCCAGTGCGGTGGTGCTCGGTGTGCAGGATACGATACATCACGGGGTCGCGCATGTTCAGGTTGGGCGACGCCATATCGATTTTGGCACGCAGCACATGCGCGCCGTCGGGGAACTCGCCTGCCTTCATGCGCTCCAGAAGATCAAAGTTCTCTTCGGCCGAGCGGTCGCGGTATGGGCTTTCTCTGCCCGGCTCCGTTAGTGTACCGCGGTACTCGCGGATCTCTTCCTGGCTGAGGCTGTCCACATACGCCTTGCCTTCGAGAACGAGCTGCTTTGCGAACTCGTAAAGCTCGCCGAAGTAGTCGGAGGCGTAAAGCTCGCGGTCGTGCCAGTCGAAGCCGAGCCAGCGCACATCCTCTTTCTGCGACTCGACATATTCCACGCTTTCCTTGGTGGGATTGGTGTCATCGAAACGCAGATTGCAAAGGCCCTCGAACTCGCGCGCGAGGCCGAAGTTCAGGCAGATGGACTTGGCATGCCCGATGTGCAGGTAGCCGTTTGGCTCCGGCGGAAAGCGCGTATGCACCCGCCTATCGAACCTGCCGGACTCGTTGTCGGCGCTTATCGCCTGCTGAATGAAGTTGGTGGATGTGGTGGATTCGTTAGTCGTCATCGGTCGCATGTAGTCCTTTAGGTTTAGTTTGATGCTGCTTGGCATTGCGAAGGAGTTTTATGAGCTTGCTGAGGTTCTCGTCGTCGAACCAATATAGATGATAATTGAGAATTTCTGGAGAACCTTCTCTCATTTGCAAGTCTTGCCCCATCGACTGCAACAAATCGCGCAATTCATCCAACGAGAAGTTAAAGTAATCGCGCGTATTTTGGTAGATAGCGAAGCCAAGATGAGATGCGCGCCCCTTAGCATATATTGTAAGGCATGGGGCGTTCCTACCGCCCCAGCGTCCCCTCATTGCAACGCTTTCCCTGTTTCGGTTCATTCCATCAAACAAGGGGCGGAGTTCAGCTATCGCCTTGTCCCAAAGTTCCAGCGCGCCGTTTTCCGCAGCAAGCACTTGCAGTTCTTCATAAGAGCGGGGACTTGCCTGCTTGGAGCCGCTTCTACGCTGCGCGCGCTGCTGAACTTCCGTGTCGTCCAGCAGGAAGGTTCGCCCTACTATTTCCGCGTTGTCGGCTGTTTTGAAGTAGGCGAATGTGGCGACATTGATGTCAACGTCGTGCGTCTCGGAGAGATACTCCACAATCCGCTCGGTTGACGAATCGAGAGAGGATGCGACTATGTACATTCGATGGCTGATGTTCACGATTTCGGGCAGGTCAGCATCGAAGTTTTCTTTGAATGCTTGTCCGAGCGTTCTATCGCCTCCAAGAAAGTTTCCTGCAATCTCTTCAACATCTTCATATTCCAAATCCTGGACCCAAGAGGCGTAGTCGAGCGTCTGTGCCACTATGTCGCGTGGCGTCCTGTCTCTTTTGAGTTCCAGAATCACCAGACTGCCTTCAGGGTCTATCGCAAGCAGGTCTATCTCGCCACCGTAAGCCGTCCGCACCTGCCGTCCGATAACGAGCAGGTTGTCATTGACCATGCCAATGTCTTGCGCCATCCAGTCTTCAAGACGATTTTCAAGGTTAAGGCCGGTCTGATCTATCGGCTTGGGGGTATCGTCCTCTATCTTCCAAAGCCTTATCTCGGAACTCATGCTTCCACTCCATACATCAAACTGAACGATAGTTTATCAGATACCGACTGCCTGTATCCTGGTGTTGTGAATGTTAGAAATGGTGAACGCGCCTGCCGATGTAGAACGATTGCCTTCAGAAGTACACGATTTCTGTGATGTGCCTGCGCCTTAGCGACCGAATAGCGTATGTCTGTGAAAAGAAAGACATAACATCGCCAGATGTGGCACCTGCTGCAATGAACACCAATTAGAGAGGGAGGAGTCTATATGGGAAGGAACGTCAGGGCGTGCATATCGGCGCAATTGGGAGCTAGTAGGACATGAAGAGACGATACAGCGTCCCAATATGAGCAAAGGCGTGTTTATACAACGCTATTGTGGTATTATCTGACGCATACAAAGATTAAGAGGGATGTATAGTAGTCAATTGCAGTTCCCATACCATAGCTTCTTCATAGACACCCTTCACAGACTCTCTCTTTCGAAAGTGCATACACTGGATAAACACCACTCACATTGAGCATGCCCATGTTGGGTAAATTTCCTCGTTCAGACCCGTGGAGGAAGTAACAGTAGCCAAATATATCCCGTCCGTTCATATAAGTAAGAGGGGAGCTTATTGGCCTGCCGCGATGTGATGTCCTAAAGATGGTGCTGGAGATAATAGCGGACCCTAAACGGAGATTTCTTATTTGCCGTGTCAAGATACTGAGGTGAAATGAGTACATCTAGGTGTAAGTAGAATTATGGAAGACAGCAGAAGACAAGAGTTGACTGAACGCTTCGTGGCAGTAGCAGAATATCTGAACCGCCAAACTCACTTACATCGTTTGGATGAGTGGGAAACATTAGACATGACCATTCCTCAGTTGAAGACCCTTGTGCTATTGGAGCGCATGGGGGCGCTACGAATGGGCAGTATCTCAATGTATTTGGGAAGGGCTCTTTCTGCAACAACAACCGTAGTGGACCGCCTAGTCGAAAAAAAACTGGTGGATCGTTCATCTGACCCGGACGATAGAAGGGTTGTACTCTGCCATCTGACCGACTTGGGTCACGATACAATTGATCGCTTCTGGCGCATCGGCATTGACCGAATCACGGCGGCGGCGGACTTATTGGAGCCGGATCAACTCGAAGCCGTAGTAAAGGGATTGGAGTTGATTCGCAGCGCGGACCACGAGTTGCAACAGTCGCTCAAATCAACTCAGTCCGAGAACTGAATTAGAGTCGCCGCACGCAAAGAGATTGGTCCCACGAGTGGCTATCACCCGATTGCGGTCGAGGCAAAATCCATCCCCCGTCTTCCACTCAGACTCCGTAGATGCTTTGAACGCCTATCGAAACAGAGATGCGGGCCGTTCTACCAACTGCTGAAGCCGTCGGAAGAAACTTGCAGCGACAGCGCCGTCTATGACCTGATGGTCGCCCGTAAGGCTCAGTGTCATCATTTCGCGCACGACAATTTCACCACCGCGTACTACGGGTTTCTGCGCGCTTCGACCAACGCCTAGCAGGGCGTTCTGCGGCGGATTGAGAATAGGCGTAAAGCCATCCACTACGCCTAGCACGCTTATCGTGAATGTGCCGCCGCCAATTTCGTCCGTAGAGAGATGTCCGGCCCGTGCCTTCTCGGAAAGCTCCTGAACACCCTCGGCTATCTCCGGCACGCTCATGTCCTGCACATTTTTCAGCACAGGTACAATGAGGCCGTCGTCGAGCGCGACAGCAACGCCCATGTTAACTTCGTCGAAGTACATCACTTTGTCATCGACCAGAATGGAGTTGAGCGCAGGCACACGCTTCAAGGACTCGGCGCATGCCTTTATAAGTACGCTCGCCATGTTGACGCTGACGCCGCTTTCTCTCGCGGCTTCGCGCCGCATGCGCTGCGCCTCCGTCACATCTACTTCGAGGAAGTACGAGAGTTGAGCCGTTCCTTCGAGGCTGCCACGCATGTTCTGTGCGATGGCGCGCCGAATGCCGCTAAGAGGTTCAATCTTCGACGGCTCCGGCATGCCGGGCGGAGCTTTGGGTTGCTGCGCCTCGTGATAGGCGCGCACATCGGCATCTACGACACGACCGCGTGGGCCGGTGGGCGTAACCTGCGATATGTCCACACCCAGACTGGCGGCTAGACGGCGAGCGCCCGGCGTGGAAGGCACGACATCGCCTGCCCCGCGCTGAGGCGCTCGTCTCTGTGGTGCTGCTGCGGGCGAGCGTGAGGGCGCGGCTGCTGCGGCAGGCTGCTGCGGCTGCGGAGCCTCTTCGCCCTCGGCAAGCAAGTAGCCGATTACATCGTCCACGCCAACCGTTGAGCCTTCGTCAACCGCTTGATGCAGGAAGCCGTCCGATGTGGCCTCAAGCTCATAGTTCAGTTTCTCGGACTCGATCTCGGCAATAAGCTCGCCCTGGGCGACAGCATCACCCTGCGACTTCGCCCACCTTGCTACAATGCCTTCAGTCATGAAGTCGCCCAGCCTGGGCATCACTATCTGGATTGCCATTGTTCTAAAGCTCTCGCTTTCGCTATGGGTTCTGGCGCGATTGCTATTCCAGCGTCTCCAGCGCGGCAGCCACGACCTGCTCCCTTGTGGGAACGAAGAGCGCTTCTAGCGGGCGGCTGTACGGCACGGAGGTGTGTGGCGGAGTTACGCGCTTGGGCGGGGCGTCAAGATAGTCGAACGCCTCCTCCGCGACAAGAGCAGCGATGTCTCCTGCCATGCTGCAGCGCGGGTAGTCCTCGTCCACGATGACGATGCGGCGCGTCTTCCGCACGGATTCCAGGATGGCTTCGTCGTCCATAGGCGACAGCGATAGCAGATCAACGACCTCGGCAGAGTAGCCCTGCGCCGCAAGGTCTTCGGCAGCCTGAAGGCAAATCTGCGTCATGTAGCTTATACCCAGGAGAGTTACATCTGTGCCCTCTCTTGCGATGTCCGCCTGACCGAGCGGAACTTCATAGGATTCCTCCGGAACGTCCACATCGAAGCGGATGCCCATGAGCTGGCGGTTGTTGCAGATAATCACGGGGTCATCGTCGCGAATGGACGCGGCGTATAGCCCCTTAGCATTGTACGGATTGGAGGGCGCTACCACCTTCAGACCGGGGTAATGCGTGAATACTGAATACACGGTCTCGGAGTGCTGCGCCGCGGAGTTTGTGCCGGCGCCGGTGCCGGTCATGATAGTCAGCGGCACCTTGACCTTGCCGCCGAACATGTAGTGAATCTTCGCGGCGTTATTCAGAATCTGGTCGCCGCAGACGCCAAGGAAGCCGACATACATCAGGTCAGCAACAGGGCGAAGTCCGGTCGCAGCTGCGCCAACAGCTGCGCCAACGAAGCCGGATTCCGCGATAGGCGTGTCTCGAATGCGCTGGCGACCAAAGTCTCCTACAAGCCCTTTAGTAAGGCGCATTGGACCGCCCCAGGCGTCCTGAAACTCGTCTCTTTCGCCGCCGCCCGCGATGTCCTCGCCCATGATTATGACCGACTCGTCGCGTTCCATCTCCTGCCGCAGCGCCTCGTTCACCGCCTGAATGTATGACAGTCGTCGTATCTGTGTTTGAACCATTTCATTCTCCTAGTAGAGTTCATCGGTTGGTCAGTTGGTCCGTTGGCCAGCAATCAGCGTTTTAGCGCAGCACTTCGCATCTAGGAAGCATTGACTAACCAACAAACCGAGTTACGGATAACTCACATACACATCCGTCGTAAGCTCGGACGGGTCCGGGAACGGGCTTTCGTCGGCGAATGCGGTAGCAGTAGCTACGACTGCCACTGCGCGTTCTTCAATGGTTCCAATTTCGGCTTCGGTAGCGTAGCCGCCGTCAGTGATGTGCGCCCTAAGACTGTTGATGCAGTCGCGCGCTTCGTAGTAGTCCTCTTCCTCCTGCGTGCGGTAGCCGAGCGGGTCGTCCGCGCCGAAGTGTCCCTGATAACGGTATGTCTGCGCCTCGATGAGCGTGGGACCTTCCCCTGCCCGCGCGCGCGCCACTGCTTCCTTACCGACCTCGAACATGTCGAGTGCAGACTGGCCGTCCACGAGCACGCCGGGCATGTCATAACCTGCCGCGCGGTTGGCAATGGAGCCGCCGGCGACCGCGTACTCGAACGGAGTTGACTCGGCGTAGCGGTTGTTTTCACAGACGAACAGCACTGGCAGCTTCCAGATGCTGGCGATGTTCATGGATTCGTGCAGGCTGCCCTGGCTAGACGCGCCATCGCCGAAGAATACGACGCTGACCTGATCGCTTCCGCGCACCTTCGCGCTGAGCGCAACACCTGTTGCGACCGGGATATTGGAGCCGACAACACCGTTCGCGCCGAGCATGCCCTTGTTGATGTCGGCAATGTGCATCGTGCCGCCCTTGCCCTTGTTAGTGCCGGTTGCCTTGCCAAGCAACTCAGCCATCATCTCGTTGAGATCAACGCCCTTTGCGATGCAGTGGTGGTGGCTGCGGTGTGTGCCGAGCACATAGTCGTCATCGCGCAGGTGAGCGCAGATGCCGGTTGGCACGGCTTCCTGCCCGATTGAAGAGTGCATGCCGCGCAGCTTGCCGGCGTCCGCCTCACGCCGCGACTGTTCCTCGAACCGGCGTATAGTTACCATAGTCTCGTACATCCACAGCAGGGAGTCCCTGTTAAGGTCCGAATAGGTGGTCATGCGCTGCCTCCTTTACATTAGTCTTTCAGTAAATCAATTAGTCAGTCGGTCAGTTCCTTAGGATTTTGCTGCCGGATAAGTTCGGTGTTCCGTCTAGCCAGCCTGTTCGCCGTTGGCAGACTTTGCGACGCTATGGAGCACGCTGACAGACCGAAAAACTGACGAATTGACCGACTTTTCGGGATTATATCCAGATACGCAGCATCGGTCTAGTGCGGCAGAAGCAGATACGGAGTGGCTGGAGCGCGCGCCGTGCTATAATGTGCCGAAAATTCTGAATCTCGGACAATGTGAGGTCGCAAATGAAACTGGCGTTGAAGGCGGACCGACTAATCGATGGGACAGGCACGGACGCCGTGCCTAACGGCGTAATCGTAATTGAAAACGGCAGGATAGCGGAAGTTACGACACAGGAGGCATTGCAGTTCCCGCCCGGCGAGGAGGTAGATGTCATAGAGGTGGACGGCGGCAGCATCATGCCCGGTTTCATCGAGATGCACTCGCACATACATTGCAGCGCGCAAGAGGACGCCTACACGCACATTATGACCGAGTCGGATGAAGTATTTCTGATGCGCGCGGTGAATGCGGTGCGTGCCGCGCTTTCGTCCGGCGTAACCACGATGCGAGACCTGGGAGCGCGCAACCAAGTAGCCTTCCCTATCAAGCAAGCGATCGAAGACGGTATCATACCTGGTCCGCGTCTCATCGTGGCAGGCACTCCTATCACGACTACAGGCGGACACTGCAATATGTTCGGCACGGAAGCAGATACAGCCGATGAGGTGCTTCAGGCGGTGCGGCAGCAGTTCAAGCTGGGCGCAGGATACATCAAGATAATGTCCACCGGCGGCGGGTTCACGCCTAACACCAACACGAGAGCGCCGCAGTATCCGGCTTCCACACTCAAGGCAGCCGTGAAGGATGCAGAGCGGCTTGGGCTGCGAATCGCGGCACACTGCCACGCGACCGCGGGAGTGCGTAACTGCGTGGAAGCGGGAGTTCACAACCTAATACACTGCTCCTGGCTTGCGGAGGACGAGGAGCAGATGTACGACTACGACCCGGACGTTGCGGACATGATTGCTGAGAAGGGGCTGTGGGTTGACCCGACTCTTGCGCTCAGTCGTCTCAACAGGATGCGAGGTCGAGAGACAGGCGGTTCCGGCATGAGGGACCCGCAGCGGAGATTCGAGATTCTGCGGGACATGTGGGACCGGGGCGTGAAGTTTGTTACGGGCATGGATTCAGGGATGACCAATGCGCGCTTCGATGACTTCGCGTACATCCCGCAGGTGATGGTCGAGGATATGGACATTACGCCGATGGAGGCAATAGTCTGTTCGACCAAGACATCCGCCGAGTGCCTGGGCATGGAGGACGAAATCGGGACGCTGGAAGTAGGCAAGGCGGCAGATGTCGTCATCGTGGACGGAGATCCGACGACCGACATAACCGCCCTGCACAACGTCAATACGATTGTGGCGGGAGGCAGCGTGGTGAAGCGGGATGGGGTGCTGGGGATTTAAGGAGAAACCCTACACCCTCCATACCTACCCCACGCGCTCGAAGATGGTGGCTACACCTTGGCCGCCACCAACGCACATCGTTACGAGGCCCAGTTCCTGGTCGCGCAGGCCTATCTCTTCCATCAGCTTGACGGTCATTATCGCGCCGGTTGCGCCCACGGGGTGGCCGAGGCTGATGCCGCTGCCATTGACATTCGTCTTGTCCATGTCCATGTCTAGTTCGCGGATGCAGTAGAGTGCCTGCGCGGCGAAGGCTTCGTTAAGTTCGATGAGGTCAATGTCGTCGATATTCATGCCGGACTTAGTGAGCGCCTTGCGGACGGCGGGAACGGGGCCCGTGCCCATGATCGCAGGCTCCACACCGGCGACGCCGCGAGTGTGCCAGCGCAACTTGGGCTGCAAGCCAAGCTCAGCAGCTTTGGTTGCAGACATTATGACGACCGCCGCCGCGCCGTCATTGATGCTGGATGCGTTGCCGGCAGTTACACTGCCGTCTCGCTTGAACACGGGACGAAGCGTAGATAGGCGCTCAAGCGTGGTGTCGGCGCGCGGTCCCTCGTCCTGCGAGACGACCACCGGGTCGCCGCGGCGCTGCGGAACGCTAACATCAATTATCTGTTCGCTGAATCGCCCGTTCTCGATCGCGGCGACTGCGCGCTGGTGGCTCATTAGCGCTAGTCCGTCCTGGTCCTCGCGGGTGACCTCGAATCGCTCCGCGACATTCTCAGCGGTTACGCCCATGTGGTATCGGTTCACCGGGCAGCCAAGCCCTTCGGTCAACCCGTCGCGCATCGTGGCGTCCCCCATTCGCAAGCCGTCGAAGCGCGCCTCGTAGCCTAGAAGGTAGGGCGACTGGCTCATATTTTCCGTGCCGCCTGCGACGGCTATGTCAACCTCGCCTGTGCGGACAAGCTGAGCCGCCATGTTGATGGCTTCAAGTCCTGACGAGCACTGCCGATTGACGGCGATAGTAGGCGTTTCCTGCGGGATGCCCGCCTTGAGCGTGGACAGGCGCGCGGCGTATCCGGCTTCGTTCGCTTGCAATGCGTTGCCCATCACGACCTCTTCGACCTGCTCAGGACTGATGCCCGCACGCTCCAAGGCAGCCTTGATTGCCTCTGCGCCAAGGTCGGGAGCAGCGACATCCTTGAACGCGCCTCCGAACCTGCCTACCGGCGTCCTTGCTCCACTGACGATTACTGCGTCTTGTATTTCCATGGTGAAACTCCCTATTCGTTTTGTAACGATTGTTTATGCGGACTGTTCAGCAAGCAGAGTATCTATGGTAACGGTAAGGATAGATTCCAACCCCAACTTTTCTGCGGCGTCCAAAACTTCCAAGCCGACTATGTTTCCCTGTTCGTCCAAGTCTATCGTAACGCCTTCCGCGACATCCCGGGAATCCACAGGTTTGGCGTTTGCGAACCATATTTGCAGGGCGTCAACTTCATTATCGTATCCTATCCTCATCTCCGACCTCCATTTAGATTTGCAGGTAACCTACGTCTATGCGTGACCGTGACTACAGCAATTTGTGTTGCCTCTTCAATATAGGTTACACGTATTACTCTGCCGGAAATCACTTTAGTGGCATTCAAGCGATTTTCCTCGTGGGTTCAGTCATATCAGGGAGCGTCAGAGCGAGTTCTATTTCTTCCAACGATATATCATATAACTTCATTCTTTGTCGCGTGTGCCTACTCAAGTATAAGGGCTTCATTGCTTGTCCTTCTACTCCGCAGTGCGACCGCCATCTATGACCACTTCACTGCCGGTGACAAACGAAGACTCGTCGGACGCGAGGTAGAGGACGCCATAGGCGACTTCTTCGGGTCTGCCGTAGCGTCCAAGCGGAACATCTTCTGGTCTTCGAGCGCCTGGAGCTGCCATAGAGGACGCAAGCATGTCGGTATCCACGGGACCGGGATGCACGGAGTTCACGCGGATGTTCTCGCCTGCGTACTGTATCGCCGCCGACTTCGTGAATATACGCACCGCGCCCTTAGAGGCGTGATACGCGGTGTTGCGCCGGCTGCCGGTAATACCCGCGCCGGACGAGATGTTGATGATGGAGCCGCCGCCCGCCTTTCTCATCTCGGGTATGACGCTCTTCGTTCCCAGGAACGTACCCTTCGCGTTTATGTCCATAACCTCGTCCCAAATCTCTTCGGTCGTTTCGAGCAAACCTTGAACGCGCAGTATCGCGGCGTTGTTCACCAGAATATCGACCTTGCCAAAGCGCTCCACCGCTGATTCGACGGCGCTCTGCCAACTGGATTCGTCGGTAACATCTAGCCTGACGAAAAGGGCTTCGCCGCCTGCTTCGCCAATCTCGGCGGCGACTTTCAATCCCTCTTCTTCAAGCAGGTCACCGATGACGACTTTTGCGCCTTCGCGCGCGAAAATACGAGCCTCAGCAGCACCCATACCGCGCGCGCCGCCGCTTATAATCGCAACCTTGCCTTCTAGTCTCATAGCTTCTCCCTTCTATACATCAGGAGTGATACGGCAAACGGTATCACCGCCCCATTGCATCGTCAACGGGGAGTAACAGGATGTACAAGGATGATATACTGCGCTGTGGAGTAGAGAACACTATGGAGTACACGATTTACTTCGCCGGCGAGCTGTTCGACCATAAGCATCTGTTGGGGAATGCTCTGCTGGCATCACACATCGAGCGGCTGTCGGGCGGACGGTATCGCTGCGTACTGCCACAGGACCTGGAACAGACCGACACGCGAGCTGTTGACATACGCAACCAGGACCTTATCGGGGTTGCCACATGCGATCTGGCGCTCTTCAACTTCGACGGACCGGACCTGGATTCCGGCACCGTAGTCGAGTTCGTGTACGCGAAGCTGCTGGACATTCCGGCAGTTATCCTACGCACCGACTTTCGCGGCGGAGGGGACCAGGATACGGACGGAGACGCATGGAACCTGATGGCTTCGTTCTACCCGCGCACGCGCAATGTGACGCTGAACGCAATGGCGTGGTATCAGGAAGCGCGACGGGAATCGAATACCGCCGAGGATGCGGGCACGCGCTACTGCGCCAGAATCGCAGAGGCAGTCATCAAAGCGCTTGACACGGTGAGGGCGGAGCCGCCTCAGTTGGGCGCTGCCCCTGACGGCGTGGAGCATCTGTATCGGTGGGCGTTGAGATTTCCCGGGAATGGCCTTGCTGAACGCATTGCGGGTGGCGATTCTCTTGAAGATACGGTACATCGACTCGTATCGGAGAAGCTGTCGAAAGGATTGCTGGGTTGACTACAATGACCGCTCAGTAGGAATCAAGGAGGAATTGGACGACGATGGCAGAGCCGTACACAATCTATTTTGCCGGGCAACTCTTCGATCATAAGCACCTTGCTGGCAACGCGCTGCTGGCGTCGCATATAGACGGCGATTCGCAGGGGCGATATCGCTGCATCCTGCCGCAGGACCTCGAGCAGAGGGGCATAGGGCCCATGGGAATTCGGGACCAGGACCTGCGGGCGGTAATGGAGTGCGACCTTTCGCTGTTCAATTTCGACGGCGCGGAAATACCTGTGGGGGCTGTGGCGGAGTATATGTACGCGAAGATGCTAGACATCCCCACGGTAATACTGCGGACCGACTTTCGTGGCGGCGGCGACCAGGATGCGGAGGGCGATCCGTGGAACTTGATGGTCTCCTTCTACCCACGCACACGCATACGTCATCTCGATGGCATGCAATGGTATCAGGAGGCGCTTGCTGAGGGAGGGGACGCGGTAGAAGTCGCCGCGCGCTACCAGCATAGGATTGCGGCGGAGGTTATCGAACTGCTGGACGAAGTGCGGGCCGATGCTTCTATTATGGAAGGCGGAAGGGCGAGCGCGGAGAGTACATATCGATGGGCGTTGCGCCTTGCGGCCGGGGGGCTTGCTCACTTAGTCTCGGGTGAAGGTTCCTTGGACGATGCGGTGCGTCGAATCGTGTCTCTTAAGATTGAAAAAGGTCTGCTGAGTGATTCCTGACAGCCGGACGTTGGAGTGAGGACAAAGGTTAACGACAATGCCATCTCCATACACAATCTATTTCGCAAGCCCCCTGTTCGACCACAAGGTACTTCAGGGCAACGCATTGCTCGCGGCGCACATCGAAGCCGCTTCGCAAGAGCGTTACCGTTGCGTGCTGCCGCAGAACCTTGAACAGCAGGGCGTTTCGTCAATTGAGATACGCGATCAGAATTTGCGAGCGCTGATGGAATGCGATCTGGCGCTGTTCAATTTTGACGGCACGGAGCTAGACTCCGGGACCGTTGCCGAGTATATGTATGCGAAGACTCTCGATATTCCAGCGGTCATACTGCGTACGGACTTCCGGTATGGCGGCGACCAGGAGCCGGGAGGCAACCCTTGGAATATCATGGTCTCATTCTATCCACGCACCGAGGTCTTGCATCTGGACGCAATGCTACGATACAGGGACGCGCTGTCGCAGGGCGGCGGCGCGCAAGAGGTTTCGTCGCGCATCCAGTGGCGGATTGCATCTGAGGTCATCGAGTTGTTGGACCGGGTGCGCAGTAGAGAACCCGTATTGGAAGGTGGTGCGGCGGTTGCGGAGAACACTTACCGTTGGGCCCTGAAACTTGCCGGCGGCAGCCTGACGACTTTAGCGTCGCATTCGGTGCTGGTTCCCAGCATTATCGAGCACAAGATTGAGAAGGGGCTGCTGAAAGGCGACTGACATCCTCGCGCGCTAATCGCCCCTGTAGCCGCGCCTTCCGCCTAGCTTCTCCAGATACTGCCTGATCATCAGCGCTGCGGCAGCGCCTTCGCCAACTGCGCTTGCGACCTGCTTGGTACTGCCTGCGCGCGCGTCTCCGGCGGCGAATATGCCATCCATGCTCGTCTGCATGTTGTCGAAAGTTCGGATGAAACCCCATCTGTCCAGTTCCACAACGTCGGGCAGGAAGCCGGTGTTAGGATCCAGCCCAATGAAGACGAACACCGCGCCGGGGTGAAGTTGTCGAGTATCTCCGCTTAGTGCGTCTTTGGTCATTACGGCTGAGAGCCTGCGTCCTCCCAGAAACTCCTGAACCGAAGTGTTGAAGCATATCTCCATCTTAGGATGGTTTGCGGCTTTTTCCTGCAATATCTGGCTCGCGCGGAGTGTGTCGCCTCTGACCAGAAGCGTAACCTTTTCCGCGAAACGCGTCAGAAACAAGCCCTCTTCAAGGGCGCTGTTGCCGCCGCCAATGACGAGCATTTCCTCTCCCTTGTAGAAGGGACCATCGCAGGTGGCGCAGAAGTGTATGCCTGCACCTATGAAGTCCTCTTCACCGGGCACATGCAGCCTGCGATAGCGCGTACCGACCGCGATGAGGAGAGCCATCGCACCGTATTCATCGCCCGACTCGGTGATAACGGTGCGATAGTTACCCTCTGCGCGTACTTCAGCGACCGTCTGCGCGGGCAGCATCTCAGCGCCGAATCGCTCCGCATGCGCACGCATATCGTCTGCAAGTCGTGCGCCCTCCACACCCTCAGGGAAGCCTAGATAGTTGTCAATGCGCTCAGTAACGCCCGCCTGCCCTCCAATCGCGCTGCTCTCGATGACGAGCGTATCAATACCCTCGCGGGCGGCATACAGTGCAGTTGACAGGCCGGCAGGACCACCGCCGATTACGATTAGGTCATAAAAGTCTCTGCGCGCCTTAGGCTGAATGCCGAGCTTGGCGGCTAGTTCTGAATTGGACGGCTCTACAAGCAGAGAACCGTCTTCGAAGATAATCGTTGGTATGATTTGCTTACCGTCGTTGACTTCTTGCACATAGGCACGCGCGTCTTCATCCTGATCGATGTCTATCCAGTTGTAACGCATTCGCTGCTCACCGAGAAACTGTTTTGCGCGTGTGCAGTCCGGGCACCACGGCGCACCATACACGGTGATGTTCGCATCTGCCATAGTCTCACCCCCTGAATTCCGATCATCTTTCTCTGTATCTTGGAGTTAAGCAACTAACTGAAAATCTGAGCGATAGTACCTCTATTTCAACATAGCACAAGTCGCGCGTTGCCAATTGCCAGTCAGGCGCAAATGCTTATTCAGAAGCGACACGCGGCATATTCTGCGATATTTGAAACCCGAAAATCAGTTGACGCAATGTTGCGGCGTCTCCAATAATTGAACATAGATTAGCCTATTTCCTAGATTATGTTACCTTTTGCGGTCGCTCATGAGGCGTAGGCCTTATTCCGTAGGCAACGGCACGCAACTTACCACGGGAGCATCCATGAAACTGAAACTATTTGCAGCATTCGCGCTCATGCTATGCTTGTCGGTCTTCCTCGCCGCGTGTGACAACGAAGGAAGCGAGCCTGACTTGCCGCCGGACGGGGCGCCTGTGGCGACGACCGCGCCGCCGACGAACACCCCCGAACCTACCGCCACGCCCGATGCAGAAGCCACCGCAGCTGCCAATGCTCAAGCGTTGGCGGAGACCCAAGCGGCAATAGCGGCAAGTGTCCGTGCAACAATAGAAGCTCAGCCTACCGCCACGCCGCAGCCTACTAACACACCGGAACCTACACCCACGCCAGTGCCAACCGACACACCCACGCCAGTGCCAACAGACACGCCCACGCCAGTGCCAACCGACACACCCACACCAGTGCCAACCGACACACCCACGCCAGTGCCAACCGATACGCCCACACCAGTGCCGACAGACACACCCACACCGACGCCTATACCTACGGCGACGGCAACGCCTACACCCATACCTTGCACTATCCTGGTGCCGGGCGCCGACCTGAAAGAGTGCGACTTCGAGGCCAGGAACTTCAGCGGGCTGAATCTTACAGGCGCGGACCTGTCCGGCTCGGACCTGCGCGGCGTGAATTTCACCAACGCAATACTGATTGGCGCGAATATGAAGAATACGGACCTTGGGACTTCGGTTTCAGGGAAGGGAACGAACTTCGAGAATGCGGACCTGAGCGGCGCGGATCTGAGCGGCGCGGACTTCCGGGGCGCTATATTCAAAGGCGCCAATCTCGACCGAGCAATAGTCGTGGAGGCGTTGTTCAGGTCTCCTCAGAACTCTTCGAATATGTTCCGGAGTACAAAACTGACGAATATCACCTTCGATGTCGGCGCGGTGTTGATTGGTGTCAGTTTCATCAGCGCCGACCTTTCAGGTTCTAGCTTCATAAACGCCGATTTTTCGGGAGCAGACCTCAGAAACGCGACCATAAATGAAACCAACTTCAGCGGTGCCGACTTCGGGAAAGCCCAGTTGAAGAACGTGAATCTGAAGGACGCTCAGATCGACCGCAATACAGACTTTGAGGAAGCGGATCTGAGTGGCGCTGATCTGTCCCGTATGGAGCTTGTCAACTGCAAGTTCGAAAAAGCCGACCTGGAGGACGCAACGCTCACGGACGGTACATTCGAAAAATGTGATTTCACAGAGGCGATACTCAAGGATGCGAATCTCGTAGATGCCAAATTCATAAATTCCGACCTGGATGAGGTGGACTTTGAAGGAGCGGACTTAGAAGATACCGAGTTTGAAGAGTCTGACCTCACAGATGCGACGAATATGAGGCGCGCCGACAACATACGTGATGTTGACTGGGATGATACGGATTGTCCGGATGGAACGAACAGTGATGACCATCCGGGTAAGAGCTGCTCTCCGGGGCACCTAGAACCGAGACCATAATCTTCAAAGGTGACAGAGGGCAACAAGGCAAGTAGGTAATCGACGGCGGTTGAGCGAGAGTTCAGCCGCCGTTATGCGTTGATGACTTGCTGAAACGTATTGCCGATTTCGCCGGGACCCGGAACGATGGCGACACCAGCCGCTGCGAGCGCCTTCTCCTTCTCTTCGGCGCGGGCGGCTCTGCCTGTGATGACCGCGCCCGCGTGTCCCATACGCTTGCCAGGAGGCGCGCTGCGACCGGCTATGAACGCTGCCATCGGCTTGTTGAACTCGCTGCTGATGTACTCGGCGGCTTCCTGCTCCCTTGTGCCGCCAATCTCGCCAATCATCACGACGCCATCCGTTTCATCGTCGTCATTGAACATCTTCAGGATGTCCACGAAAGACGAGCCGTTCACCGGATCACCACCGATGCCGACGCATGTTGACTGCCCGATGCCTAGATCGGTTAGCTGACTGACAGCCTCATAGGTGAGTGTGCCACTGCGGGAAACGACGCCAATCCTGCCGGGAATGTGGATGTTGCCGGGCATGATGCCGACTTTCGCTTTCGCGCCGGGCGTAATCATGCCGGGGCAGTTGGGGCCGATGAGCGTTACAGGCTTATCGCGGATGTAGCGCTTGACGGCGATGGTGTCCATAATCGGGATGCCCTCGGTGATACAGGCGATTGTCGGGATGCCCGCATCCACCGACTCCACGATGGCGTCCGCGGCGAAAGACGGCGGCACGAATATGAGGGCGCAATTCGCCTGTGTCTCATCCACCGCCTGCTTGACAGTGTTGAACACGGGAACATCCCCGTCGAAGACCTGCCCGCCCCGTCCCGGCGTTACTCCGGCGACCAGATTGGAGCCATACTCACGACATCGAAGGGCGTGAAAGCTGCCTTCTCTGCCCGTAATACCCTGCACGAGCAGGCGCGTGTTTTCGTCAACAAGGATTCCCATTAGTTGGATACGTCCTTTCAGTTAATCAGTATCATAGGCCTGTTCACGTCGGATGATGAGTTATCATTCCGGGGACTGTTCGACGCCGACCATCCAGTTGATGCCGAACTTGTCGGTGCAGGTGCCGAAGTAGTCTCCCCAGAACATGTCCATCATAGGCATCGTAACTTTGCCGCCATCCGAAAGGCCCGCGAACACTCTGTCTGCATCTTCCTTGCTCTCGGGGCTGACGCTCACCTGCACGTTGGTACCTGTTACGGGAGCTCCGCCAAACGCAGAGGGCACATCACTTCCCATCAGGACGCTGTCTCCAATCGGGAACGAGACGTGCATGATGTTGTCCATCTCTTCTTCCGGCACTCCCATGCCATCGGGACCGTCTCGAAATGTCTGATAAATGGCGAATTCGCCGCCGAACACGGAACGATAGTGGTCGAAAGCCTCACGGCAGTTGCCACCAAAGTTCAGATATGGGTTTAGCATTTGTTCTCCTATCTGGAAATGTAGTCGTCATTCTGACCACATAAGGTTACACAGCCGCCCCGACAACTTGTCAAGGGGCGGCTGTGCAGATTGAGGTCTATCTCTCAAGTGTGCCAGCGTCCAGAGTAATCACTTACGGCATGTACTGGTCAATGCCGACTGTCGATGCGCCCTCGCCTGTTGGCATAACCAGCGTCTTGGCTCGGTCTGCGCCAACGACGACGATGAACCAGCGGTCAACATCTTCCAGGAGCGGCACCTCGATGTCCAGCCGCTCTTCTTCGGTTTTGCCCTTCAGCCATTGCCACTGCTGCCCAACGCGAGCGTCGTCGATTGGCATGTAGTGGCTCATCTTCCCCAGGCTCATGTTGGCATGGTGGTGGATGAACTGCTTCGCCTCTTGCTTTGAATAGCCTTCGCCTCCAACGGGTCGCGCGACGTCCGGCGGCATGAATATCAGCCGTTCATTGGTATGGCGCGCTCCCATTCCGCGCGTCCCGAAGGTGCTGCCGTAGGCGATTGTCTTGAGCAGGTCGTCTGCATCTGTGTTGCCCTGGTCCTGAACATCAAGCTCGCCGTCGGTGATAAACACGCTGACCGCGCTCTCATCCGCGCGGAAGCCCCGGTTCACGTGGAACGGCTCCCAAGGCGACATCTCTTCGTTCTCAGCGATGCAGTGGACGAACTTGCGCGTGGTGCCAATAGTGTCCATGTCCATCTGACCGGGATACCAGTAGCCGAGGTTGCGGAGGCACAGCGAGAACGCGCGCCCGATAGTGATGTTCACTTCATTGTCGCGTCCGGGCCCAAGCCCTGAGCGCGGGTTGATTCCAAGCTCCTTAGCGATAGGCCCATTGACGACCAGCATGGGTGCGTGAGGGCTGGTGGACATCAGCAGCGACTTGCCGCCGTGCTCACCGACCTCGGACAGCGCCTTGACCGCGGCGATGATGACTGGCATCTGCTCAGGTCTCGCGCCTGCCATTGCAGCGTTGATGGCAATTTTCTCCACAGTTGCCAAGCCAAAGCCGGGCGGCATGTCGCACACAAGGTCGTAGCGGTCGAGTCCAGTGCCTTTGACAAGGTCGGCTACTGCTTCCTCGGTCGGCGGATGAAGAACCATCGCGTCGCCCCAGTCGCGCATCAGCCACTGCTCGTTCATCCTGAGAATAGCGTCCCAGCGGTCTTCGCCCTCGAAACGCTCGACTGCGGTGGCAGTATCGCGCTCCCTGCGCCCGTGCGCCTTGTCAACGGTCAGAACTTCAATTATATCTTCTATAACCGCCTCGGTCTGACTGACGCACAGTTCAGGCGCGAGGTTGCGGTATATTCTAGGCACGATGACGAACTGCAGGTCCGGCATAGCGAACGCACGCGAACTTGCGATGGCATCCTCCTCAAAGCGTCCGGATACGATTGGAATGGCGGGCTTGCCCGTCTTCTCAATCTCAATCATGTCGTGGACCATCCACGACGCGCATGTCCCTCAATCGGCTGTGGCGCCGATGACGACATCACACTCCTTCGCCGCCTGCTGCACGATGGGAGGCGGAGCAGGATAGTTGCCGCCGGTGTAGAAGTTCACCTTCACATTGCTGAACCGCTCTTGCAGCATCTCGCCGGCGCGGTTCAGCGCGAGGTCGCCCCCGTGTGTGCCGGACCAGAGCAGCCCAACGGTCTTGTTGTCCAGTGACTGCGGACGCTCACTTATCGTCAGCGAGTTTATCAGGCCTCGCTGCTGGCCGATTGGGTTTAAGACTTCGAGCAGGTGCATATCAGCCTCCTTTGCCTTGTGTCAGGACGATTCCCGCCCCGTTCAGTCTTCTCGCAATTATACGGTAATAAATGTCGTTTTCCAGTTATCATTTGGCGCTTGCTGTTCGTATCGCATCCGCCGCACCGCTCAGGTCGTCCACAAGCGTTACATCAAGGCTCGACTCCGACAGGATGCGCCGCCCCTCATCTGCGTTCGTGCCCAGCATGCGCACGATCATCGGACGAATGCTGTGGGGTGCGCCTTCGGCTGCCATCAGGAATCCACGCGCTGCGACATCGCAGCGCAAGATGCCTCCGAATATGTTCACCAGCACCAGTTCGACAGACTTGTCTGCCAGTACGATGTTGAGCGCCTGCGCTACCTTGTCTTCGTCCGCGCCACCGCCGATGTCGAGAAAGTTCGCCGGATTCGCTCCGCCCGATAGCACCACATCCATGGTAGCCATAGCTAATCCCGCGCCGTTCACGATACAGCCCACGCTTCCGTCGAGCTTCACATAGTTGATGTCATACTTGCGCGCTTCGACCTCGCCTGCATCCTCTTGTTCCGCATCGTAGAACTCGTCGAGGTCGCGGTGGCGGAACATCGCGTCGTCGTCGAAATTGAGCTTAGCGTCAACTGCGAGAACGCGCCCGTCGCCTGTAATGACCAGTGGATTGACTTCCGCGAGTGAGCAGTCGTTCTCTTGAAAGGCACGGCACATGTTCTCGATGAGCGTCGCAACCGGGCGGATAAGCGAGCCGTCAAGATTCAGCCCGTATGCGAGGCCCCTCCCTTGAAACTGCTGAAATCCAAGAACCGGGTCAACAACCGCGCGCAGGATTTTCTCCGGGTTGCTGTCCGCGACTTCCTCAATCTCCATGCCGCCGGCCTCACTCGTAATGACGACCACACCCTCGGCGCCGCCGTCAATGACCACGCCCAGATACAGTTCTTGGGCGACGTCAATCACTTCTTCGACCAGCAAACTGCGTACGGGGACGCCTTCAGGGCCCGTCTGGAATGTAATCAGATTTGTGCCGAGTATCGAACTGGCAAACTCTGCTGCCTCTTCAGGCGAAGAAACCAACTTTACGCCGCCTGCCTTGCCGCGCCCGCCGGCATGCACCTGCGCCTTCACAACGGCGCTGCCACCGAGCGATTCCACCAGACTCGCGGTCTCGTCCGGTGTTGACGCTACACCACCTTCAGGCACAGGCACACCGTACCTGCTCAGAATCTGCTTCGCCTGATACTCGTGAATCTTCATCTATACTAATGCTCCGTATTGCCGTTCATATCGTAGGTGCTGGAAGTATCAATGCCACATGTGGCGGAGGGGACAGGATTCGAACCTGCGGTAGCTTTCACTACTCCTGTTTTCAAGACAGGTGCCTTCAACCGCTCGGCCACCCCTCCGCAATCGCGATCATACTCGTAAAACTCGCTGCCTAATTATAACGCAAATGACCTTTCACTTGCCTGTTCTGTTGATACAAGCGTTGAGTTCTGCGAAACTTTAACGCGAGCATTCCCACGCGCCATCTTCACGAAAGGGATATAAGCCGAATAACCATGCAGCAAGCCACTCAATTCGCGGATAGGCTGGTCAACAGGCCCGCCTTTGAATACACCATAATCGCGCTCATCCTCATCAACGGCGTCCTGCTGGGCTTGGAGACTTCACCCGCGCTGGAGCAGAGGTACGGCGGCATAATGCACTTAGGCAACCAGATTGTGCTAGGCGTGTTCATCGTCGAGGCGCTTCTGAAAATGCTCGCACTAGCGCCCCGCATAGACAGATACTTCCGCGACGGCTGGAATATCTTCGACTTCCTGGTGATAGTCTTCTCACTCATTCCGGCGACCGGCCAATTCGCTATGGTAGCGCGCCTAGCGCGTCTGCTGCGCGTTCTGCGTCTGGTTTCCGCAATCAGGGAACTTCGCCTGATAGTTGCCGCCCTTGTGCGTTCCATCCCCAGCGTCGGATATGTGATTATGCTGATGAGCATCATCGTCTATATCTACGCCATCATCGGCTACCATCTGTTCCACGAGCACGATCCGACCCACTGGCGCACATTGGGCATATCGGTGCTGACCTTATTTAACATCATCACCCTCGAAGGCTGGACGGTCGTGATGGAAAAGGCGATGCAGGTGCATCCGTGGTCGTGGATATACTTCGTCAGCTATGTAGTCGCCGCGACTTTCGTGGTGATAAACTTGTTCATCGCCATCATCATCAACAACCTGGACGAAGCCAAGGCAGAACGCCTGCGAGAACTTGAACCGCCCGTTTCAAGAGAGGAGCTGTTGCGCGAACTGCGTTCTACCCGCGATGCTCTGCGCCGCCTTGAGCGTAGGCTGGATGATGACGGCGTAGCCGTCAGTGCAGATGATGAAGATGAAAGCGATGGCAGCAGGCGATAGACTCACCTATTTGCAAACACCTCGTTCGTGGTGAGCGTGTCGAACCACGAGAGCGCAAGCCTGCATACTCACCCTTCGACAGGCTCAGGGCGAACGGGAAGCTTTGGCGGCGTCAGATTGCCGACGATACTCAAATATCTCTATATGCCCGACTGCAAAGCGATATCATCAGCGAAAGGTTTAGCGTAGTCGTCAGAGCCGACAAGTCCAATCTGTCCCCTACCAAATACTGCCTGCTTCGCGCCGTCCATCACCTCGTCAACATAGCGCGCGTACCACGTTTCCAGTTCCTCGCGCAGGGCTTCTACCCTGCTCCCATACACAGGATCGTCAACGATGTTGGATGCCTCCACAGGATCGCCACCTAGGTCGTACAGTTCGTTCGGGCCATCAGGATAGCGATGGACATACTTCCAGTTGCGCGTGCGAATCATGCGCGTAGGTCCGTACTCGTCGAACACGAACACCGGAGTGCCGTCGCCTAGCGATTCGCCGCGCAGCACCGGCGAGAAGTCTCGGCCCGGTAGTGAGTCAGCGTGCGGATTTTCAACACCCGTATAGCCTAATAGTGTAGGCATTACATCGTACTGGCTAAGCAGGCGGTCGCAAACCAGGTCCTGTGGTACGCTGCCGGGCATCGAAGCCAGCGCAGGGATTTTGACCGCCGTGTCGTACATGTTCGGCGGGTATGTGCCGTTGCCTTTGCCCCAGATGCCGTGATGTCCCATGCTCATGCCGTTGTCTGCCATGAACATGACGAGCGTGCTCTCGCGCAGCCCGTTTTCCTCCAACCAGTCGAGTATCCTTCCGATGCTGCGGTCCATCTCGGTTACCGCAGCGAAGTAGCCGCTCAGGGCAATCCTGCGATTTTCTGGGGTGTCGCCGACTGTTGCCGCCGTCGGCTCCTTGGCAAGCTGGTTGGGATGCATCGGTTCGTTTGGCACTGAGTCGAAGGCGCAATTCTCGTGGAAGTCGTCGAACACGGCATCCGGATGCTCCTCCTTGCCCCAGGGAGCGTGAGGCGCAGTGTAATGTACATTCAGCGAGAACGGCGCATCAGAGCCAACCTGCGCGTCCAGAAATCCCAGCGCGTTGTCGGTTATGACATCGGTAACATACTCGTCAGGCTGATAGCGTTCTCCGTTCAGAATCATCGGCGCTTCGTAGTAGTGTCCTCCACCTGCGGCATGCACATTCCAGAACGAAAAGCCGGCTCGCTGCAATGCTGCGTGCCCAATGTGCCACTTGCCGCTCAGACCGCACTCGTAGCCGCTCTGCGCCAGAAGCTCGATATAGGTCGTCTGACCCGCGATGTAGTCAATCTCCAAGCCGTCTCCGGGCAGGAAGGCAGCGTTGCCCGCGCGCAGGAAGTCCTGCACGCCGTGCTGAGAGGGTATGCGTCCCGTGAGGATGGAAGCGCGCGCCGGCGAGCACACGGGCGAGGCGCAGAAGAAGTTATCGAAGCGGATGCCCGTCGCCGACAGTCTATCTAGGTTGGGGGTAACCATCTCTTCGTTGCCCGCACATCGCATCGCCCAAGCGCCCTGGTCGTCGCTCAGAATGAACAGAATGTTGGGGCGGGCAGGGTTCTTGCTTGCCATTTGTGTTCGCTCCTCGATGTTCGATTTGCTCTAACCAGACAAATAGAGGGTTGCCAGTATTTCTAACGTTGTGTCCGTCTAGCATCATACCGCATACGCATCAGGGCGCACAGAGGCACTACACTTAGTGTTAACTGCCTAGTGATTGAGTCACCACTGGAATGGGTATGTAAACCTTCTTTTTGACGACCTTGCATTGAGTAAATATACTTGTCTGAAACGACTTGGCGTAACTTCATCCGAAAAGAGGCACGATTGTCTGCAAAAGAGGTTATCGACGTTCTCCTTGCGGTACTGGAGATTCTTGCTAGTTGGCCACTTGTTATTTTGTATATCATTCTGATATTTCGTAAGCATATAGCGAGCATCATTCCAATAATGGCACCTCGGATCAAGAAAATATCTATTGCCGGAAGCTCCGTCGAGTTAGAATCCCCTGAACTTACATCCCTAGTAATGTCTAATGCGTCGGAAATTCCAACAGACGTACCAGATGATCCTTTGAGTGAAGAGGATTTGGAAGATGAGCAAATAGATGAAGATAACTTCTTGGGTCAGACAGGCGAGAGCGAATCCCTAGAAGAAGAACTGGGGAAACTTAGGAAGTGAGTGAATTGTTATGCCGTACTTGACCGGTTTGGAGTGGATGAAAAATCTTGATGAGTTCTCTGATGAAGAGCAGAAAGTAATGCTTGCACTCTCTCACAACAAATACAGATGGAGGAGTCGAGACCGACTTCTTGAAGCAACTAGCTTAAGTACCAAGAGGCTTGAACGCACACTGGCTCATCTAATCACCGACGACCTGGTTAGACCCGCTTTTAGCAAAAAGCGAAATATAATCTTCGGACTCAAGGAAAGGGTCGGCTGAATATGAACGGCGTTCACGATATGGGCGGCATGCACGGCTTCGGTCCCATCGACATCGAGGCGGATGAGCCTGTATTCCACGACGAGTGGGAAGGGCGAGTGTATGGCATGGTTACCAGTATCCGAGAGGAGCGTGATGTCTATGGCCCGTATGGCTCACGCCACTACATCGAGAACATCCCGCCGGCACGCTACCTTGCATCGAGCTACTACGAAAAGTGGATGCTTGCGCTGGAGGCGGCCCTCCTGAATAAGGGACTGCTGACGGCCGAGGAGCTGGACGACAGGACGCGCCGATTCCTTGATGACGCAACCACCCAAGTGCCGGAACGCAATGACCCGGAACTCGCGGAGCGCGTGCGCCAGCGCATATACGCGCCACATCCGCTCGAACAGAAGGCATCTTCGGCTCCTCGCTTCGGAATCGGAGACTTGATTGTGGTGCGGAACGTTCATCCGACCGGTCATACGAGGCTGCCTAGGTATGTGCGTGGCAAGCGCGGAGTAATCGCGCGTATCTATGGGGCGCAGGGATTTCAGGACGAGCCAACGATAGCCGACAGCAGCCCGCAGCATGTGTACAGCGTTGCGTTCGATGCAGATGAACTCTGGGGCGAGAACGCCGAACCGAACCAGCGCCTTTACATCGACATGTGGGAGTGTTGGATGGAATCGGCAGAATAGACACAGAACGGGGAGCGGAACAATGAGCGGAAATCACAGCGGCGAGCATCATCCCGAACCGCAGCCATACGCCTCGCTGCGGGCGAAAGCCATCGAATCGCTGCTAATCGAGAAAGGACTGCTCTCAACAGACGCCATAGACACGCGAGTGCAGGCGTATGAGCAGGACATCGGGCCGATGAACGGCGCGAAGGTTGTGGCGCGGGCGTGGACGGACGCCGAATACAGGAAGCGGCTGCTGGAGGACGGCACTTCGGCCATTGGGGAACTGGGATTCTACGGCGCACAGGGAGCGGAGATTATCGTGCTGGCGAACACGCCCACCGTTCACAATATGGTCGTATGCACACTATGCTCCTGCTATCCGTGGCCCGTGTTAGGCTTGCCGCCACGCTGGTACAAGTCGGACGCTTACAGGGCGCGCGCTGTCATAGAGCCTCGTGCCGTTCTGAAGGAATTCGGGTTGACGCTGGACGAGTCGGTGGAAGTGCGCGTTTGGGACAGCAATTCGGACATCCGCTACATGGTGTTGCCTGTGCGTCCGGAAGGTACGGAACACATGGACGAAGAAACACTGGCGGAACTGGTAACGCGGGACAGCATGATAGGCGTGGCGAAAGCCAAGACGCCGATGCCGGTCACATAAGGCAAACACTATGAGCACCGAGATTGACGGCAGAATTTCTGAAATGCAGGGCGAGCTTGCGCTTCCTCGCAGCAACGGCGAGTTGGTGTTCGCCGCGCCGTGGGAGGGACGCGCATTCGGAATCGCAGTCGCGCTCAATGAAAACGGCGCGTATGAATGGAGTGAGTTCCAGCGCAGGCTTGCGGAAGAAATCGCCGCAGCGCCACCGGACAACGAGGGGTCTGTGTATTATGAGCGGTGGCTCGCGTCTTTGGAAAGGCTGCTCCTTGAACAAGGGATGATTTCCCACGAGGAATTGGAAGACCGCTTCGCCGCGTATGAATCAGGAGAATTGGACGATTAGCGACTTGACGATATGCGAATGAGCGCAGGCAAGATACACCTCATAGGGCTTGGACCGGGCGACAGGACACTCCTGACGCCTGCCGCTTTAGATGCCGTGCAGTGCAGCGATGCGGTAGTCGGATACGATGGCTACCTTGATCAGGTGCGAGACCTGACGGGCGGCAAGCAGATCGTTTCAATGCCTCTTGGGATGGAGATGGAGCGCGCCGCCAAAGCCGTCGAACTCGCGAACGAAGGCAAGGCAGTAGCGATGATCTCATCCGGAGACATTGGCGTGTACGGCATGGCTGGGCCTGTATTCGAACATCTGGCGGCAAACGGATGGGACGGGAAGCATCCACAGGTTGAGGTTGTGCCGGGCGTAACCGCGGCGCAGGCTGCGGCGTCCGTGCTGGGAGCGCCGCTAATGCAAGACTTCTGCGCCATTAGCCTGAGCGACCTGATGACACCATGGGACACGATACGCAAGCGGTTGGACGCTGCCGCCTACAGCGATTTCGTGATTGCGCTGTACAACCCTCGCAGCAGGCGGCGGCGCAAGCAGATTGTGGAGGCGCGCAGTATCGTCTTGGAGCATCGCAGCGCCGATACTCCGGTGGGCATAGTACGGAATGCCTGCCGCCCGGACCAGGAATCAACACTGACCACCCTCGGCGAACTTGGACGGCACTTCGAGCGCATCGACATGTTCACCACGCTCGTAATCGGCAACTCCACTTCATATATCCACAAGGGACGCATGATTACGCCGCGCGGGTATATGAACTCAAGCAGGCAGACAGAATGAGGACATGGTGATGACACCGGCATTCGTGCTAGCCGGCACTCGAAGCGGTGTTGGCAAGACGACCATTGCCACCGGCATCATGGGCGCGCTCGCGCGTCGAGGGCTGCGCGTACAGCCGTTCAAGTGCGGTCCCGACTACATCGACCCTTCCTACCATCTTATGGCTTGCGGTGTTCCCAGCCGCAACCTCGACACATGGTTGCTACCGCACGACACGGCATTGGAACTATTCGGCAGGGCGGCACAGTCGAGCGATGTCGCGGTCGTCGAGGGAGTGATGGGGCTGTACGATGGGCATGCCAACCTGACCGAGCAAGGCTCCACTGCCGAAGTCGCCAAATTGCTGTGCGCGCCGGTCGTCCTGATTGCGAGCGCAGCGAGGGTGGCGCGCAGTGTCGCAGCAGAAGTGCTGGGCTTTCAGAAGTTCGACCCGTCGGTGAACATCGCAGGTGTCATACTCAACGGAGTGGGCAGCCCGCGACACCTGGAGTTCTGCAAGCCGCCAATTGAGGACGCGACCGGACTGCCCGTGCTCGGTTATATGCCTCGCCGCGACGATCTGCGCGTTCCGGAGCGCCATCTAGGGCTTATACCGACCGTCGAGGGCGTGGTGGTCGAAGAGTGGTTCGACAAACTGACGGCGCAAGTCGAGGAAACCATAGACCTCGACCGCCTGCTGGAAGTGGCGCAGCAGGCCAACACGCATACCGTTGTGCCGTCTGCATTCCCCGCAGAACCACAGCCGACCATTGCGCGTATCGCTGTGGCGCAAGATAAGGCGTTCAACTTCTACTATCAGGACTCGCTCGACCTGCTGAAGGCATGGGGAGCAGAACTCGTGCTGTTCAGCCCGTTGGTTGATGATGCGCTGCCGGACGGGGTTGGCGGCGTGTATATCGGCGGCGGCTTCCCAGAGCTTTTTGCGCGAGAACTTGCCGCCAACAAGGGCATGAAGCAGTCAATCAGGGATGCCCATGCAGACGGGCGAAGGATATACGCTGAGTGTGGTGGGCTGATGTATCTTGGCGAGACTCTGACGGACTTCGATGGTGAGGCGCATCCCATGGTAGGGCTGATTACGGCGAAGTCGTCGATGAGCAAGGGGAGGCTAACGCTCGGCTACCGGGAGGTCGAAGCGCTGGCGGACGGCTCGCTGCTGGCTAAAGGCGAGAGTGTGCGCGGGCATGAATTCCACTGGTCGGTCGCCGACAGCCCGTCGTCAGCAACTCAGGCAGCATACGCAGTTCGCAGCCAGGACGGACGCATCGAAGGTTTTTGTGTAGGCAATCTTACGGCATCCTACATCCACATTCACATGGGCAGCAAACCGGACATGGCAAGGCGGTTTGTGGGGGAGTGCGCTAACATCACCTAAATCGCCCTTGACTTGAATACGAATGTTCTATAAAATCCGTCTCCATAAGGTGTTGCCTTCTAGGATAAGCCGAGAAAAGGGGATAGCTTAATTGGAACCCTTTGTATTTCTTGACGACTGCACGCGCTTCCTGGCGGATAATGCCAAAGAAGCGCCGCCTTTCGATTTCACATTCCTCGACCCGCCGTTCAATCAGGGCAAGGAGTATCGAGAACATGATGACCGGTTGGACGAAGGGGAGTACTGGGATTGGATGCACGAAGTGTGCAGACTGACGCTTGAACGCTCGTCGGAAGGTGCGGCGATGTACTTCATGCAGCGCGAAAAGAACGCCGAGAATGTGCTGCGAGTGCTGCGCGAGTCGGGATGGCATTTCCAGAATCTGATTGTGTGGCGCAAGAAGACATCGGCAATTCCTAGCCAAGTGCGATATGGCAAGGCGTATCAGGTCATCGCATTCGCCACGAAGGGACGGCGCGCAAGGGTATTCAATCGGTTGAGGATAAACCCGCCATTGCCGAACGGGTACAAGCCGCGCAAAAAGGGCATGTTCGTTACCGATGTTTGGGACGACATACGGGAACTAACATCGGGCTACTACGCCGGCGATGAGGCGTTGCGCCATGACGACGGCGAGCGCGTCCACAAACAGCAATCGCCCGTCGCGTTGCTGCTGCGAATGATACTATCTTCCACGAACCCGGGGGATTGCGTCTTTGACCCATTTGCGGGCACGGGAACGACGCTGGTTGTTGCCTCGCAGTTGTCCCGGGTCGGAGTCGGAGTGGAGAAAGATGCTGTGAACTACGACTACATCGAAGCGCGCCTGCAAGATGTGCGCGATGCGGATTCAATCGTTCAGCATCGCAATGACTACATACACACACCTTCGTTGAGCGAGATATGGCCGGTCAGCCAAGCCGGCCATTTTGCCAACGGGGCTGCATCGGCGTTGCTCAACGAGTCCGTGCCGATGCCAGTTGAATGAGTGCCATGCCGACGTCATCCGTCTATCACTTCTTCGCTCGCCTCCTGGAACGCCGAGGCTATTTCGTTCAAGACAACAAACTTGAAGACTTTGCGTTCCCCAGAGACATGATTGCAGCCGAATCCAGTTCCGGATTTCCGGACTTCGTGCTGAGGACCAACTCTGACGGTCCGCTGACAGGTGGAGAGTTCATCGAACTCAAGGATGCGAAGTCGTACCAAATATCGTCATTCAACTCCACTCTTCCCAGCGCGACGAAGCAGGTTTCGTCTTTGGCGCAGAACATGAAGAACCAACTGTTGGAAGCCGGTGAGGATATAGAATCCGTTCCTCAGAGAGATGTGTACTATCTCGTCAGAGGCATCAAGCGAACTATGTCATCGCCACTGGCAAAGACCGTACTGGTGAGCGGGTCGTTCTTTGAGACTGTCTCAATTGATGAAGTCCTGTCGAATGCGTTTCACCAAGTTGCCGCGGCGTCAACGCCTGACGATGTGAATGTGTCTGAGTTCACTGAGCATTTTGAGATTCGACAATCCAGTTTTGCTGAGACCCGAAGGATCGAGGGATCGTCAATATCCGTCCGCTTCAGGGTAATGGCGCAAGTTGACCCTCGCGCTAACCTGCTAAATGACAGAAGATATCCGATGATAGAGGCTAACACTTTGACCATGCTGGTTCACGAGCACCGATTGACCAGTTCACCTTTGGCGAGGAAGTTTTATGCTTGGGATGAAGCGCCGGAAGCTATCAAAGAGTGCGACGGGTACATTTACTTGGGAGAAGCGCTTGACGAGGTTGACACAGCCTTGAAAGCGGTCGTCCGTGTGTCGGTTCTGCAACATCCTATGAACGGGCCGTTCTTCATGGCGCAGGCGTCGATTCATCCTTGAAATACGTTTCTGTATGCCGATGAGAATTGTCTAGCAACACTTAACACCACTGCCTCAAGCGCCAAAGCAAACTATATCCACAAGGAGCGCCACATTGAAAATAACAGACTTCCGCACCATGGTCGTTGAGAATGAGCCTCCGTATATCGGGGGACGGTATCTGCTGTGGCTGGAGTTGCAGACGGATGAGGGGATAACCGGGCTGGGGGAGCGCATCACGGGCAGCACTTACTCGCACAGGCTGGGGGACCTGAAGTCGCAGATTAGCCTTATCGAGGAGATGGTGCGGCAGTATGTGGTCGGGGAGAACCCGTTCAATATCGAGAAGATATGGGACAGGATGTATGCCTCGCGGCACGACTATCGACATCCGAGTTTGCACGCGACGCCGGTGCTGAGCGCGATTGACATGGCGCTGTGGGACATCGCGGGCAAGGCGGCGGGGCAGCCTATCTATAACCTGCTGGGCGGTAAGTATCACGAGACGCTGCGCGCTTACGCTTACATGCCGGGCGGCTCATTTGCAGACAATCCAGAGGCTGCGGGCGAGGTGGCGGCGCAGTTGCTGGAAGAGGGCAACTCGGCGTGCAAGATAGACCCGTTCATGCCGACATACCCCATCCCACGCGACATAGGGCTGCCGGAGATAGAGCACGCGGTGAAGATATTCGAGAGCATCCGAAACACGGTGGGCAACAAGCTGGAAGTGGGCATCGGCACGCACGGGCAGTTGACGACTTACAGCGCGATACGCGTGGCGAAGATTCTTGAGCCGTATCATCCTTTCTGGTTTGAGGAGCCTGTGCCGCCGGAGAACATCGACGAGATGGCGCGGGTGGCGGCGCACACGAGCATTCCCATCGCAAGCGGCGAGCGGCTGGTAACGAAGTACGAGTTCTCGCAGCTCATCGAGAAGAAGGCGGCGCAGATAATCCAGCTGGATGTTGGGCAGTGCGGCGGGATACTGGAGGCGAAGAAGATTGCCGCAATCGCGGAGGCGCACTACGCGATGATTGCGCCGCACATGTACTGCGGGCCGATTGCTGCGGCAGCGGCGGTGCAGATAGACACATGCTCGCCGAACTTCCTGATTCAAGAGGCGAATCAGGGACCCTTGCACAAGATTATCTTCAAAGAACCAATAGTATTCGAGAACGGCGCTATCATCCCGCCTACTGGTCCGGGACTGGGAATCGAGCTGGACGAGGCTGTGCTGAAGGGGCGCATAGTCGAATAGCTCGACATCGCCGATGCCACATAAACTAATCGTTGGCGTATGAGCCGTTGCCTTCGTCCACGTAGGTCGTGCCGCCCGCACGCGAAACGGCGATGTGCTGGCGATACGTGCCTGATTCAACTTTGCGCTCGGCGCGGTGCGTCTCGGTCTGCCACTCGACGGGGCTGCCGTCAGCCAGCGCCTCACGCAGCACGCGTCCATGCATGGCTTCGCCGCCGCCTATGCCCAGCATATGCAGCACCGTGGGCGCTAGGTCGGCGCTCCCTGTGGGGCTTGCGATGCGGACGCCGCTCTTGAAGCTGCTGCCGCGCGCGAACAGCGAGTTCCGCATCTCGTGGCGGCTCATCGAGCCGTGCTGCCCTAGCTCAGGCGCACCGCCAGTGGAGAACGCATAGCCCGCGTAGCCTGACGGACTCACGCGCGAATCCCAGCGGAAAGACATTGCCAAGTCGGGGGCGCGAGAGCCCTCTGCGCCGACGAGCGATGCGGGTAGTGTGCCTTCGATATGCCCAACCGCATCGGAAGCGACCAGCGCGCCGCTCCAGCGCTGCTGCATGAGGAACGCCGCGAGCCTGTCCACGGTTGCGGAATCTCTGTCGTGTGCGTAGAAGAGCACGGAACCGCCGTTTGCCGCGACCGTGATGCCACCCGGCTCGTCTCCCAGCGGGAAGCCCGCAGCCCTCAGCAGTCCCTCCACGTCTATGACCTCGCTGATAGTCGAGTAGCCGTGGTCAGAGATGACGATGATATCGGTGTCGGTGCCGGCGTCGGCGAGCCAGGACAGCAGCCTGCCAAACTGCTCGTCCGCTTCTTTAAGTGCGCGTGTGCTGACCTCGGTGCAGACGCCGTGCGCGTGCTGTGACTTGTCCGGCTCAGAGAACCAGACGAAGGTGACGATGGGCTTTCGCTCGGCGAGCACATACTCGGTAGCGATGTCCACGGCGCGCGCCAGCTTGTCGGCGTTGGTTTCACCCTCGGGGGGCCATTCGCCGAACCTACCGACGATGTCGTCGTGCAGCGCATACGGCAGACAGAACTCCGGGTGTATGGTCGCGCCGCCGACACGCTCGGCGTTGGGGTTGTGCAGGTAGGAGTTGCCGCTCGTGCCGCTGCCGACTGCCACATACTCCAAGCCATGCCGCGAAAGGATGTCGGCAAGCGTGGGTTTCAGAAGCACCGAAGTTTTGCGGGCGACCTTGGCAAGCGTCGGCTCCAGGGCGGAAAAGGCAGTGTGCGGGTCGTAGTCTCGCATCACTAACATGTTCGCCGCGATGCCGTGCGCGCCCGGGTGCAGTCCCGTCACCATGCTCGCGGCGTTGATGCGCGTTACGGACGGATAGACGGGATGATGGTTGTCGAACGCGACGCCCTCGGCGACGAATTCCGCTAGGTTGGGCATCAGATCGGGCGTAACCTGCGCGGGCTGCAACCCGTCGAACGCGACTATCAGGATGTTTCGCATGACTGCTCCGTTCCACGCCGTTAGGCTGCGAAATGTTGATGCCGGAAAAACCTACTTTATTATGTCTGTGGGACCGTCGCTCTCGTTCACCTTCTTCATCGTGAATAGAACTGTGAGAACGAGCAAGATGACCAGAGTAATGCCCGCAATTACGCCGATGTCCACCATGTCTAACTCCTTGTTTTCTTTCAATAGGGTCCGTGATTTAGCTATCGCTAGGTTCTGTTGAGATTTGCGTCATTCCCGCGTAGGCTGGAATGACGGGCTGAATTATCGAAATGCCCCGTATCATTCTACTCTTTCGGGGCTGATCCGAGAACCCTGTATATCCTGTCGGTTGTGCGCTCGGATGTGGGAAGCACCTCGACGACCACGCGGGATAGTCCCACGACTTCGCCCAGTTCGTCGAAGCTGTAATTGTCCCCTATCGCGCCGCTCCATGTGATGTCATAGAGGCAGTCGCGGAAGCCATCGGCGTCCTGGTCGTCCTGCGTCTGCTTGAGACACTCGGCGGCGATGAAGACGGTGTCGTATGCGGAGCCCATGTGCCACGGGAAGACGACATAACCGTAGCGTTCCCTGAAGTTGGCAACGACCTCCTGCCCCTTGCCATTCGCGGGATCGAGGTCGGCGGTGATTGCCTTGAGGCCGGTCGCAGCGTCTCCGGCTATTTCTATCGAGGTCGCGCCGACGGTGAGGGTCTCCGCGTAGATGGGGCCGTCGTAGCCCAGCTCACGCGACTGCTTGATGATGGTGCCAGCCGAGAACTCGGACTGCGGCGCGATGTGCAGGGCGTCAGGATTGGCGACGAACAGCTTCTCCAGTTGCGTGCGGAAGTCGGTTACATCGGACGAGAATCGTTCTTCCGCCACCAGTTCGCCGCCGCGCTTCAGAAACTGCTCCACAGATGTGCGCCTCACGCCCTCTGCGTAGTCGGTCGCTTCTGTGATTGTCGCCAGCGTGCGGATGCCGTCAGCCCATAGGGTGTTGCCGGTGTCTATGCCTGTATGCACATCGCTAATCTGGGTGCGGAAGATGTAGTCACCCGCATTAGCGATATCAGGGTTTGCCGCCAGCCCGGAGAACAGGATAGTTCCGTCCGCCTCCGCGAGCGGAGCAGCGCCCAGCATCGCGCCGCTGCACGAGGTGCCGAGGATAATCTTGACGCCGTCCACATCGGTCAACTTCCTGTACGCGGCGATTGCGCCCTGCGCGCTGCACTGCGAGTCCTCGACTACGAACTCCAGCGGTCGTCCGTTGATACCGCCCGCCGCGTTAATCTCATCGAGCGCCATCTGCTTGACCTGGTTCGCCATAACGCCATAGGTCTCGCCGGGGCCGGTCAGGGACTCCATCACGCCGATGCGATAGGGCGCCTGCGCGTTTTCTCCGCCGCAGGCGAGAAGCGCGATCAAGAGAATGGGCAGCAGGGCGATTGCGACGATGGGCCTGAAATGCGGAAGTGGCACGATGAATCTCTCCAGTGTTCGTATGTCGGCTCTGTATAATATAGAGCATATACGAACACACTGAAACATATTTCGCGCAGGGAGATTCAGCAATGGACAAGACGAAGGGTGAACGGAGGGAGAAGAAGCATAGGAAGAAACGCTACGAGCATAAGGTGCGCGGGCGTAGCGTGCAAACGTTGCAGCGGATTATTGTGGAGCGGGCACAGGACATTCCCGAGGAAATGCGCGATGCATAATACATATCCACGAAAATCCTGCCTGCTACTGCACAGGGCTGCTGTTAACTCATTGCGCCAATCTCGTCAAGGAACTCGCGCATCGCGGCGACGCACTGGTCCGGCTGTTCCAGTTGCAGGAAGTGCGTGGCGTCCGGCAGGAAGTCATAACCAACGGTGAAGACATCGCTGAGATCAAGGGTTGGCAGATATGAGAATGGCAAGGTAGGATCGGCTCCGATGACTTTTGTCGGACTGACCTGCGCATCGAAATCCACAAGCACCGCGAAAGCGCCTGCGTACTCGATTATCTGCGCCTCGTACTCGGGCGGACAGCATAGCTCGTACAATTCTTCACGTTGGTTCTCACGGAGGGTTGTCATTGCGAACAAGTCGTGACCACCTGGCACGACGAGTTCAAAGATTGGGAAGAATGATAGAAGAAATGCGAAGTCTTCCCTGTTCTTGAACCGCGCCATACGGCGGCGGGAGATAGACGACAGCTGACTTGCCGCCTCTTCAAATTCCCTGTGGTTGCGGCCGGGCTTGCACAAGGGTGGGTCGAACAGCACGCGAGCGGCAAAGTCCCTGCCATTCCTGGGAGACAGGAGTGTAATCAGAGACGATACCGAGTGAAAGATACCTACCTTAGGTTTGTCTCCGTAGTGTAGATCAATCGCGTCCAGAATCTTGTCGTGGTCTTGGACCAAAGTAGGGATATTGTGATTCTGGAGGGAAGTGATAGCGTTCCAGCCGTGGTTTCGCAGATCGTACATTATGAGATCAAAGTCGTCCGCCAGAAGCGACCAGAATGGGTAGTAAAGATCGATCGCCAGACCGTTGCCGTGACTCAGGACAAGCCGGGGACCGTCCGGGTTTCCATGACGTCTCAGCGTGATAACGGTCTCGTCGTCCACGGGCACGTCAAGCGTCGAGAGCGGCTCCGGCACCTCCCAATCGATTCCTGAAGTCATAGTCGCATCCTTCATTCTTCGGCTCGTTCCTCACACTGAGAAATATCAATTTATTCCCGAATACACATGAATCATACATCAAATGCGAGGGCAGCGGCGAATCGCTCGTCTCCCAAGTCTTCTACATGCCATGTCACCTCTGGAATGTGGGGAAATCTGTATTCGCTCGCTGTCGCCCCTTGGCGTATCGCGGACGGCGCCTCAAACGTCCCCGGGTCTAGCGACAGTCCTGTGCCAAGGGCTTTTATGAGCGCTTCTTTGGCCGTCCAAAGCTTGTAAAACAGTTGAAACTTGCCGGATGCGCGCTCCTGCTTCAGGTCGATCTGCTCATTCGGTCCGAAGGCCGCTTCGATGAGTCTATCAAAGTCGCGGCGGTCAGTGCGCTCCTCGATATCCACGCCAAGCCGCCCCTTCGGAGCGATCGCTATCAAGCCATGCTTGCCGCTATGACTGACGTTGAAGCTTATTGGCGCCGGCGTACTGTCCACCAGCGCGAAGGGCTTTCCGTGCTGCAACTCGCCGAACGTTAGCCGTTCATTGCTACAGAGCAGTTCTTCATGGAGGATTGCGCGAAGAGCCGCGCGACACAGGACGAATCGCCTACGAGCACCTGCGTGCTCAAACTTTCGCCGCCGTTCTCGCTCATTACAATTAAGCCATAACAAGGCTGACGCCTCACGAGAAGCATGAGGCGTCAGATCAAGGTGTACGATTGTGGCATCGCCGACTTGCCGAAACGGGCTCCACCAGCGATGTGACGCAGTAGTGTACGTCATTAGCGTCCAGCTCTAGGAGGCATTGGCGTCCAGGTAACTGATCAATGCCCCGATAGTCTGTAGCTCAGCGCATTGCTCAACTCCGAACTTGATGCCAAACTCGTCCTGAATCACCCTTGCGAAGGAAACGATGTCCATCGAGGATACACCGGCGTCCGTAAGGCTGGAGTCGGCGCTAATTGACGCATCAACGGGCTTTCCGTCCACTTCCAGATTTTCGGCGATAAGCTGTCTTATCCGTTCTTCATTTGAAGCCATTAGTCAAACCTCCTGCAAATTAAAATATTCACATTTAATATAAGCAAACTACTAGGATTACTCAATGATGTCAATACAAACTTCCAGCTGATATCCGGCTTTAGCCGCGCCTAGGTTGTGTTGACATTTCGATATTTCAGCCTGTCATTCCCGCGCAGGCGGGAATCCAGTGGCTTTCAGACGGTGTAAATGATACGAAATCGGCTATATTTTACGACTCTGGATTCCCGTTTTCACGGGAATGACGCAAATGTCAACAGAGACTAAGCATCGCGCCATCATATTCGTTGTGCGATGCTACTCCACGACCACAGGGTGGCTATACTCTTCCTTCAGGATGCGTTTCAGCACCTTGCCCATCGGGTTGCGCGGCAGTTCCTCGCAGAAGACGACCGATTCCGGCTTCTTGAAGCTCGCTAGCCGCTGTCGGCAGTATTCCGATATGTCCTCTTCACTGGCCTGCTCGCCATCCTTCAAGACGACAATCGCGCGCACTCGCTCACCCCAGTCCAGGTCCGGCACGCCGATAATTGCGGCCTCTTCCACCGCGTCGTGCGATTGCAACACTTGTTCCACCTCTTCCGGCGACACCATCTCACCGCCTCGCTTGATAAAGTCCCGCGCGCGCCCCGCGAGATAGATGTATCCGTCCTCATCCTGATACCCCAGGTCACCCGTGAACAGCCACCCGTCGCGTATCGTCTCGGCTGTGGCGTCTTCCTGGTTCCAGTAGCCCTTCATCAGCCGTGCGCCGCGCGCCGCAATCTCGCCGGTCTCGCCCAGAGCCACCAGATGTCCATCCTCGTCGAATATACGCACCTCAACGTCTTCCAGAGGCTTGCCTATCGAACTCAGATGCTTCAGCTTGCGCTCTACCTCATCCTCATCCCCTTCCAGCATGTGATCTTCCGGCGGCAGCATCGTAATCGTCGCCGCCGTCTCAGTCTGTCCGAACGCGTTGATGAAGGACATGCCAGGGAACTCCCCGATAGCCTGCCGGATGACAGGGAGTGGCATAGGCGCAGCGCCGTAAGTTATCACCTCCAGACTGCTCAGGTCGTGCTTGTGGAAGTCGGGATGGTCCATCAGCATCTTCAGCATGGTCGGCACCATCATCGCGCGGTTGACACGCTCCTGCTCCACCATCTCCATCCACTGCTTCGCCTCGAACTGCCGTTGTATGATCAGCGTACGGCCGGCGAAGATAGCCGCCATGACTGATTGCACACCCGCGATGTGATACAGCGGCACAGTCAGTATGTTGCTGGTCTCTTCCTCCGGGTCCGCCGGCGTTACGGTAGCCAGGATGTATGACGAAAAGCTGTCATGAGACAGCATTACGCCCTTTGGAAAGCTCGTCGTGCCAGATGTGAACAGGATCATCGTCAGGTCGTCGTCGTCGCCTTCCGGCACACGCTCATACTCGTCTCCGCTCTCTATCAGAGACTCGTAGCTGTGCCAGCCTTCGACTGCGCCCTCCAGAGTTACAAAGTGCTTCAGCGACTCCACGTTTTCGGCGCACTCCTTGACGAGGTTCACATAGCGCTCTCCGGCGAATATCACCTTGGGTGCGGCGTCGTTCAGCATGTGTGTGAGTTCGTCCGCCCGCGTGCGAAAGTTCAGCGGCACATACACGGCATCCAGCCTTGCGGAGGCGAAGTACGCTTCGATGTACTGGTTGCAATTGACCTGGAGCATCGCTACCCGATCGCCCGCGCCGACGCCCAAGTCGGCCAGAGCGTTCGACAGCCGATTCACCCTCACTTCCAGTTCCGCGTAGCTGATACGCTTGCCCTCGAAAACCATAGCCGGCCTATCAGGTACGATGGCCGTCGCAATCGTCAGAAACCCCGTCGTGTTCATATTCCCTTATACCTTCGCATATAACGATATTGTGAATTGCGCCAAGAAATGTTACCACATAGATGGGCATGAAGTCAGGCAATAATGTCGCTGGATTATCTCAGGGCGGCGGCGGTCATTCGAAGCGGCGCACATCGAACCCCGCAATCGGCACTTCCGTGTCTCCGTCGGTGATAATATCCGCTACGGCGTTGCCGATTGCGGGAGCGAGCAGGATGCCTTTCTTGCCTGCGCCGGTAGCGAGGTAGGCGTTGTCCCAGCCCGGCGCCGCGCCTACTATGGGCAGCCAGTCGGGTGTCAGAGGACGAAGGCAAGCGGTATGCTTAGCTATCTCTGCGCCACTTAAGAAAGGCATTAGCTTGGTCGCGCCTTTCATGAGTGTACGGCGTGCGTACTCACTGGGCTGGCGGTCGAAGCCTTTGCGCTCTTCGGTCGCGCCTGCCCACAACAGACCGTCAGCGCGAATGTGAAGATTTGCCCCGCCGCCACTGAAGTCGTAGGGAGGCATTGCGCTATCTATGCGAAGGCGCAGTATCTCACCCTTGTACGGCTCAACCGGGATGTTGACGCCGAGCCATTCCTCTGCTTGCGCGCTCCAGGGTCCGGACGCTATCACGACGGCATCACAAGCTAGCTCACCGTCATTCAGGATTACTCCTGCTACGCGGCCGCCTTCAGTCTGTAAGCCCACTGCCTTGCCCTGCCGGATTTCCGCGCCCAGGCGCTCGGCTGCGCGTGCCAGTGCAAGAGTAAACTCGTATCCGCTGAGTATTGCGTTGCCATAGGCATACAGACCACGCTGCGCTTCAGGGTTGAGGCGCGGCTCCATCTGCCGGAGTTCAGTAGCGTCAAGCCAGTGGGCGTTGAAGCCGTCGGCAGCCTCGAATATGTCGTATGTCTCCTGCATTTCGGGAATGTCGGAATCATCGAACGCTACGGTTACGAACGCGATGGTCTTATGGTGATACTCGACGCCGGATTCATCCTCAAGGCACTGCGCGAGATCGCTATGCATCCTGAAGGTGGTAGCGGCGATGTCGCTGAGTGGGCCCGGTATACCCGCGCCTTGCAGCGGATTGAGACCGCCTGCGTTGTAACCGGATGCCTGCGTTGCAATGCCCTCGCTCTCGATAATGGTCGAGCGAACACCTGCCTTGGCGAGGTAGTATGCCACGGCGCAACCCATCGCGCCGCCACCAATGATTGCCACCTGGGTCGAGTTCGTCATGGTTTTCTCCTGGGAATTAACTTCGATGTACAGGATGGGCAGGATTTTCGTACTGTGCTCACCCCCATCCTAACCTTCCCCCATCGAGGGGGAAGGGACTTTTCGGTTGGGTGGACGCGCCGCGATGATGCAGGCGAACGCCAGTATGTAGGATAGCACGCCGAAGAGGTATATGGCGCGGTATCCGCCGGTAATGCGATAGAGTAGCGCGCCGAATGTGGGACCTAAGCCGAGCGCTCCGGTCTGGAAGGGTCCCATCAGACCCGTGATGGAACCGAAGGATGACCTGCCGAAGTATTGCGCGATTATCATGTGTCCGAGAATGTTCAAGCCGCCCGCAAGACTGCCGTAGAGTATCACGACTATGATGCTCAGACGTCCCTCGGGAACCACGATGAACAGGGATACTGCCACGCCGGATATGGCAAGCGTGATAAGCGCGAGCCTGCGCGGAGAGAATATGTCGGAAAGCCAGCCCCAGAATGGATTTCCTAGTGATCCCACCAGCGAGCTAATGCTGAGCGCGCCCGCGGCGACTGCCGGAGATATGCCGACATCGCGGAGGTATGGAACTATCTGGAAGTTGATGGTGCCGGAAATGAGAATGACGAGCGCCTCGGCAGTGACGATGAGCCAGAATGAAGATGTGCGCGCCGCCTCGCCTGCGCGCCAGTCGGGTTCAGGACGAGATGCGGACTGTATGCCGCCTGCATCGGGTCTGCGTCCGCTCGGTGCGGAGGCGCCGGATACGCCGTCCGGCTGCAAGCCAATGTCCGATGGGCGGCGCCGCATGAAAAGCAAGAGCGGTATGACAATCAGCAGGGATATTACTCCCTGCACCTGAAACGCGGTGCGCCAACTGGCTGCCAAGGCGATGAGTGAGAATATCTGGATGTTGATAGCGCCGCCAAAGGGACGCGCCATAGCGGATATGCCGAGCGCGAGGTTGCGACGTCGGTTGAAGAAATTCACGGCTGCGGTGCGGGGTACAACCCCGACCAGCATAGGGCTGGCGATGGTGCGGGCGACGATGTAGGCGGCATAGAAGTGCCAGACGGCTTGCATGCCCGCGATTGCGAAGAAGCACAGTCCCGCGATGAACGCTGCGATGGGCATGAGTCCGCGCGGACCGTATCTGTCCGCAAGCCTGCCGACGAAGGGCGTAATGAGGCCTGAAGCCCATGTGCCGGCGGTTACGGCGTAGGCGATGGTGCTGCGGTCCCATCCCATGTCCTCGAAGATGAAGTTCTGCACGCCGCCGAATACGAGCTGCGTCGAGCCGGTAGCGGCATAAGTGCCGACTGCGGATATGGCGAGGATCAGCCAGCCGTAGTAGAAGGGCGTGCGCGGTCGCCAGTCTGCGATTGCTTTGAGGAATGTCAACGTTGGATTCTAAAACGAAGCAGTAAGCGACATGAGCCAAGACGTGCGCGGGGGCAACGGTTATGTTCTAACCATGTGCTGTTTAGTGGTGAAATGGACATATCAAATGCCAAGCTAACTAAACCTAGACTCGCTTAACTACTGAGCGTACAACCCGCCGTCTATCACCAGCTCGCTTCCTGTAACGAATGAGGAGTCTTCGGAGGCGAGAAAGAGGACACCGTTGGCAATGTCGTCCACGGTGCCCAGCCTGCCAAGCGGGATGTTCTGGTCGTAGAAGTCGCGCATCACCGGATCGCCGAGGATTCCTTCGGTCATTGCGGTCACAATCATGCCGGGGTGGACGGAGTTGCAGCGGATGTTGTCGGCGGCGTGCTGGACGGCGGTGGACTTCGTGAGCAGGCGAACCGCGCCCTTACTCGCCTGATACGCTGGAATACCGTTCCTGCTGCCCACAAGTCCGGCGAGAGACGATATGTTGACGATGGAGCCGCCACCTGCTTCACGCAGCGCGGGTATCGCTGCCTTAGTGCCAAGAAAGACACCCTTGGCATTGATGTCGAGGATCCTGTCCCACTGCTCCGATGTGGTATCTTCGAGTCCGGTGCGCCCTCCGAGGATGCCCGCATTGTTGACAAGGATGTCAAGCCTGCCGTAGCGGTCTAAGGCGGTCTGGACGGCGGCGTCCCAGTCACCGGCACTGGTTACATCAAGGTGAATGTATGTGGCATCGCCGCCTAGTTCGGCTATCTGAGCTTCAATCTGCTTGCCTTCGTCATCGAGTAGGTCTCCGATGACGACCTTCGCGCCTTCGCGGGCGAAGAGCAATGCCTCGGCTGCGCCCTGCCCACGCGCGCCGCCGCTGATTAGTGCAACCTTGCCGTCTAATCGTCCCATAGTGCGCCTCCGTAAGAGTTCGTAATGGTCGGTTCAAAAGGGTATTTTCTGGAATCTACCGCTACCGACTATTGAGCGGTTACACCACCGTCAATAACCAGTTCGCTTCCGGTAACGAATGATGAATCATCGGAGGCGAGAAAAAGGACGCCGTTTGCGATGTCGTCCACTGTGCCGTATCTGCCCATCGGGATGTTATCGTCCCAGTACTTCAGGCGTTCAGGGTCGGCGAATATCCCCTCGGTCATCGCGGTTACTATTAGGCCGGGATGTACGGAGTTGCAGCGGATGTTGTCGGGGGCGTGCTGAATAGCGGTGGACTTCGTGAGCAGGCGGACAGCGCCCTTGCTCGCCGCGTATGCAGGGTTGCCGCTTCCAAGGCCGATGATGCCCGCGATGGAGGATATGTTCACTATGGAACCGCCACCGGAGTCGCGCAGAGCCGGTATCGCCGCCTTTGTGCCAAGGAACACGCCCTTCGCGTTGATGTCGAGCGTCGTGTCCCAATTCTCCAGGGTAGCGCCCTCTATCCCGCCTCCATGGCCGCCGATGCCCGCGTTGTTGACTAGGATGTCGAGCCTGCCATAGCGGTCTAGGGCGGTCTGCACGGCGACGTCCCAGTCGTCTGCGCTGGTTACATCAAGGTGGACATAAGAGGCATCACCGCCGAGTTCGGCTATCTGAGCTTCAATCTGCTTGCCCTCGTCGTCGAGCAAGTCGCCGATGACGACCTTCGCGCCCTCCCTAGCGAAGAGCAATGCCTCGGCTGCGCCCTGCCCGCGCGCGCCGCCGCTGATGAGTGCAACCTTGCCGTCTAGTCGTCCCATGGCGAACCTCCCTGAAGGTATTTCAGCTAGTCGTTTTTTCGGTTAATCGGCACACTTAATTTACTCGTAAATCATCCATTCCAGCAAATTCTCGTCGGGATCGCGAGCGTACAGGCTGACTGCGTTCCTGTGGCGGAGCGCGCCGCGCCGGGGACCGGGTCCGGAAATTATCTCCACGCCCGCGTCATTAAGCATCCGCTCACACTCGGCTGCCGTGCCGTTCCAAACGAAGCAGATGTCCGCGCTGCCGGGCACAGCGGTCGGACCTCGCAGGGCGGCGGTGTAGCCTTCAGGATGTACATTTATCTTAGAGTCGCCGACCTGAATAGAGAAGATGTTCGCCTCGCCCGCGCGCCATTCGGCTTCATCGTTGATATGGAAGCCAATCTTCTTGTAGAACGCGATAAGGTTCTCGGCATTGGCTGTCGGCATGGCGATGTGGTCTATGCTGACTGTTGACATCTTGTGTCCTTTTCCCTTCAGTCAATGATGGTTCGCCGTTAGGTTACAACGCCTCGCAAGTTAGCACAACAGGGATTGGACAGAGCGTCAGGTCTTGTACGCGAAATCGGAGTGGTTCGACGGACTTGCCGCGAACTAGGAATCAGTACACGGGCACAATATCCTACGCAGGTGATAGACTAGCATCACATTCTCGTCATGGAGAGTCCACTATGGCAACTGTGCCCAGGGCTGTAAAGAGAGCGCTAAAACCCATTCTGTCTCCCGCGCTGCTCGCGTGGGAACGCATGGAGTCGGGCGTGAGCTATGACCCGACCTCCACCGACATCCTCAGCGACCCTTATGACACTTACGAACGGCTGCGTACCCGGGATCCGGTGCATAGGATGCGGCTGATAAACGGGTGGGTGCTAACACGGTATGAAGACGTTGATATGGTGCTGCGCGACCATCGGCGGTTCTCTAAGAACGATGGGCGCGAGGACGAATACCGGAGCATGCTGCACCACGATCCGCCAGACCACACACGGCTGAGGTCGCTCGTCTCCAAGGCATTCACTCCACGCGCCGTAAGGGAGCTTCATCCCAGAGTGCAGCTCATTGTTGATGACTTGCTTAGCGAACTCGAAGGCAAGGACAGATTCGATCTCATCGAAAATCTCGCCTTCCCGATGCCGGTAACCGTGATCGCGGAGATGCTCGGTGTGCCGTCGCAGGATATGGACAGGTTCAAGGACTGGTCGAATGACATCTCGCTTACCATTGAGCCTTCCCTGCGAGAGGACCAGATTCGCCGAGTGGAGCGTGCATCAGAGAAATTGTATGAGTATTTCGAATCCATAATCGAAGAGCGGCGGCGCGAGCCTCAAGACGATATGATAACCGCGCTTTTGAACGCCGAGGACGAGGGCGACAGGCTGACGCACGAAGAACTGCTAGGCACTCTCGTTCTGCTGCTCGTCGCGGGCAACGAAACCACGCGCAATCTGATCGGCAACGGGATGAGGGCACTGCTGAAACATCCTGACCAGCTCCGGAAGCTCAGGGATAATCCCGACTTGCTGGACTCTGCGATCAGCGAGCTTCTGAGATATGACAGCCCTGTGCAATTGGATGGCAGACTTGCCCATAGCGATGTCGAGGTGGCAGGACATCGCATCCGCGCGGGGCAACGAGTCCTCTGCGCCATCGGAGCGGCGAACCGGGATCCGTCCGCGTTCACCGAACCGGACAAGCTCGACATAGAGCGCAATGAGAGCAGCCACATAGCATTCGGACGCGGCATCCATCATTGCCTTGGGGCGCCGCTTGCGATGCTGGAGGCGCGCGCCGCTTTCTCCGCGCTTCTCGCCCGATTTTCGGATATCCAGCTTGTCTCCGAGCCGGTGTACAGAAAGCAGGTCGTGCTGCGGGGCGTGGAAGAGCTGTGGGTGGAGGTAGAGTGGTCAGCAGGGAAATAGTATTGAACTGCGCCGCACATCGAACTTTACGCGATATGAGCGCGGGCATTATAATTCTCTGGCATACTGCTGCGTACCAAACGTTCGCTACTGAACCTGTCGGGAGGCGAACGTCAGCCGGAGGTCCATCATCGACGAGACGCGCCTGCGCGCCATGCTTCAGGATTTCAAGACGAATGGCATCAGCGAGGACGATGTTATCTCGCAACTGAAAGACCTGCCATTCGAGGACCTTGAATTCGCCAAGGTTGATCATCATCGCGCCCTGCGAAAGGGCTTCCCGGAGGTCATTTTCGGGCAGGGAAAGACACCGGAGCACATCGCCTCCATATCCGAGGCGCTATTGCAGCGTTCGGACCGCCTGCTGGTAACGCGCGCGTCCCAGCAGGCTTATGATGCCGTTGCCGAAAAAATACCGGAAGCCTGCTACGAAGAGATGGCGCGCTGTATCGTCGTTGACAATCGTCCGCAGTCGGAGCGCAAGCAAACTCCGGGCGTGTTGGTGGTGTGCGCCGGTACTGCCGACCTGCCGGTCGCGAGCGAAGCTGTAGTAACCGCCGAGATAATGGGTTGCGACGTAGAGCGCGTCTTCGATGTGGGCGTGGCGGGCCTTCACCGGCTTCTGGCGCAAATGCCGTCCCTTCAGCGCGCGCGCGTCGTCGTGGCAGTGGCGGGTATGGAAGGCGCGCTGCCGTCCGTAGTGGGCGGGCTGGTGCAGGTGCCGGTCATCGCCGTGCCAACGAGCGTAGGCTATGGCGCGAGCTTCGACGGGCTTGCCGCGCTGCTTGCAATGCTCAACAGCTGCGCCACGGGAATCGGCGTCGTGAACATAGACAACGGCTTTGGCGCAGGATACCTTGCCTCGCTCATCAATCACCTTCCTGCGCCGGATGTTAACATCGATGGACAGGGTGAGTAGGATAAGATATCTGAGACTATTGGCTTGAGGGTGAAAAGCAAATGATGACTACGGAAGAAAGAGTGGCGTATGTAGAAGGCGCTCAGTCTGAACAGAGCAAGCGTCTTGATGACATCTTCGTCGCCCTGCGCGAAGATATTCAGGACTTGCGGCGACTCTTTTACTCGGGATTCGGCGTCTTGTCAGGATTGATGCTTGCCGTGCTCATGGTGATGGTCGCTACGCTGTTCAGACTTGCCTAGTGCTGACCGGCATTTCTAGCCACTGATTTGGAAGGAATGCGCCCATTATGTCAATGTCCTTCGAACACTACATGAGTCTGTCGTATCCAATTCAGCTGGTATATGACCAAGAAGAAGGTGATTGGGAAACTCAGATACTTGACCTGCCCGGCTGCATGTCTGACGGCGCTACCCCGAACGAAGCGGTGCGAAATGTCAGGGACGCTCAACTATCATGGATAGATGTCTGCATTGAACGCGGACATGAAGTCCCTCTGCCGTCAACTGAGAATACATTCGTTTCGAGTATCAGCCAACGAAAGGAAGTGGCAGGATGAACCTTGCCGAACGAATTCAAGCCCTCGCAAGCCAGCACACGGACCTGTGGATCGTGGACGCATGTGGGGTAACCCGCTCCGAGACGCAGATACCGGCGCTTCTGCACGCGGACGCCTATGTGCCGGAGACCGACCGCACACGTGTGTTGCTGCTGAGTGGTCTTACAGGCAGCAGCGCGGGCGTGGAGAACGGCTCTCGCGTGCTGGACTCCTACTTGAGCGGTGGAGAGTCGCTTCAGCGCGATGTGGCGTTGAGCGCGATTCCGTGCGCGAATCCTGACGGGCTGGCTCAGGGAACGCTCCCGAATAATGGCGCGGGCGGCAATCCGGCGGAGGGCTACCCGCCGGAGGACGACTACTATTACGATCCGAACGACCCGGAGGCTCGCTACCTATGGCGGTGGATTAGCTTCCACGCGCCGGATGTGGTGCTTGAGGTGCGCGAGGCTTACAGCGTGCGCTGGGAGTATGCGGGGCCAATCGAGCGAATCGCCAATGCGCTTCACGCCTACCCCATGACGGCGGATACCTCGCTGGCGGGTGCGCTCTCGGAGGGCAAGCCGAACAATCTCGCCCCCATACCTACGCTCGTGCTAACCTGTCCGACGGATGTGGTCGATGCCGAAGTGAGCAAGTTATGGCGCATTCTGGCTCAGGAGTCCGCGCTGCCGTCATCACCGGCGCGGCGCGAACTAGACCGCAGGCGCGGGCGCACTCCTATCGAGGCGGCTCGTATCCTAGCAGCCGCCTATGGGCACATTCTGAACCCGGTGATTTATACGCAGGGCGTTGCGTTGAGCGGGAGGCTGCGGCTCTTCGAGCTTGACCCGGACGGCGAAAGCCCGATCGCGGACATCGAGCGTATGGTCAGAGGCTATGCCGTGAGTTCGATTACGGATGTGTTCGGAGAGAACAGCGGCGGCGCAAACCTTGCGGGGCTGGTCTATGCGGACGAGCTTGCGGAAGCTACCGGCAACGCGAGCTACAACGATCTGCTGATTCGCGCGGCGGAAGAACGGTATCGTCCGGTGAACCCGCAGGGCATCCCACCAGCGGCGGACCACGATTACCGCGTCGAGGACATGTTCTTCAACGGGGCGGTGCTGGGGAGGGCGCAGGCAGTGACGGGCGACACGAGCTACCTGGATATTCAGACGCGCTTTCTGCTGGATGCTGTGGTGCAGCAGGACAACGGGCTGTTCTGGCACTGCGACAATGCGGCGTGGTTCTGGGGCAGGGGCAACGGCTTCGCCGCGCTTGCCTATGCGGAGACGCTGACTTACCTGCAGGAAGACCACAAAGATCGCGATACCTTGCTGGCGCAGCACAGGCGGCATTTGACGGCTTTGCTCGACTACCAGCAGCCGTCCGGCATGTGGCGGCAGATTATCGACTTCCCGGGATCGTACCACGAGATGACGGTTACTTGTATGGTCGGCTATGCGGTGGCGCGCGGCATGAGGCTCGGCTGGTTGGATGAGTCATACGCGGATGCGCTGATGCTGGCGTGGCAGGGCGTGTCGGAGCGCATTGACGACGAAGGCGGGCTGGTGGATGTATGCACGGGCACGGGTGTGATGTCGAGCACGCGGGAGTATCTGGACAGGCCCGCGATATTCGGCTGGGACGAGCGCGGCGGCGCGATGGCGCTGTGGTTCGCGTGCGAGATGGAGCGGTATTTGCGGGACGGGAGCTAACATCGATATACAGGATGGACAGGATGGAGTGTTGGGGAATAGACAGGCAATTTCACTCCCATCCTAGCCTTCCCCCGTCGAGGGGGAAGGGACTTTACCTACCCTTGCCAGCCCATCAGGGGGGACTTTTAGACCCAGGGCCAGGGGACGTTGCGGTATGGGTCGAGGACGGGAAGCTTGCCCTGCTTGAGTATGATTTCGATGCGCTGCATCAGGGCGCGCATCTCGTCGGCGTCAATCAATTCCCCTAAGATGTAAGGCAAGTTTTCCGTTGGAGATTGCAGGGTGGCGAGCAGGTCCTCAAGATCGCCCGTAAGCTCTTCGGGGATGGGCTTGCCCCAGAACTCGACCATTACGGTGCGGAGCTTGAAGAGCGGGTGGAAGGTCAGGCCGTGGTCGATGCTCCAGATGTCGCCCGCGTCGTCCTGAAGGCAGTGGCCTGCCTTGCGGTCGCCGTTGTTCACCACCAGGTCGAAGACCGCGAATCTGGCGAGTTCGTCAGGGTACTCCTCAATGAGGCTGAAGTACGTGATGTCCGGGTCGCAGTCGATGTACATCTGCATGGAGCCGATGCCGTATGGGCCCTCGCGGACGAGGGTGTAAGGCACCTTGGGCCAGCCGAGCGCGCGGCTGAGGATGAAGGTGGCATGCTCCCGCTGATACAGCGTGCCGCTGGGATAGTCGTAGAGCGGGCGCTCGCCATCGCGCGGCTTGTAGATGGCGCGGATGCACTTGCCATCGCCTGCGTCGAGATGCACCATGAAGGTGTAGTTGGAGCCGTAGGGCATGCGGTAGCCGCCGATGACCTCGGCAGATTCGAGCAGGGGGATGGCGTCCTCTTCAGACATCTGAATCGGGACAGCATCCGAGCGCTGGGGTTGGGGCCGGCTTCGGCGTCTGCGTCTTCTTGAAGGCAAGGCGAGTCACTTGGTGGGTCAGGCACATTGATGCCCCTGTAAACAGGGCGATGGGAATGCCTTGCTCATAGGGGAAGGCGGCTGTTCGATGCCCGGCTATTCAATGCCAATCTGAGCGTGACCGTTGACGCGAGGGCAGGCATGGCCGGAAGGGTCAATCGGCCTGTCGCAGAGTGGGCATATAGGCCTGCCCGCCGCGCAGACCTGAAGGGCTTCTTGCGAGAAGCTTTCTATCTGCTCACGGTCCATCCAGATTCGGATGGTGGCTGCTTCCTCGTTGGCGTCGTCGAAGTCATAGGCGTCGATGAGGAACATACCGTTGTTGCCATCGTGTCCGAGGGCGAGCTTGCCGATCTTGAATTCCAGCCGGGTCAAGCCCGGAGCTTCGCGGTCATGCGAGATGTAGCCGCCCGCGCCGGAGCTTTCCGGCAGGTTGGCTATGAGCTGCTGAATGCCCATAGCGAGTTCGTAGAGATGCTCTTTTTCGAGCCAAAGCACGGCGCTGCTGCTCTCGCTGTCCGCAAGGATGCGAAAGGTACGCTCGCCAGGCTCACCAACGGAGTCTGCGTTCAGGCGGCTTAGATTAGTGAATTCCAATTTTGGTTCTGCCATAGTGGTACTAATCTTATTCGCTGAACTGCGATGCCGCAAGGGGCGAGTTGAATAAAAATGAAATGACGCAACGGGCTGCGGGAATAGAGACAACGAAAACGGGAGCAGCCTTTCGACTGCTCCCGCCGATTTATCTATCCGTGGGAAAGCCTCTATCCGAGGTAACCATGGAATTCGCCGCGCACCCTGTTGTTGAAGTCCTTGCGGGCCTCGTCGAACTTGGGGCCACCCCAGCCTCTGCCCTTCTGGACATTGACGAGGTAGGAGTCGAACCCGGTGCGATGGCTGCGGATTCCCCGAATGGAGCCTACGAATCTGTCAATCATTGTGCAACCTCCCTGTCTTAAAAGGTCTGCAATACAACCGTCTTATGCTGCCACGATTAGCAGGTTTCTACGGTGTATATTCATGGTATCCAACCAATTACATTCCTTGAAGGCATATTGTCTAATATGATATATTTACTGCGGCAATGCACTTGTGTCTTGCACACTTCCGGAGGACTATCACGCAATGGAGATTCGTGAACTGAGAAGCTTTAGCACGGCGGCGCGCCTGCGAAGCATATCGAAGGCGGCGCGAGAACTGGGCTTGGGACAGCCGACGGTTACGACACACATAAAGAAGCTGGAAGAAGAGCTGGGGATGACGCTGTTCGATCGAGTAAAGCGTCCGATACAGCTCACACTCGCAGGACAGAGGCTTTCGGACCTCGTTACGCCTCTCGTGGAGGGCATAGACTCGCTGCCGTCTATGACGGCGATGGCGGAAGAGCAGGGTCCGGTCCATATTGCATCGACTCCCGACATCATCCCCCACACGCTTATCCGGGTCGTGCGCGTGTTCCTCAATCGTTATCCGCGCGTACACCTGCGGATTCGCTCAGGCACGAGGACCGAAGTCATTCAGATGGTGGAAAGAGGAGACGTTGACCTTGGAGTCGTGCAGCATTTGGAGAAGCGTGAGACGCTGGAGTTTCAAGGGCTGTTCCTGTACGAGCGAGTGCTGATTACGCCGCTGGACCATCCCCTGATGAGGGAACCGCTGGAGTCGCTCGATCAGATTGCCGATTGGCCTCTCATCTTGATGGGGCGCGGCACGCATACACGACAGATTTTGGAGGAGGAGTTCAAGCGGCGCGGAGTGGACTACGACATCATGGTCGAGTTGGACAGCATGGACATGATAAAGCGATATGTCGAGCTTGGGATGGGAATATCCGTGGGCCCGCGCCTATCCATCGAGCCGGAGGACTCGCAGCGTGTGGGCGTCATAAGCCTTGCGAACTTCTTGCCTGTCGATCAGGCGGGCATCGTCATGCTCAAGGGCAAGACGGTATCGACGCCTACTCGCAACTTCATATCGGTTATGCAGGATGTGCTTTCGCCGGCAGGCTCGCGGCGGTGAGTCAGGGCAGCTAGTTCACGGTGCTGCCCGCGTCCTTTATGCCGACGAGTTCTGCGGTGACCACTATGCGATGGTCATAGACGAGGCGAGGCACGCACGCCACCAGCGTCAACTGCGCTGTGTCGGAACTATACAACTCCAGGTCGTCTTCGTGCATAACTTCGGTGCGGGTGGTCTTGTACAGGAAGATGCGCCCATCGAGGCTTTCAAGCTCTACGAACACGTCATCACCGTCACGCAACAGTTCCGGGATTTCCGGCAGGCGATGGAAGACGTTGCCTTCCCCCTTGATCGGGCTTTCGAGATGCCCGAAGTACCACGCATTGCCAAGTTCACCGGGGTTGGGAGACTGCGGTATATGCCCAACGAGGTGCTTGGGTGTCTCATACGCCCTGCTGTCTCCTAAGTTTAGAATGTTCAGCTCTTGTATTTCGGAATCGACGTTGATGAGCGGTATGGTGATGCGGCTGGTCCGTGAGCCATCGCCTCGTCGCAGCGCATCGTCCGTTGCCGATACGGCGCGAAAGCCGTCGGGCAAAGCGGTGTCAGGGTTTGCGGGATTGTACACATACGGCTCACCACCCGCCCATAAGGGCTGCGCCCAGAACTTCGGATGTATGTATATTGCCGGGTAGAGAGCGGAGTAGCTTTCGGCAGGACGGGCTGAAACTTGCTGATTGGCAGGTTCGGGAATGAGGGAGTTTGCCGGTTCTTCCACGCCCACGGAATTGGTTGTGGGCTTGTCGTCCTCAGAAGGAATCGCTACGCTCTCAGCAGGATTGGCAGCGGTTGCCTGCGGTGATTCCGGCGGGGTAGCAGGAGCCGCCTGAGTGGGCTGCGCGACTACGAAGTTCAGATTTTCGATTTGAGAGCGGGCGCTTGCCGTGTACGCGTAGTATCCGCTGACGAGTGTGAGCAGGATTGCTCCCACGAGTACCATTGCGATGCCGAGTGTTCGTCCCAATCGAAACGGACCGAGCCTGGGCGCGTTCAGTCTCTGTTGACGTGCGGGACTATTCGGATGGGCATCGCTTCTCATCGGCTTTGCTCTGCTGTTGCGAATGAAGGACGGCGCATACAAGGATTATAGCGCATGTGTCTTCGGGCTTGAACGAAAAATGCGCCTGCTCGTAGGCGCAAAGTAGTAACCAGAACTCTGGCAACTGCTAAATTAAAGCCAATCAAAGAGGCTGAGAACTATCTCGCGCGCGGAATATGCGCCGCGCCGTTGGCAATGGGTTCGTTCAGATACACATCGCCATTGCGAATTTTAAGATTGAATCCACAATCAGGGTTGCTGCATACCCAAGCCTTGTAGTGAATCGGCGCCCCCTGGCTTCCGAAGTCCGATAGGGGGAGCAAACTACCCTCTGGGCATACTCTGCATTCCGGCCAAGCCTGCTGCACGGCTTCCTCCTCATACTACCTACACGACTTTAATGACCGTCTCGTGACTGTATCATTATATCATTATAAGGAATGACTAAACAAGCAACGATGATACAGTATTTCAGTAATTTGTTTTCAGTGGTTGATCGCCATTGAGTTTGAGAGGCGAGCGGCCTATGCGTTCGTAGATCGCGCCGTCGGGTAGCAGGGCGCTTTTCATGAGGCTGATGGCGTTCACTGCGACGGTTTGATTTGCGGGCAGAGGTATTGCTGCCAGGGCGTCAGCGGCGCGTTGCCTGTCGGAACGCGACGCCCTGTGATGCATCCTGCCGATGGTGAGGTGCGGGTTGAACGGCTGTCTTTCCGCCGCGAATCCAACCGACGTTAGCGTCTCTTCGACTTCGGCTTGCAGGGATTTGAGCGCCTTGAGGTCGCCATCCACGCCGATCCATAGGACCCGGGCGCGGTTTGTGTTGGGAAACACTCCCGGCGCGCCGAGAGTCAGGCTGAAGGGGGTGTGCCGAGAAGCTGCCTGCTGCATAGCGCCGGCAACCTGCGGTACTTGTGAAACTTCGATGTCTCCGAGGAACTTCAGCGTTAGGTGGACTCCTTCGGGACGCACAAGGCGCAGATTATCGATTCGCTTTTGGCGCAATGTCTCGATTGCGGCGGCGATGTGCGCCTTAGCGTCGTCGTCGAGTTCTATTGCGACGAAGGTGCGAATCCTGTCTCTTTCCGGCGCGCTCAATTGCGATCTTCCTTCAGTTTGCGGCGCAGGTCGCGCAATGCCTTGTACCAGCCTACAAGCGTATCGAGGGAATATGCGGCATTTGCCGGGCTGGGATTGGGCACCAGAAAGACGCGGGAACGACCAATGGCGAGCGGTTGCAAGCCCAGTTCGATAGATGTGGTCGTTTCGCCTTCCGCGTACTTGAGATAGTTGCGATATGCGACCGCGCCATGAAAGCAGACTATCAGCAGCTTATATCGCTCAAGCTTCTCTCGCAGCACGGGCGCCCACTCCCGATAGTCGGCGGCGCGCAGGTCGGATGCGCCTCTTGTCGGACGCTTCACGATGTCGGTCAAGCCAATGCCCTGCTCAAGCATTTTGTGGTCGGTGTCCGTATCGAGCTGTTCGGCAAGCAGTCCGGACTTGTTGATGGCTCGCCAGAATCGATTGCGCGGCGTGGCGAAGTAGTGCCCGACTTCGACCGAGCGCAGGCTTGGGTTTAAGCCTACGAGAACAATGTCCAAGTCGTTCTTCAGATAGTCCGGCAGGGTGTTCATGGAAAATTACAAGTCATTTCTTGCTTCGCTCGAAATGACAAACGAAGCTAAAGTCATCGGCGAAATGTCAGTAGAACCTAATATGGCATTTGGGCGTCGGGGTGCTGGCGGATGTAATGCACCTGGCGCACGCTGAAGTCCTCCTGAAGCTGAATGGTCAGCCCGCCGTCAACGACGAGCGCATGCCCGGTGATGAAGGATGCTTCTTCAGAGCAGAGGAAGGATGCGGCGTTGGCGATGTCCAAGGGGGTGCCGGTGCGCCTCACCGGGTATTGGTCTTCAAAATAGCGCAGCCCGGCGGGGTTTTCGTCCCAGCGTTCCTGCTGGCGCTCGGTGACGATGTGTCCGGGGCAGATGGCGTTGACGCGGATGCCGTCCGGCCCGAAGTCTATCGCCATCTGCTTCGTAATCCCAATGACAGCGGATTTGCCTGCTTCGTATATGAGCTTTCTGGGCGCCATGAGCAAGCCATGCACTGAGGATATGTTGACGATGCTGCCGCCGCCTGCCGCCCGCATGTGCGGGACTGCATGCTTGGCAGCGAGGAAGTGCGCCTTCACCAGCGTCGCCAAGCCGGCGTCCCACGCCTCTTCGCTCACTGTGAGCGCGTCTCCGTCGCCTTCGTCCGTCGGGCTGAAGGCGTTGTTCACAAGGATGTCGAGCCTGCCCCAGCGGTCCACGGCGCGTTGTACCATCGCGGCGATGTCATCATGGCTGCCGACATTGGTGGATATGACCTCGGCTGTGCCTCCGGCGCTGCGAATGGTCTCGGCATTCGCCTCAGCTTCGGGCATGTTGATGTCGGCGATGAGCACGCTGGCTCCCTGTTCGGCGAGCAGGCGCGCCGTGGCTCCGCCGATACCTGCCGCGCCGCCGGTTACTACCGCCACTTTGTCCGCGAATTTTTTCATTCTTGAACCTCGCTTCTGCGCTGATGAAAGGGAAGGGTAAGCGATGCTCCTTGATTGTAATGCTTTGGCCATAGGACTGAAAGAGACGCGAGTTGTGGATAGCGTTTCCATTCAGGTGGGCGAATATCAATTTCATCCCCATCCCTTCGGCAAGCTCAGGACAGGCTCTAGCCTTTCCCCAATAATAGCGCCTGCATTTGCGATTTCACCCCCATCCCCCGCTTCCGCGAGGGCAGGCTCTAACCTTCCCCCTCGACGGGGGAAGGAACTGATTGTTAGGGACTGCGCGCGTTTGGGTGTTTGAAGGTGCCGGATAGGGGGTTGGGGAGGAGAGGGATGCCTTCGGCCGCGGCGGCTTGGCGCATCCACTTTAGGGTGGCAGCGTATTCTTGATGGGTTGCCTCACTCGGTGGCTGTATTTCTATCTCGCCTTCTTTGTATTCGCCGGAGTCGATCAGGGTCTGGTAGTCGAAGAGCGCCTGATCTTCGGGATTCAGGGGCTCGTAGTAGCAGTCGGGGGAGTCTTGAGTTGTGAGTTCTGAGTTGTGAGTTGTCAGTTGTGAGTATTGAGTATTGAGTTGTGAGTTTTTGGTGGGGCTGACTGGATGGATGGGATATTCACCCCCATCCCGGCCTTCCCCCGTCGAGGGGGAAGGGGTGTTGATGCCGTCCTTGCCCTTCTCTTCTGGATTCCCGCTCCCCGATCGGGGTCGAGGACATGCTTCGCGGGAATGGCGGGTGGGGGTGGTTGAGTTCTTACCTTCGCTAGGGGCAGGCTCTTTGCGGGAATGACGATCAGCGGTGGGTCCTTCGACAGGCCTTTCGGCAAGCTCAGGAGAGTCCTCAGGATGAACGGGGTGCCCGGGGCTGACGGGATTTACAGGATGGATAGGATTTTTGCCCCCTTCCCAACCTTCCCCCTGAGGGGGAAGGGATGTTGTTGTGGGGGACTCTTCCTGTTTTTCTTGCTCGTAGAGTTCCTTGGCTATGGTCTCGTAGTCTTTGTCGTCGTACTGGTCGTACTCGTCGGCGAAGGTGTGGAGACCTGCAAGCTGCTTTTTCTGTCCTACTGACAAGCGCGCGTCCTGCTGGTCCCGCCAGTATGCCAGCAAGTCCTCTTGCTTGATTTTGTCGTAGTTGGTGTCCCAGCCACGGCGCATAAGCTCCTGCGCCGCCGATACACGGTGGCGACGGGTGTACTGCTCTTCAGGGAAGTCGTTTCTCATCACGTCTAGCAGGAAGAGTATCGCCTGACTGCCCTGCTCACTGTACTGCCTCAGTCTCTTTGCGAGGTCTGAATGCAGGGTGTCGTAGTCGTTTGCCTCTTCAGCGTCGTCTATGAGCTTTCTGCGTCTGCCGAAACGACCGAAGCCGCGATTGATGACTTCTCTTGCGGCTGTCATGCGGTCGTCAGGCTTGATCTTGAACTTGTTGGGCGTGAATGCGCTGTCTCTGCCTGTTACTGTTTCGAGCAGGAACTCGGTGATGGTGTGTCCTTCTGCGGTCTCGCTTCTGATTAGCTGAGCGAGGTTGTAGTTGAGGATGTCGAGGTAGGTGGGTTGTGAGTCTTGAGTTGTGAGTTCTGAGTTGTCAGTGGGGCGGTATTGTGCGTCTGCCGGTTCATTGGCAGGCTGAGTACGAGCGGTGGTGTCACCCCCATCCCTGCCTTCCCCCATCGAGGGGGAAGGGGTGTTGATGCCGTCCTCGCCCTGCCCCTCTGGATTCCCGCCCCTGCCTTCGCTAGGGGCAGGCTCTGCGCGGGAATGACGGGAAGGGAAGGGTCCTTCGACAGGCTCAGGACGAACGGGGGCGTCACCTCCATCCCGGCCTTCCCCCGTCGAGGGGGAAGGGGTGAGGTTGCCGAGGCGGGTTAGTTGTCTTGATGCCTCTAGTTGGTGGTGGATTTTGACGCCTGGGGTCTTGGCCTGCACGGTTTCGGTGAGGAAGCGCAGGATGACTTCACCGTCGTTGGTGAGTTCGGCTATTTTCTGTTGTAGTGCGGTTGAATTGCACATATCTTTGAGTTCTTGGGGTGATTGCCACAGAGGGCACAGAATCCACATAAGGGAATAATTGTTCTTTCATTGATACCTATTATGCAGACGGATGTTTGTATTGTCAAGAGGGGGATGCCACAAAGAAGAAATGTGCAGAAGGGTAGGCTTGGCGCTCTTGCGACAGTCAATTTCTGGACTCCCGCTCCCCGATCGGGGTCGAGGACATGCTTCGCCGGAATGACGATTTTGGCGTCCTGGGTCTATTTGTGAAATCGTCTTATGACTTTAGTTTCGTTTGTTATTTTGAGCGGAGCGAGAAATCTAAAGTTGGGAACGGGCTTGCATGCAACGATTTCAGGTTCCTCACTGCGTTCGGAATGACAGGGTAAGGGCGTTCGGAATGACAGGGGAAGGGCGTTCGGAATGACAGGTGAGAGGGCTTTTCGATCTTGAAATGACTTGTGCGTCAAATGTCAACACACCCTAGCCCAGTTCGAGGAGTTCGACCCAGTTGCCGTCGGGGTCTTGCAGGTAGCAGCCTTTTTTGCCGTCCACAATTTCTATGGGCGGGTTGAGTTTCTGCGCGCCGTTGGCGATGAGACGCTCATACGCCTCGTCTATGTTTTCGACAACGAACGCGATGTGGGACGCGCCGAAGGAGTTGCGCTCTCTGATGTGGGCGTCGCTGCCGGGTGGATGAACGTACTCGATGAGTTCCAGCATGTATTCGCCGTGTGTGAACTCTGCTATCTTGATGTGCGTGCGTTCGTATCCGAGAATCTGCGATATGGGTCCGCCGTCGCGCTCGCGCCTGGGCAGCGGCGTCAAGCCGATAATATCTTCGTAGAAACTGGCGACGAGATCGAGGTCGCTGACGACGAAGCCGGTGTGGTGCATTTTGAGAAGCATATTTTGTCCTTTGCTGGTCTGTTCCGGTGCGCGTTAGTATGTAGTTATCAATTGTTTTCCCGCTCCGCCCAACGCCTCCGGATTCCCGCCTGCGCGGGAGTGCCTATGTACTCTCACCCCTTCGACGGGCTCAGGGCAGGCTCTATCTTTTTCCCGATGGGAGCTGAGAGGGGTCAGTATTGGAAGATGATCGCGATTGCTTTGCGATTTCACCCCCATCCCCCGCTTCCGCGAGGGCAGGCTCTAACCTTTCCCCATCAAGGGGGAAGGGACTTTGGGGAAGGGACTTTGTCACCTAGTTAGGAAACGCTACGGATGGAAGCCTGAGTAGGGATGGCGATGGTGGTGGGATGGCTAAACGGGTTTTACGGCGTCGCCGACTTTGAGGGAGCCGCCGCTGGTTACGTAGGCGAGCATGCCGCGCTTGCCTTCTATTTCGGAGCGCAAGCCGTCTCGGATGCCCTCGATGAAGGCACAGGGTTCGCTGCCAGGTGGTTTCCTCCTTCGGTTGCCATGCCCGATTGCCATGCATGGATCCATCGTACAAGGCGGCTGTTGCCTCACACCCATAAGATACGCCTTGAGACTGCGCTATTCAATGGCTTGGTGCCGTAAGCCCTAAGCCCGTATGTACAGGGTTGTTTGAGCGTGTATAATCGGCACACAAGTTGAGACTGGCACTGGAGGGCATAAGAATGGGAAATGATTGCATGCTGGGGAGCGGCGAATTCGCTTATAGGGTAGAACCGAACTGGCAGACGATGCCGGACGGGTATGAGTGGCGCGAGGTTGCGGCGGTGGCGGTGGACGGCGAGGACAATGTGTATGTGTTCAATCGCGGTCCGCACCCGATGATGGTGTTCGACAAGGACGGCAATTTCATCAAGTCGTGGGGCGAGGGCGTGTTCACGCGGGCGCACGGAGTGAGCCTTGGGCCGGATAACACGCTTTATTGCAGCGATGACGGCGACCATACGGTGCGCCAATGCACGCTGGACGGCGAGGTGCTGATGACTATCGGCGTTCCCGGTGAGCCTGCGCCGCTGTTCAGCGGCGATCCGTTCAACCGCTGCACGCACACGGCGACCGACCCGAAGACCGGCGACATCTATGTGTCGGACGGGTACGGGAACTCGCGGGTGCATAAGTATTCGCCGGACGGCAAGCTGCTGTTTTCGTGGGGCGCGCCGGGCACGGATCAGGGCGAGTTCAGCATCGCGCATAACATCGCCACGGACGCGGACGGCTATGTCTATGTGGCGGACAGGGAGAATCATCGCATCCAGATTTTCGACGCGAACGGCAATTTCGAGGACCAGTGGCCGAACGTGCATCGTCCGTGCGGGATTTATATTTCGGACGACCAGCATGTGTATGTCGGGGAGCTGGGCTGGGGGATGGCCGTGCAGCGCAATGTGCCGAACATTGGGCCGCGGGTGTCGGTGCTGGACAGGCGGGGGAACACGCTGGCGCGGCTGGGCAACGGGTACGGCATGGAAGTGGGACAGTTCATATCACCGCACGGCATCTGCATAGACTCGGCGAAGAATATCTATGTTGGCGAGGTGTCGCGCACGAACCTGAGCAACTCGGGGGAGACGCCGCCGGATGACTTGCGGACGCTGCAAAGGCTGACTAAGGCGTAGCGGGTGATGGAATGGTGAGAATTGAAATGCGCGATGATGAAACTGTGTTCAGTTTGATGATAAACTAGGGTGTGTTGATGAGAGGTACAGCGTCTCTTCACACTTGAGACGATACCTGATCGCAGTCGGGCATATGCTTTACAAATGCAATTTATCCTGTCATTTCGAGCGAAGGGAGAAATCTTAAGTCGGAAACAGGTTTGCAGACTACGATTTCAGATTCCTCACTGCGTTCGGAATGACAGGGGTTGGCGTTCGGGATGACAGAAAAAGCGAGAATGACAACGATTGAGGAGCGCATGGCGCGGACTGAAGCTCAGAACGAAGAGATACGGGAGCATTTCGCGACGAAGGCGGATTTGTACAAGGTAGCGCTAACCATCGTTTTGGCGCAAGCAGGCTTCACGACGGCTATCGTGAGTATCGCGGTTGGCGTCCTGTTGCGGTTTGGATAGGCGAGGGATTGCGAAATGGCAATGCTTGAGGAGCGGACGGCGCGGCTTGAAGCCGAGCGCGAGAATGAACAGGAATGGCGGCGCGAGATTTTGGCGCGGCTGGACCGTTTGGAAGCCAATCAGCGTTGGATGATAGGACTGATGATTGGGTTGCATGGCGTGACTATTGGCGCGATATTCGCGGCGGCGGCGTTGTTCTAGTCTTGCAATGAGCCCCGTCCATGCGACGGCAGTGACGAAAAAATGACAATGCACAAACTATTGCCACTCTTACTCACCTTGCTGATGGTCGCATGCGGAGCAATCACCATACAAGTTGACACAAATGTCAAAGACGAGAATGACATAACACACGAATTCAGTATCATCCTGTCGGGCCCTATTGCCACTATGGCGATGGAAGAAGCGGAAGACACGGATTTAGAATCCCTGCAAGATGAGTTCTTTGCCAAAAATTGCGAACAAATTACTGACGAAGTTGACGGAGAAGATAGACTTGAGATTATCTGTTCAAACATATCTCATGAAGTCCTGTTGTCAGAACGAGAAAGCGATGATGATTTTGATATTCAAGTAACCAAAACTGACTTGGGCGACAAGTGGGAGTATCGTGCTACTTCAACCAACATCTTCTATGATGCCGATGAAGAATTGGAGGACAATCCTTTTGCCAAGACTGCTGACGCTATCATAAAGGCTAGGTACTATTGGACTTTGACAATGCCCGGGGAAATAGTCGAAACTAATGCCGATTCTAACGAAGAAGGACAAGTAAAGTTTATCGGAAAGATTGGCGATGACAGAGAGCAATTTGTGGCAGTAAGTTACAAAGAGAAACCCAAAGGATTGTTTGGCATTTGCAACTGACGAATATCGAAAGGAGCGCACATGGCAGAGGGACACAATCACTCGAACGGACACAGTCACACGCATGCGACGGCGGCGATGTCGGAGGCGGCGGCTAACTGGCTGGACAGCCTGTCGGCGGAGCAGCGGGACAAGGCGACTTATGAGTACATGGACGGGGAGCGGGTCTTCTGGTACTACCCGCCGCTGAACAGGCACGGCCTCGCGCTGCGCGACATGGACGACAACCAGCGCAAGCTTGCCTACGGTATCATGGAGAGCGGTCTTACGGAACGCGCGTACAAGCAGGCGTCGCAGATTATCGACCTGGAGACTACGCTGGGCAAGGTCGAGAAGGATGCGGGCATCGTCAGCTTCCGGCGCGATCCTGAACTGTACTATTTCACGGTGTTTGGCGACCCGCGCGACTCGGAGAATCCGTGGGCGTGGCGCGTGGAAGGGCACCATGTTTCGCTGCATTACAGCATCTGGGGTGACAAGGTCATCTCGACTACGCCGTTCTTCTTCGGCTCGAACCCGGCAGAGGTGCTGGCGGGACCGGACAAGGGACAGCGCATTCTCGGCGACAGGGAGGATCTGGCGCTGGAGCTGGTGAACGGGCTGAGTTCGGAGCAGCAGCGGCGCGCGGTCATCTACCCGGAGGCGCCCTACGACATCCTGACTTACAATTCTTCGCGGGCGGTATTCCCGCAGGAAGAGGGGCTGCCAGGCTCACAGATGAACGGGGCGCAGCGCGAAATGATGATGTTGATCATCAGCGAGTATGTCTCGACCATCCGAGACGATGTGGCGCAGGATAAGATGTCGGCGATACGCGAGCAGGGGCTTGACGACTTCTACTTCGCGTGGGGCGGCGGCATGGAGCGGTTCAGCAAGCATTACTATCGGATCCACGGCGGTAATTTCGTGGTGGAGTACGACAACCGGCAGAACGAGGCGAATCATATCCACTCGGTGCTGCGCGACGAGGAGAACGACTTCGCCAACGATGTGCTGAGGGAGCATCTGCTGCTGTATCATGTCCTCTAGGCGGATAGCGGTCTGCGTCAGGCAGACACAGGACTTTTCATTGTCACCCTGAATGTAGTGAAGGGTCAAAAGTGCCTAAGGTAAAGCAAGTTCGCCTCTAGCCAACGATCAAGGGGAAGCAATGACGACAATGATTGAAGAACGGATGGCAACCGTCGAAGCGACATTACCGCACCTGGCGACGAAAGCCGACTTGTACAGGATTGCGCTCACAATCGTTGTGGCGCAGACGGCGGTAGTTGGTATCGCAGTGGGCATAATCTTACGTTTTGGGTAAGCGCAAACGCTCACCAGACCTAGCAGGCGGGGCTTTAAGTTCCTTGCTCTACTCGAAATGATGCTAATGATAATGAAAAGGCATTGCATTCGAGCAGGGAATAACGACAATCAACGGCACGGGGCGGTTCTATAACTGCCCCGTGTTGGCTTATCTGAGGGCGGATAGATGCAACAGCAGGATATAAGCCCGGATGGGGACGGTGAACGGCAAGAACCGGACTGGGTACTGGCTACTTATGGGCAGCGCGTGGGTGCGTGGGCGCTGGATTTCGCCGCGTTCACCTTGCCGCTGATTCTACTCATCATAGGTCTCGTTGTCCTCGGTCTGGCTGTTTTATTCGGAACGGGAGGAATAGTCGATGCCGCAGCATTTGTTTTGCTGGGGACCATTGGCATAGTTATTGTGGGGATTCTCGCCATAGTGGTGATAGGTTACATCGTTTGGTGGCTGTTCGCGCTGGGACGTGGGCAGACGCCGGGCAAGCAGATTGTGGGCATTCGCGTAATCAAGGACGACGGCTCGCCGTCCGGCTGGGGATACACATTCCTGCGGGAGTTCGTGATCAAGTTTCTGCTGTTGGGCTTCATTTCGGAGGCGACATTGGGCATTGCGCGGCTGGTGGACTACCTGTGGCCTCTGTGGGACAGGGCGGAGAAGATGCAGACGCTGCACGACAAGATGCTGGGGACGATTGTGGTGAAGAAATAAGAGCAGTCGTATTGCTTATAGGTGTTGCTATAAGGTGCAACATTGCTTTTGATGCAGGCTTCACCCCCATCCTAACCTTCCCCCATCAAGGGGGAAGGGACTCATGCAATTTTCTCGTTGAATGGAAGGGGCATGCAAATGCAGCAGGATGTCACTCCCTCGAACGATGAGCAGACGACCGAACCGGACTGGATACTGGCGTCCTATGGGCAGCGCGTGGGCGCGTGGGCATTGGACTTTGTGGCATCCATATTGATTAAGTTTCTGCTGATTATCGTAGCCTTAGCATTGCTTCTGCGAGTTGCTTTCAGCGGCTTTGGTTCAGTTTTCGATATCCCCGACTGGTCTTTTACAATCATGGTCATTGCTACGGTTGTCATTGGGATTGGAATAGGCTACATCGTCTGGTGGCTGTTCGCGCTGGGACGAGGACAAACGCCGGGGAAGCAGATTGTGGGTATCCACGTAATCAAAGACGACAGCTCGCCGTCCGGCTGGGGATACACGTTTCTACGGGAATTCGTCATTAAGTTTCTGCTGGTGGGAACTCTGGCGGGCGCTACTTCGGGCATGTTCTGGCTAGTCTGGCTGGTGGACAACCTCTGGCCGCTGTGGGACAGAGCGGGGAAGATGCAGACGCTTCATGATAAACTGCTAGGCACTTTGGTTGTCCGCGATCCCCGCTAGAAGCGCATCCAAATCTATGCCTATTGGGTTTCTATATTGTCATTCTGAGGGAGCGGACGGAGAATCTAAAGTCCTGACAATATCAACATTGCCTTGTCACAGAGATTTTAGACCCTTCACTCCGTTCAGGGTGACATCGGGAAAACCCTGATATATTTCTATGCACTCTCCCGATAACAACCTCCTATCAGACGCCGCGCAGCCACCCATATCTTCTATCTCCTACGCACGCCGACTGCTGACATCGCGCGTTCTGCTGATTGCGATACTTGCGCTTGCTCTCGCGCTGCGCTTCTACGGGCTGGCATGGGATGCCGGTTTTTCTTACACGCCGCACCCGGACGAGCGCGCGATACTGGACAGGGTACTCGGCGTTTCGCCGCCGGAACTTGGTGAGCTTGGGTTGCTGCTTGACGCCGAGCAAAGCCCATGGAATCCGCGCTGGTTCAATTACGGCAGTTTTCCGCTCTATGTGCTGAAGGCGGTGCAGACAGTCGCCGCGCCGTTCCTCGACGATCCCAACGACATACGGGTGCTGGGGCGGGCGGTGTCCGGTCTTGCCGACATCGCAACCATTCTCGCGGTGTACGGCATCGCGGCGCTGGCGTTCGACCGCAGAACAGGGCTGCTTGCGGCTGCGCTGACCGCGCTTGCGGTCATTCACATTCAGCTGAGCCACTTCTTCGCGGTAGATACGCTTCAGGCGATGCTCGCGATTGCCGCGCTGTACTTCATGGTGCGGGTGGCGCGAGAGGGGAGGCTGCGGGATTCGCTGCTTGCGGGCGCGCTCGTGGGGCTTGGGCTTGCCACGAAAGCAAGTCAACTGCCGATAGTCGCGCCTTTCGTCATCGCGCACCTGATGTTCGCGTTTAGTCTCAACGGGCTAAACAGCAATCCAGCGAACATCAGGTTCGAGCGGCGGCTGGAGACGGCGTTCTGGGGAGTTTTAGGCGGGGGCGCGCTCGCTGTTATCGCGCTGCTGCTGGCGCAGCCGTACACACTGCTGGACTGGGGCACGTTCTTCAGCCATGTGAGCGAGCAGTCGGAGATGATACGGGGCATCCGCGACTACCCGTACACGCGGCAGTACGCTGACACGACACCGTACTGGTATCACATCCGGCAGCTTGCGGTCTGGGGATACGGCTTGCCGCTGGGCATCGTGGCATGGGCGGGGCTGCTGTATGTGTCGCTGCGGGGGATGCCGCTGAAGATTGGCGCGGCGTACCTGGTTGTGGGCTGGGGGCTGCCTGCGGCGATACTGCTGGTGTCGTACAGCACTATCGCGGTTGTGGCGGCGGCGGGAATATCGCTGGCTGCGCTGCTCGCCACCATGCCCCTGCGCTCAAAGAACACGCAGCTTGAAGTATTGCTGCTTTGCTGGGTGGTGCCGTACTTCCTTGTTACGGGCGCGTTCCATGTGAAGTTCATGCGGTACATGCTGCCTATCGCGCCGCTGTTGACGCTGTTCGGCGCGCGAATGTTGTGGGCGTTGTGGGATGGGACGTCGTCGTATAGAACGACCGGGCTTAGTTCATTTCACCCCCATCCTAATCACCCCCATCCTAACCTTCCCCCATCAAGGGGGAAGGAACAGTTGAGGAGGCTGCGCCCGCTGGTTGGCGTGGTGATTGCGCTGGTGGTGGCGGGGACGGCGTTCTATGCGCTTGCGTATGCCAACGGAGTGTATGGGAGCGTTCATACAGGGGTACGCGCGAGTGAGTGGCTGAACCGGAGTGCGCCATACGGGGCATTCGTGCTCAAGGAGCACTGGGAGGAGTCGCTGCCAAGACTGCGCTCGGACTTCGAGTTCTACGACCTGCCGATGTACGAGCCCGACCGCTCCGCCAAGACCGCGCTAATCGCGGAGACGCTTGCAGACGCGGACTACCTGGTGTTCTTCAGCAACCGGCTGTATGGGACGATACCGCGCTTGCCGGAGCGCTATCCCGTCTCGACAGAATACTACCGCTTGCTGTTCTCCAAGCAACTTGGCTACACGCTTGCGAATGTCGAGACATCTTATCCGTCACTGTTTGGGGTGGCATTCGCGGACGACACCCTGGGACGTCCCAATCTGCCCTCGGTTGGAAACTGGGTGGGATATGACTTGCCGTCCACATTGCAGACGCACAATGCGCCGCGTTTTCAGCTCAATCTAGGATATGCGGACGAGAGTTTCTCGGTCTATGATCATCCGAAGGTGCTGATATACAGGAATACCGGTCGGCTGGACGCGGCGGAGATACGGCGGAGGATAGAGGGAGATGCTTCTTCGGATGCCTATCTTTCGCCAAGAAGTGAGCCTGAGCTGGGGCTGGTGTATTCGGCGGAGGACGCGGCTATCCAGCGGGGCGGCGGGACATGGACGGATATAGTTCATTCCAGCAGTTGGACGAATCGCCTGCCGGTGCTGGCTTGGCTTGGCGCGCTGGAACTGATTGCGCTGGTTACGCTGCCGGTGACTTTCGTGGTGTTCAGGCCGCTATCGGACAGGGGCTACCTGCTGGGCAAGGCGCTTGGAATACTGCTTGTGGGGCTTGTGGTGTGGCTGCTGGCGAGCTTGCAATGGATGGCGTTCTCGCAGGTCTCCATCGGGGTAGCGATTGGGCTGATGGCTGTCGTTTCACTCTTCATTTTGGCATTCGGATGGCGTGAGATTGCGGATTTCGCCAGACGGCGCTGGGCCACGATTGTAATTGCGGAACTGATATTCATTGCGGCGTTCCTAGTGTTCGTGCTGGTGCGGATGGCTAACCCGGACCTGTGGCATCCGTATCGCGGAGGCGAGAAGCCGATGGACTTCGCGTACCTCAACGCCGTGCTGCGCTCGACGATTATGCCGCCATACGACCCGTGGTTCGGGGGCGGATACCTGAACTACTACTACTGGGGGCAGTTCCTGACGGCGATGTTCATCAGGGCGACCGGGATTGAGCCGGTTGTGGCTTTCAATCTGGCGGTGCCGACATTCTTCGCGCTTACTGTGGGAGGCATACACAGTATAGTCTATAACCTCGTGAGGTCTGCGGGACTCCGGCTGGACGAGGGCATGGGCATTCTTGGCGGCGCGCCGCGATGGTCGCCCGTGCTCATGGGCTTGGTGGGAGTGGCATTCGTGGCAATTCTGGGGAACCTAGACGGTGCGATTCAGGTGGGGGAAGGCGTCAAGAATGTACTGACCGGCGGGGTGTTCGGGGAGTTCGACTTCTGGCGGAGCAGTAGGATGATGCCGCCGGACCCGCCGGGGCATGAGATAACGGAGTTTCCGTTCTTCACATTCCTGTTCGCGGACCTGCACGCGCACATGATGGCGATACCGTTCACGGTGCTTGCGATTGGGCTGTCGCTGGCGGTTGTGCTGGGGGCGTCGAGGCGAGGCAAGCGCTTGATTCCATCCGGAATCGGTAAGGATGAGTATTGGGTGCTTCACCCCCATCCTAACCTTCCCCCATCAAGGGGGAAGGGACTCTACCCCGGCCTTTCGAGGGTTGAGTCTGTACCTTGGGAGGTGTTGCGGCTTGCGGTGCTTGGGGTTGCGGTTGGGTCGCTTGCGTTGCTGAATACGTGGGACTTGCCGACATACGTCATCGTGGCGGCGGCGGCGATTGCTTTCGCGGAGATTCTGGCGCACGGCGGGCTGGGTGTGACGGCGCTAATCAGGGCGGGCGTGAAGACGGCGTTCATGGTTGTTGTGGGGTTTATCGCGTTTCTGCCGTATCACATTGCGGGCGAGACTTTCTACAACAGCGTGGAATCTACGACGAATACTACGGCGCTCTGGCAGTTCCTCGCGATTTCGGGTCTGTTCGTGTTCATCATTGGGACATTCGCGGTGGATGAGCTTGCGGATGGCGCACGCGGGCAATTCGCCGCGCTACGGCGCAGGTTCGGCAACCTGTATGATGTGCTGGATGGCGAGGATGATGCATCGGTCAGCGTTGGATGGCTGGTCGCTGTGATTATTGGCGCGCTGGTGGTTGGGCTGGCGCTGACGGCGTGGTTTACGGGGGTAGTGGGAAGCACTGTGCCGTTCGTGTTCGCGCTGGCGGTGCTGCTCGCCGCGATTGGTGTGGGCGTGCTGCTGAGGGAAAGGCCGGATGGGGCGCAGCTTGGCTTTGTGCTGATGCTGGCGCTGGTGTCGCTGTCGCTGGTTGTGGGGCTGGATTTTCTGCGGGTAGAAGGGGATATAGACAGGCTGAACAGCATCTTCAAGTTCTACCTGCAAGTGTGGGTGATGCTTGGCATTGTGTCGGCGTACCTGCTGTGGCGGCTGTTCAGGACGCAGCGGAGCTTCCTGCCGCGTGTCGCGTACATCAGGCGGGGATGGAAGGTCGCGCTTGTCGTGCTGATGCTGGGCGCGGCGATATATCCGGTGCTGGGGACGCAGGACAGGCTACGCGACAGGTTCGGCGGGTATGTTACGCCGCTAACGCTGAATGGCGTGGCATTTATGGAGGGTGTAGCGTTTCGGGAGCATTCGGGCGACTTAATCTATCTCGCGGCGGACTATGAGGGCATCCGGTGGCTGCAACAGAATGTGGCAGGCTCGCCGGTCGTGCTGGAAGCGGTGACGCCGTCATACCGATGGGGCGGGCGCGTGTCGATGTACACAGGGCTGCCGAGCGTCATCGGGTGGCAGTGGCACCAGGAGCAGCAGCGCGCGGGCTATGCCTACGAGGTGGGGCGGCGGATCCGCGATGTGCAGACGATTTACTCGACGGACGATGCTGAGTTGGCGCTGGAGGTGATGCGGAAGTACGGCGTAAGGTATGTGTATCTGGGGCATCTGGAGCGCATATACTTTCAGGAGGGGATGGAGAAGTTCGAGGACGGACTGGGCGGCGTGCTGGAGAAGGTGTTCGATAACGGGGAGACGGCGGTGTATCGGGTCACGTCTGATACTTGACAGGCTTGCCCTCTACAATCATCGATATATGCTATCGCGTCTTCCCACTCTTACTACCAACACAACTAAATTATCGTCCTGAATATCGCAAACTACTCGGCAGTCTCCCACTCGATAACGCCACAACCCACCTAAAGGGCCTGTCAGCGCCGAACCCAAGCCACGGGGATTATCCAACTTTGCGACACGCCGATCCAAGTAATCTACGATGCGCCGCGCCATGTTTCTATCCAATCTTCTCAACTGCGTCCGAGCCGAATTCGTGTACTCAATCGTCCAGCCCAAGGTTTTTCCTTACTTCTGCCGCAGTGTACACCTGCTCTTCACCATTGCGAACACGCTCAAGGACTTCCATCGCCATGTAATAATCTTCAATGTCTTCCAAGCCGCGTTCGACTATCTCTTGCAGAAAGAGATTTTTGCTACGTCCAGTCTGCGATGCCAGAAATTCAAGACGTCTTTCGTCTTCAGACGATAATTGTATGGAGGTCGCCATCGCTCAGCCTTCCGTTTAATGTCAGATGTGCATGCACTATAGCACCTAACCTTTATCCTATCCATCCTACCCATCCACATCAGTTTGCCGCTTGTCTAAAGCGGCTGCCTTCGCTATGCTAGTCGTAATTCACAGGAGGTGTTTCACACTATGACCACTACCCTTACATACGCACTTGAAGAGTTCGTGCATGAGATGTCGCAACTGGTCGATGAGCAGCCGGACCAGGAGACATTGTTCGACCGAGGCTCGGCTCACCTTGAGCGGCTTATCAACAGTCCGGACGCGATACCTGAAGAGTACAGCATACCGATGCCGGGGAGGAATCACGGCACTTACCTGCTTCACTACGGGGACAACGGCTTGCTGGTTACATCGGTCGTGTGGGGACCTGGGGATCATATCGGACCGCACGACCATCGTACATGGGGCATGATCGGCGTGGTGGGCAACGGCATCACGGAGACGCGCTTCCGCCGGGTGGATGACCGCGAGAGCGAGGACCACGCGGTGCTTGAGAGAGACCGCGAGACGCTGGTTACGCCGGGCGACATATCGCTGCTGATTCCGGATGTGGACGAGATTCACCAGATGGACAATTACACGGACCGCCCGACGGTGGAGGTCCACGTCTATGGGAACGACCTGCGGGGGCTGGAGCGCAGCAGCTTCAACCTGGAGACGGGCGAGATCAAGCACTTCGCGACGACGAAGTTCAGCAACTGCTAGGTTCTGTTGACATTTGCGTCATTCTCGTGAAAACGGGAATCCAGAGTCGTAAAATATAGCCGATTTCGCATCATTTAAGCTGTCCAAGAGCCACTGGATTCCCGCCTGCGCGGGAATGACGGGAGAGGGCGCGGGAATGACGGGAGAGGGCACGGAAATGACGAGCTGAAATATCGAAATGTCAACACACCTTAGTTTATCGTCTGAAAGCAGGAACGAATTCCGGATGTAGTTTATGGTGATTTCGGTGAGACACATTCACGGAGAGTCTGAAAATGGCCACTCGAAGCACACTCGCGCAGCCCCAAGCCGACGACTACTGGGACATAGAACCGCTTCCCGACCCGCCTAGGAAGCACGATATGTTACAGCGAGACAGCCTCAGCACGATTGACGGCACTCTGCGCGCGCACTTCGCCAGCCGCAGCGATGTTCTGGTATGCGGAGACGGATACCTGCGCCGGGACGCCAACGACAGCGGAGACTTCGTGCCCGACAGCGTGTTCGTGGACGGTGTTGACCCCAGAAGAATTATTCGCCGCAACGGATATGTGATAAGCGAGGTAGGCAAGCCACCCGCGTTCGTACTGGAAGTGGGTTCTCGCAGCACCGGAAGGCGAGACTACACGGTGAAGCGAGAGGGCTATGCGGAGCTTGGAGTTGGGGAGTACTGGCGCTTTGACCCAACGGGTGGGGAGTTTCATGATGCTCCGCTTGCCGGGGATACGCTAGTGGATGGCGAATACGTGCCGTTGGAGATATTGAGCGAGTCTGACGGACGGAGCTGGGGATACAGCGAGGCGTTGGGCTTGGAGTTGTGGTGGGATGAGGGTGAGTTGCGCTTTCGGGACCCTGTGGGCGGAGATTTTCTGCTCACTCCGGAGGAATGGCAAGCGGCGCAAGATGAAGAGCGTGTCGCGCGAGAATTTGCCGAGGCGCGCGCTGATGAGGAGCGTATGGCGCGGGAAGCTGCGGAAGCGCGCCTCGCCGATTTGGAAGCCGAGTTGCGCCGATTAAGAGGCGAGCCGTGATCTCAAGGATAAATTATCAAGTCAGTCTTAAGGAATACGCTAAATACTGCTAAATGCTAAGGTGAAATAAAGTGTCCACAACAATCTCCCCGCAATCTCTTGACGGCCTGCTGAAGGGCAGCTCACCGTTCGCGCTGATAGATGTGCGCGAGACGGGCGAGTATAACAACGCCCACATACCGGGCGCGAGCCTGATACCGCGCCGGGACCTGGAGTCGCAGATGGGGGACGCCGTGCCGCATGCCGCGACGCCCGTGGTGCTGTGCGACGACGATGCTCGCAGAGCGACGCTTGCCGCCGCCACGCTGGAGGGGCTTGGTTACTCGGATGTGTCGGTGCTGGACGGGGGCATCAACCGCTGGGTTACGCAGGAATACCCGACCGAGTGGGGCGTGAATGTGCCGAGCAAGGACTTCGGGGAGAAGGTCGAGGTCGTGCATCATGTGCCGGAGATTGACGCGGTGGAGCTTAACGAGCGCATCGAGAGCGGCGAAGAGATTGTCATACTGGACACGCGCACTCCAGAGGAGTACCAGCGCCTTTGCATACCGGGCGGACGCAGCGTGCCGGGCGCGGAGCTTGCGCTGCGAATCACGGATATTACGAAGGACATGAGCGACGATGCCACTGTGGTTATCAATTGCGCGGGGCGGACGCGCAGCATAATCGGGACGCGCGTGTTGCAGCGCATGGGATTGCCCAATGTGGTGGGGCTGAAGAACGGCACGGCGGGATGGTCGCTTGCGGGCTACGCGCTGGAAGCGGGCGCGGATCGCCTCGAACTGCCTGACCTGTCTGAGGAAGGGATTGCCGCTGCCGAAGCATACGCGGACCGGCTTGTGGAGGAGGACGGCGTGCAGTATCTGGACGCTGACGGCTTGCAGGCGCTGATGGCGCGGCGGTCGGATGAGACGGTGTATCTGGTGGATGTGCGGACGGAGCAGGAGTATGCGGCGGGACACATTCCCGGCTTCCGCTGGTTCGCGGGAGGTCAGGCGGTGCAGAGGTCGGACGAGGTTGCAGTGGTGAAGAACTGCCCCGTCGTCTTCTGCTGCGACGGTCGTGCGCGCGCAGCCATCACCGCGTCGTGGTATCGGCAGATGGGACATGAGCATGTTTACGCGGTGCATGGCGGCACAGGGGAATGGGAGCGCGCAGGGAACTCTCTGGAGCAGGGACATTCCCAGGCACAGCCGCTTGGTCTGGCGGAAGCGCAGGGCAAAGTCCGAATGCTTGCGCCGTCCGATGTTCCATCCGTTTCCGGCGCGTCCACAGTCTTGGTAGAAACGAGTAAAGGGGCAGCGGCATACATCCGGAAAGCGGATGAGTCGCCCGCATCCGAAGCGACCATCGTATTCGTGGGCACAAGCCAGCAGTTCGCGGAGGCGCACATCCCCGGCTCGCGCTGGGTGCCGCGGGGCTGGCTGGAAGCGCAGATTGCGGATGTGGCACCGGACAAGGCAGCGCCTATGGTCGTTACATGCGCTGACGGCGTTACCTCAACGTTCGCGGGGGCGACGCTCGCCGATGAAGGGTATGCTGATGTGGCCGTGGTGGAAGGCGGGATGCGGGCGTGGCGGCAGGCGGGACGCGAAGTGGAGCAGGGGCTTTCGGGCGTGATGTCAACGCCCGCGGATGTGGTGCCTGCGGGTACGGATCGCGGCTTTGCGGACATGATGAACTACCTGCGCTGGGAGGAGGAACTCGGGAGGAAGTACGAATCCTGAGTCTGCGCGGGCTTGCTTTAGAGAAGGGACGTAAGCAAGTATGGCCGTCTTCTCCGGCGCGCGAGCGTTCTACGCGATAACTTTCGGGCAGTTTGTCTCGCTGGTTGGCTCCAGCATGACGCGCTTCGGGCTGGGGATATGGGTCCTCAGGGAGACGGGCGACACCACCGCGTACAGTGCGCCACTGGTGCTCATCGCACTCGTGGCAGTATCGACATTTGCACGCAGCATAAACCTCATGGAGGACCTGCTGTCCGACGAAGCACCGCCCGCAGAGGGGTAGTCGATTGCGACAGCAACCGCCTCTGGCTAAACCCGCGCGAATAACGCGAGTTTGCGATTGCTTCCGCCGCACGTGATACAATCGGGGTGAGCAAGGAGGATGCATGACTACGGGAACTGCCATTTTCTATCCTGAGACGGACGGCATGCCATTGCCAGACGGAGAGTTCCAAGCGCCGATTTATCGCAGAGTCGTCGGAAAACTAGAGGTTCACTACAAGGGAATCTCCGGCGCGAGAGTGAATGGCAACACATTCATCTACTACATCGAAGGCAATCCACGTCGTTCGGTGTCTCCGGACTGCTATGTCGTACTAAACTTGCCTCCGGAATCTATCGAGTCGATAGAGCGCAATAACGTCTATCTGCTGTGGGAAGTGGGCAAAGCGCCCGACTTCGTCTTGGAAATAGCGTCTAAGAGCACGTCGGACGCTGACTTGGGCAGGAAGCGGGAACTGTACGCTGATCTTGGGGTATCCGAGTATTGGCGTTTCGACTCGACCGGCGGGGATTTCTACGGCGAGCCGCTGGCAGGGGATTATTTGGCAGACGGAAAATATCATCCATTCGATATACGCGATGAAGGCGATGGACGGATATGGTCTCACAGCGAGGCCCTGAACCTGGACTTGTGGTGGATAGAGGGCGAACTGCAATTCTGGGACCCTGCGTCAAACCTCTGGCTTCTCAACCAGGAAGAAGAGCACTTAGGTCGTCTGGCAGCCGAAGGTCGAGCGGAAGAGGAGCGCGCCGCAAGGCAATCTGCCGAAAATCGCGCGGAAGCGGCCGAGGCCCGCATGGCGGACATGGAAGCCGAACTGCGCCGATTGCGGGTCGAATAGACATTGCCGATTCCCGCTTCATCCGCCGAATTGACGCGGCGTCAGACCGATAGGACGACTAATCGAAAATGCCAAAGGAACTCCCGATGAAACTTGGAGCAATAACCAATTCGTGGCGTGGGCATCTTGAGAGCGAGAGCATAGAGTCGCTGGTGGGACAGGCGGCGGAGCGGGGAGCGGTGCATGTCGAACTGCGGCAGACTTGCCTCGGAGATTGCGAGACGGGAGAGGGGGACGACTGGCGGCCGAACATCGCCAACTTGAAGGAGCTGGTTGCGCGGCATCCAGATATGTCGTTCAACCTGGCGGTGGCGTATCCGTGCCTGTCGGAGGAGGCGCAGCCGAAGTCGGCGCTGTTCCAGTCGATGCTGGATGCCGCTGTTGCGGTGTCGCCGGATGCGCCGCACCTGCGGATGGTGGATCCGGCTCGCTTCGATTCGCTGTGGGAGACGCCTGAGGATATTCCCGCAAGTGCGATGAGCATTTCTGCGCTGGTGCTGGAGGCAGCCGGGCGTGGGATTACGCTGTCGATGGAGAATTCAGGGCAGCCGATACGCAGCCTTGCGATGCTGGTGGGGGCGGTGAGAGATGCTTTGCCGGGAGGGGAGGGCATGATGCTTGGGCTGTGCCCGGACCCGACGAACCAGCTCCGCATTGACGCGGGCAGCGATCCGGTTGGCGAGGTTGAGGCGCTGCGAGTGGACATGATCAAGACTATCCACTTCAAGCAGACGCGCGGCGGCGAGGCGATTCCGACGGTGGATGCGGGCGATGTGGACTGCCGACGGCAGTTAAAGGCGCTGCGGGACAAGGGTTATGCGGGACCGGCGATCATGGAGATTCCGCCGCATGAGGATGTGTTTGAGAATCTTTCTGCGAGTTTTGAATATCTTGGTGGGTAGCGGGATCTAACTCTTGCTTATGTCTTTGGCGTCTCCCCCATCCCAACCTTCCCCCATCGAGGGGGAAGGGGTTTTATCTCTCAACTGAAGTGGGGCTGGACTTCGTTTACGAAGAGTTTCAGATCTTCGAGGTCCTGGAAGCGCGGGAAGGTGAGGATCGAGAAGTCGAAGCCCAGTTCGGCGAACTGAGATAGCTGCTCGCGCACTGCAACAGGATCGCCTGCAACTGCCGGCTGGTCGCCGTGGATGCGGTCGCCTGCCATCTCCAGCGCCTTGCGGTGCGACTTGTCGATGAAGAGGCGGACGCTGAGGGTCTTTCGTATGTCGGAGAAGTCGCGGTCCTCAGCTTCGCAGTGCTGCCGTAGGACGTTCAGCTTGTGCTGGAGTTGGTCTGCGGGGCGCACGAGATCGTTCCACCAGTCGGCGTGGCGTGCCACTACTCGTAGGGTGCGCCTTTCGCCCGCGCCGCCAATCATCAGGACGGGCGGCGGATTGGGGCGCGGCTCGCAGTAGGCGTCTTCGATGCGGTAGTGCTTGCCCTGGAAGTTGGCGGGCGCGTCTTGCCACATGGCTTTCATTATCTGAACGCCCTCTTCGAGCATCTCGACGCGCTGTCCCGGTGATGGGTAGTCGAAGCCGTATCGGGTGTACTCCGGCTCGAACCAGCCGGCGCCGTAGCCCAGGATAAGCCGTCCTGAACTCATCCATTGAAGACTCGCCGCCATCTTTGCCATCAATGACGGCTGCCTGAAGGAGTTGCACATCACGATGGTTCCAAGCTTGGGGCCCGGGTATCTCGCGGCGACCCATGTCAGGTGGGTCCAGCACTCCATACGGAACTCGTCGTCATAGGAAAAGTGGTCGGAAATCCAGAGGGAGCGGAAGTGCTGGGATGCGACATCGAGGGCGTTGTGCAGGTCGGATAGAAACTCGCGGGGGCGTATGGTCTCGAAGCCCCTGTCTCCTGAGGGGGGATGATAGCCGAATTCCATTTTGGGGTTGGGCATGTTTATTCTCCTAGGACAGATGTGACGGAATGGATTTCGGCAGTCCCTGTGCGGGAAATTGGCTATCTTCAGCGCATAGGCCGCCAACGTCCCTTCTCCACGATTATAAGGGAATGTGGGGAATCTAATCACCCCCATCCTGACCTTCCCCCATCAAGGGGGAAGGGAAACCAAGGCTACGCCGCAACGCGGTAGGCGATGCAGTTGACGATTTCGATTCGTAGGGGTGGCTGTGCTAGTCTTGTGGTGCCGATGACGGCTCTGCACGGCGGATTGGGTATGAATTCGCGATAGACTTCGTTGAGGAGCGGCCAGTTGCTCATTTCGGTAAGGAAGATGACGAGGGTGGTAACGCGGCTGAAGCTCGTTCCGGCGGCGTCAAGGGACGCCTGCACATGGCGGAACGCGGCGCGGTACTGCTCTTCGTCGGTGTCGCCGATGACCTCGCCGGCGAAATCGGACTCGGTAGTGCCTCTGACGTAAACCTTTATTGCGCGAACTTTGAGCATCCGCAGCAAATCTTCCTCGAAGTAGTCGCCGTACAGACCGGTGCGGTGGGATTGCAGCGTCGTGGTCTGCTTGCGTCCGTCCGCGATAATCAGATCGAGAAGGGCGTCTCGCTGCTCGAAGGGAAGCGCGTTTGCCTCTTCGAGGCTCATGGCGTCTAGGTCGGAAAGTGTGTAGCTCATTGCTCAATGCTGGGGGACATTTGCTTCACCCCCATCCTAACCTTCCCCCGTCGAGGGGGAAGGGACTTTTGCCCTCACCCTAACCCTCTCCCTCTGGGAGAGGGGACTTTACCTACCCTGCGAAGGCAGGCACTTGCCCGCGTTAATCAACACTACCCATCCATTACGATGCGGCCGAACTTGCCCTGGCAGTATGCGAGCGCCTCACCGTCGTTCACGTCGATGCGCTCAACGGCGCCGATGAATACCGTATGGTCGCCTTCCACATGCTCGCTGACTGTGCGGCAGTCCATTGAGGCGATGCTGCCATCGATGAATGCGGCGCCGCTTTCGGTGAAGGTAATGCCCGGGTCGGAGTCTGCGCTGCGCGCCTCGGCTGGGCCGGCGTAGTAGCGGGCTATCGCCTGCTGCTCTTGACCGAGAATGTTGATGGCGAAGCGCCCCGCTTCCTTGATGAGCGGGTAGGAGTTGCGCTCGTGGCCGACACAGACAAGGACAAGCAGCGGATCGAGAGACACCGAGTTGATGCCGTTGGCAGCCATGCCATGCACGCTGCCGTCCGGCTCTATCGAGGTAACGACCGAAACGCCTGTCGGGTAGCTGCCCCACGCCTTCAGAAATGCTTCCTGGGAATCCATGCAATACCTCGCAGATTGTTGTGTGGTAGAGTTTTTGAACTTGGGTGGACTTTATGCGATAACATAGCCCTGCCCGTTGACCGATTGCAGATTATGGCGATTATAGTTTGGCGGGCGGAATAATGAAAGTCCCACTGCCGGGCGCAATGGTGGGGATGGGCATAGTTCGTTTCACCCCCATCCCTTCGACAAGCTCAGGACGAACGAGGCTAACAGGATGGAAAGGATAGTATTCGGTTGTCAGCGGGAGTTATCCGCTAAGGGCACGAAGGGCTGACGGACAAAGTTTCACCCCCATCCTAGCCTTCCTCCATCAAGGGGGAAGGGACTTTGATGCGCCTTTATACTGTCCATCATGTCAGTTCGGTCATTTTTCAATTAAAATTAATATGGTGTAAGCACTCCAACGCTGGGCATAATTCGTCATATCCCCCTTCCTAACCTTCCCCCAGAGGGGGCAGGGATAAGATGAACGGCATTATGCCCACCTCTTAAGCAATCAAAGGAGACAATAATGCCCGACCTTCGAGGACCGGACCGACAGCCTGCCTTTCTGGGGATACCGACATACATCCACTCGCCGCTTGCGCTTTCGCAGGAGGAGCTTGCGGAGATGCAAGCCGATGTCGCCGTGATAGGCGCGCCGGTGGATATGGGGGTGGTGAACCGCCCGGGAGCTCGGTTCGGTCCGCGCGCCATCAGGCAGGCGGGGTACTCCGGCAGCCCGAACGACACCTTCTATCATATGGAGTACGAGCTTTATCCGACGCAGGAGATAAAGGTTGTTGATTTCGGGGACGCGAACTGCCCGCCAAGCTCGCTTGAGCTGAGCCACGAGGCGGTGCGGATGAAGACGATGCAGGCGCTTCAGACGGGCGCGATTCCGCTTGTGCTGGGGGGCGACCACTCGATAACGCTGCCTGCGGCGACGGCTGTGGCGCAGCATCACGGGTACGGCAGGGTGGGCATGATTCACTTCGACGCGCACGCAGACACGGGGGAGTCGGGCTATGGCGGGGTGCTCATCGCGCACGGCAGTCCGATGCGCCGCCTGCTGGAATCCGGGGCGATTCCCGGGCGCAACTTCGTACAGATCGGGCTGCGAGGGTACTGGCCGGATAAGCCGCTGTTCGACTGGATGCAGGAACAGGGCATGCGATGGCACCTGATGGCGGAAGTCGTGGAGCGGGGCTTCGAGGCGGTGCTGGAGGATGCGATCAGCGAGGCGCTGGACGGGCCGGAGGTGATATACCTGTCTGTCGATATAGATGTGCTGGATCCGGCGTTCGCGCCCGCGACGGGCACGCCGGAACCGGGCGGCATGACATCGGCGCAGCTGCTGAAGGCGGTGCGAACAATCGTGTCTTCGGTCGAGCTTGTGGGGGCTGACATAGTGGAGGTCGCGCCGCACTACGAGGGTCCAGCGGCGATTACGGCGGAGGTTGCGAACCGAGTGGGTCTGGAGATAATCAGCGCGCTCGCGCACCGGCGGACGCGCGGGGGCTAACATCGATGGATAGGATGGGGAGGATATTTGTCCTGCTCACCCCTCCGGATTCCCGCTCCCCGATCGGGGTCGAGGACATGCTTCGCGGGAATGACGATTTTGGCGTCCTGAGTCTATTTGTGAAATCGTCTTTGACATTTCGCCGATGACTTTAGTTTCGTTTGTCATTTCGAGCGGAGCGAGAAATCTAAAGTCGAAAATAGGTTTGCATTCAACGAGTTGAGATTCCTCACTGCGTTCGGAATGACAAGGGAAAGGCGTTCAGAATGACAGGTGAGAGGGCTTTTCGAGCTTGAAGTGGACCTGTGCTTCAAATGTCAACACATCCTAGTTTTACATTGTGCATCTGTGGATATTATGCTGAACATTCGTGCTAGGGCTGGGCAAAATACCGATCATGGGCGCTTTCGCGCCGGAGTCGATGGGGTAGCCGACAATTATTGAGACTGCCCGCTAGTCTCAATAGGCCAAATGGCGCTCCGATTGCCAAAATGGGCCTGTTACAGCGCCTTTCGCCGGATTATACAGCAACCGCATTAAAAGCGGACGCACAGCACCTTCAGAAGCCCTTCGACTCCTGAAAAATGGGCAAATATGTAGATCTGAGAGCCGCCGTGTCCTAGGCGGCCTTATCCACCACCACTCCTCTCAGCCGCGCTATCTGACGCGCCTGGTACGCCAGCGCCGTCAGCAGTGTGTGCAGCTCTACGTTCGCCTTCCCACGGAAGTAATGCCCCTCTAGGGCGCAGCCTATCTTCCACCAGGCGAACAGTCTTTCGACGCCGTGGCGCCCTTCATAGCCCTCGTCCCACTCAGGGCTTCCCCTGCGGATTTTACCGCCGAACAGGCGGATGTCCTCCTCGGGGTCCACCTCTACCTCTCCGGGGCACGGCAGCATCTGCCCCTCGGGGATATGGTTCTCCACAGGACAGCGATACAGATGCCTGCCGGTCTTTATGTCCGTGCAGACGTATTCCATCTCTATCCCGTAGCACACCGGAACCCCGTCGTCGGTGTACTTGCCGCGCCGAAGCTTGCTACTTGACTTCTTCTTCAACGGTATCAGGGGTGCTATATCCTCCGAGTGCAGGAATGCATGGTTCGCATTGGAGTCGTATGCCTTGTCCGCCGAGACGGACTCAGGGGCGAACCTGTCGCCCAGCATCTCCCTGGCTTTCTCCACCACCTTGGGAAGCATCGGAGAGTCGCCGGTGTCGCCAGTCGTGACGATGCCAGCGATGAAGTAGCCGCGGGTGTCGGAGATTACATGGTACTTGTAACCGAGCACCAACTCCGATCCGCTCTCTGACTTCACGCTGTGCTTGAAGCCCAAAGAAGCCTGCGGGTCCGTGTCTTTCCAGCGATTTGAGTAGGTCTTTATTGTTGTTGAATCTATCGCGACGCTTCTGCCCAGGTCGGGCACGAAGTCGAACTGGCGGCACGTGAGTTCCGCCATGCACTCCTCGAGCAGCTCCACGCATTTGGGCTGCTGAAGCTCTTTGAATACCCGCCCGAATGTCCTTCGGGACGGGATGTGATACACGGGGAGATTCCCCATGTAGTCGATGACGTCGAAGCCGCACAGTTCGCACAGCGCAGGGTTGTTGTTCAACCGCCTGACCAGCCCCTTGATCGTGGGCATCCCGCGCATTCTCGCTATTAGAT